>DATNPY010000058.1:0-251521 GCA_036702955.1 Drouetiella sp. | reverse complement strand
AAAGCTATCATCGCGACAAATCCCCTAGTAGTTAGGTGCAGACTTCTCGGTTTGTTTCTGCATAAACGTATATGAGATGTGCAGTTTACAGCCGGCTGCTGTTTCGTTGTCGCAGTAGATGCTGCAACTGTTACCCGTGCGGGGATTTGTCGCGATGATAGCTTTGTTGGTATTGCTATCCAGGTCCCACTTATACATTGTAAGAGCCGAGCGGTACCAGTCGATGATTCTGCTTGCTTCCTCTCTCGCTTGATAGACGTAGGCATAACTGCGCTCGATCTGGTCGTTGGCTGCGTACTGCGACCCTTTTTCCAGCTTTGCTTGCCCCGTGAATTCGGGCAGGTCCGGCAATTCGACTTTATTGACAGGCTTAGGCTCGTTATACGCAGAGACTGGTGCTTGCGGGTTGTGCTGAAGCTGGCGTTGTTGCTGTTGTTGTGCCGAAACTGGCGGAGTCAAACTGGTCGCGATCAAAATCGACATAAGGGGTAGCATCTCGCGAATATTATGTGGATTGTTCATTCTTTTCCTTTCCGTAATGATGATCTATTCGAAAATTTTGGACATGTTTGGAGTGGACCATACGGTTGTTCGAGCACATTCACTTGTCGAATATCAGTTGAGTTTGTTTTTCGAATTTGATTTTTAGTTTGGAATACTGAAGTAGAGTTCGTTGCCACCATTGCTGGCCTGCAGGGCGTTATCGTAGTGAATTTCGCCCAGGAGATTACCGAAGCCAGACGACGGCACGAATTGAGCGGCCTCTGTTGCGGTGACGGACGTTGCGGCTGAATTGAGGGCTAGTTTCGAACCCGCAGCTGTAGGTGGTGCGTTTAAGTAGCCGCCTGCAGAGATCGCTTTATAAGGAACCTGGTGATAGTTCATGTCGCCGCGTGGAGCGGTAATTGAGCCGTCTTTCTGCGTATCGACAAGCGAAAGTCCAATGTCGTAAGGTGCAGTGCTGTATGTGACTATCGAGTTGACTCCATCTGGTTTCAGGTTGGTGTCATCGTAATGAACTTCGCGGTCCATGACCAGCTTTTTGCCAGTGCTGTCAGCGTGCAGGTACAGAGTCTGACCCAGTGCGATTGGTGCGCTGTTCAAGGCTGCAACCACTGCCGCTTCATTGAATGTCGGATTGATCTGACGTGTTCTTTGAGCAATCTTTTTGATAAATGCGACGTAGCTCGACTGTTGAGGATTGATTGTGTGATTTGGTTCGTTGACCGAATTGATTCCCTCTAACAAGCTCAGTGGCGAGCCGACTTGCTCGAACTGTGCGTGAGCTGGTGGTGACGCGTAGTGAATCAACGTGGCGCTGCCGTTCTTGAAGTGTTTGAACGATTTCATGCCCGAGTGTTGCGTTGGAATTCTTATTGTAATTTTGGTGTTTCCTGCGGCTCTCAGTTGCATAATTCTGGCTTTCAGCCACTCAATGGCGGTGAAGCCGTTGTTGGCACCAATTCCCGCCAGCACGGTTCCTCTGCTCAGATTGCTTTCCATCACTGGAATCATGGCGTCAAGCCAGGCAGGTTCAGCTCCATTGAAGTTCTCATCACTGATCTGATTGAAACCTTTGATGGTGACGAGGTCTTTTAACTTTGCTTTCTGATTGTAACCAGAGCCGATGCGAATTGTCAGCGACGGCACGTTCGGATTGATTTTGAGCTGTTGTGGTGTGCCACCAGGAAAGGTGTTTTTGGTTGGGTCGAGATTGGGGTTGTGTCCCAGTCCATCATTGCCCGTTGAGTCATTGTAGGCGGCCCAGGCTTTCATTGCTGCAAGTCCGTTGCTACCGATGGCAAATGGCGTGGTCTCTGGGTTTCCGTTGTTCGGTGTCGCCACCTGAACATAGCTGCTTCCAAAAACCAGGTTTGTGTTGAAAATATCCTGCGTGCCATCGAACATCACGTTTTCTGCGAGTTGTTCGTTGGCATATGCGAGCGCCTGGTTCAAGTCGCCTGGAACAGGTCCGTTAGAATTGTAAGGTGCATTGACGACGCGTACATAGCCAGCCGGAATCTGACCAACGTAGTATTTGCTGAGGGAGCCGACGATTGCGCAGGAGACTGTGTTCACGAAAGTGCTTGAATTCTTTTTGTTCAAAGCCTGGCAATCGGCACGGAAAGCATTTTGCGGGGTGGTCAGGTCGATGATGGCAGTGCTCTGCTTGAATCTGGTCAGATCAACAAGATGCGCGCCACTGGTTGGCATCGTCGGCACCGCATATAGTGTCTCGCTGTCGCCCAGAAGTTTTATTGGCTCATAACCAGCCACGAACTTAGTGGACTGATAATTGGTTGGAAGAGTGCCATCGTATAGAGCTTTCACAACTGGTGCTTCCGGCTTGATTTGAGCTTGTGGATTGACCGGAACGTTGGTCGAAAGAATGTCGGGATCGAACCAGATGTTCGAAGAGTAGCCCTTGTTCATAAAACCAGCTTCCAGCTTCTTCTTTAACGCGATTCCATTGTTATCCAGCATGCGGACGTTGTTAACTGCAGTCAGCTTTAGACAGGCATTGTCGACGGGGGCGTGCTGAGCGAATTCGTTCTGCAAATATCCGCCCACTGCTTTGACTGCAGCTACAACTTGCTTGGCATTTTTGATGGCTGTTTCGTTGCCTTCAGCTTCAGCATTTGCGCATACCAGCATTGCTTGCGCTACCAGCCTGTTGTACGTAATCAAACTGATTGGTTTGTATTTGATCGGCTGTCCTGACTGGTTTGGCTGTGTGCCTGGAGGATCGCTCAAAGCGAAAAAGTCTTTCGCTGCAGGTGGCAAGGAGGTGTCATTGGGCTGGATAGATGGCGTGACGAGCGCCTGCTTGGCCGCGTTCATGACGCCTGCGTCGGAGGCGTTCCACAGTTCGCGCGTGCCCCCCATCAACCTGCATAGAAAAAATGCGCCTATGCCAATTGCCAAAATTACAAAAGCAACCGCCGCAACAAGTGAAATGACCGAACCGCGAGCTCTTCTCATCTGTAAATCCGCCAGTGTCAGGGGTGAAACCAATTCGATTTCACAACCATACTTTTGAAGTGTGGCTAAAGTGTCGCCGGCGTTACGTGGCTTAACCTGTGGTCGACGGTCCGTGCTACGGTACCTGCCCGGGAGGGCTGTGGGCTTAGCTGACTCGCTGTGGCGTGGAACTCCCCTTTTTTCCTGTGGTAGGCAAATGCCTGCCGCCTTTCTCCATCAGGTGTTCTTTTGCAGTTCCGGATCAGTCGTCAGGTTGAAAGTCGCTTTTCCGTTGCGGATTGAAACGGCGCCGATGTTTCCGGTTCCGAGTATTGCGGCTCTATGTCCCGGTGAATTCATCCACATCGATACGAGCGTTTCAGGGGTAAATGCGCCCGATCCGGCGTTTTCCCGCCAGCCTTGCAGCCCGACCTGTTGCATGCGTTGTGAAACGTTTTGCCAGCCTGGCGTGTTTTCGTTGTGTGTCATGCCGTGCCGCACCTGATAGTCTGTGTGCCTGTTGGCAATCATTTGCAGTCTCGCGTCATGAACTAGATCTGGCAGGCGGTGCCGACGACGTTCGTTGTTGATCAGGTCCAGTGTGCGTTGTTCTGCGTTCGTTGGTGTAAATGCTACGTCTCGCTCACGCGCGGAAAAATGTGTCAGTCTGGAAATCTTCTCCCGAATGCGTTCGAGCCGCTCATCAAGGCGATGGTGGCGCCGTTCGTTGACATGGTCGTCGATTACATTCGGTGTTCTCTCTTGTGGGCGTAATCGATTCTGGTCGTACGGTGTGTTGGTGTTGTAATTTGGTTGTGAGTGACGGGCTATCGCTGCGTTCAATTTTTGTGCGTAAAATCCCGGCTCTCTTGCACCCGTGTGCTGGTCAAGCAATCTCCCTGAGTCGAACATGAGAGTTGTGGGAACTGCGCTAAACTTGAATCGATTTCTCAGTTCTGGATCACGTAAAAATTCTTGTGAATGAATTTTGTAAACGGATGCTTGCCCTTTGTACTGCGCAGCAAGCTGATTCATCACTGGAGCAATTGCTTCGCATCCGCCACATCTTTCCTGCCAGATGTCGACGACGATCGGGCGGTCGGCCCGCGCCATCAATTGTTTGAGCTGAGCCGCCGATATGTCTGTTACCTTGCCATCTCCTGGTAGTGTGGGTAGTGGCTGACGGATTTCTATGGGGGCGTGAAGTCGATCGTTGGTACGAGCGGTTGGTGCGCTTTGCGGAACAAAACTATCCAGGGTTGTTGGGGTTCGTCCCGGATTCGGACTTTGCCGCTCTGGAAGATTGAGCTGTTCTTGCAGCGTTCGTCTGCGAATTGAGCCAGGACCTGGATGGTCTCGAAATTCAGGCGGCGTGTCGGCGGGCAAGCGAGGTAAGTCCCTCTCGGGGGCGTGTGGGTACGGCGATGGCGTTACTTCTCGCGTTGTGCGCTGAGGCTTTCCATCCGCGTACTGGTAAAGGTCACGAGTTCGCGTACCAGAAAGTTCAGGGTCTGGCAGCGGCGGTGGTGGTACTTGCCCGGGGCGGAGTATAGTTGGGATCGGTGCTGCATTGCCGGGAGGGTTAGGTATCGGTGGCGGTGGCACCTCTCGCGTTGTGCGCTGAGGCTTTCCATCCGCGTACTGATACAAGTCACGTGTTGGCGTGCCGGATAATTCAGGGTCTGGAAGCGGCGGCGGTGGCACGACGCGGTCATTGCGGAGCAGTGGTCTGGCCGGTACCACATCATCTGGTGGGTTAGGTATCGGAGGTGGTGGCACATCGTTACTGGTGGCGCGACGATATGTTTGCGGCTGTACATCGTTCGCGGCTGTGCGCCGATACGTGGACCCGGGCGTATCCGTAAGAATTAGTTGAGGCAACTGCGGAGTCTTGTTTTTTACCTCCGCGTTGTGCTCGCCGGCTATCGTACGGTGGGCTGGGGGCGACGCGTCAATATTCTTAGACGGTGCATCGACCGAAGGAGCAGCCGGTGGCAGCTCATTTTGCCCTGGCAGGTTGGATTTGCGAGCGGTCGTTTCGACGCGCTGATTTCTTATTTCACTGAACTGTTGGCGAGGATCTTCCGGCGCAAAGGTGCCGATTTCAGTTGGTCCGCTCTCGATTGGTGGAGCGCTACAGTTCGCTCTCTCAGCTCTTCTATGGAAAAAAATACCCATCTGATTCCCGCTCCGCAGTTATTACCCAAGCTCTGGCATCGTAACGACGATTTGTAGCCAAAGTGTGCCTAACTACATTCCAAGCGGTTTTTGAGATTTCATATTAACTGTAGGTAGATGGGCGTTTTCGAACATCCCTCAAGTAAGCGGTAACTGCTTCGCTGGATTACAATTGCGTTCGAGTTAGCTATTCTATTGACTCGATGCAAAGCGCTAAGTCGGCTTGCCACCGACGGGGCGCGGAATCCCGTTTTCCAGGCATGTCTTAAAGGTCAGAAATGAGTAGTTTCGAAAACGTCAGCCCTGGTGCCCTGACTTATGATGCCGCAACAAGCTCGGCTCACTTGAAAACCCGTCTAGAGATGGCGCCATCGGATAACGCGCGGCAGGCTGCTAGCAGAGCCAACTGGTCGAATTTGTTGTTTGCAGCAAAAGTTGCATACAGCAAAGGATATAAGAACGATGCACTGAAGCTATACAAAGCCGGTCTGGTCGCGGCTAGTCGTGAAATGAACGAACGTGATGAGCTAATCGAATTTTTGACTTTGAATGTCTGGAGTTGAGCTGAAAAATCAACTCGTTGTGCGCACGCCAGGAATACTAAGCGCTGACCGTGTGGTTTGCAAGAACAGCTGAGAGAATCTCGATCGCTCGGTCGATTTCCCCGTCAGTAACAGTCAGCGGCGGCAGCAGTCTGAGCACTTTGTCTCCGGCTCCGACCAGCATCATGCCGTTATCCATGCAAGATTGAATCACCGGTTTCCCGGGAAATTCAAGCTCTACTCCAACCATCAAACCCAATCCGCGTATCGCCACGACGCCGTTTCCTTTACTCATCAACTGGTGCAGCGCCGCACGCAGTCGCTCGCTTCGCCTGGTCACGGAACTGAGAAAATCCGCCTTTTCAATTCTCGTCACGCACTCGAGAGCTGCTGCGCAAGCCAGAGCGTTGCCACCAAATGTGGAGCCGTGATCACCTGGTTCGAATGCTGCGGCGAAGTGTTCTTTAGCGAGGAGTGCGCCGATTGGGAAACCGCCCCCCAGACCTTTTGCCAGTGCAATCAGATCTGGCGCGATTCCGAAGTGCTGATATGCAAAAAAGTGTCCTGTTCGACCGATGCCACATTGAATCTCATCGAAGACTAATACGATATTTTCTTTTGTGCAGTAATCGCGCAACTGTTTCAAGAATGATTGATCGACAACGTGAATACCGCCTTCACCCTGGATCGGCTCGACAATCACGGCGGCAACTGATTGAGAAGGCACCGATTTGACCGAATCGATGTCGTTGAACGTGACAGTTTGAAAACCAGGTACGAGCGGTTCATAGCCCTTTTGATACTTAGCCTGAGCAGTAGCTGAGAGAGCTCCATAGGTGCGACCGTGAAATGAATTGCTCATGGTGAGGATGATTGTGCAGTCATCTCCTTTGTGTTTTTTCGCGTATTTGCGGCTTAATTTGATTGCTGCCTCAATCGCTTCGGTGCCACTGTTGCAGAAGAATGCTTTATCGAATTCGCCGTTTCGAATTAGCGCTTCTGCGAGCTTGATACCGGGCGTATGCAAGTACAGGTTCGAGCAATGGCTGAACTGATTCAACTGGTCAGTTATCGCCGCCACGTATCCATCATCACGGTGACCAAGCGAATTTACGGCGATGCCTGATACAAAATCCAGATAAGTTTTGCCGTTAATGTCTTCGACCTGCGCACCTTTGCCTTGTTTTATGACAATCGGGTAGGAAGCGTATGTGTTCATAAACACTTTTTTGCCTCTGTCGAGCCACTCCTGCTGCTTGTTAGAGGTGGCAGCCGTGTTTGTTTCAACCTCTGATGTCATAGTTTGCCTGTGTCCTCTCGTTAAGCCAGTCAGTGCGGCGTTTCTATGCATTTGACCACACGAAAATAGTTGCATGAGTCATATGAGAGTTTTTTCATTGCTGACAATTTGGCGCAGGCTGAGGGCATAAGGATATTGGCTCTGAGAAATATTGGACTAGATGAAGTTATTCAGTAACGATGAATCCATGGCGGAATCAGGCTGCGCGCAGTTCAAAGAGGCGGCGCCGAAAGTTCGCCTGCACTGTGCTGATGAATACTCTAAACGACACGACGGCAAATCGGTTCCTAAAGATCTATTGCAGCTTCACTCCCTGGTCGGTAATCCGAACACACAAGAGCATGTCTGGATGAATGCATGCGTCGGAGCAGGTGCGAGGTCGCTTGAACCTTCCCACGGATTGTTCTATCGCCTCTGGTCTTCGCTGACAGCCGCCTCGGGAGCGGCCTGCAGTGTCGTCGCGTTGATACTTTATTTCTGCACCGGATTATTTTTGGTCGCTCAAATTACTTTTATGGCAACCGGCATCAGCGTCGATAATTTCATTCGACCCTTTGCGCCCACTGACGGCATGGGTTTGTTAGTCGCAGTGGCGGCTTCAATTTGTTTCTGGGCATCACTTTTGGTCCGTTCCAATATTGCGCGTCGGTTCGTTCTCGTTCCGACAACGTTTCTGATTTGCTTTTTCGTGACAATTGGCACGAGTACCGTTATGGGTGCTGGTCTGGGTATTATGACAGCGATTCTAACTACTCTAGCTGTGATAGCAGTCGGACAAGCCGGTCTCCAGTGCAGAGAATCGCTTCCAACCAGTTTCAGCGCTGCCAAGCTGGCCAGTTCTGGACTGCTCGTGCTGCTTGTGCCAGCTTCGTTTTCAGCCTGCCTCCTGTATGGCGCGATCACTCAAGACTCACATACCACGACTTTCTCGAACGGTACATCAGATGGGCTGATCGCCTTGAGCACGATATTTCTTTACTGTTTTCTCGTGCATGGCTACGTCGTCGCCCGAGCCACTAAGTCGACTTCGAAAGCGGCTGGCGCATTTTTGAGTGTTCTAGTGCAGACGCCGCTTCTTTTGGGATTCCTCTTAATGACTGTGTTTTCAGGGATGCTTACTTTCGTGCCTGACACTTCTGGTATCACTTCTACTGGAGATATCGCACTCTGGAGATCATTCGGGCTTGAAAGATTTGTATTGATGCTAATTGGCACGCTTACCGCTTGCGCAACAGCCTGTGTCGGAGGCTGGGCTGGTGCCTGCAGAAATTCGATGATTGCTTCGCGAGCTAAGCGCTAGTTTCCTATTTCAAAATGTTCGCGGAATTCAGCTGAGGACCTGTAGCCGAGGCAGTATAGCGACTTTTGATCAAGTCATGAATTGCAGCTTTGCTGTCACCAGCCGTCATGTTCATGTTTTCTTCGATCGCTGCTGTTTCGGTTGCAAGTGCTTCGTCTTTGATTGCTTCTGAGAACCATTTTGAGTATTCGGCATTACGCAGGTGATAGAGCCAGGTTTCATCATCTATGCCTTCAGAAATCTGAACGAATAGAATCAAGTTCTGGACGCGCAAATTTAGTTGTTTATTTGGTCCGGTAAAATAGAAACTCTTCTCGTGACCAACATCTCCTTCGGCATATTTTTTCAAATGACGGCGCCGTTCGGTGTGTGGTGGTGCCACCTTGATCCTTTGAAGTTCCTTTGAACGCTGCCAGAAGAATGCCTCACCCGGCTCGAGAGGTCTGTCGATTTCAAATGTTCTGCCTTCACCACATGCAGCGGCAAACTTTTCCAACATCTCTTTCGGTTGACTGCCGACAATCAAAGCTTTGTCTAACGATGACAGAGCTTCCTGCGCCAGCTCGTCAGGATGCACCGTGATCAGGATGGTACCAATCATATCTGAGGCCGATGCTTGGGCGACATGATTGTCATTTTTTGGCATCATGTGGTGCGCTTCGTCGATGATGATCCAGTGAGGTCTTCCTAAAGTGTCTCGAAGCGATTTGAGTCTGGGCAGTAGATCGCCTAGAAATTGAGGGCGTTCAGCTAGAGGCACCCCGAGCAGGTTGATGATGATATTAGTGTCGGGCAATTTAAAATGTTGGGCTGCCTCATCGATAGTAGGCGCATGTTGGCTATTGCCGGTTGTAAGCGCGTGCTCGAAAACCTCGAAGTCACCTTCAGGATCAATCAAACAAAACTGATAATCTTTTGCCGCCAGGCGCTCAATAATTCCTGTGACAGCGGTCGATTTGCCACTTCCTGAGGTGCCGGCGATGAGCATGCCTTTTCCGTGAACATCGAGCATAATCTCTTTGCCATCAGCATCGGTGCCTATGAGAATGTCGTGACGACTGAGATTGACTTTGTTGAGCTCAGAGCTCATCACCATTTCGAGAACTTCGCTCACTCCTGCACCGCGAGAACCGTTTGTGGTTATATCGGCCGCTTCCTTAACAGATGGCAGTGCATTGGCTACAGCAACAGAACATTCGCATGCTGTCAGGAATGCCAGATCGTTTTCCGCATCACCTGTGCCGACAACGTTGTGGCGAGAGAGCGCAAGTTCTTTCAAAGCTGCTTCCATACCGAACGCTTTGTTCACGCCAGGAGGCAGCACCATTACTGCTCCCTTATTGAATATAACTTGATGCTCCAATCCTAGATCGCGAATGGTTTCGAGTACAACATTTTCATTCGGGTGCCAGGTCGCGACGATGCATTTGCCCACATCGAGCGGCTGAATTTTCTTTTCGGTTAGTGCTGCCACCAGGTTTGTCGGAGCCTCGCTCGTTATCAGGCGTTCCTCTTTAGTCGAGGGAAAATAAAGCACAGCACCATTTTCAGTGACAACAAGATCAAATATGTCGAGCTGCGGAAACACCACAAGCAGGTCTTTCAACTGTCGCCCGGTGACTAATATAAGTTTGCGCCCGCTCTTGCTGAATCTCTTCAGCGTCTCTAACGTCGCCTCATCCACAACGCCATCCGCCGCCAGTGTGCCGTCATAATCGGTCGCGAGCGCTATAAACCACATAAAAGTCTCCCCAGTGTCCTTTTATTAGCATGAAATGCGTTGTCAATCCAACTGAGAAGATCGATGAGAATGCTCGCGGCGCTCATCCTGAGAGCGTTGCTAAGAAATTTAAGTCTTTGTCAGAACAAATTGGTAAGTCGCACGTCTACCGATCCATCGCCACGAAATTTGGCATCGGCGAAATGAAAAAGATTATGATGAGGTGCGATATGAGACGAGTTATTATGACCGCCTTTGCGGCGACTGCTCTGGCTACATCTGTTATTCCAGCCAATGCGCAATTCAGCTTCCCCGGCGGTGGCATCGACGGAACGGAGGCAAGACTGCAAGCGCGTATAAACGCTGGTATTCAATCTGGTGCCCTCTCAAGAGGCGAAGTATCGAGGTTGGAAGGCAAACTGCAGCAGATCAATCAACTGGAAATGAGATTGCGTACAAATGGAAACGGCTTGTCGTGGCGAGAACGTCGTAGACTGCAGTCCAAATTGAATGATCTTTCAAACGACATCACGCGCGAGATGAACGACCGTGACCGCAATTACAACGGCGGATTTCGCCACGGTGGTTTCTGGAATCGATATTAAGTTATCGTGACGGCGATGTGAGCAGGCGAAACTGGCTCTTCAACTCTGTTTTACCGTTGATAAATCAGTTCCGTCTTAAGCATCAAGCTACCCTGAGTAGCAACCTTATCTCCTGGCTCTAAACCGGCAACTATCTGCACATATTCTTCCGATTCTTTTCCGGTTTTGACCTTTCGTTCTTCAAAACCGTCTTTCGTACGCACAAAAACAATCTTCTGGCCGGCATGTTCTTGCAGTGACTCTTTAGGGATAGCAAGCAAATTCTGTTTCTGACCTTCGAGGTCTATCTCGGCGAACATATTGGTTCTGAATTTTTTCTCCTGATTATTCAATCTTGCACGAATTGAAACGGTGCGCGAATCGGGATGAACATGTTCACTGATGAAGCTGATGACACCGGCGAACAGCTTGTCGGGATAACTTGATACTTTTACCTTCACCGGGCTGCCCAGTTTCACCCGCTGCAGATCTGCCTCCGGCAAATCTGCGCTGACAATGACCGTGCTCAGGTCGGTTATTTTGAATAGGGACTTGTCTGGATGGATCGATTCGCCGACAGCAACGTCGAAGTGACTGACCACGCCAGTTTCGGGTGCAAGCAGTCTGGTTGTACCGACGATCTTCCCTTCTTTGACGAGGTCATTAATCTGACTTTTATCGGCACCTAGAAATTCCAATCTTTGCATCAGTGTGTTGAGATGCTGCTTGTCTCGTTGCGCTTCTGCGACGGCCAGCTGATAGTCTCTTTTGAGCAGCGATTTATTTTTAAACAGCTCCGTTTCGCGTTGCATATCGAGCAAGGCCTGGTCGTAATCAGCAATATCCTCGGCTACTCTTGCCTGAGCCGCTACAAAATCTTTCTGAGCGGAAATTTTCTCCTTGTACAAACCTTCAACGCGCTTGAGCTCCAACTCAGCCAATTCTTTCTGCACTTTGGCACGGCGAAACGTGCTTTTCGCCTCGATCAGTGCTTTGGGGCGAGCAATCAATTCGTCATATATTTGCCGCTCTCGCTCCTGATGCACGCAAGCGATGTCGTACTTCGATTTTGCCTCTATAACTTCGGCTTCCAGTTCGCTAATCTCGCGACTATCTATAATCGCCATAACCTGACCGTTGTTAACGAACTGGCCAGGTTTTACGAGCAGTTCGGTAATCTTGCCTGAGATGCGACTGCTTACGTCCACTTCTTTGCCGAAATCTGGTTCGATTCGACCTGTCAGGTGCAGCGAGACTGATATAGGCCGTACTCCCGCAGTTTCCGTTTTTACGTCAGCCTGTTGAGCCGCCTCGTTGGTGAGCTTAATAACATGGGCCGAATTTGACTCTGTGTGCACTGAAGCTGCGCGAGTGTCATTATCTCCGCCTCCGCTGCAAGAGGAGGTGGCAAGAGCTGCCGTTGTGAGCGCTACAGCCAGCAGGGCTGCGGAGTTGTTCTTGTTGAGCAATGTGTGATTGAATCCTCGTCAGGCTGCGGCGTTTCGCCTGCCCTTAAATCTTGATGCGAACCTTCGACTCGGAATTTAAAACTTTCTCCTGGACGGAGCCCTGGTCGATAGAGTTATCCAATGTCAAGCGTAGAATTCGATTCTTTCAGCAGCCTTTCGGCGATTGAGCCAGACACAAATCTTCTTGCAGCAGTCTTATTGAAAGCGTGCGGCTAACCAGTCAAGCAAGATTTTCTTCTTATTTAGCCAGTCACTTAACGAGAAAATTGTCTCTGCACTGTTTTCGTCACTCAAAACGGACGGAAGTTTGGATTCATCTTCAGCGGTATGGAGTCTGTCTTTTCCTGGCGTCTCATTTTCAATGAGTTTCTCATCGGTTAACGATAGTTGAAGCAGGGCTTGTTTCAATTGTCTGGCTGATGCAAACCTTTTCTCAGGATCCTTTTCCAGACACTTTCTAACGACCGTTTTGACTGCTTCCTGCGCGTGCTCTGTAAGCTCAGAGCCTGGCATAGTCAAATCGGGCGCCAGTTCGGTCACGTGTTTGACGAAAATTTGAACGTGGTTTTCACCACTGAATGGTAGACGACCTGAAATTGACTCGAACAATGCACATCCAAATGAGTATATGTCCGAGCGCGCATCCACCTCTTCGCCTCGGCATTGCTCGGGGCTCATATAGGGAGGACTGCCTAGAACCTCGCCGGTCTGAGTGATGTTTTCATATTTGCCATCTAACGAAACTGGCCTGGCCATGCCAAAGTCTATTACTTTGAGCAAAACCTGATCGCGGTCAGTTTTGGTCAGCATCAGGTTGCTCGGTTTGATATCACGATGCACCAGACCTTTGCTGTGCGCAAATTCCAGTGCCTCTGCAACTTGAGTGAATATTTGCAGGCATCGATCTACGGGTAGATGGTGACATGTTTCGAGGATTTCACAGAGTGTTCCGCCGGTCAAAAGTTCCATCACCAAATATGGTGAGCCAAACTCTGTCACCCCAAAATCTTTGACCGCGACAATATTGGCATGCGAAATTGAACCGAGGAGCTGAGCTTCGCGATGAAACCTTCTGGCTGTGTCTGACTGAGGCGTAAAGTGCGTTTGCAAAATTTTCAGGGCGACTGGCGTTTTCAAAGCCAGATGGTTGGCGATATAAACTGTGCCGCTGCCGCCGTCGCCTATGGGCTCAATGAGCTCATATTTATCGTTGAAGATACTTCCTATCAGCGGGTCAGAGTCTGAAATGTTTTCGCCGGAGTGTTTGTCGATGCCATGATAGAGGTGCGGAAAAATGATACTACCAGCAGGGTCAAATTTCTTGCGCAGCCGGCGCACGATCATTCGTAACTTTTGCTCGGTTTTCTCGACGTCATTTTTCCATATTTCGTTGAGTAAATTTTTGCTTGATGGGCTTATGTGTGGGTATCTGGCGGCGAATGCGAGCACTTCGAATTCATTTTCTGACAGTGAGTATGTTCTTGCACCTCTGGCTGCTCGTTTGTTGACTGGATCGATGCAGATGTCTCTTAAATAGAACTGTGTACCGATTGCTCCGGCACCTGGTGAGTTGTGTGCACGACGCAAATGCGCTCTTACCCTCGCCCCCAGCTCTTTCAAGTTGAAAGGTTTGGTAATGTAATCATCCGCTCCTTTATCGAGACCTTTTTCTTTGTCGTCTATCCCATCTTTGCCTGTAAGCATGATCACTGGCGTGGATGCACTAAGGGCACGAAATTTACTGAGAATTTCCAGTCCGCTCACTGCTGGCAAATCCCAATCCAAAATGATCAAGTCGTATGGTCTTGAGAGGGCGTGCGTAAGTCCTTCATCGCCGTTGTGAACAACCTCGACGATGTGGCTTTCAAGTTCGAGCAGCGAACGTATTACGTTGGCCAGGTCGACGTTGTCTTCTACTATCAAAATGTTAGGCATGGTTGACAGATTACCATTTGCCAGGTAGTGGTTGCGATTAGGCAAGCTCCAAACTGGGAAAGTTAAGCTGTCCGAAGCCTTAGCTGAGCACGACGTGACTGAAAAAAAATTGAATCGCCTGGCAATATCGATTCAAATGATTCAAAGCCTGAATGACGACCTCCACGGGCCAGGTGGTGCGCTGCATGCTTCTTCCCTGCAAGTGATTGGATTCGACAAGACTGGAAATCTCTTGTTGTGCCAGCGAGACGAGCAAGGAAAAGTTGACGGAAAGTATCTGGTCGACTGCCATACCGGCAAAGTGGTTGGTCGCACCAAACCCGGTGCGATATATGAGGTCTGGGAACGCACTGATGAAGATGGCGTTGCCGGAAAACGCTTAACTGGCGGTGACAGCAGTAGCGCCTGATAAAAAAAGCCTGCTTGTGACAGCAGGCTTTTCGCATCGTTTTCTCTGACTACTAGAACGGGTATACGTTCGAGCTGCCGGCAACAACGCCACTCATTGCCTGGTTGTTGACGCCGATGTTTGTCACCAGTGTCAAACTTGGATTGAATTCAACCAGACCCAGTGCTCTAACCGGTCCCTGAATTCCCAGTTGAGCCTGATTGAAGTTAACTGTGATGAATGCGTTGCTGAGTACCGGTGTGTTGTTTGTCGGTGCTGCAGCTGTGGCGCCGAGCACATTCAAGCCATTAAACTGGTTCAAGGCGAAGTTTGATACGACAGAACCTGCCGAAATCGGCAAATATCTGACTCGACCAGCCGTTCCAACGGCACCATCAGCGATGACCAGATAAGGGGCACTGGCGAAGTTGGTCGTGGCCAGACCAGTCTGGAGCGACAATGGAGAAAACTGGAATGTGACATTGGTGACGTTATTCGGGGTCGAGATGTTGTTGATCGAGACTCCGCAGCTGCCGGTGCGAACGTTGGAAGAAGCGACCAGGTCAGTCAGTACGATCACAGGTTGCGTTGACGTGTAATCGACTGTGTTCGAACTATATTGATATGCAAGAACTGTGCTTCTGTTGAAGACGTATGGAAGCGTTCCGTCAGTGTACGCAGTAGGTGCTGTACCAGCGCCGAGGTTGATGCCCCCGGCGTAGACATTGCTACCGTTGAAGAAACTAGGGAGGTTGATGCTCAAAATCGATGCAGAGAAAAGAGCGGGGTTGCCGACTGCAAAAGGAGCTACAGTCACACCACCTTGAGTGGATTGTGCATTCACACCGATTGTCGAAGCCACATAAGCCATGGCTGTGCAAAGAAGCAATTTAAAACTGCGCATACATCCTCCGAATTTCTTTCACACAAATTGCGGCTCGTGTGTCGTTGTAAAGCGTGATCGTTCCCAGTGAATCTCGTGCGGAAAATTATTCAATCGCACCTGATGATTAATACCTCATCTATTTATCTTATGCAACCTGTTGACGACTCTTAAGGACGTTAACTGCACCCGACCCTGTCGGAATAATCAGACATCCAACTGCACTGCTTCTGCCGACATTTTGTGTGAAGCGTGATTGAAACTGTTTCTCGCGAAACAACGAATGTGCTCTCTTAAATGGACACAAATGTCAGTTTTTAATTCTGTTGACAACAAAATTTGTTGTATCACATCGAAATTGTTGACAACTCGTCGTCTAATTCTTGCGCTGTTTGATAACGAAGATCGCGATTTTTCTCAAGACAGCGATGAATTATCTTTTGCAATTTTGCACTTACTTCAGGATTTGTGTCGCTCAGCACCAGATATGGTGGCGGGTCTTGAGCGTGCTTGATGTATATTTCAATGATATTGGACGCTTCAAACGGCTTCGATCCCGTTAGCATCTCGTACATCATGCATCCGATCGAGTAAATGTCGCAGCGATGATCGGTTGGCTCAGACCGGCATTGTTCGGGGCTCATATACGATGGCGTACCAATCATTGCTCCAGTTCTTGTCAGGTTTTCTGAATTTTCCTCAGGGCGAATCAATTTTGCTAATCCGAAATCGACGATTTTAACGGTAAAAGTTTTGTTTCCATCTGCAACAAGCATGATATTGCCCGGTTTCAAATCACGATGCACCAGACCTTCTTCATGTGCTTTTCCGATGCCCTGACAGATTTGAGAAATGATTGCCAGACAATCTTGAATCGATAGCTTCCCATTCTGTTCAAGTAATTCGCTGAGACTGTATCCATTCAGATACTCCATCACCATATACGGTTGCTTTTCTTCAGTCAGCCCCAGGTCTTGAACGATAAGAATGTTTCTATGACTTAGCAGTCCTGCCGCTCGTGCTTCTCTCTCGAATCGTTTGACGAGCTCTGGCTGCGTGCTCAGTTGTGGCGCCAATACTTTGATTGCCACGGTGGCATTCAATGTCTTGTGTCTGCCCTTGTAGACAAGACCAGAGGCACCACCGCCGATTGCTTTGACGATCTCATACTTGTCGTCGAGAACCCGCCCGACCATGGGATCACCAGCATCTGCAGCGCTTTCAGCACTGGTTGCGCCGGGCATGCTGAGCGTATTTCCACTCATCGCTTTAAATTCTAAAGTATTCATGATCGCGTCAATGCGCAGGGCCTTTCCGTCTGGATCAAGCTTTTTTGCCACTCTGCGCACTACGGTGTAAAAATTCTCCGGCGTCATCTCGGCATCAGCACTCCATACACTGGCCATGAGAGTCTCTGCCGTTGGTAATTGCTTGCGATTTTTGACGAGGTAAGAAACCAGTTGATATTCGCGAGGCACAAGAGCGATCGCTTTCCCGGCTTTCATCACTTTGGCGGTGTCGAGGTCGACAATGATATCTCCGACGGTGACGACATTTCCTATTGTCGCCTGAGTTCTGCGCAAAAGCCCTTTGATTCTTGCTCCCAGTTCTTTCAAATTGAATGGCTTTGTCAGGTAATCATCAGCTCCGCCGTCAAAGCCTTGCTCTTTGTCGTCTACAGACTGGTGACCGGTGAGCATAATTACCGGCGCCTGTCCTCCGAATGTTCGATAGTCTCGCAGTATCTCGATGCCTGTCAGACCAGGCAAGTCCCAATCGAGAATAATGAGGTCGGCTTGATTCGAAAGAATATAGCTTTGAGCCTCTAAACCATCGTGTAAAGCGGTGACATTATGGCTTTCGTGAACGAGGTAGCTTCTCACCGTATCGGCAAGAAGAATGTCGTCTTCGACCATTATTATGTTTGCCATGTTTACCAGGTTCTCGCCGTTGGAGCTGAGGCAATGAAAACGCTAATTTTATCTACCCAGCAAATGATCGGCTCATGCGCCGGGGACAAAAACTTTCCCGCTGCACGTTATACTCGTGTTTTTGACATTTTTTCATTTAAATCGGTGATTTCTGGCTATTGACTTCTGCACAGCGTTCTTCACCTATAAAGTTGAGTCTTGCTAAACAGGGCATTCTGCTTGTCGTTGTTTTTTTGCTTTACGAAATAGGATTCATTGGCAGCCTCGGTTGGCTCTTATCGCAAGCAGAAGCAGACGCCGAAAAGCAAGAGTTCAAGCGACAACTAAACGAGAAGACTGACCGCTTGATGTTGATTGGGTACGACCGCGGTGATTCCGTTGGACGATATTCACGCATCATGGAGTCTGGAGCCACCGATGCAAAAGCAGTGGCGTCAAATGAAATACCAGATCTCGTTGCGTGGCTGAAGCGTGCTCTGGCTGGCGATTCTCGGGCGAGCGCGTTGATGAACAAAATCGAGCGCGAAATATCGATCTGTCTGCCTGTCACAGAAGATATCGAGCATAATAAGCCAGACGCGACGCCTGAGTCGAAACAGCAATGGGCGCGTCAACGCGAAAAGATTCAACCGGTCGTCAGTCAGCTGCTTCTCGATGTCAGAGAGTTGAACAGACTTACAAAGATTTCTCAGAGCGACGATCTTTCCGATGACCGCCACAGAAGAGAATTGACTGAGTCTGTGTTGTTGTTCGGCATGCTTATCAATGTCATTGCCGTGTTTGCCATCGCTTTTCTTTTCGTCAATCGAATCACCAGTCGTCTCGACATTATGACTGACAACACTGTGCGCTTGAAAGGCAGTCTGGAACTGCGTCCACCAGTAGGTGGCGACGACGAACTATCTGTTTTAGACGAAGTCTTTCATGAAACCGCAGATGCGTTGCGGCAAGAAATGATTCTTCTCAAAGCTGGTGAAGAACGAATCAGATCGCTGATTGAAAATGTGCCGGTCGGCATCGTTTTGTTGGACACGGCAGGCACGATAGAGTTAGTTAATAACAGCATTGAATCGATGTTGAATTATTCCAGCCACCAGCTTTTGGGCAAACGTCTGGCGCGGTTGTTCGTGCCTGGTCAGCCCGTTGTCGATGGTGCACCGCATTCACCTCAATCACAAGCGGCCTTTAAAAACAGTATTGAAGTTATGGCTGTTAATCGAGACGGTGAGCCGGTTCCAGTCGATTTCATGATGTCTGAGGTGCAACTCGAAGGCGAGTCGAAAACGCTCGCGATGCTGGTCGATGCCACTGAGAAACATAAGTTCAGAAAGATGCGTCAAAATTTTGTCTTCATGGTCCGTTCTGAATTAAAAGATCCGCTGGAGCGCATTTCGTCATTTCTGTCTCGCTTTGCCGGCGGCTCACTGGGAGAGATCTCGGAGCAGGGTGTGAATACGACCAGGGCGATGCAACAAAACATCGAGCGACTTATTCTCCTTCTAAATGATTTGTTTGATCTGGAAAAGCTCGAGTCGGGCACGATTGACATTGCACCGTCTGAAGTTTCACTGGCTTCTGTGTTCAGTAAGTCTATCGACGCGGTAGCAATGTTTGCCGAAAAGCATAAAGTCAAACTCGTATCCAGCGATGTGGAAGTGACTGTTTATGCTGATGCGAACAGGCTGGTTCAGGTCCTGGTCAATTTGCTGTCTAACGCGATCAAGTTCTCACCAGAGAATGGAGTAGTTTCTCTGGTTGTGCAAAGGTCAGATAGCGATCTCGAGATAGGAGTGAAGGACCAGGGACCGGGAATTCCACGGGCGCAGGCAGAAGCGATTTTTGAGGCTTATCGGCAGGTGGAAGGGCAAGACATCAAAAAGGGTGGAACTGGCCTGGGTCTGACCATCTGTAAGTCAATCGTCGAAGCACATGGTGGTCGCATAGGAGTGACAAGCGAAGTCGGAAAGGGCAGTGTCTTCTGGTTCAAGATTCCCTTGACGAGAGGATTGCAGCCGTGAAATTCTCCTCTTTGAAATTAAGTGCAAAAGCACTGCTTATAGTGGCATTGCTTCTGCTGGTCGAGTGCCTTTTCGTCGGTTCTTATTTTTTTCTTTTGCACAAAGCTGAGGAAGAGGCAGCAAAGCAGGAGAAGGCGAAGCTGATCGTGGCCAGAACCAATGACCTGATCACCGTTCTGTTCGAAGGCGGGTTCAGTATTCAGCAGAACATATTCAACAAAGAACAAGCCGATTTAAGCAAGTTTAGCAAGGCTCAGATGGAATTACCGGCTGATATTGCCTGGCTAAGGCAGCAGGTGGGAGCCGATCCAGAGCAGCTCAAGCTGCTTGCACGCATCGACGAGCGCACCGGCAAAGCGATGGTAATGCTGGAAAAGATGAAGACCATCAGCGAAAGGGAAGCGCCGATGGTGGCAGTTAACTATGCTATTAAACTGCGGACAAAGCTGCAGAAGCAGATGGAAGGTCTGGTGCAAGACCTGATTGATTTTATGAACGTTGAAAAAAAGATTGCCAGTGAGAGTCCGGCGGCGATCAAGCAAAAGCGAGACTATCTGCGCTGGTTGCTTTTAGTTGCACTTCTGATCAATATTCTAGCCGCTATTGCACTGGCACTTGTTTTCGTTCGCAGCATCACCTCGCGGCTCGAAGTTGTAGTGGAAAATTCGGACCTTTTGAGAAGACGTGGCGTTTTGCGCGCTCCAATGTCTGGAAAAGACGAGATTGCGCAGCTAGACCGGGCGTTCCATGACATGTCCACCTCCTTGCGCGGTGAAGAAGAACTTGTGAGAGCCAGTGAATTGCAGCTGCGGGCGATGATCGATCAGATGCCGATTGGTTTGATGATTATCGCTGACAGAGAAAAGATCGAGTACGCCAATCCAACTCTGGAACGCCTTCTTGCCTATCAGAAGGAAGAACTGGTGGGCTTAAGTCTGTCGCAACTGTTTACTTTACCGGGTGCAGTGGAGAAATCTTTCCACGGAGATGGTATCGCAGGTGGTGTAGTTGAACTGCTGGGGCGTAAGAAGAACGGAAGTGAATTACATGTCGAATATTCCGTTGTTGATGTTTCACTGGGAGCTAAAAGCCGGCGTCTGGCGATTGTCATCGATATAACCGAGCGCCATGAAGTCGAGAAAATGAGGAAGGCATTTGTGGCGATGGTCAGTCATGACCTGCGCACACCGCTCACCTCTGTGGCTGGATTTTTGCAGCTTTTGCCCATGGGCGTCTATGGCGAGCTGACAGCGCCGGCTGTCGGCGAGGTGAATCTTGCTGAGGGCCAGGTTGAGCAGTTGATTATGCTGATTAATGACTTGCTCGATCTGGAAAAACTCGAAGCTGGGAAGCTCGAGATGTCCAGATCTGAGGTGGTTCTGGAAGACGTCATCGATTCCGCGCTGGATACTGTTTTTTCGCTGGCCGAGATTCGTCAGGTCGAACTTATGTTCGAGGGTTGCGAGATCGAAGTGCTTGCAGATGGTGAGCGCCTCAAGCAGGCGTTTTCGAAAATACTGAGCTGCATGTTGCGCATTTGTTCGCAAGGCGACACACTCGATATTCTGGTCGAGCCAGAGGCGAAATCTGGCGCTGCCGTGGTCAAATTCAGGGCGCGAAAACTGACTCTACCACAGGAGAATCTGGCTTCGATTTTTGAGCCCTTTCAGCGTCTGAAGCTGGCTTCTTTTGACGGTTCGCTCGGTCTCGGATTGACGCTTGCAAGGGCAATCATGTTGCAACATGGAGGTACTTGTCGCGCTATTGATGAGGAAGTCCAGGGAAAAAGCCACGGCACAACGTTAGCTCTTCAGTTGCCTCGCCGAGAAGTTTAATGGTCCGAAAGCCTGTAAAGGCGCTTTCTTTACAGGTGGTAACATCTCGGAAACCTTTGCTTACTAAATTTGATGGAGTCGGACTTAGTATCACAGGAAGGCTTCCCAATGAGTCGTGGAAACACAGACGCAGTTCCCCCCCAAGAGCCTGGCCGCAACCGTCAATCTGATTTTGGACCGCACCAGTTTGAAAACGGCGCCCGCCGCATCGAGCAGGGAATCGCTTCAGGTCAGGGAACCCAGGCGTTGCATGAAGAATTGAACCTTATGCGAGAAGCTGCCATGAAGAATGGCAGTTTCAATCTCGCTCAATATCAAGCTGACGTCAAAGCGATTGACGCGCAGTTGCACAAGGATGGTTTTCTTCCTCACGTGCACTTAGATGTCGATGGACAGGGTCACGACATAGTTCGACGGGGCGGAGCCGACCGCGGTAGCGAGGCTGCGCCGGAATCGCCGGGTTCACCTCACGGCGGCAGAGGCCGCAGCCATGGTCGTGGCAGGAGACACGGCGGTCACGGCGGAGGTCATGGCGGTCGTCATCATCGACGAGGGCACCACGGACGTGGCGGAGGTGAGGCACGCGCAGTTGCTGACGGCGGAGAGCAGGGCGGAGATCAGGGGCCTGAACAAGTGAGCGGCGGAGAAACACTTACAGATCAGGAGATGAGACCGGACGGCAGAGCTAACAATGGCGGCTTGCAAGATTTCCGGGCGGATGCGTCAGCCAACCGCTTGCAGGGTGACAGGGGACAGCCAGGAGACCGCACTCAACCTGGCGCCGATCGGATGCAGCAGGCATTCAACGCTGACCCAGGCAAAGATCGCTCGAATCGTGGAGGCGAGCCGAGCCTATGGGGAGCGCCGACAATCAGCGCTGCAGGCATCGACAAGGTTTTACGCGATAATCGCTCGCCCGCGGCGGGAATGGGTGCATACATCTACGACCAATCCGTCGCACACGGTATAAATCCAGCTTTCGCACTGGCTATGTATGGGCAAGAATCGACTTTCGGAACCAAAGGCGCAGCGGTGCGCAACCACAGTTTCGGAAATATTCGTGATGGTCGCCACGGTTACAAGCATTATGGTGACCTGAAAGAAGGAATCGACGATTGGATGCGATTGATGGACAACTATCGCGGCAAATCGCTAGCCGGCTTTGTCCACAAGTACGCGCCTGGTTCCGACGGCAATAACACTGGTGGCTACATGCGCTACATTGCCAGCAATATGAATAAGTGGTCGCGAATGGGAGACGGCAACGGTGACGTAGCTTATACGTAAAAGGTGCTGCTGCGCATCACCGGATATGGTGGCTACTTCTTTTCACCTGGCTTATCGCCAGGTTTGAGTTTCTTGCCGAGTTTTGGAGACCTTTCTTCAAACCAGGCGTCAAGCTGTGCCTTGGCTTTGTTTACCAACACAGCCGCTTCGGCTTCACCGCCCAGATCCGGATGCACTGACTGCAAAGACATTTGCGATCGCCAGGCTTTGTGCACCGTCGCTGGTGTCAGATCGTCGAAGGGAACTCCGAGAATTTGAGCGGCTTTTCGAATCTCAGTGGGTAAAGGCGCTTTGACAGTCTTAACCGGTTCTTCGCTTTCCTCTTTAGACTTGAGCAGCTTTCTCTCAAGCCCTGATTGGGTTTCGTTGCGCTTGTTGCCCAGCTTGCGAATTTCCTCCATTGCTCCAACTGCTTCGTAAAACTCAGTCACAGCAATCAAAACTTGCATGTAGTAAAAGTGTTGAGGTCCGTAGTGCGTCTCCGCCAGTTGAAGAGCCTGTCTGTATCGTTCTTCCGCTTGTCTGGTTCGACCTGTTAAATGCAACTCTTGCGCCGTCATCAAATGGGCGCGCAGGGAATCGTCACGTATCTGCGTAACGTCGAATTTTAATGGGTCGTTGGTCGGGCCTGAAGTCATGTGTCACGCCGGGTTACTAAAACAGGATACACAATGCGCTCATGTAATGACCACCTCGGGCAACGAATTCTTTTGCCCGGCCAGACCAGAGGGGGCAGCTGGTTGAGGTCGGATCCTTGTCTGGTTGCCGACGGACCCTGTCTGGTTGAGGTCGGATCCTTGTCTGGTTGCGGGCGGACCCTGTCTGTTTGTGGTCGGATACCTGTCCGGTTGAGAGCGGATCCCCGTCCAGGTTCTGGCCACTCCAGGTCGATTGCCTGTGGATGTTGGACTGGAGGCGGTCGGGTCTTAGTTTCCGATGGGCTAACCTGGCCTGCCGGGAGTTCCGCCGGGCATGCTTAACCTGGGCATGGTGCTTCCCCCATTGTGAACGGGCGGAACGGCAGACTAAGTTATAGCTACAACTGTATCCGTCAGCAGTTTAAAGCCACTTTTCTCGTTGAGTTTGCTGTGCCAGACAACCCAAACGACAAACCAGTATTTGCCATACCGCCGGTCAATCACGATTTAGCGCTCATCAACAGGCTCGGATCCGGTCCAAAAGCCACTGACCCGCCGCAAAGCTATCTGGAAAGGGGCGTCGATCTCATTGCGAAACCCTTGATCTCAGACAATTCGCTGAGGAAATCAATCGACCACTACGGCGGTGATTTCATTAAGACAGCCAGTCTTTTCACCGGTGGAAAGGCGGGAATGGTCGGCGCGGTAATAGCTTACGGTTTGGGTCAAGCCAGTCCGGACACCCCGCTTGCTCAGCAAGTTGAAGATTTTGGTCTGGGTGCAGCGAAAGGCGCCACGATGAAGGGCATCTTCCATGCCGTCGGAACCAGCGTCACCTTCGCCCCCACAAAAGGTTTGCTGATAGGGATGGGCAGCCGTGCTGCCGATGACATCTATCAGCGCGACCTGTTCTCCGACCCAGGCAAAGCTCTCGAAAGAGTAGGCACGAATGTTTTCGACCGGAAGGCGATGATTTTTGACGCTGCCACCTGGGGAATAGGCGAAGCGTCTTTCGGCGCAATCAACGCCGCTACAAAAGGCGCATTAGTGAAAAACCAACTGGCTGGTTCGATAGCGATGGGCAGCACGTTCGGTATGGTGAGCGGCGGCGGCGGTGAAATTGTTCGTCAACGTGATGCCGGTGAAAGCTTTGACCTCACCAGAGTGCTTAAGAGTGGCGCTACCGAGGCTCTGGTCATGGGGGCAGCGGCAGGCACCGGAGCGAAGCTTACGCCATCGAGCTTGATGCCCCCGGAAAAAAGCAACGCCGACGAAAATGTTGCAAGACGTCAGCGAAGCAACGTGGTCATCCCCGAAGAAGCGCTGTCTGAATTGAACACTCACGCTAAAGGCTCTCCTGTTACTGCACCAAGAATTACCATAGACCTGCTCTCAAAAGGGCAGGTGACACCGAGAAACTTGCTGCTTTCAGAAAATGGGTTGCAGTCAGAAAATGTGCTAGATGCTCTCATGGCCGACGAAGCCGCTGCGTCCAAAAGTGTTGATAAAAAGTCAGCGCCCATAGATACAACTCCGTACACTGATGTTCACTCTGTTGAAGTGGCGCCGCTGCCACCACAGACAGTGCCGAAGCCGGTCGAGTATGTGATGATCGGAGGCAAAGAGGCTTTAGAAGCTTTCCGTTTGAATAAAACAGAATCAGCAATGCTGAAGGTGCGAGAGATTCTTGGCGGCGCTAAAGAAAATCCCGACCTCGGTCCTGAGAAGAGCCTTTTCGTTCAACAACTGGTAAAAACAGAAGGAAAGCTTCTTCCCGATGCCGATAAGGCTGATCTTCTTGCCACCGCTTATCCTGAAACGCTGGCTGAAGGTGACCGCGCCAAGCACGTTTTCTCTGGTCCTGATGTGCGCGGCAAAGTCTTCCTGCTGACTGATGACAACAATCATCTTCTCGTAGCTAACGGTGCCCAACCACAAGAGGTCAAACTCTGGCGCGACAATGGCTTCACATCAGCGATTCGTTTGGACGGCGGTCAAACCAATTTCAACGTGATGGCGCCTTTGATGATTGGTGATCCCAAGAATTTCGATAGTGCTGAATCTAAAGCTGCCTGGGGAGAATTCGACAGACAACTCGCTGAGGCTAAAAAGCTGGGTGTAGACAGCGTCTCCACAGACATCTGGTGGGGAATGATAGAACCGCAACAGGGCAAATTCGATTTTACATATGCTGATAAGCTCAGCGACCACATTATAAAAGCGGGGCTTCGCTGGAATCCTATTCTTTCGTTCCATGAGTGCGGTGGCAATGTAGGCGACACCGTCAACGTTCCTCTGCCAGATTGGATCTGGGCTCACCTGGCGTCAAAATTGCCAGGCGGCACGCCTGAGTCGGTCAAGTACAAGAGTGAACAGGGACACACAAGTAAGGAATATGTCTCACTCTGGGCTGATGAACTGGTGATGGATAACTATCGCTCGGTGATGGAGAACTTCCAGAAGCATTTTGCGCAGAAACGTTCCAGCATCGGTGAGGTGAACGTCAGCCTTGGACCAGCGGGTGAGTTGCGTTTCCCATCTTATAATTCGCACGACACAAACACAGGTTATCCGACTCGCGGCGGACTGCAAGCCTATTCGGAGATGGCAGTGTCGTCTTTCCGTGACTACGTGAAAGAAAAATATGGCGGAACGGAAGGCGTGGGCAAAGCCTGGGGCATTGAAAAGCTTGATGATTCACATATTCTGCCACCTTCTGACGCGACCTCGTTCTATCAGCGCGGTGACCACTTCAATACGCAATATGGGCGCGATTTCTTCGATTGGTATAACCAATCACTGATCGACCATGGTCAGCGAATTATGACACTTGCCGCCGACGTTTTCGCAAAGTCAGATTCGCCTTTCGCTGGAGTTGACCTGGGTGCTAAAGTTCCCGGTGTGCATTGGAGAGCAGGTGAGCGCCAGGGAGATAACGTCACGCTCGGCGATCGTCAAGCCGAACTTTCTGCAGGCTTAATTCGCACCAGCCGTGGTGACTGGGATAGAGACTCCGACGGTCGGGGCTACAGACCGCTTTTGACGATGTTCCGCCAGATTCAACCGACGCTGAAAGGCTCTGACACCATTATAGTGCCTGCCTTCACTGCGATCGAATTGCCTGATGGCGACAATGGACCCGCCATTCGCGCACTGCCGCATACGTTGGCTACCTGGTTCGGTCAGGAAGCCGAAAGACAGGGGCTCTGGCTGAAAGGCGAAAACGCACTGAACGGAACACTCTCAGATCCAGCAGCCTGGGATCGTATGAGTTCGTTGCTCGATCTGCCTAAACAGGATGGGTACTTCCACGGTGTCACCTTCTTGCGCATGGGCGATGTTGTGAACAACCCGATCGCTCGCGCCAAAATGTCCGAACTGGTCAACGCTGTGCATTCGGTACAGCCGATTCAACCGAGTTTCTGGGATCACTTTTTCCGGACTAAAACCGCCAACTGAGCTTGTGCTTTCCTTGCTGGACGTCAGGTATCAACACCTTTAATTGAAGTCGTTATTTCAAAGCAAATAGAAGCTCAGTCCTTGACTCATCGCCAGATTTCTAAGCGATGTTTGTTCGTGCTCACTATGACAGCTAGGTTCGATCAGAATTCCAACCAGGGCGGCATCTGACAAACGAATTTGTTTGTACACGAGCATGGCAATTTTAGAGCGAATCGAATCATCAACCATAAATTCCTGCAGCGTGTGCCCAGGTCTGTATTGGTCGATCCAGCTCCGCATGTTCTGCAGAAGCCCGGACTGCGAACCTGGCACGACTCCCAAAATAACTGGCATCAATCTACTCCTGCTACAAAGTTAGCTGTCAACGGACCTGTTCAGATCTTCTCGGATCCGTTCAGCCTCGTCAGAACTCAACGCGCTGTTCGTTAGTTTACCGAAAAGCCAGCTCTTTAGTTGCCGCTTTTCAGCTTCGTTTATCGAACTTTGGCGAATTCTGTCTTTGAACCAGTATATAAACTCCTCGACATCATTGGAATTGCGCATTATCTGTCGCTCGGTGCCGTATTCGTGCTTCTGCGTCAACCATTGCACAAATTCTTTTATTTCACCAGCCGAAAGTCGCGCCTCCGCAATTTGGTCGGAAAGCCATCTGTTTAGTTCCGTTTGAGCCTTCTGGTCTTCCATTTACAACGTTTGAATGTCACTCTAATCGCTATACCCAGAAGATTAAGCGCTCCAACCCTTACAGGGTATAGAATTTTCGATAATTGGTTTACTGGATCGGGCGGCTTGCTAACCACGCTCCTCGATCTGTCTACTGACTACCAGGGGCTATATCCAAGTGGTTTGTCCTGGACATAAATTAGCAGTCTTTTGTATGTCTGATTGAGTCATTCCATATATACTGCGCCGTGGGGTTTTATTGATGCTGACTGCTCGTTTTCTAAAGCTCATCCCTCTTTTCCTGGTGTGCTCTTCTCTGTTTGCGGTGTGCTTTTTCTCTTTCAATGATTCTTGTCAAGCGCAGGTGAGCAGTTTTGGCGACGAAGAATTGATCAGACAACTTAACCTGGCCGCTGGAGCTATTCGCACATACCGGAAAACTCACGAACGATTTCCGCTGCTGCAGCCTGAACTGGATGACGCCCTGCACGCGATGTTTAAAGCGGTCAGTTTTACCCCTGCCAACACAGAAATCGTGGTGCAAAGCAACGGCACTTTTCGTACCTACTACCAGTTTGCGATCGCAGTCGACCCAAGTATTCGCAGTCTGCCGATTATCAACGGGCAATACAAACCTCCGGCTAGCTGGGTTGCTCCACCGCACACGGTTGTCGTGTTTAGTGACGGTCAGAACCAATTTGCTGCATGGGTCGCAGGAGTCGACGGCAAACCGATTCCTGACCCCACAACACACATTCCCCTGATCATTTACGAGACAATCGACCCCGACAGCGATAACAAGTCCTCGAGTGCTGCAACGAGTCAATACCTCGAAATCTGCAAACAATAATCGGTAAAGCGATTTGCTGATGGTATCTTATATGGTGGCATACTTGGTTGTCTTCTATTCTGGAGCTGTGCGTTGAATCAAGTCTGTACAACTGCTTGTACTGGTGCTCCAAACTAGTACACGAAGCAAGTATGCAGAACAAGTAGCGGAACAAGAATGTAATAACTTCGCAATAGCTTCGCCTGACACGTGCGCCGTACATAGCCGCCGTACAAGTCATACATTAGATGTGTTGCCTTGTTTCCAAGCATGATTGAGACTACCTTTGACGGTCTGAAGTTGTTTTGGAGAGAGCAATGCGAGTTCCTGAGTGCTTGACTACCGTTGGCGTGGCTGCGTTTTCCTGCACAGTGTTTATGCTTCCGCCTTTTTTGCTAAGTCAAACTGTGGCGTACGCAGCTGCCGCAGTGGCAGGAACAGCGAATGCCACTGAGGCTGCTATCGCACAACTGGAAGACAAGTTGTACGAGCACAAATATCCCAACGAAACTGATGATGCAAGGCTATCTCGTATCGAGAAGTTTGTTTTCGGAGCCGCTCAAACAGGGACCGTCGCTGAAAGATTACAGCGTTTGCAAAATTCCATTACCAGTCAAGCAAACGCGATCGATAAGCCCCCTGCGGTAAATGCTCAATCAAGCAGTTCGAGCAGTCAGTCGACCGCGGGTCAATCATCTAGTGCATCTGCATCTGCGCCATCTGACGCGGTGACGGTTAGCTCCACTTTCGACAGCGCCAATTATCCGCGCGTGACCGAGCTTGAAAAAGATATGCTCAATGCCACTTATGTTCATGAGCCCCTCGCACAGCGGCTGTCCCGACTGGAGGCAAAGGCTTTTGGCGCTCCGTCTAAGTCAAACGATTTATGCGAGCGTGTCGACAACCTCGACGAATACGCAGAGACGCACAAGATCTTCAAGAACCACAAGGATCCGCTCAATAGCAGCACCATAGCTTCTTCGTCTTCCGCACCGGTTTCTTCCGGGCGCTCAGGAATTTTCAGCAATTCATTTTTAGGTAGCCGCAGCTTCACAGGCTCGTCTGATTCATTCGACGATGACAATCCTCCTGCGTCGCCAAAACCCCCCGTGAATCCATTTGTCGATGGCGTCACAGGAACCGACCGAAGACTGTCGGCAATGGAAGAATTTGTTTACGGACATAATTACGCGACCAAACCCGTGCAAGATCGGCTTGAGCGCCTCGAAAAACGCCTTGTGCCGTATCAGCATAATCTGGCACAGAAAGACGTCACTTATCGCGTCAACAATATTTGGAATATTTTGAGCGTTGCAAATACGTTCAACAGCGCTCCGACTGCCGCTCATCCTGCAAACACTGCTGCGGCCGCAGCTGCCGCTCATCCTGCCAGCACTGTTGCGACAGCTCCGACTTCAACCAACGCTATCACCGCACCATCGCAGGCAACCCTTGCCAGGGCGACTGAGGCCCACCACTCCTGGTTGCACCAATTAGGAAAGAGTCTTGGTTCCGCAAATGTTTCTGGTGGTGCTGCGAATCTGCCAGGCGCTTATCCTCCTGATATGGGGCCGAAGCCGGGTCATGTTTACGTGCCTTAGTGCCTGACAAGTCTGTTTCAATGCATCGGTGCTTTGCGTTCGGATGTGCCTTCGGGATTCGTTTGTGTGCCATCTGATTGTCTTTGACCATCCTTTCAATCGCTTTCAGGAAATAGCAAATAGCCCTCGAATCTTCATTTGCTGGTAGTCGATATCCCACTTAATCGCGCTCCAATAAAAGAGTTGGCTCGATGTAGTAGCATGTTCAGCGTTGTGAAAGCGTTTGTTCCTGCATGCGTTTTTCCGGTTGAAATGAAGTTTGTGCGCTCAGAGGAAGGTATTGAATGTTTGTTCAAAGAAGTCAGAGATTCGCAGTTTCCATGCTCGCTCTTGGAATCATGCTGGTCGGTGTTTCGCCTGTGTCGATGGCAGCCAAGAAAGAAAAACATTCCTCCAAAAAAGTTCGAGACACTGGGGTTGTCACCACAAGTAGTATCGATGCCAAATCAGCCGTGGTTGAGCAGGTTGGTCTGATCGCCAAATATATCGCCGATGGAAATGCCGCTGCTTTAGCCGGGTTATGGACCGCTGATGGTACTTACACCGACGAAGATGGTGTTTTATTGAAGGGACGTGACGCGCTCGAAAAACGCTTCAAGCAAAACTATGCAGAAAATGGGCGGCAGCCTGTCTCTTTCATTCAGAGCCCTGTACAAATGCTGGCCGATACAGTCGCTCTCGCTGAGGGCGTTGTCAGCCGCAATGAGGGATTGGGTGCAAAACCGCAAACCCGCTACTCGATAGTTTTTGTTAAGCATGACGGTTCCTGGCTGATTTCATCAGCGACAGAAACTCCGCTTGTCGCAGTTGAAGAAAGCGCCAATCGGCTCAATGACTTGAGCTGGCTGATTGGGGAGTGGTCGGCCGAGCGCGATGGCAAGTCAGTCAAAATGAAGGCCGAATGGGCTGCAAACAACAAATTCATCAACTGCAAATATGAGGTAAGACTGGCACCAGAAGCGCCGGTTGTTGAAAGCCGACAGGTGATCGGTTGGGACCCTCGCATCAGTCAACCGGTTTCATGGCACTTCGACTCGACCGGTGGATTCGGTCATGGCGACTGGTCTAATGAGAAGGGGCAGTGGATCGTGCAGGCGGTCGGCGTAGATCGCGAGGGCAACACCACTGTGGCAACAGACGTTCTGTCAGCTCTAACTCCCGGGAGCTTCTCTTGGCAGTCGGTAAACCGCTCAGTGGACGGATTTCCTTATAACGACTCGGCACCGCTAAAGGTTGTGCGCGTAACTAAGTAATTCGGCAAGAAATTTCAGCGAAGGGTTTATTCAGTGAGAACCAATAATATACGAGTCTATTTAGCGACTTTGCTAAGCATCTTTATGGCCCTGCCCGCTCCAGTATTGGCCAGGGGGTTCGGCGGCGGTGGCGGCGGTCATTTCGGCGGCGCACGCTTCGGCGGTGGTGGCAGTCATTTCGGTGGCGGCGGAGGTGGTTTCGGAGGGCGCAGTCCGAGCAGCTTTGGTGGCGGCTTTGGGGGCGCCGGTGGTCGCGGCGGAATGGGTGGTGACCGGGGATTTGCCGGCGCTGGCGGTATGGGCAGCGGGCAAGGCTTCGCGGGCAACAGAGGTATGGGTACAGGTTCTGGCTTTGGCGGCGACAGAGGCTTTGGCAACGGCCAGGGCTTTGCGGGCAACAAGGGATTTGGAAATGGTTCGGGGTTCGGCGGTGACAAAGGTTTCGGCAATGGCGGCACCGGATTTGGTGGCGACAAAGGCTTTGGCAATGGAGCTGGTTTTGCTGGCAACGGTGGCTTCGGAAACAGACCGGGTTTTGATGGATTTGGCGGGGACCATGGTTTTGGCAACGGCGGTTTTCAAACCAACCATCCGAATTTTGGCGAAGGCGGTCATTTCCCTACCGACGGGGGCTTTGGTGGCATCTCGGGAAATCTGAACAGAAATCCGCACAATATCAGTGCGAGTTCCTTAGATAACCAGGGCAAAAGCATGCGAAATTCTTTCAATGGCGACACCGTGAATAATTTCAATCACTACGGTGGTTATGGCAATCACGGGTGGGCAAATGGCTATGCACACGGTTACGCCAACGGCTTCTATCACGGTTCGTGGAATTATCCGGGAGGCTGGTATTGTCCCGGGTGGTCGGAAGGAGCCGCCTGGACTTTCATGGGCGTGAGCGCTCTGACAGAATTTTTGGGAATCGGCATGATGGCAGCTGCCAGTCATGGTGGCGGCGGTGGTGGGAAGAACTCGGGCAATGTCACCAATGTTACCTATGAGGGTGATAACGTCTATATAAACGGCGTGCCCAGCGGCACCGCAGCCCAGTTCTACAACCAGGCGCAGCAACTAGCCGGTCAGGCTTGCCAACAACCTTCCTACAACAACTATTCATCTTATTATGCCAACCTGCCGTCTGGAACTCAAAGTAGCGCCAGCCCTCCTCCCGACGCAAATGAACAGTGGCAACCTCTTGGTGTTTTCGCGCTGGCTGAGCCCGGACAGACTGAGTCGAATATGTTGTTTCAGCTTGCCATCAACAAGGCTGGCATCATACGCGGCAATTATATGAACCAGCTCACAAACGAGAAATCACAGGTATATGGTGCCCTGGACAAGAAGACACAACGAATTTCCTTCACGATCGGGCAGAACAACAGCACTGTATTCGATACCGACCTTGCAACTCTGGTAAAAGATAACAGCCAGGTGCTCGTGCATTACAGTCCAACCAACACGCAAGAGATGGCTTTTATTCGCATGTCCCAGAACGGGCAGGGTAACGGTCAGCCAAATCAAACTCAAGGTTCACCGAGCTAATTTCGTCAGATGTGGATTGTTCGCCTCGCACTATCTCAGCCTCACACGTTCATCGTGATGGCCGTGTCGATTCTGTTATTCGGGCTGGTATCGCTGAGCCAGATGCCGGTGGATATTTTCCCCCCCATCGACATTCCGATTGTTAGCTGTGTCTGGACTTACACCGGCATGTCGCCCAAGAATGTAGAGAACCTGATCACAACTGTGAGTGAGAGAACACTGGCATCTACAGTCAGCGGAATTCAGCATCTGGAGTCGATGTCGCTCAACGGTATGAGCGTAATCAAAATCTATTTGCATAAGGGTTCCGACATCGGTCTGGCTGTTGCTCAAGCAGCTTCCACCTCATCGGCTTCGCTGCGTCAAATGCCGCCGAATATGTCACCGCCTCTGGTTGTACAATCATCCGCCACCGACGTGCCGATTTTGCAACTGTCAGTAGCGAGCAAAGAACTCGGCGAGGCGCAGCTTTTTGACCTTGCAAATCAATTTATTCGCAGCCAGTTGGCTGTTGTGCAGGGCACCACTATCCCGTTTCCGAGCGGTGGTAAATACAGACAGGTCTCAGTTGACCTCGATGAGAAAGCCCTGTTTGGATACGGATTGACGCCCACAGATGTCGTCAATGCCGTCAACAATTCAAGCGTCATCGCACCGAGCGGAACGGCAAAGATGGGCAAGTCAGAGTTCGTCATTACGCTCAATAACAGTCCGAAAGTCATCGAGCAATTAAACGATATCCCCGTCAAACATCAAAACAACACCACGGTTTTTGTCAAAGATGTAGCCTTCGTTCATGACGGATTTCAGCCACAGTTGAACATTGTCAATATCAACGGTCACCGTGGTGTGATCATGAACATTCTCAAGAGTGGCGGTGCTTCGACTCTTTCTGTTGTAAAAAAGGTGAAGGAAGTATTGCCGCACATTCGCGGTATGTTGCCTCAGTCAGCCAGTCTGGACATACTCACGGACCAGTCGAAATTTGTTCAGGAGTGCGTCGATGACGTTGCCTTCGAGGTAGTTAACGCGGCTGTTTTGACCGCACTTTTCATGCTTGCGATCCTGGGCAGTTGGCGAAGCACCTTGATCGTTATTACGTCGATTCCACTGGCTATTCTTTCGGCAATTATTGGTCTGCACGTCACCGGCAATACTATCAACTCGATGACGCTGGGCGGGCTTGCTCTTGCTGTTGGAATGCTGGTCGATGACGCCACAGTCGAAATTGAAAATGTGCACAGGCAAATGGAAATGGGCAAGCACATCGAAAAGGCGATTCTCGATGGCGCTGCCGAAGTCGCGATGCCGGCAATGGTCTCGACGATTTCCATTTGTATTGTGTTTTTACCAGTCTTCCTTCTGTCTGAGCCATCGCGCTCTCTGTTTGTGCCGCTGGGGATGACCGTAAGTTTTGCGATGCTTGCTTCCTACGGCTTGTCGAGAACCATCGTCCCGCTTATGTCAAAGGCTCTGTTTGCTGCCGAAGAGCATGTGCCAGCCGAAGGTGCGGTAAGCGAAAAAGACAAAGCGTTGGGCCAGGATGCAACAAGCGAAGCCGCTCACGGTGTCGGTGAGAAGCCCCCTGGATTCTTTTCGAGAATCCACCTGTGGATTGATGAAAACTTCAACCGTGCTCGTGACGGCTACCACAAAGGCCTGGTATGGTCGCTGGATCACCGAGCCATCGTAGCGGGTCTGTTCCTCGGATTCTACGCCGTCTCGTCTTTGTTAGTACCGTTTATTGGGCGGGACTTCTTTCCACCGATCGATGCTGGTCAAATTCGTTTGCATGTGAACGTGCCGTCTGGTACCCGGGTTGAAGAGACTGCTCAGATATACGCGAAAATTGAACGAAAGATCAAAGAGATTATTCCGAATGAAGAAATCAAGATTATGACCGACAACATCGGTCTTCCTGTCAGCGGTGTCAACTTTGCCTTCTCAGACAGCCAGACAATCAGCGAGGCCGACGGCGAGATTTTGGTTTCGTTGGAAGAGCATCGCTCGCATTCGACTGACTATTACGAAGTCAAAATTCGAAATATGCTGAACAACGATTTCCCTGAGTGTTCGCACTATTATCAGCCTGCTGATATCGTCACGCAGATCTTGAACGCAGGATTACCAGCGCCTATAGACATCAAAATTCTGGGTTTGAACGCAAAAGAGAATTATCAGTTAGCTCTGGATATTAAGAGGGATGTCAAAAAAGTTCGCGGTGCGGTTGATGTCTGTCTCCATCAAGTCGTGAACGCGCCCGAATATCTGTTTACAGTTGACCGCAGTTTTGCCAATCAAGTCGGATTGAGCCAGAAGGATATTTCAAACTCGATGCTTGTCAATTTAAGTTCGAGCTTCCAGGTCATGCCTAATTTCTGGACAAATGTCGGCACCGGAGTGCAATACAACCTTGCCGCCCAGGCGCCTCAACGCAATATGCGTTCTCTCAATGACCTGGCTAACATCTCTGTCGGATCGGCTTCAACACAGTCAAACAAAGAAGAACCTGTGCAGTTGATGAATAATCTTGCTAAACCGTCCCGGCAGTACACACCATATGTGGTGAACCATATCAACGTGCAGCCGTGTTTCGATATTTATGCCGATTGTGAGCAGCGCGATCTCGGAGGAGTTTCTGACGATATCCAAAAAAATCGTGGATAAGTACAAAACCCACTTGCCGCGTGGCACTCAGATTATAGTCATGGGTCAAGTATTGAGCATGAAGACAGCCTTTCTCGGTCTTCTGGTCGGTCTGGTCGGAGCCGTTATTCTCGTGTACCTTCTGCTTGTAGTTAACTTTCAGTCGTGGCTCGATCCACTTACCATTTTGATGGCTATACCGGGTGCATTGACCGGAATTGCCTGGAGCCTGTTTGTGACGCAGACAACATTGAGCGTACCCGCGCTGATGGGTGCAGTTATGACGATCGGGGTTGCGTCTGCTAACAGTATTTTGATGATCACTTTCTGCAACGAGCAATTGCGGGAAGGGCTGACGCCTTTGCAAGCAGCGTCAATGGCTGGCTATCAGCGCTTCCGCCCGGTCTGCATGACCGCTATTGCCATGATTCTCGGCATGATTCCAATGTCGCTTGGTACTGGTCAAAACGCCTCTATCGGTCGCGCTGTGATTGGCGGTTTGACTGTTGCCACATTCTCAACTTTATTATTTGTTCCGTTGATGTACAGCGTATTAAAGAAACCAAAAGAGCACGAGCTTTCAGTTCAGAGTAAACCCGCAGAGACTGTAGAAAAATGAGTAAGTATTTGAACAGCAAAAGAAAGACGCGATCAGCGCATGGTCGAACAGTCGTGGTGCTCTTGATTCTGGCTGTAGTTGTCGGAATCTTGTTTGCCATCGGCGTCATTCCGAAACTGATGGATAAAAAGTCGCTGAACGAAAAAGAAGATCAAGCCGCCTCAGCGGTTCCGGTAGTACATACGGTGCTTGCCAAAAGCGCCCCTTTCAGCGAGTCTGCGGTGTTGCCGGGCAATATCGGGGCAATGCAATTCGCCACTATTTATGCGCGTTTGGATGGCTATTTGACGAAGCGATTGGTGGATATTGGAGACAAAGTCAAGCAAGGACAGCTGCTTGCACAAATCGATTCGCCAAGTGCCGATGAAGACCGCTCGCAGGCTGCGGCAGACGTCGTGCAGTCTGAGGCTCAGGTCGTCAGCGCTCTTGCTACCCTGAAGGAATCTAAGGCGCAGGCAGAGAGCGCAGCTGCGCAAGTAGCCCGCGCTAAAGCTGACCAGAATTATGCTGCAGTCACGGCCGACCGTTGGAACAACATGGCTAAATATGGTGCAGTCAGTATGCAGAGCCGAGACGAGAAAGATCGGTCTCTTAATTCTCAAAATGCCAGTGTCGACGCTGCCCTTGCTCAGAAGCGCGCTGCCGATCAGCAAGTTGAGGCGGCGGCAGCCCAGGTTAAGGTGTCACGCGCAAATGTGGTGGCAAAGCAAGCGCAATTGAATAAGTACAAAGCGCAGCAAAGTTTCAAGTTTGTTGTAGCGCCTTTTGACGGTGTCATCGTCAACAGAAAGGTCGACCAGGGTGCCCTGATCACTGCAGGTAGTCAGTCGACCACGCAAGAACTTTTCCAGCTCGCTAAATTAGACGTCTTGCGTACTTATGTGAATGTGCCTCAGTCTCTCTCTCGTTATCTAAAGCCCGGGCAGGATGCCGAAGTCAGCGTTTCATCGTATCCCGAGCGTACCTTCACAGGCAAAGTGACTAACGTGTCTGGCGCGCTGGATCCGCAGACTCGCACAAGACAAACAGAAATAAAGATCGACAATTTCGATCATTCGCTATTGCCAGGTATGTACGCCCAGATCAAGTTGACTGTGCAGCGACCTGAGAATTGGGTGCAGGTGCCGAGCGACGCGGTAATACCACGAGACAATAATCTCGAGGTAGCAGTTGTTAGAGACGGCAAGGCGCACTACCAGAAGGTGGTGCTTGGCAGAGACTTCGGGGACATGATTGAAATTAAAGATGGACTCGCCGACAAGGAAGTAGTTATCCTCAGTCCGGCTGACGATTTGCGTGAAGGAGACCCTGTTAAATCAACAGATATTGCGACCAGGTAGCAGCGCTAAATAGGGTTCAGGCAATTCGGAAAATATAAGCAGGAAAGTGTAGAGATCACCAATGGCGTTTAATTCAAGGTTTTGGACTTAAGAGAATGAGCTGGGTTAAGACATCGCGGAAGAATGGGACAACGAAAGTTGCTAAATTTCTGACATCTGCCGTGCTCGTTTCCTTAGCGCTATGCAACTCGCTTACGGTTTGTAGACCATCGGCTGCGTTAGCTTCTGAGACACGTAATGTTAATGGCACATCTTCCGACCTGGGAGTCGCATCGCCACCAAGGCGAGCCGTTACGGCATCTGGACGTAAGATCGCCGATGTGGCTCGCCCGAGCGTGATCAGGGCTGATGAAGTTCCGCCTAAACTGCGGGGACCGGCTGGCGAGGCAACGACAAAATTAGATGACATCGCCAATCGCGCCGAAGAAACCGAAGGCGCTATGTTTGTTGATGAAGATAAGGTGCAAGTCAAAGCACCGCTTTTGACCGCGTTGATCGAGCTGCACCAGAACATATCGCCGTACAGTTTAGATGCGTCGGGTCCGAGCCATCCGATTTCGCTCAGGGACGTGCTCGAACAAGAACTACTCAATAACCTGAACATTCAAATTTCGCGCACCAACGAACAGGCTGCGCATTACAATTACAAAAGCATACTCGGTGGATTTTTGCCCAATGTCACCAATCAATTAACTTACCAGGGCATAACTGGAAAGTACGCCAGTCCCTTCGGTGCCTTGACGAACATAGGCAGTCCATATTTGACCATTCCTTCCGGCATGGTCTGGAATTTCTTTGATGGCGGTAACACTATATTTGGTGCAAAACAAGCCAAGCACATTTATTTAGCGCATCGTTATGATGTGCAGCGCACCATTAATGATGAATTGCTTGATGGTGCACATCTCTACTATCAGCTTGTCCTGCAGGATGTGCTTCTGCAGATTCGTATCAAAGCCGTCGAAACATCCGAGGCGCTTTATCAAAAAAACGCTATTCAATACAAGTATGGTGCTAACACGCAGTTGGATTTGTTGCAGGCAGAAACTCAATTAGCCGACGACAAACAGAAATTGATTTCGCAGCAGATAGCCAGGCGAAAAGCAGCGGTGAAGCTTGCCACAAGTTTGAACGCTAACCTCGATGATGACCTGGTCGTCAGCGATCGTCTGGTTTCGCCCAACCGCCTCGTCAACGACGACATTAAGGTCAGTGAGCTGGTTCAAATCGCAATCGATAACCGACCAGAGTTGAAGAAGTGGGAGCAGCAAAGATTGGCAGCTAAAGCAGCAATTAAACTGGCATATGCTCCACTTTTGCCAACCATATCTGGTACCGGAGCTCTTGCAACTACTGGCGCTAAAGTGGTGCCGATCAGTGCCGCGCAGGCATCGAGTTCGGCATCTACTGGTGGATTGGCACCCGGCAGTTTTTCCACAGGGGCCAATACTTCCACAGCGACCGGCGGCTCGAATGCATCGCGCAAATTCAGTCTGGCTGAAATATTCATGATCGGACTTTCAGTGCAATGGAACGTCGGCGGGCTTGGGTACACTGATGCAAACAAGATTAAGCAAGCCCGAATGGAAGCGCGCAAAACTCAGTTGGAGTTTGCGCGTGAATTGCAGTGGGTCTGTAAAGATGTTCGCGACAGTTATTTAAGTTCAATCGATGCAAAAAATTTGATTGCAGCAACAACGGCTGCCGTGAATTCGTCCAGGCAACAGCTGAAGGTGGCAGTGATTCGCTTAGATGAAGGAGTGGGCACCGATCTGGAGGTCGTTAATTCTCAACGCAGTTACACCAATGCACTGATTGAGAAAGCAAAAGCGATTGTGCAATTTAACGAGGCGCAAGCTGACCTGTTGAGAGCGATGGGGAAAATTTCCGTCGACACTTTGACTTCGCCAAAGGCGCTGACGAGGTGATCGGATGGTGAATAACATAAAAGCAATTGTATTAGTGCTGATTTCAGTGTCATTTTTGATGACTGGATCGACCAGCGTACTGGCTCAGACAAACGATCGGCAGAACTCACCTGAAAGTAAATTGTCGCCATCAGAATCTGCTCAATCGAGTTCTGATTCATCACCCACGAATTCACCTTCGTCACCGTCAAAAACACCATCGTCGCCCTCCAGCGACGAGTCTTCGTCATCACCAGTTAATGGAAAACCTCATATTGCAGACGACATTCCGGTTACTGGTGACGATTTGCAAGGCGTGCCGTTAGAAGTTGGCGGCGTCGAAATCGTCCGCTTTAAAGGCACCATTAGTGGCTTCACTCCTGAGCAACGAGTGAGAGCAATTCTTTATCGATTGAAAGAACTGGAAGTGGGCACTGGCTTCCATATCGATTCGATCACGACGAAGGAAACAGGATTCAGCACTGATATTGTCGTCGGCGACAAAACCATTTTTACGATCACTGATCGAGATGCTCGACTTGTAGGCGCGAATAGTCGCGAAGCACTTGCAACAGAATGCGTTGACCGGCTCAAGAAAGGGTTGGTCAAGGAACAGGATGCGAAAAGCCCCCGGGTCATCTTTATGGCTTCTGTTTTTACGGCGCTATCATTTGTTGCTTTGCTGATTTCGCTTTCGATGCTTGCTTACGTCTTCCCCTGGCTCTATCGACAGATCGAGGCGGCCCGCGGAAAGTACATCGGTTCAGTGAAAATTCAGAAGGCAGAATTGCTTTCTGAAGCCAGTTTGACCGAAATACTGATCGGGGTCTGCCGCATTTTCAGGGCGCTTGTCACTCTTGTTTTGCTTACCATTTTTGTTGAAGCAGTGTTGAGTTTCTACCCGACGACGCGGGACCTGTCCGGGCAGGTTACAGATCGCTTTGTATTGCCCGTCTTTCGATTGGTGCTGTCCGCTATCACCTCGTATGTGCCGAATCTTGTCATAATCGTGGCCGTTGCGATTGGTGCCTATTATTTGATTGCGTTTACGCGATTCATTTTCAATGAAATCGGTCGCGGCAGCATCACATTCACAGGTTTCGAGCAGGAATGGGCTAATCCAACTTACACGATTGCGCGATTCTTGATCATCTGTTTTGCAATCGTGCTGATGTTTCCTTATTTGCCTGGCTCAGGCTCGCCGGCATTTCAACAGGTCTCGATTTTCCTTGGTGTTTTGATTTCTCTCGGTTCTTCCGGCGCTGTAGCCAATGTCATCGCTGGAGTGTTCTTGACTTACACCGGAGCGTTCAGGCTTGGCGACCGGGTAAGAATCGCTGACACAGTGGGCGATGTCACTGAGCGACGACTGCTCTACACCAGAATTCGCACAATCAAAGACGAATTCATTACGATTCCCAATTCTCTAGTTCTTGGTAGTCACATCATAAATTACAGTGCTTCTATGCAGGGCAACGGGCTTGTTTTGCATACATCGGTGACAATCGGCTACGACGTCGAATGGCGGGTTGTCGAAAACCTGCTCATCGAAGCCGCGAAGGCGACGCCAGACATTCGTCACGAGCCGCCACCGTTTGTATTAGTGACCAGCCTCGATGATTTCTTTGTCACTCATCAAATCAATGCGTTCACCTCCGCACCTCATGCGATGGCGCAGACTTATGCGAATCTTCACAAGAATATTCTGGACAAGTTCTTCGAAGCAGGCGTAGAAATTATGTCTCCGCATTGCCACACAGTCAGGGATGGGTCGGATGACGCGATTCCACCAAAGTATCGCAAGGAAGACGGACCCAAGCGTCCGCCCATGTCGCCTTACGCTAGAAACAGAACAAGCTGACTTCGGGCGCCGTTCATCACATTCTGTAAGTTGGATTTATTAGACACTAAAAGGACACTGCTATGTGATGGTACCAAAGTGTCTACCATCGGGTTGCCATGAAGATATACTTGCTGTTCAGTTGTCTTTTAGTATCAGCAGGATGAGAAATATGACTAGATTTTCAAAGGTAGCTTCGCTCGGTTTGGCTGTTTTGTCGGCATTCTCCATATCGCTTCCTGGTGCATTCTCCAATGCCCCTCCCCATTACTTCGTTCTGCCCGGGACTTGCGAGACCCTGGCTGGCAACAATTCATCTGTGACATTTGTCACTGTCAGTGGAAAACCAGGTCTTAGCTGCTCAAGCAACTCGCCAAGTTTTCCGTTTGCAAGCAGTGCTGAAATTATTTTTGAATCGACCGATCCGGCCGGAAATCCAACCGGTTTTGCTATCCCTCAAGGGGTGACATCATTGGATCTGGTCAACAATACGCCGAACGTCTCCGATGTAATTCAAATCATTGGATATTACGATAATGGAACGGTTTTCTTGCTTGATACCGGCGTCGAAAATGCAGCTTCCGGTCGGTACACGCTCAACACGGTGCAAAACCTTGGACCCCTGAGAGCGATTGGTGTTCGCTACACTGCCGAATTCAACGGAAATGTCATTGTCAGCAACTTCCAAAATAACGGCAGACCATTAGGTATCAACGGTATCAACCATAATATTGGTTGTTTGCCATTGCCACTAATTGATGCAAAATCTTCCGGCTGGAAGAAGTAACGGTCAGCCTTTCGGAGCATACAGCAAACGCGCTCCCAACCCGAAACGAGAAGCAACGAGCTTTGCGTTTCGGGTTGTTTCTTTTTTGCAACTCTCCCATCTCTAAACGGGTGGCCAAAAGTTTTTGCGCGTCGCTGCGGTTCGAATTCTTTAATTCGTCAATGGAGAAGCTACGCCGTGACACATCGGTAACAAATGTCCAATAAAGTGCATGATGAGAATGTGTCTTAGAACTACGTTTTACAAAATTACTAAACGCTAGCGATATCGCAGGCAGGTGATTTAGATGGAAGTATTATTTGTAGTCTTTATCTGGGTTGCCCTGACGGCAGCAGTTTGCTATCAATTTTTTTGTGCCTGAATTTCTGGGTCTCTGGAGGAATTGTCAGATAACGCCGCTCTCGTGGCGATAAAATATAAAGTAGCGGCCATTGCTGTGAAGAAAATTACTCCGAGAAGTTGATATCCGTCCGGCGTGAGATAGTGATTCAGAGTCTCTTCTACGCTTACGTGTTGTAGATGCTCGTATATTTGCGGTGGTATTGAAAGCAGTGCCACGATTACTCCTGCCAGCGCTCCGCCTGCTACTAATCCCGTAGCAAATAGACTGCCGCTGCCGATCTCTGCATCTTCGACGGTTTCTCCTCTGCGCTCCGCACGCACGTCAACCAGTTTCTTTATCAAGCCGCCGACGAAGATTGGCAGTGTTGTCGATATTGGTAAGTATGCGCCAACTGCAAAGTTCAGGGCGTTGACACCACAAAGTTCCATGGTGATGGCAAGAAAAATACCGACGAGAACAAAATTCCAATCGAGATTAAACGATAGCATTCCTTTGATAAGCGTCGCCATCAAAGTGCCTTGAGGCGCGGGAAATTTATCGCTCCCGATGGCGTGAACGATGCCTTTAGCCAGCATGTCCGGTGAAGGATGGTCCAGAAGTTTCACGGTCACTCCGATCACGATCGAAGCAACGACGGCGCCGATGAACAGGGTGATTTGCTGATATCGAGGCGTGGCTCCAACTATGTAGCCCGTCTTCAAATCTTGCGAAGTCGCCCCGCCATTTGCCGCGGCGATGCACACAATGCCACCAACGACGAGCACCATTGGCTCGAAAACACGTCCCGTCAGTCCGAAGGCGATGAACACAAGTGACGTTGCCATCAATGTCGCAATCGTCATGCCTGAAATAGGGTTCGAACTCGAACCGATGATACCGACAATGCGGCTTGAAACTGTCACGAAGAAAAAGCCGAAGAGCACGACAAGAATTCCTAACAACAGTTTTTGCCAGATATTTTCTCCGGGGATCTGCGGCAAAATGACCATCAGCACTACAAGTGCCAGTGAGCCGAAAAGCACTGTTTTCACTGACAAATCATTTTCGGTTCTGACCTGAACAGTTCCCTCACTCTGCTGCTTGAATGAGCTGAGACTGTCTCTAAAGGAAGATACGATCGTTGGAATCGTTTTTATCAATGTTATAAAACCGCCGGCGGCAACGGCTCCAGCTCCGATTTGTCGGATATAGGCACGGTAAATCGCTTCAGCTGTATGGGCGAAGGTATGTGTGGCTGGGTCCCAGTTTCCAGGTCCTCCCGCTGTTGTCAAACCCTGTAAATATCCGAGTTTAATTAGCTGCTGCGCGATGGTGTCCATTGGAACTATCGCGGCGAGCAGGGGGATGATGCCGAGCCAGGCAAGCACGCCGCCTGCGACGAGGATGCCTGCAATTCGAAAGCCGATGATGTAGCCGACTCCGAGATATTCTGGCGTGATGTCGCCAGCCACAGTAGCCGATGGAAAGAACTTGTTCATTTGCTGAGTTACGTAAGTCGGGGTCTCAGCGATGACATGGAAAACGTGCTGCAAAAGTGCATACAACATCGCAAAACCCAGACCCTGATATGCCGTCCTGGCGAAGTCGCCACCCTTGTCACCAGCGATCAATACTGAACCGCATGCAGTTCCTTCAGGGTAAGGAAGGTTGCCATGCTCTTTGACAATCAATGAGCGTCGCAACGGAATCATCATCAGTGTTCCGAGCATTCCGCCCAGCACAGCGAGGATAAATATAGTCCAATAATTGAAGTAAGAAGCCCCGACGCTTTCACCGCCGTTTCCAGTTGCTGAAAGAAACAGGAAACCGGTCAGGGTGAAGACAACACCGGCAGCAATTGATTCACCTGCCGATGCTGTTGTCTGAATGATGTTGTTTTCAAGTATGGTCGTATTTAAAAACTTTCGTCCTAGCGAAATTGCCAGCACCGCAACTGGTATCGATGCTGATACCGACAATCCAGACTTTAGAGCAAGATAGACTGATGCAGCACCGAAGAGCACTCCGAAAATTGATCCAATCAGAACAGCGCGAGGAGTAAATTCCTTCACGCTCTCTTCTGGTGCTATGTATGGTTTGAAGTCAACGTTGGTTTCGGTCACAGCTGCCTCAGGTTATGTTAGCGATCGCAAGATCATAGCTGAATTTCGCGAAAAACTGACAAAACAGGTGTGTGCACCCTCACTGTTCAGGTTTAGCTGATTTGTCGAGCGAGGTATATTTAGTTGACCGGTTCAATTCAATTGGCTGCGCTCTAGAGCCGATTCAGCTTGAGATAACGTTTTGGAAAACCAAATACAAGAACGCGAAGTAGTATCAAAGGCCCACGCCAGACGCACCATGGTTGGACACTTTATCATTTATGCATTGCTCTTTCCGACTCCTCTGCTTTTGACTGGTCACCTTGTCTGGGCATTTTTTGCTGTTCTCGTTTTTGTCACGTTTGCATATGTGTTTCCTTCTTTTTTCGCGCCTGACGAAAGAGAGCTGAACAGATTGATGCACAACGATTCATCCGATCAGACGCGCGATGAGAATCCAATGGGCGTGGTCGATTACGATTAATTGGCTACAAATATAAGGACCGCGTCACAGTGGACAGCGGCCCTAAACTTTATTCTTTTGTACCAACTGGCTATTCGCCTGAGTCTGAAGCTTTTGCGACCATGCGTGCAAAGGCGATGTGTCCGTGGATTTTGCTGCAGGTTGATTTCGAAGCCACTCCGGTAGTTTCCTGGCGATGAATCATCGCTCTGACCCGGCGTCTTTCTCGGCGAGGCAAATTGACACGCTCATTGACGACCAGTCCAGTCACCTTTTGCTGAGAGGTCTTGCGTGCCACTCTCAGTTTTTTGTCATTGACCTTGAACCCTTCTGAGGCAATGATATTGCTGATGGTGTCAATGTCAGAACGAGTGATGTGACCGCTGCCTGAGACCGTGATGTCGTCGCAGTAGCGCGTGTAATTCCAATTCTTCTCGGCGCAAAATCTGCTCAAACGTTCGTCGAGACTGTTGCAAATTAGATTGGCGAGGTCCGGAGACGTTGGCGCTCCCTGCGGAAGCAATTGATCGTGAGTGCAGAGTCTGGCTAGATAGCCGGCCAATTTCTGATCGTACCCGATCGATTCGAAGAATTCGTTCACCCGATCGATCGTGATAGATGGAAAGAAGTCCTCAATGTCTGCGTTAAGTACAAAATCTTGACCAACATGCGGGCGCGCGTTGTCGACAATACACATTCCTACTCTGTAGCCCGTGCAGGCGTCATGGACAGGCAGCGGTTTTAGTAAGTTGTGTGAAATCCACTTCTGGATACGTTTGAGTTCTCTTGACGGTGCAGAAATGTGTCTTTGACCGCCAGACTTTTTAGGAACGGAGAATCGCTTGTATAGATAATCGGCCCTGAATATATATTTACTCAGTTCGAACTCGGACATCTCAAGGGCTCTGGCGAGGCTGTCTTTGCTGTTCAGGGTCATTTGATTGTCTCGTATATTGAAGTGGGGGTTGGATATCTCTGCTAGAAATCTGCTTTATGCAGAGTCGTTTATAGAACGATATACGCGAAGTCGTCAGGTTCTGCGCTAGCGCAAATCCTGCGAGTTCGAGTGCGGAATGGGATGCCTTTGGAAATATGGTTGACGAATCATCAACCGTCACCGCCCGCGCGGTCCAGAGATATCCATTCCCCTTCAGTTTGGATGCGATACCACCGATGATGTTCGCCGGTTGGTTCATACATATCTAAAGCACGCTGAAATCAAAGTCAACAAAGACTTTCATTCCTTAGACAATTATCCTGATCGGTATATAGAGCCGGTTTTTCCTGCATATCAAAACGTCTCATTGCCGAGATATCGAATTCAAAAGCACTTGCAAATCCTTCTTTTGCTCATGGAAATCTGACCATATATCTCCCTTATCCAGTAGACGTGCAATCAGATTGTGCAGTGTATAGCTCGAGGTAGAGATTGATTCCAGCTCATCCCACGATACCGGTGTTGATACCGTTGCATCTGCTGTTGCGCGCGGCGTGTAGGCACAGGCGACCGTTTTTCCGCGGGCGTTGGGACTGTGGTCTATGAGAATCCTGCCGCTGCTCTTCGCCAAGAGAGGTGCCTGTGTGAGGACATCCTGGTTTTGTGCAGTGAGGAAGCGGCCGATCGTTTCTGCCATACTTCTGACGATGTCGAATTCTAAATTTCTTATGATTGGAACGGTGATGTGCAGCCCCGTCCGCCCTGAAGTTTTCACTCTCGCGTGCAGAGACATCGATTTGAGCAGGTCACGCAGTTTCAGAGCCACCTGGCACAGCCGCTTGAATTCATCCGCTTCTACAGAGGGGTTTTTGGCGCCTCGACCACCCTTGTGTAGATCAAGATCGAAGACAATATAGTCCGGAAAGTTCAGTAAGTAGCGCGAATCGCAATTTCCCAGGTGCTCCAGATCTGGTATCAATTCCAATCGAGCAGGCATACAGTGGAATTCGATCACACCGTGCTGAGCGAAATATAGAAGCGCCGCTAAGTTATTGCAAACCACGTGCTCTACAGGTTCTTCAGTAGCGTCGTCGGACTCGACGACCACAGTGTCCACAAACTCGGGCAATGAGTAGCTCCAGTGCTTTTGATAGAAGTGCTTTTTGTGCACGCCGTCAGTTGCACGTATGACTGTAAGTGGTCGATTTCTGAGCTGTGGCAGAATGTACGGAGACAGCCTGGCAAGAAAGATCAGATAGTCGCGTTTGGTAATGACCGGCGAGGCTTCAGTTTTCATCCAGAACGGTCGGCTTAAGTGTGTGAGTTTTATCTTTTCGCTATCTACTAGCAGCTCAAAAGTTTCTTCTGTGCCGGATAACTGACCGATGACCTTCTCAATGACGCTGACGCTGGTCTGTCCTTCTTCGACAGAGCGCGCAGAATATGCTCTCTGCTTCTCATGAACCGTGCCATCCGTCTTCTGGGTTTGCTCTTCGTATATGGCGCTAATCGGGCTTTGTTTCTGCGTTTCAGCAACGGCGGAAACTGAAATTTGCTGGCGCACCTGATCTGGTGCTTTATCATCGCGAAAACGCAGAAACACTGGAGTGCGCAGATGTCTGTCTCTTGTCCAATCCATAAACTTTGCTTCGATCACTATTTCAGGCTTAATCCAGACTACTTGCTTTTTCTCATCTGGTCTCTTTTTAAATGGACACTTTGAGGTGTATAACGGAAGCATTTTTTTCATAGTCTGGTTAAGGAGGCGGTCGTCAAAACCCGTGCCGACACTTCCGCAATAAATCAACTCATTAGAATCATTGTATTGACCGAGCAGCAGTGCACCAAAACTGGTGCCCCGTGATCCTTGACCGGCCGTGAAGCCACCGATTATAAATTCGTCTGTCTGTTGTGCTTTTATTTTGAGCCAGGATGGCGAACGTCTGCCGCTTTCGTAGAGGCTGTCCAGACGTTTTTGAACGATGCCTTCAAAGCCGTGATTGATGCAAGTTTCGTATGCGAGTTCGGCATCTGAATCAAAGTGCTGCAAAATTTGCACTTGCGGATGCGACCCGAGAAGAGTTTTCAAAATTTGTTTTCTTTCTCTCAATGGTACGGAGAGTAGACTTACATTATTTGCATAGAGGATATCGAAGACGAAATAGAATACCGGTACGACTCGTTCAGCGCGCTCCACGTCAGTTTCTTTGAGCAGGTTCATGCGCTGTTGCAAGTGCTGAAACGAGGGGCGCCCGGAACTGTCGAGTGCAATGATTTCTCCATCCAGCACCATATCGATCATTGTCAATTTGCCGAGATTGTCTGATAACACGGGATACTGGGATGTGAGATTCAACCCGCGCCTTGAATGCAAAGTTGTTTTGCCCGCGCGGATACAGGCGATGCCCCGAATGCCGTCCATTTTGGGCTCGCAAATCCAATCGGCGCTGGTGAAGGGCGCCTGGCAGGGGCTGGCGAGCATTGGTGCCAGGGTTGTTGGAAAAGGGGCTACTCTTGCGCCCTTAAAACCGATCAGGTCCAGTTCGAGTGATTTAAACGCATCCTTGTCCGATGGTGGCAACGATCAGGCGCTCCTCGAGCTAGAGCGCAGAGGCTCTCTGGGTCTATTGAGTTTTGAAGGCTCAGCCAGCGGCTGCTTTCTTCTTGCTGGTTTTGGCTGCGCCGGCGGTGGCAGTCTCTTTTGATTTTTCGCCCTTTTCTGCCTTTGCTGCTGCCGTCTGCTTGGCTGCTTCCTTCTGAGCCTTCATCGCTTCCATGCTTGCTTTTAACGCATCCATCAAATCCACAACATTGCTGCTGGGGGCTGCCGGTGCTTCCACGACTTCTTTGCCTTCGAGCTTGGCTTCTATTGTTGAAAGCAGAGCTTCGCGATATGAATCCTTCAATTGTTCTGGTTCAAAGTCGGCGGTCATCAAATCAATCAAGCTGTTTGCCATCGTCATCTCTTTATCAGACAGCTGAACATCAGGTAGAGGCGTGCCGCGCTGAACTCTGATTTCGTCTGGATAGAGGAGAGTGTTCAACATGAGCGTTCCATCCAACAATCTCAGTGCGCATAGACGCTGCTTGCTACGTAGAGCGATACTGGCGACGGCTACTACGTCCTTTTCTTTCATCGCTTTCAGGAAGAGGGCAAACGGTTTCTTGGCAGCTGGATCTGGCTCTATGTAATAGTTTTTGTCGTAATAAATCGGGTCAATTTCTTCTTGTTTGATAAAAGAAGTCACTTCAACTACGTTCTTGTTTGGTACAGGAAGTTTTTCGAGGTCTTCTTTTGTAATGACGACGTACTGGTCTTTTCCGTACTCGTAGCCCTTTTCAATTTCATCGTATTCGATTTTTCTGTCGCAAGTGGGGCAGAAAGTTTGTTGTTTTATCCGACCCTTGCAGTCTCGGTGTAATTGATTAAACGAGATGTCCTTGTTCTCTGTTGCAGAGTACAACTTGACTGGAATGCTGACCATTCCAAATGTGATGACGCCCGTCCAGATCGCTCTCGCTGCCATAACCTTTACCTTTTGAGTGGATGAATATAATACCTGCCCTGCTTCGATATTCTTCCCTGCATTTATAGATATTAGTCGTATTTGTAATGGACATACGTATGATGGGCAGCGTCATTTCGCCCGCTTCAAACGTGCCTCATCAGTCAGGTGTGAGGGCGGCCAAGCAAAGATATAGCTGGACGATGAAACGACAAAATGAATTGGAGAACGAGGAGAAAAATAAGGGTGAGCAGTGCCAAAAACTGCAGATCAAATACGGATTTTACACGGTAGTGCTTGCACTACTGGCGGTGCTACCCGGGTAACGGTGCTACCAGAAGAGGCTAGGCTGCGTTCCTCTTTTTTGAATCGCTCGATGTCGGTTCTTCAAGCATCGCCAGACAATCCACCATAGATTCAATGCTTGCGTCTGAGTCGTCGACATAAAGAGCACGCGCTTCAGCCAGAGCTTGTTGAGCGGCTTCAATTTCGAAGGAGGCTAAGTGGATGCGCGCCAGTGACGTCCAGGCTTCGACATGATCTGGATTGATGGAAAGAAGCTTGCGCAAAAGAAATTTAGCTTCGGTCATTTGCATTTCCTTGATGTAAGCGGATGCCAAATTCAAGTATGGCCACTCAAAATTTGGATGTTGCTCCATCAATCGTCCAAAGATTTTTTGACATTCCTTCAAATCGCCTCGGGACAGGGCATGGTAGCCCTGAATGTTTTCCACTTCAACCTCCAGCGGCACCTGCGCGCGGGGCACTTTCGCTTTCAGATACTTGTGCGATGCCACTGCCACTGGTGAATCTACCGGCGCCAAATTCTCTGCCAGTTTTAACGCTTCCTGTGATTGATTGATCCAGCCATTTTGCTTGTATCGCTTGCCGAGGTCGAAATATGCTTCGGGCGTGAGACCCTTAGGAATGGTCACTCTCGAGATGACTGCTGTTAAAGATTCCGCTGCCAGCGCAACGGAGTCATCTTGATGAGACTTTCCTTTCGTTTTTTTGAGCAACGCTTGCCACACATCCGACACTCGGGTGGCAGTGTTCCAGAGAAATTTGACTGTTGGTACCAGTGTCGATGCCAGGGCATCCACCGTAAATAGCGCTATTGTAACGAACAGGTATTGACCGTGATTTAAACTGACAAGTTTAATGCCATGTCCGCTGCGATTCATCCAGGCGATTACGAATTCGCGTCCAAGGTGAGAGTGACCAGCCATTGCTTTTGCTATGGCTTTGATTCCGTACCGGATCTTTCCGAGCATCAAGTACTGGACAGCGAGACAAAAATATTCATCGGCACTACGTCTTGCAGGAAACTTTTTTGGTGGCAACTCTCTTGTAACTAACACTATATATTTCCTCTCTTTACATCCCATCCTATCTGTACAAGGCTATGTGATTCGAGAAATTTCGATCGTCTTAATACTCAGTTCTTTGAACTGCCGGCGCTGCTCCTGGACACACTTAAGTCACACACTGAGGGTAAGTTTGTAATACCACCCGATTTGAACCTGCCGCCGCTGAGAGCGAGACCACAACGGGTAGACAATCGAAACAAGTTTGAGGGACGCGCTATGTCTTATGAGCAACCGAATCGACAAACCGCGGATGGTGGGGAGCAAGACTTTCAGCAAGAAGTCATGGCTTTTCTGAATCGGCACTATGCCAGGGATGCGGCGCGGATGGGGACGAGGTTTAATGAAGCTGCCACGGAAGAACAGTTGCGCAATTTACTGCCTCAGTATTTGAAACTGCTGAAGCTATCTCGCGTGTTCGACGTTGAGTCGTTGCATAGATACGAAGCCCGTCTGATTGCAAGTAGTGCCGTCCAATGCGAGGCTGAACCTGCTACGAAAGAGAAAACAACAGATTGTGTTGATGAACTGGCATTTTTGAAGGAAGTTAAGGAATACATCTACAGGCAACACTCAAGGCTGGCTGCGCGAGAAGGGCGCATTTCGAATCGCGAAGTGTTGGAGGAGAACATGCCGGTGCTGTTGCCTCAGCGTTTGGAGACATTAAAGCGTGTCGGAGTCCACGACATCGACTCCCTGCACAAGTTCGAGGCGTTAATGGTAGCAAGGTATGAGTCTCAAGCCGCGATGCATCAACCTGCATCTCTTTTTGAGCAATACTTGCGCGAACAGCCGTCTTTTGAGCACTAACAGGTAAGGTACCAGACACATTCACAGTTAAGGTACCAAACAATCACATTTCGCTGCGACCATGGGCTACATAACGATTACCAGGTGTGGTGCAGGTGTTAGATCATGGGAAGGGATTTGGAAGCTGTAGCGCTTCCGAATGATAGTTCGGCAGAATCTTCTGGCGTTCAAGAGCGTCCGATCGTTCAGTTTCCCACGACGGAAAATGACAGAAACGATTGGCAGTCCAAGTTCGCAAGTATGCGGGACAGTGGATTGAGTTCGACCAAAGACATATTGCCGGGTCTCGAATTGACCGGTGACCTGAGTCCTTTTGGCAATAAAAATCTCCGAGGCGGCAATAACTCGAGAGAAGCCGCAATGACTGGCGAAGACACGTTGCTTGAACTCGAACAGAAAGGCCAGAAGGAGTTGAGCGGCACAGAAGTAAATCAGCCAAATGAAAAAGCTGAAGCTGAAGACCAGATTGTATCCAACGGCACCGAATTCGGCATTCCAGTTCAGGAGCAACTGAGAAGCTTGCAGCAGCAGGAATCAGATCTCCTCGGTCAGGACCAAAACAAAGGAGATGACGATCCGGGAAGCCCTGATACATCGGTAGAAGTTAACGGCGTCGATGCCAGCGCCCCGATTCACTCCTATGGTTACCAGGCTGCAGTCGATGAAATCGGTGAGGAGCGTAAAGAAAAATTTGAGGATGAATTTGGAAACCCAGATAATGCAGTACAAAACGATCTCGAAAGTCTGCAAAATCTGGCTGCCAGTGCGCTCGCTGGTGACGTCGCATCCCTTATGGCGCTCTACAACACGGGACTTCCGTCTCAGGGTTTAGAACAAGTCTCAATATACGATTTGAAAATGCGGAAGGAAACTGATGGACAGGTGGTGCTTCTCGCTCCCCGCGGAGATGGAGCATGCTCAGATGGTGTTCCATTAGTCCGCGATGACGGACGCCCCGTAAGCGCGATGGAATTGGGACAATATCTGCGGTCAGATGGAACGCTGCTCATGGGTCTCAAAGGGCAGGCGTATCGTCCGGGCGATGTTTCATTTATGTCACCACCAGAGGTGGCGGGCAGCACAAGAAACTTAAACGCGGATTTTTCGGGGAAATCGCTGATGTCTGAGCAAAACGAGTTGATGAGCGCGACGGCAACTTTAGCGAGTGGGATAAATGAAGCGCGAGAAAAATTTGCAACCTTGATAGACACTAAGTCGCAAGCGCGTTCTCTGAAACTTGCCAGCCTGACTTCGACCGACTCGAATCAGATGGACTTGCGTTCAACTGACTCGAGTTCGAGCGACCTCACTCAACAAAAAACGGATCTGGTGCAAGAACCCAGAGACGCCGCTCAAGAGCAAAGAGCAATTAAAACCAGACTTGGCGAAACACTGAGGTCGATTGCGCTACGTGACCTCAACGACGTCAGAAACTGGCAATTGTTGGCTGAGAAAAACAATCTTTCTACAGACACAGACGCCAGAGGGAATCCAATTGCGATGCTGCAGCGCGGCATGACATTAACTCTTCCAAGCGCGTCAGAAATAGAAGACTTCCAGGCAAGAGCTTCCCTGGCTGCCTCATCGTTGTCTTAGCCCACGATAATTAGTTTTTTACGATTGAAGAGGCTTACTTCCTGACTACCGGCGCTAATATGCCACAGCCCGAGTTTGGAGAGATCTTCTGCCAAACTCGCAAGTTTAAGTCGGTTCAATGGGTGTTTGACTGGCTGGCTAAGACTTTATACTTGTAAGCTTGACGACTTTCGGCTCGGCTCACGTATAAAGGCATCCACTATGACCGCACAACGCAAAGAAGTAAGAGTTGCATTGATTGGTTTCGGTCTTGCTGGTTCGGTTTTCCACGCGCCCCTGATCGATTCGGTTGATGGGTTGCGGTTGACTGCGATTGTCACTGCGAATTCCCAGCGCACCGCTCAAGCGCTGAGCACTTATCCGCGAGCAGAGGTCTTTTCATCGGTGGAAGACATATGGAAATCTGCTGCTGATTACGACCTCGTTGTGGTCGCTTCGCCTAACCGATTTCACTACGATCACGCTTACGCAGCATTGAGTTCAAACCTGCACGTGGTCGTCGACAAGCCTGTCGCAGCCAGTGTTCAAGAGTGCCGAGACCTGATCAATTTCAGCAATAAGAAAGATAGAATTCTCACCGTTTTTCACAATCGTCGCTGGGACAACGACTTCCTTACCGTTCAAAAGTTGATCGAAGATGGAACTCTTGGCGCCCTGACGCGATTTGAATCTCGTTATGAGCGCTATCGTCCTGAGCCAAAGGCGAACGCCTGGAGAGAATCGGCTGACGCAAAAGATGCAGGTGGTCTGCTCTTTGACCTCGGCAGCCACTTGATCGACCAGGCTTGCACACTTTTCGGCGACCCTCGTTCTGTTTACGCGGAGCTTGATGCGCGCCGCACGGGCGCCGAAGTAGACGATGATGCTTTTCTGGCAATGCAGTTTGCCAGTGGTGTGAAAGCGCACTTGTGGGCTAGCTCTGTCGCCCGCATTAAAGCGCCTCGGTTCAGAGTATTGGGTTTGAAAGGTGCCTACGAAAAGTATGGCATCGACCCTCAAGAGGAGCGTTTAAAGGCCGGGATATTGCCAAATTCTCCTGACTTCGGTCGTGAGCCCGAGAGTGAATGGGGCGACTTGAGCGCGCAAATAGGTGGATTGGCGTTCGATGGAAAGGTTGAAACTTTGCCGGGCGCCTACAAAACCTTCTACAGTTCCTTGAAAGATGCAATTTTGCACAATGGAGAAATTCCAGTACAGCCAAAAGACGCCTTGCGCACCATGCAAATTATCGAAGCAGCGCTGAAAAGCTCATCATCAGGGAATGTCATTGAACTGGAAGGATCAAAAGTTTAGGAACGGATTTTTACTAATGAATTGGTGAATATGCATAGTCTTTCAACGGAAACAACAGCTCGAATAACTGTACGCACTCTACCAGGCAGGAGCTATCCACTTGGTGCGGATCATGATGCGCATGGCACCAACTTTTGCATTTTTTCAAAGCATTGCACTGGAGTCGAACTTCTTCTGTTTGATGAACCGACGGCGCCTTCGCCTTCCACCGTTATCAAACTAGATCCTGCTGTGAACAAGACAGGATTCTACTGGCATGTGTACCTGGAAGGGGTGCAGGTGGGGCAGGTCTACGCATATCGTGTAGATGGGGTCTTCGCGCCTGAAAAAGGCGAGCGATTCGATCGCGAGAAAGTGCTGCTCGATCCACACGCGCTGACAGTTGTTAATTTCGAAAATTACGATCGAGTATCAGCAATTTCTCCTGGCGACAATTGCGCCAGGGCACTGCGGGCGGTGGTGACTGATACCAGGACTTACGATTGGGAAGGCGATGTGCCGCTGCGCTTGCCCAATGCCGAGAGTGTCATCTATGAGATGCACCTGGCCGGTTTTACCAAGCATCCCAACTCTAACGTCTCACCTGAAAAGCGTGGCACCTACGCCGGTTTGATTGAAAAGATTCCGTACTTGAAAGAACTCGGTGTTACTGCCGTCGAATTGATGCCAATTCAGCAGTTTGACGAATTTGATGCCAGACCTGGTTTGAGAAATTATTGGGGTTACAGCCCCCTGGCATTTTTTGCGCCACATCGAGCTTACAGTTCAAATAAGGATGTTTTTGGTCCGATCAATGAATTTCGTGACATGGTCAAAGCTTTGCACAAAGCGGGCATCGAAGTGATCCTGGATGTGGTTTACAATCACACTTGCGAAGGCAATGAAACCGGACCTACTCAGTCGTTCAAGGGGTTTGATAATTCGACTTATTATCTTCTGGAAGAAGATCAGACTTACTACAAGAACTACAGCGGCTGCGGAAACACTCTCAGAGCGAATCACCCGGTAGTCGGCCGATTTATCCTTGATAGCCTGCGTTACTGGGTTTCAGAGATGCACGTCGACGGATTTAGATTTGACCTGGCGTCAGTCTTGACCAGAGATGTCGTCGGGCAACCTAACGACATGCCGGCGGTTTTGTGGACAGTCGAGTCAGATCCAGTGCTGGCAGGCACCAAGTTGATCGCCGAAGCCTGGGACATCGGCTTGTATCAAGTAGGTTTGTTCATTAATCGCAGCAACTGGTTTGGAGAGTGGAACGGTCCCTTCCGAGACGACGTGCGTAAATTCGTAAAAGGCGATAAGCGAACAGTTAAAAATCTTGCCGCGCGCATCCTCGGCAGTTCCGATATTTACACAAAGCCAGACCGTGAGCCTAATCGCAGCGTGCAATTTATCACCTGTCACGACGGCTTCACGCTTAATGACCTCGTGTCATACAACAAGAAGCACAATGCAGCCAACGGCGAGTTTAACGCTGACGGCAGCAACGACAATCAAAGTTGGAATTGCGGAGTCGAAGGTCCGACCGCTGACGATCAGATCGACAAGCTCCGCGAACGGCAGATCAAAAATTTCCTCACGATTCTATTCACGTCGCAGGGAACGCCCATGCTACTTATGGGCGACGAGGTGAGACGCACTCAGCAAGGCAACAACAATGCTTATTGCCAGGACAACGAGCTGAGCTGGTTCGACTGGTCTCTGGTCGAAAAACAAAAAGATCTGCTTAGCTTCACCAGGAAATTGATCGCGTATACTCAGTCGCTCGAAATTTTCAAAGAGCGGCGACTGCTCGTAACTTCTCCCGAATCGAATGAACCACACATTGTTTGGCACGGTGTGGAGTTGGAAGAGCCAGACCTCGGCGACAACTCTCACAGTCTGGCATTCACGCTCTATCACCCGGATCACGAGGAAGAGCTGCACATAATGCTCAATGCGTTTTGGAAGCCGCTATTTTTCGAACTTCCAAAACCGCTCAGTGGCTACACCTGGCACCGGGTAATTGATACTTATTTACCTACCGGTTCTGATATTCGTCTGCCGGATGAGGCACCACAGATAGTGCATGGACACTACCGAGTGCAAGCACGATCTGCTGTTGTATTGATGGCGCTTCCGATAAAGTGATCTCGCTTTGAGGCGGTTGCACTCTCTTTCGCAGCTGGCACTGGACCGGTGATTCTGGCGTCAACTGGCCCGTAATTGCGAAGACCTTAGCTGCGCTTAATGTTGCAGGCAGGCGCATGTCTCCTAAACCTGAAGTATTGGCCGTAAAATTGGGTAAGGCAGTATTAGACGAGTGGTTTTTTCCCCGGCGGAATCCATGACAAACGACAATTGGCTAAAGTACAAAAATTCTGGAGAGCAGGCGCTAACGCGTGGCGCTCTCGGAGAAGCAGAGTCTATGTGGCTTGCTGCTCTGGAAGAAGCTGAGGATTTTCCAGAAAATGACAGCCGTCGCGCCATAACTTATGAAGGGCTTTCCGAAGCTTACTTTCGTCAGGGAAAGAATAAGGATGCCGAGGCTACGTGCCGCCGGTTGTTGAGCTTGTATCGACGGGTGCATGGTCCTGACCATATCGATGTCGGAATCACGTCGAGCAATCTGGCCATGCTGTTGCATATGAGTCATAACTATGCCGATGCTGAGCCGCTCTATAAGCAATCGATCGCTATCAAGACGAAAGTGTTGGGGTCAAATCATCCTGATGTCATGCGCCTTCTAGAGGGTTATGCAGACCTTTTGCTGAAGACTCATCGCGAAGCAGAAGCTCGCCATCTACAAGTTTGCGCCCAGGGTTTGTCGACAGGCAAGTGGGATCGCACAAAGATGGATATGACGGCCATGAGAGCGAATGGTCAGCCAGGTGCGCAAGCAGCGTCTCCTGCAAACGCGCCCAGCCCACAGAGTGCACCTGCTGCTCAAGCCGGCGCTCAGGTCGTTTCGCAGCCTGCAGTATCCGCAAGTCATGCATCACTTCCGGCTCAGGGCCAGGCTCCAGCGCAACGCCCCGGTCAAGCTCCAGCGCAGGCTCCAGCTGCAAGACCCGCTCCGGTGGTCGCCCCCTCAGCGCCAACTGCAGACAGCCAGACTGGCTCGAGTCCAATCAACTGGTTTGTATATAAGGAATTTGCCGAAGAAGCCCTGCGCCGCGGTTTGATGCAAGTTGCAGAGACTCAGTGGCGTGCTGCGCTGGTTGAAGCCGAAACGCAGCAGCTCGATAAACAGAAACTGGCATACGCTCTTGATTCTCTGGCTGATATTTTGTGCCGCATCAAAAAATACGAAGAAGCAGAACAATTGATGACTCGCTGCATCGGCTTGAAGACTGAAGCTCTCGGACAGTTGCATCCGCTCGTTGCGATGAGCGTATCGACTCTTGCCCGTCTCTACTACCTGCAGAAAAACTATTTGATGGCTGAAACGCTCATGGGTGATTGCATTCAGATTTACGAGAAAGGTCTGGGCGATCACACTGAGACCGCCAGCGCCCTCTACAACTTCGCCATGATTTATCACCAGCAGATGAAACTACAGGAAGCTGAGTCTGTTTACAAAAAATGCTGGGAAATGCGTAAGCGCATGCTTGGCCCCGATCACCCCGACACCAAGAAGGTGTTTGACAATTACGCCAAGATTCTCAGCGCCAAGAAGCCGGTTGCTCCAGCTAAACCACAGCACCAACCAGTTAAGCAACAAGAGAAAGTCACGACCGCGCCGTCTAAATTGAGTTATAGTGAGCAGGCTATCACTGGGTCATGGAAGATTCTGGAATTGCCAGACGTCATGCGCCTCAATCCAGACGATCAGTAAAATCGGCGCAATAGGCGAAATCTCGAAATGAAAAAAGTTGCGGTTGTCGGTGCTACCGGCTATACGGGACAAGAGCTGATTCGGCTCATACTCCAGCACGACAAGGTTACGCTGCATACTGCTGTGTCGCAAAGCAGTGGTGGTAAGAAGCTGGCGGAGGTTTATCCTAACCTGGCTGGGTTTACTGACCTGACCTTGAGCGCAGATCATATAGAGGACGTCGCCGACAAAGTCGATGTAATATTCATGGCTCTGCCGCATGGCATAGCTGCAAAATCGGTGACGAAGAAAATCCTCGACAAATGCGCGGTCATCGATCTGGGTGCTGACTTTCGATTGCAGAACACGAAAGAATACGAGCAGTGGTACGAGTATAAGCATCCAAACAAAAGCATAGTTAAAGAGGCAGTCTACGGTCTTCCTGAGCTCAATCGGGAGAAAATCAAGAATGCTCGCCTGATTGCAAATCCCGGCTGTTATGCCACTTGCTCGATACTTACTTTGACGCCCCTGCTCCAGGCTGAAGTTATTGATCTGGAGTCGATCATCATCGACGGCAAGTCAGGCGTGTCTGGTGCGGGCAGATCGCTTGCACTGGGAACTCATTTTGACGAGTGCAATGAATCGATCAAAGCCTACAAGGTCGGCTGCCATCGCCACACTCCAGAAATTGAGCAGGAGCTTTCCCGGCAGGCTAAAGAAGCAGTTCTACTCTCCTTCACACCGCATCTGGTACCAATGCATCGAGGCATTTTGATTACGAGTTATTCGATACTCAATCGCGAGATGTCTGAAGACGAGATTTTCAAAATCTACAGGGCTGCCTACGGCAAAGAACCGTTTATCCGTCTCTTCGACACCCCGGGCGGCGAATATCGCTTCCCTGAGACCAGATGGGTGAAAGGCTCGAATTTCTGCGATATCGGCTTGACGGTTGACGCTCGTACAGACCGCGTCATTGCGGTGGGTGCTATCGACAACCTGATTAAGGGCGCCGCCGGTCAGGCAATTCAAAACATGAACATCATGTTTGGCTGGGACGAAACGACCGGGCTCAAACAGGTGCCGACATTCCCCTCTTGATCACAACTTAACGTTTTGTTGACAGATTTGCCAAGCGGGATGTAATCTGCAAAAGTTGGCTCGAACACCGCATATCAAGAAATGAGTCTTAGCGACCTCAACTTCAATCACTCTCTTCTGCGACGACGCGTGCGCTCGGGGAGTTTTTGGCAGTGTTGACCGCAGGTTCACCATCCAAATTTTCTATCCCCGAGCGCTCCATGTACTCGGGGATATTTGTATGCCAGGAGGTGCGAAGTGACTCTATCTATATCGAAAAGTGTGCCAAGCTCAACTTTGCTATTTGCGTCTAAGTCTTCAGGTGACAATGAAATGCTCAATTCGATGGATGGGAAAGTAGTAATAGTCAAATTCGGCGGTAATTCTATCGGCAACGAAGCTGTTTTCGATTCGCTCATAGATGACACCATCGAGCTGTTGAAGCTGGGCGTAAAAGTCATCGTCGTGCACGGCGGTGGCACTGCCGTCAACGATGCGCTCGCAGCTATTGGCAAGAAGACCGAGAAGATAAATGGTCTGCGCGTCACAGACAGTGAGACGCTGGAGATTGCCGTCAAAACTTTCATGACTATCAACGAGAGTTTGACAGAGAAATTGCGTCAGCGCGGAATTCAAAGTCTCAGTTTTTGTTCAAACTCGGCCAACCCGATCATCACCAAAAAAATGCAACTTGAAGATAAAGATGGCAAGCCCGTTGACCTGGGGTGGGTGGGTGAGATTGTCAAAGTGGAATCAGCTAGTTTGGAAAGCTGGTTGTGGGCTGGCTGGGTTCCGATAATCTCTCCGATTGGCAGAGACCTGGAAGGCAACTACTACAATATCAACGCCGATCACGCTGCACTTGCTGTCGCAACGCACCTGCAAGCTGATGCGCTCATCTTCTGTACAGATGTGCCTGGCGTGATGAAAAATCTCAGCGACCCGTCATCGAGAATCGGCCACCTGACTCCGTCAGGTGCTCAGAAATACATCGATGAGGGAACTATCAGTGGCGGCATGTTGCCAAAAATCCGCAGCTGCATTGGAGGCATTCAGGGAGGCATCGATAAAATTGCCATCCTCAATAGCTTCGAGCCGCATGCACTGCTGAATGGATTCAAGGCACCGGAAGCTCACGGCACGCTGATTACTGCAGACTCAGTGCGCGAGCAGGTAGCTCAGTAGGCTGATAACAGTTTCCTTTTTTGCGAGCAGGTAGCCCAATGGGCTGACAACAGTTTTCGTTGCATGAGCGGCGGTGCGTAACTGATACGAGTTTCACTTGCTCAGAGTAATTTCCATAGAAGAAGGATTTCGATGCCGAGGACGGTAAGCACGAGTAGCTCGCCCATGAGTTCACTGTGCGCGGTGCGCGTAGGGGGATAGAGCCAGAACCGAAAAATTTTGATGAACTGGGGCATAGTCACCCATGCAACCAGACTGCAGCTCATCATCATATTTAGCAAGTTGCCGATCGCTGGGCTGATCTGATTCAACTCGATGTAATGCGGATTGCAGAATTTGATTTGCAGCATAACGATGGGAAATATTCCCAACAAAACAAGTTGAGCTGTCTTCCAGTTTGGAGGGCTTTTACCTTTCGAATCGACGGCGAACCATCCAGGAAATGAGCTGTCTACCTTCTGAATTTCAGTGGCTTTGACGAAGCGTTGTTTTTCATCGAGCAGTTGTGCCCGCTCAGGAGAACTGAACCACGTATCAAGAGCCTCTGGTGATCTGAAACGCAGAAGGGTCGCCCATCGTCCCGGGCGCTCCGATGTCGGCGGACGAATGTGAATGCCCAGATATCCTGGAAAAGCGGCCTGAGTGCTCTGCATTTTTAATTCCCAGGCGAAATACTCCTCTTCCATTCCTGGCTTTAAATCTGTGAAAATTGCCGTCGCCACTTCGTTTGTCGCTTCGCCAAAAATTATTTCCTCGCAAATTTGCGCGGATTTATCATCATGCAAAGATTGCTCGAACACAGTCAGAACTTCCTTTCGCGCGGGAGAATTCTTCCAGTCTTCAAGTTTGTCAGCGGAATTGAAACGTTGCACCAGACGCCATTCATTCGAATTATTATCTTGCGGTGGAATGATTTCCGAACTGAAAAATCCATTCGCTTTTGTGCCTGCTCCCATCAGGTGAGCCAGTAGCGGTGTGAAATTTTCGAGCGGGATCTCAACCGGTTTTTGAATCTTCGTGACTAACGAAGCAAAGTCACTGTTGCTTGATGCCTTGCTCATGTCTTCTTGTAGGAGCGCTCCGCCATGATCCATGTTTCATCGACAGTTCGGTCGTCTCCGAGAATCATCATAGCGAAAAGAAGTTGCGCGGCTTCATCCATAGTTTTTGGTCCGCCCTGATCGGCGAGCAAGGTATGGTGCCATGCTACTGCGCGCTGACCTGCAGTCCAATCAAGCACTACGAAATCTGCTTCTTTGCCTATATCGAAGTTGCCGATGCGATCATCGAGGTACAGACCACGCGCGCCGCCAAGCGTGATTGAATAGAAGGCTCGGTAAGGAGACAGTTTGTTTCGCTCTGCTTCCGCTAGATTCTGGTTGCCCGGGTTGATGCTTCCATCGAGCAGCGTGTTGTTGCACATGCCCACTTTGTAAGCTTCGTCGAGCACATTGAGCATAGAGAAGCGATTGCCAGCGCCTACATCGCTGCCAAATGTGAGCCGTATGCGATTAGCCGGATCTGTTGCGCGCCCGAGCCTGAAGAGTCCGCTACCAAGGAATAAATTCGAGCATGGGCAAAACGTGATGGCGGCGTCGGCTCTAGATATTCGTTGAAATTCGCTGTCGGACAGGTAAACGCCGTGCCCTGCTGTGAATTTTTTTCCGACGAGATCGTATTTCTCGTAGACTGAAAGATAATCATCGCACTGATGAAATTGCTTGAGCTGAGTAATTTCGCTGGGGTTCTCAGAAATGTGTGTGTGCACCCAGCAATCTGGAAATTGACGCTTCAGGTTCCGGCATGCCACCATCAGGTCATGCGTGGCTCCCAGTGCGAATCTTGGAGTGATCGCATAAAGATTGCGACCGGTTCGATGGTAAGTCTTGATCAGTTGGGCTGAATCGCGCTGAAAGTTTGCAGGTGTATCTATATAGTCATCGGGGGCAAAGCGATCGATGCCAGTCAAACCTGCAACAACAAGCATGTTGCGACGCGATGCCGCTTCAAAAAATTCTTCTGTTGATACCGGACAACTTGTCGTGAAAGCCTGGCAGGTAGTGGTGCCGGCTGCCAGCAAGTTTTCTACGCAGTGTCGCGCACCATCTCTGGCATAGGCGCGGTCTTTGTATTTCATTTCCTCTGGAAAAATCCATTCCTGTAGCCAACCGAGCAGTTGGTAACCGTATGAACCGATCACTCTGGTTTGTGGCACGTGCACGTGTCCATCGACAAACCCAGGCAGAATCAGACGGTCGCGCAAATGTGTGACATGCAAGTTTGGAAATTTTGGCGATAAGTCGGTGTAAGTTCCAAAAGCTCTGATAATGCCTTCTTCGGTTACCAGGAGCCCGTCTTCAATGAACCTGGCCGATTTTTGTTCTTCACCAACATATTTCCATGGGTCGCCTGTGAAATCAAAAAATGATCCCCTGACGCCGACAAGATCTTTTGCCATCAACACGAGCCTCTTAGCGCACCAATGATACTATCTGGCTGAGGTTCTTCCCATGCTGCAAATTTGAATTTTTGATGTCAAGTTCAGGCATCGCTTATAATCTGGCTGTAGACGTGCGAAGGTGCCCCCATGACTGCGAAATCCGGAAAAAACTACTGGTTGATGAAGTCAGAGCCGTCAGTTTTTTCGATAGAAGACCTGGAGAACGCACCAAAGAAAACAACCTTCTGGGATGGCGTCAGAAATTATCAAGCACGAAATTACATGCGAGATTCAATGAAACTCGGGGATCTCTTGTTCTATTACCACAGCAACGCTGAACCCTCTGGCATTGCCGGAGTTGCCGAAATCGTCAAAGAGGGTTATCCCGACTCTACCGCGTTTGATCCCAAAGACGTGCACTACGACGAGAAGAGCGATCCGAAGAATCCAACCTGGATGATGGTGGATGTTCGTCACGTGGAAACTTTCGACCGCGTCATCCCGCTTGAAGAGTTGCGAAAGAATGCTGCGCTGAAAGATATGGTTTTGTTGCAAAAAGGCAGTCGCCTTTCCGTGCAACCTGTAACAGAAGCTCAGTGGAAAGCCGTCTTGAAGATGGCTAAGTCTAAGCTTTCTTAGTCAAATCACTTTTGGGGATCAAGTCGGCGATGTTTACCTCCCCGATGCCCGGGCGCAGCGATGAGGCAAAGTGTTTGCTTAAGGTTGCCAGTAATTCTTGTTTTTGTTGAATTCAAGCACGGCAGGACTGGCGACCTGTAAGGCTTTTGTTGAGGTCCAGGGTGGCAAGATCTGGGTGGACAGCTCTACGGAAAAAGGCACCAAATGCACTTTCTCTTTGCCGCTCGCAAATAGTTGAGTTCCACGTTTCTGGGCTTGAGATTCCGCACCTGTAATTGTTTCGTTCATAGCCGCCTGGTTAGGGCGCTCCCGACGTTCGATTATGTTTCCAAACGTCGAGAAAGCGGGAACTCATTTGTCCTCAGACCTATCTATAAGCGTGACAACAGGGAGAGACACTAACATGTTTAAGAAACGAATTTTGGGTTCATCGCTTATCGCGACCCTTGCTATTACAGCACCAGTATTTGCTCAGTCGCAGATCGACAACAATCAGCCTGTGCAAGGTTCACTTCACAGCAGAGAAGTCGAAATTCAGAATAAGCTCAACGCTTCGTATGCCGCTGGCACAATTAGCTCAACCGAGTTGGCTGAGTATCAGCGCGACCTCGACGGCATTCTGGTGAAGGAGGAGCGCCAGCGCACCAAAGCTGGAGGCATCACCGACTCGAACTTCGACAGCATATCTAAGGCGCTGGACTGCTTCGAGGCAAAAGTAATCGGCAACAACCGTCGCGTTGCATCTACAACTGATGGTAGCGCCGTCGCAATCCCAGCCGGCGTACCAGTCACACCGATTACAGGCAACCAGAGTTCGGTCATTCAACCAGCTGAACCAACGGTCATGATTCCTGCCACAACGATCGTGCCGACCACGACAACCACGACCACCAGAGAGTCAGTAATCGCACCAGTTCCGTCGGTAACGAAGACAACAACAGTTCGCACTGAAGTAACCCCTTAGTGCGTCAAATTCGCAAATCGATTTCTTGATGGGTGAGTTGAGGAAAGAGTGGCACGCTTGTGTCACTCTTTCCTTTTTCGCCCGGACTATTTTCGAAAGCAGGGTTATTTTGCGTTCTGCGCATCTTGCGCTAAGGGCACCTTGCGCTCGGACTACTTTTTGCACAGACCAATTTGCTATAGATTCAGTCCTGCGTTCAATTTCTCCTGCGCCACAACCCCACTTCTATTGGGACTCAGTTTGCTTTCCAGTACGCACGGAGTAACTGAGCATAGACGGCTCGCGGATCTTTTCCAGTAACCTTTTTCACTGCTGAATCGAAGTTGCCGCCGTCAGCACGGGCTGTGTCGATTAGTCGCCCGTAGATGCTTAGAGGTTGTCCTGAAAAAAGTTCGGTGACCATAACATCTCCGATGACATAACCAAGCTCGTTGTCATCGTGCAAGCGGGTGGACAGATCTTCGTAGGTACGAGCAGGCTTTTGAGCAGCAATGCGCCGCAGCTTCTCTCTTGCCTGTGCTGATCCATCCGGTTTATATTTCCAACCGAAGTAGTCAGCCATGCCTTCGTTTAGCCATTGTGGCATGCGAAACTGGTCACCATAGGTGGTGTGACAGAGCGCATGGCTGTATTCATGCAGAACTCGAAAATAGAGGTCGTTGATATCGTTTGCGCCCACTTCTTTGCCTGTAGGGTAGTAGCGGCAGTACATGACGATTTGCATGCCGCCGGTGCCCCGATGAAGAATGTTCTGGGGGTCGACTGTCCAGGAGTCGAAAAAACGGTCGTAAGACGGATGATCTTCGAATAAATAGAATGAAACGAAAGCATTGTCATTGCCAAAGCCTTCTTTTGCTCTGGCTAAAAATGCCGGAATTTGTTTAGTCAGATTTCTTGACCATGGAGTATCTTTTGCGAATACTCTTATTTTGAAATTGTCGAGTGCGTAGTCACGAAAGAAAGGTGGGCGCAGCTGCTTGAGTGTGGCGATACGTTCCAGTGCTGCCTCGGCGCGCTGCTGTTGCTGTTTTGCCAGCCCGACTGACTGCGCCTTTTTCAGATAATCTTCAGCATGCTCAATGTCGTGCATGCGCAGGTATGACTGCCCGACGAAAAATAACGCCGGTGCACTGTTGCGCACATCACCCGGCAGAAGCGGGTAGTCGGCCAGCACTCGCTCAAATGCACCACCGAAATAGTCCTGCCGGATTTTTGCCAGCCGCTGATCCTGCGCACTTGCAGATTGGGCAAGCGAAAACATACATACAAAGAGCAGCACCGTAGCTTCCGGTAGCTTTTCGATCAACAGGTTTTTTAACGATCTGGCTGAAGTTGCGAACATAGCGATATTGTTGCATCTTTTAGCTCTGGTCGAATCTCAGCGTCTGTGGAATGAATGCCTCTGGTGGTATTTCTGCCTCTGGTAACAACATATGACTGCGATTGCAAATTCTTGGTCACGGAGTTATCGGCTTGTTGAGCAAACTTTCGCCTGTCGCGTCTCTACCGCATATCCAGCTGATCACTGGATATGGTATTAACCATGCAAGCGGTGTTGAACTTTTAAAAAGCATGATTATCATTTGGAATATTTGTCCTGGTCGCATTTGTAATTACTCCTGAATACACCCTGCTCTGGTAGTGTCCAGCTCTCGTCGGAACTAGCTGGGATGGGGTGCATCGCGGAGTTCTTTCCGTCGATGAAAGTTCGTAGAAGTTCTTGACGGTTCTCTCACACCAATTTACGACGCGATCGAAGTGACTCGACGAAGGGGGCGCGAAAAAATATTGATGTTTTCTATCCATTCAAGAAACCCATAGTTGACAGTTGCAACTATAGAGTTCAAATTTGGCAAATGGTTGGCAGCCGCTTTTTACTTTGCGACCGACGATTCTCGTTCAGGTTCTCGGTACAGCGTGCGCATGTCTAAATTTCTAAGTTTCGGTGCTTTCACTGCCGTGATTGCAACGACCAGGAGAGTCAGAGAACCTCCCACGACCACCGAGCGAACCAAGCCCAGTAGTTTTGCTGCCACACCCGATTCAAATTCACCTATTTCGTTAGATGAGCCGATGAAGATGTTGTTAACGGCTGAAACTCTGCCTTTCATGTCATCCGGCGTCATCAGCTGATAAATGGTGCCGCGCAGATAAACGCTGATGCCGTCGAGCATTCCACTCAGCGCCAGCAGCGTAACGGCGATGTAGAAGTTTGTGGTCAGACCAAAGCCGATCATGCAAAGTCCAAATCCGGCTACGGATGTAAGAAAAATATGACCAGCATTTTTTGTGATCGGTTTGTGCGCCAGATACGCCGCAACCACCAGTGCCCCTATAGATGGTGCCGCTCGCAATATTCCCAGCGCCTGCGGTCCCATGTGAAAAATTTCGTTTGTGAATATCGGCAGGAGGGCCACCGCACCGCCAAAGAGTACTGCAAACAAATCCATTGCCATTGCCGCGAGAATAATCTGGTTGGAAAATACAAACCGCAGGCCTTCTTTAATATTTTCAGAGACGCTAGCTTCTTTCTTTTCTTCGACTTTCATTCTCTGTTTGACTCGAATGAACAGCAGCAAAGCCCCAGCTAGCAGAATCGTGGAAATCAGATAGGTAGCTGGAGCGGCCAGAGCCAGAAAAAGAATGCCGCCAAGAATTGGGCCAGCGACCGCAGAGGCTTGCCATGAGGCGCTACCCCATGCTGCAGCGTTGGCGTAGTGCTCGCGCGGAACGATGTCGCCAGTCAACCCGAAAACGGCGGGGCCGTAAAATCCTCGTGCAAATCCAGACAGGGCGATGATCAAGTAGATCAAACCTGTCAGTAGTTCACTATCTTTGATTGCTGCCGAACAGCCTGACAACGCCCCAAGGCAGACCACCAGCGTGAACAGGCACCACAGGGCAATTTTGCGCCTGTCCACACGGTCGGCGACGTGACCGGCATAAAGCGCAACGCCAATTGCCGGAAGTGCCTCGGAAAGCCCGACAAAGCCCAGAGCGAGGGGATCTTTAGTGAGCGCATAAATCTGCCAACCGACAGCCATGCTCTGAATTTGCAGAGCGACGGTTGCCAACAAGCGACCCGCGAGCAATGCACGAAAATCGGCAATTTTTAACGATGCATACGGGCTTGAGTCCGTCATTGAGAGCTTCCTGGTTGCGGCGCTGGACTAGACGACCGCTTTACCCATGTACCGCAGTAGGTCTCTGTACTGGCTCTGAGTGCTCAGGTAGTCCGAATGTTCTGTGCCAATTATGTCCTTTTTCATTTGCAGTGTCATTTTGAAAAATTCCTCTGCTTCGAGATTCATGCTCTGGGCTCGGCACAAAAGAGCCAGGTTTTGCAGCGATCGGGCTACAACCATGCTGCCCGGCCACGCTTCGTTGGCTTCCGTGATGATGCAGTATCTGAATAATTCGTAACTCTCATCAAACTGTTTCTGCTCGAATTTCATAGCCGCCAGTGAAATTATTCTGAAATTCAAATTCAGCCAGTGATTCGTCGATTCGGCTTGGTCTGGCACTTTCAGATTTTTCAGGGCACTTTCATCAAAGTGGCGCCTGGCGAGCTGCGCGTCACCCAATTTCGTGTGGATCAGCGCCAGCGCGAAGTGCGTTAATTTCGTGTGCATGTGCTGTTCGCCGAGAAATTTTTGATATGTCGCTAAAGACTGCTCCACAAGGGCTCTGGCGCTTTCGAATTTCTGCCAGGCGAAGTAGAGCCCTGCCAGAAAATTGCGGTGGGTGGCAGCCTGTAAAGAGTCAGCCCCAGCGCTGCCGGAGGAAAGTTCAAGTGCCTTGATGTAAAACACTTTTGCCAGCTCGAAATCGCCCATGAGGCGGCAGGCAACGCCGATGCGGTGCAGGGTTTTCTCATCGCCTGGTTCAGCTTCGGTGATCAGCGCCTGCGCAATCGTCCGTAAGTCACTGAGGAACTGCTGGCTGGATGGTTCAAGCGTCTTTCTGTCGAGAACCAGCTGGGGCTGCAGCATGACGTCGCCCATAATTCGCTGGGTCGACAGCAAAGTTGTTGCCAGGGTCTGTGCAGACATGGGGACCTCGGGACCGGCTCAACTCTGAACATACCATCTGGGCGCTAAATCGCAAATGTGGCGGAATTGTCATTGGATAATATCTGCTGCAAAATGTTGCGCCTTCATGAATCATTCCTAGTGCTTGAGACTGAGCGGGTGATGACAAGGTAGTATGGTCTAAATGACCAAATGTCGAGTTTTGCAGGCGGATTTAGCTCAATCGACTCGAGCACGACTCTCCACTTCCGATGAGTGAGCCAGGTATTGATGGTAAGCGAGACCGTTTCGCAAGCGGATAGTGAATTTCAGCAAGGCAACTTTGACGTTGCTGCCGCGCTTTACGCGGAAGCTGTGGATGATTTCGATCAAGACAATGGCGATCGAAAAAGTCTGGCCGGTTTGCTTCAGAAGCTGGCTGACAGTCAGTACGCATTAAACAAGTTTGACGCAGCACGAGACAATTATGCTCGTCTTGTTGAAGTGCAAGATGGAGATGATTTCGCTGCCAAAGATAAAGTTTCAGCATATCTGAAACTGGCTAAGACCACGGATAAATGCGGTGTTGAGGAAGAAGCCGCGAAAGTTTTTCAAACCGCATACGAGCTGTTGAGCACGCTTTCAGCAACTCACTTTTTGCGACGCTCTGTGATCGACGCTTATGCAGATTATTTGCGCAGTCACGGCACTGACAGCGAACTTCTGGCAAAACTAGAAGACGAGTTGGGCATTAAAAGAAGCGAAGCTGAATCGAAGCCAGAAATCGAGGAAGTTTCCCCGGACAGCATTCCTACCCCTCTTGCAGTCAAGAAACCGGCTGGCGAAGAGTACGTCGTGCTGAAATCAAGGCTCGATAAATTCAGAACGAAAAAGGTGTCAGAGCCTGACTCTGAAGAGAAGGCACCGACTGTTCTGGAGAAGAAGACGGAAAAGACCGTCGACCAGGAAGTGGCAGAGCGCAAGTTTTTGCGCAAGGGCGAGTCGAAGGACAAAGGTTCGAAGCGTTCTGGACAACGTTCGAGTCTGCGCTCTGCAATGTCGAAAGACCATGGAGGTAAGCCAACTGGCGAGGGTGTGACCAACGCACCGGATATTCCAGATCCTCATGATGCTGCTGCCAGTGGTGGTCAAAATCTCGATGCTGTTGCTCGCGTGGGCGAGTTCGACCCCAGAAGCACTGGAGAATTTGATGCCTCGCCACCTCCAGCGCCAAAACCGCTTCCCGTGACGTATTCTCCATTTGAGAGTGGTCCCAGTCGTGGTCTGGAGATTGACCCATCCTCGTTGCCGCAGGACATGTATCCGTCGGCAGCAGCGTCCCAATTAGATGCTGATCTTCCGAAGGGTTTTACTGATTATGCTCAGGGCGATCTTGCCAAGTTTGTTGGACGCAGACCGAAGCGAACGCTTCGTTCAAGCAGCCATTCTTCAGAAGAGCGAATCACGGCTCCTTCGCTTGCTGTAGAAGCTGTGTCTATGCCGGAAGCAACTCGCAGCTTTTTGCAACAAGCTGATGCCGTCAAGAAGTCCAGTGATGTAGAGGAAGCGACACCAGATGTGGAGCAACTGCGTGTAGAGGGACGTGTCGAGACGGTCGTTCCGACTTCCCAGAAAGCTCTGTCGACCCTTAAACTCGTCTCGCCTATAGTGGGCGTGTTTCTGATGCTCTGCGCTGGATTTTTCTTGCTCAAAAGTCTCGCACCGACAACAAATGCAGGCACGCTGCCGGCGTTTGTCATCGACCAGGTGGGGCGCAAGTTCGTCACTGCAGATGGTGCTCTATCGCTGACTGTCGATCGCACCAAAGTTGCTGTCAGCGGCGGCGTCAATCGCGACGCGAATTTGAAAATCTGGACTGGTGACTGGCGCGATGAGCTGACGTTGTTGCAAGGTGGGTTTAGTCATTGCCGTTGGTTGGTGGTGAAACCAGGTGTATTGAAAGATCAAAATGGTGCGACATTTTATTCATTAGACGCACCAGAGCGCAAGACCATTTTTTACAGCAATGCAGTGGCAGAGGCTGCACAAAAGTATTTTAACGACAACAAAAAATTTCCTTCCGTCAGTAGCGATCTGGGTGAACTAGCTAGCTATCCAAACCCGTACACAGGTAAGGCGACAGCTCTGGTGGTTTCATCTACTGTCGATAACAAACGAGTCGACTCCAGACCTGACTCCGCTCTCGATGTGTCCTATCAATCAGGTGAGTTGTTTAAAAGTGAAGCTTTGCCAGCACCAGGTGATGTTCACGCACAATCGGTGAGTGGACAGCCTATTTTTTCGGAAGCAGAAAATACTTACACATGGCAAACGCAATGTTTTTACGTGCATGCTTTCGACCGCGACGGCAAACTTATCGGTGGAAGTGGTCCTAACCAGGTTTTCTTGCTGACGGACAAAAACGGCAATTTGTATCCACCGAACAATTTGAGCCTGTCAAAAGATTTTGCTCATTCAGATATTTGTCTGTCAGAAAGCGAGATGCCGAAGGCTGACAGCATCACTTTCAAATACATGGCTGTATTAATTGTCATCTTTCTTGTGATCGGTTTTGTGGCTATCTCGACGCGTGTTAGGTACAGGCGCTAACAGCACCTGAGGTTTGATGCGATTTGAATTTCCTAGCTGTTTGGATAATCCTTGAAGTTGCGAGGATCATCATAGAAGCCATCTTCGTGTTCGTCGGGAGCAAGCAGCTTGATCTGTACTTGTGGCTGTTTGTTTTTCAGCGCTCTGATGTGGTCCAGAGTTAGCGACAGATCGTAGAGGATTACCTGTTTCAGATTTGAAATTGCAGCAAACTTTTTGAGACCGGCATCGGTTATGTCAGTACCACCAACATCCAGAAACTCCAGGTTTTTCAGCTTGACGATTTCGTCGACCCCTGCATCCGAAATTCTTGTGTTGGCAAGATTGAGTGATTGTAGTTGCGGAAACTTGGCAAGAAATTTAAGGTCCTGGTCTTTTAATTTTGTGTTGTACAAACCAATTTTGGTCAAGTGTTTTAGCCTTGCAAGGTTTTTCAATCCCTGTTGCGTGATGACTGTGTAACCTAAATCAAGAGACTTCAGCTGATTCAGTTTGGCTATGCTTTGCGTGCCTTTGTCGGTCACAAGTGTGCCCGCCAGCCCGAGTGTTTCAAGATTGCTCAATCCAGTCAGATGCTCAACAGCACCATCGCCGGTGTGTGTGTAATTTAGTTGCAACTCTTTCAGTGATGTCATTTTCGCCAGAGTGCTTACACCTGCATCTGTGATACTGGTGCCTTCAGCAAATAAGCGGGTGAGTGTGAGATCTGCTAACTTAGCAAATGCCTGATCTGTAAAATTCAAGTTGCTGATGGCCAGTGATTTTAGTGCCTTCAAATGTTGCCCAATGGCAGCCACGGCGGTATCTCCAATTCTCGAACAACCCGTCAAAGCCAGCGTTTCGAGCTGCTTATTTATGGCGTGATGGCTGAACTCGAATATGCCTTCATCCGTAACTCCAGTGCGCCTCAGCGAAAGCCTGGTGATTGGCAAATTCTCGATTGCAAGCAGCGTTCTATCGCCGATATCGTTGTCGTCGAGGTTGAGGTCCGTGAGACTCTTCAGATTGCGGAGCAGAACGCCGGATTGATCGGTAATGTGAGGATTCGCCTCGCTCAAATCGATGCGCTGCAGACCAAGGTCGTCGCCTCGTAATGCCTCGGCTAATCCTTCGTCCCCGCCTTCCAGATTCTTTCTGATTTTCCGATTGCGCTTCGCGTAATCGGCGATGTCGATGCTTTTAGCCGTTGGCAATGGAGTGTTCGTTTTCGCGGCTTGCTGTTCTTTAGCAATGGATGCTGAATTTTGGGTCTGGCTATTTGACCTGAGTACCTCTGAAACCACTACAGCTCCAATAACAAAGCCAGCAGCAGCAGACGCCAACGCTATTTGTGCTGTCTTAGAAACTAGTGGTATCTGACGTTTTAATTTTGTTTTGCTCGACTTCTGACCTGGTTTGTCAGGTTGAATCTGCATCAACGCGTATTCAAGCTCAGTCATTGTTTGAAAGCGCTCGTCTGGATTTTTGGCCAGAGATTTAGCAATTACAGCTTCTAAATCGGCAGGAAAAGTTTTATCAGTGCAGACTTCAGACATTGGCGGCGGCACTTCGGTCATTTGCAAAACAAACGTATCCACCATTGATGCGCCCTTGAGTGGAGGACGCCCGGTAAGCGTTTCGTACATCACACAACCCATTGAATAGATGTCCGTGCGTGCATCAACCTGGCTGCCCCGGCACTGTTCTGGGCTCATGTATAGTGGGCTTCCGAACAACTCTCCTGTGCGTGTTAGATTTCCGATGTCGGTTTCGGCCTCGTTTCCTTTGTCGAGCAATTTTGCGATGCCGAAATCAACAATGCGAGCATCAGCAAAATTACCATCTCGATTGGAAATCATTATGTTGCTTGGCTTGAGGTCCCGGTGCAGAACTCCCACTTCATGAGCGTGTTCGAGCGCGTCACACAGTTGAATGAAGCGATGCAACGATTCTTCGACAGTCAGGCCTCCCTTTTCTTTGATTACGTCAGCAAGCGTATTGCCGTCGATAAAATCCATCACCATGTAGGGTTGCCCGTGCTCCGAAACTCCAAAGTCATGCACGTTGATGATGTTTGGGTGCCGCAAGCTTGTAATCGCTTTAGCCTCCTGCTGAAAGCGTTTCATCGCTTGCTCGTTCATCAAAAGCGAATGCATCATTTTAATGGCGACAATTTCGTTGGTATCGTGGCGCCTGGCTTTGTAGACAACGCTCATGCCACCGGAACCGGTGACAGTTATGAATTGGTATTTGCTGGCAATCAAGTCTTCGTGAGCGGCGAAGATTTGCGTTCCGTCCTGCGGACATACATTGGTTGTATCTGCAACTGCCAGCCCACACTTTGGACAATGGCGTACAGCGGCGCCAGTCGGACTTGAGATTTGACTGCGGTTGGTAATTACAGTTTTATCGTCGTCATTTAATTTTGCCATTCCATTAGCCGGGTAGGGCAGCGTGTTACTTATTTTCTTCCCATGGCAAGCAATGAAACCATCGGAATTTTCAGCACTCCATCGTTTTTAAACTGCAGGCTGTCTTCAATGACGTGATTCTTTATTGCCGTGAGGCTTTCGGCAGATTGCGCACGCAGCGTTCCACCAGTGCGAGGAGTGCCCTGAAAGAACGCGTTAAATAGAGCCTCTCCATCAGGAAGTTTCCAACTCATGTCGATGTGGCGGAATCTTACATCTTTGAAGCCGACATCAGTCAGCTGATTGAGAAACTCGTACTTGTCACTGAAGCGGAAAAACGCTGGGCCTTGAGGCAAGCTGACAGCGGGATCACCATGCTCAGCAATACTTCCCAATATGCACCGGAAACCCGCTGAGCGGTCTGGAGGTGCCCAGACTGTGAGCGCAGCGGTGCCGCCCGGACGCAGCACTCGAAAAGCCTCTTTCAGTGCCTTCTCCGGGTTTTCGAGGTGCAACAGACCGAAATTCATCAAGAAGTTGTCGAACGATTGGTCGGGCACAGAGAGGTTCTCTGCATCTCCTTCAATGAACTTGATTTCTGGAAACAATTTTTTAGCCCGCGCAACCATTGAGGCGCTGAAATCGACACCAGTTACGGTGCAGCCCTTTTCGGCAGCAGCGGCGGCAACGTAGCCGGGTCCAGATGCCACGTCTATTACCTCGGAGCCAGATTCGAGATTATCCATCAGTGCTGGAATAGTTTGTCTGGTCAATTGTTCGAAGTATTCATGATACTTGTCTGCGACTAATTCCCAGCCCTGGTGTTCAAATTCTTTGAAGCTTGTCAATGTGCAATCTCGTCAATGTGATTCTAATTCCGAGAAGATCCTAGCACCGCGCAGTCGAGTCGTGTTATCAGAGGGAACTTTATCGACCTGTTTCGTCCTCCATGTACACTTAGTCGATACCTCTTTGCCGATTCGGAGTCAATGTGAGCAATCATCGAGCCACCACTGTTTGGATAACCGGAGACCAGTGCACCTTGCAAAATTCTGCGCTGGTTGACTGCGATCAGAAGAATACTACGGTGCTGATGATTGAGTCGATCGCCAGGGCGAAGCAGCGTCCGTATCACAAACGCAAGCTGGTGCTGATCTATTCGGTGATGCGGCATTATGCTGCTGAGCTGAAAAAATCTGGGTGGCACGTCGATTATTTTGAGGAACGCGATAATTTCGAAGATGCACTGAAAGAGCATATCCAGACGCGTAAGCCTAAGCAATTTCGCATGATGGAGCAGTCTGAGTTTGGTGTGACCGAGAGGATGATCAAAAATCTCGGCGATATTCCCTGCCATGTGACTCCGCATACTCAGTTCATTTCCAGTGCAGAGGATTTTGAGTCTCTTCACAAGACTCCAGATTCACGCATTACGATGGAAACTTTTTACCATAAGATGCGCATGAAGACAGGGCTTTTGATGGACGGTAAAGAGCCCTTTGGAGGCAGTTGGAATTACGATAAGGAAAATCGACAACCAGCGGGAAAAGCTCTTCACTTCTCAAAACCTCTGGTTTCTCATGCCGACAAAGTGACTGCCGACGTAATCGACATGGTCAACCGCCACTTTACTGCGCACCCGGGAACAGTTAGTAAATCAACATGGAATCTCGCTGTCACACGCGTGGATGCGCTGAAAGAAGCTGAAGACTTTTTCGATAATCGTCTTGATCTTTTCGGACCATATCAGGACGCGATGGTCACCGGTGAAGTCTCGATGAATCATTCGATGCTATCTGCCTATATCAATGTCGGTTTGTTGCATCCTCTGGAACTGGCTAGAGAAGCCGAAAGTCGCTATTTGAATGGCACGGCGCGGTTGGCATCAGTTGAGGGTTTTGTTCGGCAATTGATCGGTTGGCGCGAATATATCTGGCGCGTCTACTGGAGATTGATGCCCGAGTACCGAAAGCGCAATTCGCTGAAGGCGAGCAATTCCTTACCTGAATTTTTCTGGACCGGCGACACCGATATGAATTGTATGCGCGAGGCGCTGAGCCACGTGAGAGAGTTTGCTTATGCGCACCATATTTTGCGTCTGATGGTGCTTGGAAATTTTTCTATGCTCGCCGCACTTGAACCGGTTGAAGTGAACGATTGGTTCTGGGCGATGTTTATCGATGGTTACGATTGGGTGATGGTTCCTAATGTCATCGGTATGGTCTTGCATGCAGATGGTGGCTACGTGGGAACGAAACCATATGCTGCCTCGGCAAACTACATCAACAAAATGTCTGATTACTGCAAGAAGTGTAAGTACAATCCCAAGCTGGTTGTGGGCAAAGACGCATGCCCATTCAATTCTTTGTATTGGGATTTTCTGGCGCGCAACTATCAAAAATTTGAAAACAATCATCGCATGGTGATGATGATGCGCAATCTGACCGGCAAATCTGAAGAACAAATTTCAGAGATACGCGATCAAGCCAAACACTATCTCACTGTTATGGCTAAAAACGAGCGAATTTGAATGGGGATATATTCGAAGATAAACTGACTTCAATCGGTCGATGATAAGTGGTTTTTCAAAAAGTAGGCAACAAAAAAGCCACCCAAATCGCTCTGCGGTGGCTTTTATGATACTGCCTGACTGTCCGTTCGAAGGACTCAGTATTTATGCTCGCTTCAGTCAGTCCGTCACGTGCATCGGGCTCTCTGCTACAGTCTCTGGTCGGCGCCGACCTGACGTTTCCGCATTGCCCCTCGGCTCAAAGTACTGAACATTTAAGTCAGTCCTCACCGGTATGTAATAAGTATAGCAATCCAGAAACGATCGTACAGTACCCCAGAGACGATTTAAGAAATGAAATTTTGACGCGTTGAGAATGGCTTGTTATGCCAGTCTTGCTGGTATGCAAAAAATGACAAGCGCTCGGCCTATCCAGCAGATTTCTCCTGAGGCGATCATATATCTCGTGTGTATATCCAACGGACGTTGCTTCCTGCCCGCTTCAGGCCTGCGATCGATACAGCGACTCCGTCTGCGATGCATCAAAAGCTGATTAAATGCACTAGCTCTGAACCTGATGCATCAACTCTGTCTTCGATGCATTAGCTCTGGGGTCGATCTTTGACGAGAATACTCATGGCTACGCTTATCAAGACAATTGCGATGCCCAGATAAGTTTCGGCTGTAAACACAGTTCCCTTTTCGAAGACGGCGTCAACAGCCAGAGCGATGATTGGTGTGACAAATGCCAGCGTCATAGCCGTGGAAAGTCGGACATGCTTGAGAAGGTAAAAGAACGCCGCAAATGCGATTAAGGTGCCAAAGACAGTGAGATAAAGTAAAGCAGCCGTGGGCAGAGGATTCCACTGCGTGATTGAATACTTTCCGCTGATTGCTGCGGCTATCCACAGCGTCGCCGAGGCTGCGGCAAAGAATATCGTGTTGCATGCTATCGCCCCCACCGCTTTCGCGTGCCGTTTCATCATCACGTTGGAACAGGCATTCAAGACGCACACAAGCGTGACGATACCAACAGCTGAAGCCTGGGCTACGGAAACCTGCAGCCGGTCGTGGAACACGAGCGCAACTCCGGCGATTGCGAATATCGAGCCGAAGATTTTGATCCGCGAGGTGCCCTCTGTTTTGGTTGCCATCGCCAACATCGCTGCAATCAGAGGACCGGTTGCGGACAAAACTGCAGCAAGTCCTCCGGAAATTTGTTCTTCAGCAGAATAAAGGAGTCCGTAAGCAATGCCACTGGTGCCGCCAGCGCAAAAAATCCATCTCAACTCCTGAGCTGAAGGAGGCTTGAGCTTTTTCATCTGGATTAGCCAGTATGCGGCGAGGAGCAGCGCTGACAGTGTAAATCGCAAGGCGGCAGCCGGGTAAGTGGGAAAGCCTCCCGGTGCAATGCAAACACGAATTGCATACCAGGTTGTGCCCCAGATGCTGGCGCACAGAAAGTAGGCAAGGAACACTTTCGCCGATGCTGTTTTGTCTGAGGCTTGCGTGTCTATGATTTCGTCTGACGGGACCGTCTTAGCCTCGTCTTTTTTGCACTTTTGCATGGTTTACCCCTGGGCTGGATTATCGTAGAGGCGACCGCTTGATAAGTCAATTCTTCAGGCTCAATCTTGCAGGGGATTTATCGAGAGGCTCTTAAGATTCCCACGGCAAGCGGTAGGTTATGCGTCGGAATACTTTACAATGCTGCCTATGAAAATCCATCGTTTTTTATCTGACGGACTTTTGCTGGTAGCTTTTCTGACCTCGATATTTTGTGCGTCGAATCCCGCCTGTGCTCAGGCTGACAAATGGAAACCACTCGATATGATCGATATTCACGCTCATATCGGGCAATTCAGCGGATTCGATATCGGTACGCAAACGCTGGTTGATGAGGTGCAGCGTGCCGGCGTATCGCGAGCTCTAGTTTCAAACATCGACGGCGCCGACATTCCGAACACCCGTCAGCTCAACGAAGTGCAAGCGAACGAGATAACGACCGATCTTGTGCGCAAGCATCCCGATCTATTTAGAGGTCTGGCATGGTCCAGACCAGAAGACGGTTCAAGCAATAATTTGGCGCCGCTCTTTGCAGGAACGAAGGATGACGCTGGCAAACCAATTTTTGTCGGCATAAAGTTTCACCCCGAACTTAATCATTTCAATGCCGACGATCCTCGTGTCGACCCTTATCTTGACCTGTGCGCTACATACAACGTGCCAGCGGTTTTTCACTGCGGTGGCAAAAATTCTAAGTCTGCTCCAGAGCGAATTTACAACGTCGCTAAAAGGCACCCGACGGTTGCAGTCATTCTGTATCATATGGGTTTTGGCACCACCCATGATGACGCGATAGATGTGGTGAAAAAATCTATCAAGCATCAAAATGCAAAGCTTTTTCTGGAAACGGCGCAAGCGCAGCCTGCCGCCGTGTTGAAGGCTGTGAACGAAGTAGGAGCGCAGTACGTTCTCTTCGGCACAGATGCGACTTACTTTGGCAAAGGTCACTACAAGCAGTATCAGGAGTTAATTGAGCTGCTGCGCGGCAAATTGCCTAACGATCAATTCAAGATGATCGTTCACGATAACGCGATGCGAATCTTCCGTCTCTATTAGATTGGGCGGGCTTGCTTATGTCTTCCGTCAATGTCGACTAGACGAGTTTATGTTCTTCTGACACTAAACCGCTAGACCACGAACATATTGCGCGTGACTGTCCAACTGTCTCCAAAAAATCTTGAACCATCTTGAATAACGACCAGATGTTTGTCTTGCATCTGTTGCGACACGACTAGAGTTGTTTCGCAGTCAGGGAACAACTTTCTCATGCGCTCGTTAATCATCTCAGCGAGAACCACAGCACCGTCTTTCGTCGCTTTCGCAGATCTTCTGTAATTTTCTAAAAAGTCTTCGTACATGCCGGCTTTCAGTAAGTCGATTAAATCGTCCGCCGCTTCACCAGGTATATGCTGAATTTCGCTGACCATGGTTGGATCCTCAATGACTTTTGTCTAAATATGCCCGGTCCTGGACATTTATACGCAATTTGGCATGCATTTATCAATTTTTGCCAATATACGGCGCTTTGAGCTTCATCCCGAGTAGCGGCTGAGTAAATCGACTGTGAGCAACATCGCCACCAGGTCTGTCAGAAAGGCGTGCGCGAGTATTGGCATCAAGATCGAACCCGTTTTTCGGTAGAGCGCCGCTAGCATCCAACCGTAAATGGCTAACATAAGAAATCCTATTTCGGCCCAGCCAGGATAGACGACAAGGCGCAGAATCAGATAATGAAAAGCCGCGTACATCACTGACGACAAAATTATTCCAAAGTGTTTGGATTTGGGATGCATGCGATCGAGCTGGTTGAGAATCGTTCCCCGCCAGAAGAGTTCTTCGAGAGTGGAATTGACGAAAATGAAGTAGAGGCTCAGAGCCAGAAGATGACCTTTCTTGAATCCCAGTTCGGTCAATAGAACCATCACTTTGTCGTTGCTGAGGAACAGGTACCCGAGATGGTCGTATAAAAACAGCGTCGAGGCGTTGAATACAACCGTTACAAGCACTAGCACAAGCGTTTGCATTTTGGTTGGCAACATAAAATCGCTTCGCCAGAGCTTCGATGCAAAGGCGATTGCAGGCAAAAGGCAGAGCCCATGATACAGAGCGAGCGTCGTGTTGGTGTTTTTTACGATGTACAACCCGTACCACATTGCAGCGCAAGGCAGCAGACAGAGCGCGTAGATCATGGGGGCGTTCAAACTACGCTCTTGATGCGCGGGAGGCTGGTTCGCCATTTGAGCTTTACTTGCCTTTCCGCAGCCCTTGTAAGGCGTCCCATGGATTTGAAGACTTCCCGGCGCTGGATGATGGATGTGTTTTGGCTTGATGTGCAGCTGGAGTGTGAGTGACCGAGATTTGGTGAGTGGGTGCGGGTTGATGAGTTGCTGCTGTTTGATGCGCGGCGGCGGCTGTGGCTTGATGAGTGGGAGCGGATTGATGCGCGGCGGTGGAGTGTGCAGTTGGTGTCGAGTGTGTCGCTGTCGCAGGTTGATTGGGTTTTGTGGAGGCAGCAGATCCAGTTGAACTCGTTGCCGCCCCTGCCGAATTCGTTGTTGACCCTGCCGAATTCGTTGTCGACCCTGCCGAATTCGTTGTTGATGGTGCCGAACTCGTTGTCGGTCCGCTTGAATTTGTTGCCGATGCTTGTGGTGCACCCGATGGAGATATTTTCGCTGGTTTGTTCATAAAGTGTGGCAGGGCATTGATCAGTAGAGCAACTAAGCAAAGACCGGCTAAAGCTACTATCCGCAGCGGAGTGATCAGTGGTTTCTGATTCTGGTTCCGCAACTTCTTTATGTTATTGACGCTCTCAGAAGCTGCTTCCTTTGGAAGTGTTGGCTCTTTTGCAGGCGATGCCTTAGATTCTCCAGCCGCGGCATAATCGGCAGTACGTGCACCACTTGCGGTGCCATCGAACAATTCATCGACATTGATGCCTCGCATGGGATCAAGCGCCCGTCTGAAGTGTTCACTGGGTGTAGTTGATTTTGCTGAACCTGCTGGTAAAAAGTTTTCTGCTCCAGGTGCCGGGATAATTTCGCCTGTCGAATTCGATCGATTTTTCCCTGCTGTCGGCAGTGCAAGCAAGTCTCCTGAATTTCGAGTGCCCAGACTACTGCTAACGGCTACCAGTGCGTCTCTCAAATCGGCGGCAGTTTGATATCGATCCTCGGGCTTCTTCGCCATAGACTTGAAAATCACTGCTTCCAGTTCTGCAGGTACATGCACAAGTGGATTGGCTTCTGCCAGAGGGGGAGGGTCAGTGTTGATATGGATCTGGATCAGCTCGTAAACGCTGGTCGCGTAGTGAAATGGGTCTTTTCCCGTGAGCATCTCATACATGACCGCTCCGAACGAATACAAGTCGGAGCGCTCGTCTTCCGGCTTGCTCTGACAATGCTCGGGACTCATGTAAGGCGGGCTTCCCCAGAGTTCGCCAGACTGAGTCAATCTGCGGTTTGTGTCATTGAGTTTTGCCAGTCCGAAATCAACCACTTTTACGAAATCAGATTCATCATCCATCAAAACGATGTTGCCTGGCTTCAAATCGCGGTGAATAACACCCTTGCGATGCGCATGGTCGAGTGCGCCGCAAACTTGCACAGCAATTCTCAAAAATCTGTCGACTGGCAATGGACCTTCCTGACCAATCAGCACTTCCAGACTTCGACCACGCAGGTAATCCATGATTACGTAGGGCTGATCGTCAGGTCCAATAACGCAATCGTAGACAGTGACGATGTTTGGATGGCTCAGCGCGCACAGCAAATTAATTTCGTTCTGGAATCGTTCGCGATAGATTGGCTTAGAATCGAGTTGCATCCGCAATGTTTTGACAGCGACGTGGCGATTAACTCTCAGCTGATTTGCTTTGTAGACCACGCTCATGCCACCCGAGCCGAGCACTTCCTCAATCTCAAATCGCTCGTCGAGAACTGTCCCGACGAGAGGGTCCACCCTCTTTCGGCTTTGACGGGGTTGTGAGTCGCTTTTGGGAGTGTCAGAAGTCATGAATCATCGAGTTGCGCTAGTCCCGCCCTCTATATTCCCCCAAGCGTCATCCTATTGCAATTTTCGCAAGCTCAGCGGGAAATTAGGGCTTACAAAAGCTCGATTTTGAAGATTATCAGAAGCCGCCCGGACCGCCGCCGTTGGGACCGCCGCCATTAGGTCCGCCGCCCATTGGTCCGCCACCCATCGGACCACCGCCGCCCATGCGGCCTCCATTGTTTGGATAGCCCTGACCGCCACCATTAGGACCACCGCCCATCGGTCCGCCGCCATTTGGTCCGTTGCCATTCATCTGACCGGAGTTCGGTCCTCTATTGCCAGCCTGGTCCTGTTCAGGTCGAAATGGGTCGTAGCCCAAATCTTGTTTGATGATCGTCACCATGTTGCCCAGTTCTTCGAATGCCGCAGCTTCTTGTTTGGCCGCAAATTTCTCATCGACTGATTTTTTCAGCTTTCGCAAAGCTACGACCTGGCTGCTATTTTTGGATTCGGCGTATCTGATCCAGTTTTCGCTGTCTTGATTGTAGATGCGTTTTATTCTGTCGGCATCAGGCGGAACGTAACCAGTTCCGTGAAAAGCGCTGACACTAGTTTGAGCGCCTGCACCCTGCGGCGCCGTGGATGTTCGTGAGGCAATTGAAGGAACACCCCGGCCTTGAGCCGATTTCTTTGCTTGTTTGACTTGTTCTTCCTGATCGCTCAATTTCGATTCGAGGTATGCGACCTTTTCTCCGACTTTAGCCGAATCGCCGGCTTTTGCAGCGCTTTCTATCTCTTTGAAAATGTTTTCGAATGGACTGACTCCTGTTCCCTGTTGCCTGAGTCGTTTGATTCTGTTCCAGACAAGCAGCCTGCGTTCGAATTGATCTCCCGGCACCACATCTGGAGCGCGCTCAGGTTCAACGTCGGAAAAATGCATCGACAGAAGCATTTTTTCAGGAGAAATTTTTCCGTGTCCAAAATCTTGAATTTCTCTGTTGTCGACGATGATGTATCTTCCCTCGTGACCGCTCTGAGAGAACAACACTTTCACTTTTTCAATTTGTGCAGGTGCCGCTTCCATCAATGCTTTGGACAGGAAGAGCGCGTCAATCTTCAGATCCTGGTCAGCCGTTTTGGCATCTTCCTCAGCCAGAACCGTTACCAGCGGACCATTTCCCATGACGATGGTGCTTATCGCCGATACTTTGACGCCTGCGTCTTTTAGTATCGCGTTGAGCTGAGAAGCGGTCAAATTAGCAGCGCTGGTCGCATTTGTCACCAACTGCCAAATGAGCATACTAGCGGAAAGTACGCGGCAGTTCACGATTTTGTGCATGCTTTATCTTTTAAATCCTAGCTGGAGTAATTCGCGCAGCAATGTGAATTGCTTCGGAATTTTGGTGGCAAATGTATCAAACAATGTTTGATGAGATTCCAGTTCTTTCTGCCAAACCTTTTTGTCTACAGTCATGACCGAGTCGAATTTCTCTTTCGATACAGTTGTGCAGCCTGTCCAATCGATATCTTCGTAGGTTGGCATCCATCCCAACTCAGATTGTACAGCCGATGCTTTTCTCTGCGCTCGTTCAAAGATCCACTTTAAAACTCTGAAGTTCTCGCCGAATCCTGGCCAGATGACCTTTCCGTTTGCGTCGATGCGGAACCAGTTGACCGAAAAAATCGGTGGTGGCGACTTTAGCTCGCGGCCCATTTGCAACCAGTGACTGAAATAATCGCCCATGTTATAGCCGCAGTAAGCGAGCATTGCCATGGGGTCGCGGCTGACATCGCTGACAGCGCCCATTGCTCCGGTGTGTTCGGAGCCGCTGATTGAGGCGAGGTAAACGCCGTAGTCCCAGTTAAATGATTCGGCCACAAGTGGAATTGCGGTGGCACGGCGGTTTCCAAAAACGAATGCACTGATGGGAACGCCTTTGGGGTCGTTCCACCTGGAGTCCAGCGAAGGGCAGTTAGCCGCTGGAACAGTGAATCTCGCGTTCTTGTGTGCCGCCGGCCGACCGCAATAAGCCGTCCACTCGTTGCCTTGCCAATCTGTAAGTTTTGCAGGTGGTCTGTCCGTGAGTCCTTCCCACCACACGTCTCCGTCTTCAGTCAGGGCGACATTCGTAAAAATGCAGTTTTCTCGCATCGTGCTCAGGGCGTTGGAATTTGTAGATTCGGAAATTCCTGCGACGATTCCGAAATAGCCAGCTTCAGGGTTGATGGCGTAAAACTTGCCATCTGCGGAAGGTTTGATCCAGGCGATGTCGTCACCAACTGTGGTGACTTTCCAGCCCTCCAGCCCGGCTGGTGGTGCGAGCATGGCCAGGCTCGTCTTACCGCAGGCACTGGGGAAGGCGGCGGCGATATATTTTTTCTCACCTGCTGGTGACTGGATGCCGAGTATCAACATGTGCTCAGCCAGCCAACCTTCATCGCGACCCATTATCGAAGCGATTCGCAGCCCCAGGCTCTTTTTGCCAAGAAGCGCATTGGCTCCATATCCAGAACCATACGACCAGATCTCTCTGGTATCAGGAAAATGTGCAATAAATTTGGTTTCGCTGTTGCACGGCCAGGCGGCGTCTGTTTCGCCTGGTGCTAAGGGCTTTCCAACACTGTGCAGGCAGCTGACAAAATCACCGTAAACGCCCAGAGCCTCGACTACTTTCTTTCCCATGCGACTGATCAGGCGCATGCTAGCCACTACATATGGTGAGTCGGTTATCTGCACCCCGATCTGCGAAATCGAGGAACCAAGGGGACCCATACTGAAGGGAACGACATACATCGTGCGCCCACGCATGCAACCTTTGAAAAGTGTCTTGAGCGTCGTTTTGGCCTGGCCCGGCGCTTGCCATTTGTTTGTAGGTCCTGCTTCGGCTTCACTACTCGAGCAAATGTAAGTGTGTTCATCGGCTGGACCGACGTCGGATACGTGCGTGCGGGCGAGATAGCTGTTCGGGCGCAGGCTCGGGTTGAGTCGAATCAGTGTACCGGCGGCCGTCATACCGGCGCAAAGCGAATCGTACTCTTCTTGTGTTCCGTCACACCAGTGGATCTGCTCTGGTTGGCACAGCGCTGCGACTTCCATCACCCACTTCGCGAGATTGATATGTCTCACTGAGTAGCTGGCAGTAACATTGACAACCGGATTTGATGACAGCGTGTTTATCATAAATTCGCCAGCCTTTTCGGGGAGAGAGCACTGATAGACATGCAATGATACATCCGAGGCACTTTACTTCAAGAAATATTACTGATTTATTCAGAAGCGCAAGCAGTGGTTGTCATGTGCTTTATCTCTTTGTCCTGGTTGCGTTTCGCAGGCATTTATGGCGATTGCCGATAACACCTGCATAATCCTTAGATATAGTTAGGTCTTTTATGCTCACCAACTGCGAAATTCATCACGTTGCCATCATCTGTTCAAACTATGAGCGCTCGAAAGCTTTTTACACTGAAACTCTGGGTTTCGAAGTGATCGAAGAGACTTATCGTGCCGAGCGCCACTCTTACAAGTTAGATTTGAAGGTGGGAAGGAACGCGCAGATCGAGCTGTTCTCATTTCCGTCTCCGCCAACGCGAGTTTCACGACCGGAGGCTTGTGGGCTCAGGCATCTTGCTTTTCAGGTTGAAGATGTGGAGCGGGTCCACAGCTCATTGAAAGAGAAGGGCATTGTTGTCGAAGAAATTCGCATCGACGAAATTACTGACAAGAAATTCTTCTTCTTTGCAGATCCTGACGATCTGCCTCTTGAAGTGTATCAGCGCTAAGAAATCAGAATAGAATTCTGGCTTGGATGAGAGCGAATCGACTCGCCTAAATTTCTCCTGGTCGAAGTAGAGACAATGCATCTTAAGAGGAGTGACTATGCAGCCTGCAACATCGAGAATCAAATGCCTTGGAACTGGATTGGCCATAGTGGTGGCGTTGACTTGTTCAATCAGTGCATTCGCTGAGGACGGCGATCGCAAGACGCCAGAGCAGTTTGCCGAGTTGTACATGAAGACATTCAATGCCAAAGATGTTGAAGGGCTGCGCAAACTTCGCATGCCGGTGAAGGTCAAGTCGAGCATGCAAGAAATGATCGACGGCATCACCGAAGCTTCGATGCAGGACGGAAATAAATTCACGAAATTCGAGTTATTACCGCCGAAGCCGGATATGGATAAAGCTAATATGGGTCCTGATGGACTTTTCTACAAAGCAAATCTGAAGCCGACCAATCTTCTCAAATTGTCGGCTGAAAGCAAGAACGGTTCGATGTCGACGACCATTCCAATTGGTATCAAGGATGGTATCTATTATGAAGTTGGTGTTGAGCCGGCACCTGGAGATGCACCTGCTTTCGCCTTTGGTTGGCAGCGTGTCGTTCTACCGAAAAGCACATGGTCGGTGATGATGCCTAACGAAGCCGAGCCTGGCAAAGCCGCTTTAGAGAAACAGTTTGGAAAAAATGCTGTCGATAATCCCGACTCGTATGGTGTGGTGAAAAACACCGCTGACATAAAGACTACAGAGCATTGGGCTAGATGCGGTGAGGAAGGTAAGCGCGTCAACGACCCAGACAATAAAGAGACCTATCGAGCGGCTTGCACTACTTTTGAACCTGAAACGTTGAAGAAGTGGTTTGCCGACCCACAAAAGAATATTGACGATGCGGTACAAGCTGCGTCTATGCAGAATGGTGGCACCATTGTTAAAACTACCGTTATCGACTTGAATGGAGCACCGGGCAAAACCTATGAAATCAAAGACAAAGATGGCGCCCTCCGGCTTGGTCGTGTCTACTGGGTCAAAGACGCTCTCTATGAGCTGACATTCTTGAGCAAGAAAGAAGCGCCTGACACCAAAGGTGCCGACAAGTTTCTAACATCACTGGAAGTGAACTAAATAACTACCTAACCAACTGACTAACTACCTGACCGGTTCTGACTGTCTAATATTGACCAGTCTGTCTTCCATGAGCTGAAGGCGGGTCTACACAAGGGTTTTGAAGCAAACCATTCCGACCTACAGTCCAATTAGGATTCACGTTACCAGCAGTGATCGTGTCTGGAGTTACGTCGTACGAAGTAACGGTCATGCCTGATTGATTGTTTGTCGCGTAGGCATTAACACCAGGCATAAGCAAAGATCCATCCTGAGACTGAATTGCCGTACCTTGTGTCGCTGACTGAGTCGCGGGCACCAAGGATTGATATACGGATGCTGGAGACTGTTGATAGTTCATTCCAACGGTCTGGGCTTCCGGCTGTGAACTTGGAGATGGTGCTGGAGTTGGCCCATAGCTTGCGCTCAACGACGCTGTTTGTGGCGGTGGCGGATATAGACTGGGGAGCGGCTTGGCTGGCGCTTTTGCAGCGATAGCTACGGACTTTTCACTCGCGGTAGCCGAAGCCGGGTGTTGCACCATGGTTGTGACACAGGTGGCGATACCCACACCGATTCCGATCATCACTCCAACGAAGAGGATCGCAAAGCCTTTCTTGCTCGATTTCTCGGCACTCATATTAATAACCCGGTTTAGCTGCGGTGGGCGAAGAGACAAAAATTAAAATACTCTTCATACAAGCCCGATGCTAGTGGGGGGCTGAGCTTTCACAGCGTAATTTCCCCACTGCAAACCAGGCAAATTTATTTGGAATACCCGGGTGGTTATGTATTCGTTATTTTGATGCGCTCGCTATTCTAAACTCGTAGGTGCCCTGTCCACTCAGTTCGTCTTTCGCACCTGAGCCGCGTAGCCAATTCAGTGCTGTCTGATCGTGCTTCAGGTAAGCGTCTAGAAACTTGGTTGATACATTAGCTACAAGCGCATGTTGCTGTTCATCGTTGTGACCGGGAGCCAATCTGCGTCTACCAGCTCCAAACATCATGTGATCAGCTCCTGTGAGAATCACCAGGTATTGGTCGCTTTTTTTGATGTGGTCATATGCGATACGTCTGTCTTCCGCTTTCGTGTCGTTGACTGGAGAATCATCTTTGGTGCCTGTAAAGTGCATGCCCGGAATTTTTATACCGCCGTAGGAAACGTCGAGATCAGCACTTTTATTGGATATCGCAGGACTCAAATAGATTGCAGCTTTGATGCGAGGATCACTGCTTTCTACCTTTCGCCCTGTGGGAGTGATGAAAGTTTGACCACTAGCTGCCAGAGCGGTCCAGGAGCCAAACGAATGCCCTGCTATCGCTATAGAGTTAAGATCCAACTTGCCTGATAGTTCACCGGGATTCTGGTTCAGTGACGTCAGTCGGTCGATGACAAAGTGAACATCCTGAGTGCGATCGATGGCGTTGTTTGGATCTTTGAGTTGCTGTTTGAATTTAGGAAGCAGTGCTGCTCTCGTCATTGGACCCCCAGCTGCGATTGATGGCTTCCAGAAGGATTCGTCGCTGCCAGGGTGTTGAATGAAGACTCCGATATAGCCATGCTCAGCCCAGAATTCTCCCAGATAGCCAGCTGCCTCTCTTGAACCTCCCAAGCCGTGAGAGAAAATCACGACAGGCAGTGGGTGATCGACTAGTTTTGGCACATATATTTTGACTGGCAACGAGCGATCTCGGGCTGAATCTTTCCAGTCCTCATAAATAGTCCTGAAAGGCTCCGTTTGTGACGACTGGTTTGACGTTGGCGCTGATGCCACCGCCTGTGACCGTAGCAGAGTCGCGCCGCATTGTATGCTGGCAAGAAGTGCAAATGCGAGGAGTGTAGTCGATTTTTTCATGTGCGCCTCATTGATCACCTACAAAGTAATACGTAACTGGCGATGAAAAAGTTCGTTTTCGGAGAGTGTTTTTTTTGCTTTCTAGATTAAATGTGACGGTATGATCTTTCCGCCATAGAAAATAAGCACCTCTCTTTATAAGGAAGCCCTCGAATGAAAGTTTTTCGTTCATTGTCAGTCACGGCAGCGGCTATCACCACGCTTGCAATTTCCGTGGCTTGCCCTGCTGCCGAGCATGTGTTGGCGACACCTGGTGTAGGAATTGGAGTTGCGAAGCTCGGCATGACAGCAAAAAAGCTGAAGCAAGCGGACTGCAACTTCGACGCTTCTTACGAACTTCCTTCCGGCATCAAAGTTGTTCGAGCCGATTGGAAAGAGAATGGTCTGACCACCATGCTGCTGAAGGTGTTTTACGATAAAAACGGAAAGGCTATTCAGATAGCATCCGCTGGTTCTGCCGTTGTCACTACCAACGGTATCACCAAAAAATCAAAGCTCGAAGAGGTCATGTACAGCAAGAATCAGCTCAAGCTCACAGAATACAGAGCAAAGAACGGACGTGTCGATTACTACGACAATGTTGAGTCCGGTATAGCATTCGAATACCGGCGTCTGGATGAGGACCTGGCGCGCAGAATGTACGCGATCATAGTCCACAAGCCAGGTGTGCCTGTGATATCAGATGTTGACGAAGAGCCACTCAAGCAGAAGAAAAACTAGAGTAGTTATTTAGACAGCTGATTTTTGTCTGGCTTCTGGACGCTTTGCGCCTGGCTCATTCGTTTTACGACGCCAGAACCGTTTGGTGTCGGCTCCACCGCCATTGCCACTGCCATCAGTGCTGCCTGCTCGTGCGTGGCTGCGGCTGTGTGCGTTGGCGCCGCTGCGAGCGCTCGTGCCGGTTCTGTCTGAAGTTTCCCATCTGCTATTGCGAGGGTTGTTCGAGCCCTTTCTGTCGGAGTCGCTTTCCCACTTGTTACTGCGAGGCGTGGTCGAGCCGCTTCTGTCAGAGTTGCTTTCCCACTTGCTGCTGCGAGGGTTGTTCGAGCCGCTTCTATCCGAGCCGCTTTCCCATTTGCTGCCACGAGGGTTGTTCGAGCCGCTTCTATCGGAGCCGCTTTCCCACTTGCTGCCGCTTCGAGCGTTGTTGTCGCCGTTGCTGCTACGGCTTCTGCCGCCTCTGCTTCCGCTTCCGCTGGCATTCCTTGGACGACTTTGACGTCTTGGCCGTTTGTGACCGTGCTGATCCTGCGCGCTTTCCTTTTCAGTTCTGTTAGGGTCAAGAGGCTTACCAGTGACCTTCTCAATGTCTCTCATTAAGTGTCGCTGGTCTGCGCATACGAACGAGAGGGCGATACCCGAACGTCCAGCTCGACCTGTTCTGCCGATGCGGTGTACGTAGTCTGCGGCTGACATCGGCAGGTCGTAATTAACGACGTGACTGATAGCTGGAATGTCCAGACCGCGAGCAGCGATGTCTGTGGCGACCAGAACCGCAAAGCGACCTTCTCTGTATCGTGCCAGTGTCTTTTCACGCTGGCTCTGAGAGATATCGCCATGAATTTCTTCCGCGGTAATGTCTGAAACGCACAATTTCTTGCGGATTTTCGCAGCTTTGCGCCGAGTTTTGGTGAACACCAGCACTGAATGAATTTCTGGTTCATCCTTAATTAGTTGAACGAGCAAATCGTCCTTGCCGGCTTCGTCGATATGATAAATGCGTTGCTCGATCTGGCTTGGTTCTACCTGACGTGTGTTGACCTGCACAGTGACCGGATTCTTAAGGAACTCGGCGGCGATCCGCTCGACGGTTCCACTAATGGTGGCAGAGAACATCAGAGTTTGTCTGCTGTGACCTTCCATTTCGTCAACGATTCGGCGCACTTGCGGCAGAAAGCCCATGTCCAGCATGCGGTCTGCTTCATCGAGCACCAGCATTGCAATGTTGCTCAAGTCGGCATTTCCTCTCTCGATATGATCGAAGAGACGCCCTGGAGTAGCTACGATCACATCGACGCCACGGCGCATCAATCGGGTTTGCTTTTCATACCCGGTGCCGCCGTAGACGGTGACGGTACGCAGCCCGGAATTGTTAGAGAAGCGTTCAAATTGACTCTGCACCTGCAAAGCCAGTTCCCGTGTTGGAACCAGTACGAGGCAGCGCGGTTTACGCTCGGAAGTGCCTTTGAGATTTTGAATGATAGGCAGGGCATAAGCTGCCGTTTTGCCAGAGCCGGTTTCTGCTGAGGCTAAGATATCGCGCCCACCGACGATGAAAGGGATGGCTTTTCGTTGGATTTCTGTGGGTTCAACGAATCCCAGTTTTTCGAGCACAGCGACAATTCGCTTGGATAATCCAAGTTCGGTAAAGTTCATTTTGATTCCTTCTAGACCGGCGGGCCGTAGCTCGCACGGAAACAACAGTTCCCTTAATGGTGACGGGGACTCAGTCTGTTGTTTCCAAAAGGCGAAACCCACAATCCACGATGCGAACCATACAGTCTGCATCGGATTCATCGAGAGGCTCGGAAGTATGTCAGGGTTGCGCTCGCGATGTCAAAGCTTGTGCGCTCGAATGCTTCATAATCAGTGATGAATAAGTAATAACCAATCTTCGGAACGGTAATTCCATCGCCTTTTTGAGCGCGAACGCAAACCGCTCTCAGGCACCAAAGACGATACCATTCGAAATATTTTATATCTGTGTAATAACTGCCTGGATAGCGCCTTACAGTATGGTCTGGTCGATCTAAGACATCGTGAAATAATCGCTGTGGTTCTCAAGAGAATTAGATTGAGTTCGGTCTAATTATTAAGTAACGCTAAAGGATTGCTTTGAATTCAAATGTTGCTGGCATTATAGTTGCCAACAGCCGGACCAACGTGTCGGCAGGCATCTCTAGATTCCCGAGTTACTACTGAAAGGCACAGGCGGCGAAAATCGCTCATGGCAAACAAACTTTTTCCAGAAACAAAAGATCTGATGCAAGAGCTCAAAGAAATGGAAGAGCGCTTCTCGAGCAAGCACACTGTGATGAAGAGTGTTTCGGCGACAGCGCCAAAACGCTTTCCACGGTTCACCATCAGCACAGAGATGTCTCTCAGCAGCATTCTGGGTGAGATCGCTGCAAAAGAAGACAAAGTGACTTTTGACGCTGAGTCGAACTAGTCCGGGTCGAGATCATCAGATTAGCAAGCAGAATTGTAATTAAATCGGCGCCTGGCGCCGCTATTTCTATTTTAATGGGTTCCACTTTCACCGGTTATTCATGTGGGGCTGAAGCTGAGGCTCGCCCACCAGCTATTCACCCGGTGCGAACTGCTGAGACTGTGATATCGCAGGACCTTGTTTATGCAGCTGGGCGACAGTCAAACAATAGACTAGACGTCTACAGCCCGAGGGTTGGCAGTCTTCACCCTGTCGTGATCTTCTTTCATGGCGGCAAGTTCAGCTCGGGTGACAAAACTTCGAGTGTATTCAATAAACCCTGGGCTTTCACTTCTCGTGGCTTCGTTCTTGTTAGCGTTGATTATCGGCTCTCACCGGAAGTGAAATATCCACTTCACGTGCAAGACGTTGCGGCTTCGATTGCCTGGGTGCGAAAGAACATCAAGCGGTATGGCGGAGATCCTCAATCCCTTTTTGTTATGGGGCATTCTGCTGGGGCACAATTAGCTGCGCTTGTGGCTACTGATCCTCAGTTTTTGGCAAACTATGGTCTTACACCTGCGACTTTGAACGGAGCGATTCTTCTTGACGGTGGCACATACAATCTCGTCGCTACAGCCAGGTCTTCATCACGCCATGACTTGCTGCTATCTGTTTTTGGCCGAGACAGCCGAATATGGTGGCAGGCATCTCCGATCAAGCACGTAAAGGCTGGTCATGGCATTCCACCATTCCTGGTTATATATATTCCTAATCGTGTGGACGCGACCGCACAGGCACTAGCTTTTGCTAATGCGCTGAAAAAGTCGAGCGTTCAAACAACTGTAGTCGCTGTAACGGGCAAAACGCATGCCGAATTGAATGAAGAACTGGGACTTCCAAATGACAGACCAACACAGGCTGTTTTCCAGTTTCTGAGTCAGCAGTCAAAATCGAAAGATCAGTCAGTAGTTTCTAGAGCAAATTAGCTTGCCATGCCGGCTTGTGGATCTATGCTCTCAAGAATTTCGGCGTATTTTTTGACCGCCCGCGCTGCTCTGGTCGCCAACTGACGTGAGGCAATGTCTAGACGGCAATGATTATCTTCAAACTCGCGCACTTTGGCATCATAAGCAAATTCCAACGCTTCTTGAATTACTGCGAGTTGTTCCGGAGTTAAGTACATTTGCAATCCTTTCGTCGAGTTGTCTATGATTCGAGAATACAAGTCGCGGCTGCGAAATATATGCAGTCAAAGACTGGTCAGATTAATTCGTTTGCTTGGTTTGGGCATTATCGGAAACTCAGTTACATACTCACCGAATATGGTGCAACTTATATATATTCTAAATATGCACTGGATTTGTCTTCAGGTGCCAGAAAGTGATATGTTGCAATAGATCAGGTTCAAACTTTGTATATCGGTTGCTTCCCGTAACTTGCTCACCACAGAATTAAAATTTTGATGATTGTGCGCAGGCGAAACTGATTCAAGCCATGTTCAGCGACGCATCGTGCGCACCCAGTCGACACTGAACGTCCCATCTCTATGTGGATTCCAGACGATTGTGCGCACTGGAGTGTTTTGAACGTGATGATACAAAATCGCCGAGCGTTCATAGAATCCGCGCGTGTGATAAGTGTGGGGCAGATTTAGTGCCACCACATCAAGATGGTGACAAAACTCGTGGCAGAGTGTACTTAGATAAGTGCCGTACGAAGTTGTCTTCTTCTGTACTGCGGTTCTCATCCACAATCTTATCAATGTCGAATCAAAGTCGTAGTCGCCAAAGGTTTCGGTGGCATAATTCTCCGTTACCCTGACTGGACGAGCGTTAAGCACCTTAAGCGGTGGCGGCGTGACTTCGAAAGCATTGGCAAGCTCAACGAGCAATGCGGCACTGGCAGTGTGAACTTGCTTACGGTCGTCTGTTTTCATTGCCCCTTTCAGTATGCCCGCTAAATCGCGAAGCTTTTCGCCAGACGGCAAGGAAAGCGTCTTTAGAGAATCGCTTCGCATGTATTCGGCATTGTCGAGTTTAATTCTGGGGATGTTGTCGGTATGCATGCAACGCGCTTTTGAAGTGCTTTTCCTGATTGTACATACAGAGTCGAAAAAAAGATCTAACTATATTTTGCAAGAGTGGCAGTTAGAGACTGTTTTACCATTTGACGCAGCTCAGGAGGCTCGATCACGAGAGCGTCGGCACCATATTGTCCGACCCAGCGTAGAACCTCGTCCAGACTTGATGCTGGAAAGGTCAGCGTGCATGATCCATCTGGCGCGTCGGTCAGCACTTGCTGCGGATGCCAGATGCGTTCACGAATATAGCGTGATGCCTGTGGCGCGAATTGAACTGTTATGTTGTGTTCTTTCTCGCCGTGCTCGAGCTGGAAAGCTGCATCCATCCATTTATTAATCTCTTGGCGCGAGATTGGGTCAAAAGTGGTTTCGAGTATTTTATAATCGCGAATCCTATGAAGTGCGAACATACGCAAAGCTTTACGCGCATGGCAATATGCCACCAGATACCAGGCGCCACGGTCGTGCAGCAGCACCTGGGGGTCTACCAACCGTGACGTTGTCTCACCTTTGCTGGCGGCAAAATAGGTAAATTCGATTTGCTTGTGAGCATCGCAAGCCTTGTTGATGTCAGTGAATAATTTGCCGCTGATTGGAATAATTGCTGAGCCGCGAAATCTGATAATTGCCTGCACATCTGCGGGGTCGACCTGCACTTTGTCTGGCAAACGTTCGGAAATTTTTTCGAGAGCAGATCTCAAAGTTGGTTCGAAAGACGTTCCTATGTATTGCGACAGCAACTCCTTGCCAAGTGTGAGCGCAAACACCTCACCGCTTGAAAGTTCAAAGGCGGGCAGTCTCTTTTGAGGGTTGCTATTGAAATAGCCGTTTTTTATGTGGTCGAAATCAATCTCGCGCGCCAGATTCTCGCGAAGAAATCTGATGTCTTCGTGGAGCGTTCGCTCTGACACTTCAAATCGCTGGCACAAATCGGTGACGCTGGGATAGCGTCCGCGACAAATCTCGCTGTCGATAGCCAGAACGCGTTCAAGTTTGGTGCTCATAACAATATATCCGTTCGATCCACAATCACCTATGGGTATATCGCCTCAGCTCTTGAGGCGCATATCCATATAATTTAATCTTCTAGTATAACGACTGCATGTATTTCGCAGTTGCACTCTCTATTCTGGTATTAGCCGCTGGAGAAGGATTATGCGCAAAGTTGATAACAACTTAGTTTTCTCACCCTCAGATCTTATAACGTTTATGGATTCTCCATACGATTCCTGGATGGAACGTTGCCATGTCGAGTTTCCAGGCGATTATGAGATTGATGAGCAAGACGAGAGTGCAGTTATCCTTCAAGACCATGGAAATCGACACGAAGCAGCTTTCCTCGCGCGATTGAGAGAAGAGCACGATGATGTTGTTGAAATTACAGGTCGTGATGAGTCCGCCGAATTGGCAACGATAGCTGCCATGCAGGCGGGCCGGGCGGTCATTTATCAAGGTGTCCTGGCTGCCGGGCAGTTTGCAGGCAGAACAGATTTTCTGGTGAAGGTGCCTGGCCAATCTAAGTTAGGCGACTTTCACTACGAAGTCTGGGATACCAAATTGTCGAAGAAGGCAAAACCATATTTCGTAGTTCAGCTTTGCTGTTATGCAGAGATGCTGGAAAAAATTCAGGAACGTTGTCCAGAACAATTGAAAATAGTGCTTGGCGATTATAGTGAGGCACAGTTTTCGACTCGTGACTATATTCATTTTTATCACCAGCTGAAAACTTGCTTTCTTCAGTTTCAAAATCAATTTGCTCGAGAGTTGCCACCAGATGATTTAACAGCTGGTACATACAGTCGATGGAAAAACGTTTCTGAATCGATGCTGGAAGAACGTGATGACCTCTCACGAACGGCCAATATTAGAAAAGCTCAAATTCAGAAATTGAAAAAGTCTGGCATTGACACCATGCGCAAGTTGATAGCGGCAGATTGTGCTGATACCAGATTAATGAACGTGAGTGTATTCACGTCATTGCAAGAGCAATCGAGGCTGCAGATGCAGACCGTGCAAGAGGAAAAGGTCGCTTACAAACTATTGCCACCAGCTCAGGGCAAAGGGATGCACCTGTTGCCACCTTCATCTGAAAACGACATCTTTTTCGATATGGAAGGCTACCCTCATATCGAAGGTGGGCTTGAATACTTGTTTGGCACTGTCTCAAAAGCAGGTGGGCAGTCCGAATTTACCGATTGGTGGGCTCACGATCGGGCGCAGGAAAAGCAAGCGTTTGAAGACTTTATCGACTACGTCTACGAAACCTGGACGCGCGATCCCAAAATGCATGTTTATCACTACGCGCCATATGAAGTCGCGGCCGTCAGACGTTTGGCTGGTCGTCACTCTACTCGTGTAGAGGAGGTTGATAATCTCCTGCGCAACGAAATCTTCGTTGATCTCTACCAGATTGTTCGACAGGCATTCCTGGTTGGTGTGCCTTCGTATTCGATCAAACACATCGAGCACCTGTACAGACCTAAGCGAAGTGGTGCTGTTTCCAAAGCTGCAGATTCAGTTGTGTTTTATGAAAACTGGTTGCAACAGCCTGACGGCGATCTATGGACAAATTCTAAGTTACTCAGAGAGATTCGAGATTATAACGAAGAAGATTGCGTTTCCACCGAACAATTGGCTCAATGGCTCTGGGCGAGACAGTCCGAGCATGGCATTGCCTACACCGGTAAAATTTCGGAAGAGCCCCGTGAACCTGAAGTTACGCCTTCGTCGGCTCTGGCCACTGAAATGCTAGCTGAGGCTGAGCACCTTGAAGACCCCGAGGAAAAACGCGTTCAGCAGCTGCTTGCATATTTTCTCGAGTTTCATAAGCGGGAAGACAAACCGATGTGGTGGCGCCGCTTTGATCGTCAAAAGAAGTCTACTGAAGAGCTGATTGATGATCTTGATTGTCTGGCCGGGTTGAAGCGCACCGCGCGACCGGCTTACGAAATCAATCGTTCAGTCGCCTATGAGTATGCGTATGACCCAGATCAAGATACCAAGCTCGATGACGGCGACAGCTGTTTAGTGCTGCACGATTTGAGCAGTGCACGAATTTGCAACTTCGATCGCAAAAGGGGTCTTCTATCAGTAGTTGTCGGTAAAGACAGAAGTCCTTTGCCTTCAGATATTAACCTGTTGCCGAATGAAAAAATTCATACGCGCACTATCTCCGACGCCATTTTTCAGGTCGTCCTCGATTGGTCCGAAGCCAGAGTATTACCCAAAGCATTATCAGATCTACTCTTTAGACGCGAGCCTGATATCGCTGGTCGCGCTTCAGGCGCCGCTGTTGTGGAGTCAGCTGAGGTCACTGAAATCGTTTCAGCTATTAAGAGCATGGAAAACACGACGTTGTGTATTCAGGGACCGCCAGGATGCGGGAAGACCTATGTGGCAACGCACACGATTGTCGAACTTTTGCGGCAGGGCAAACGTGTTGGCATAACTTCAAATTCCCACAAAGCCATCGAAAATCTGCTCGATCGCGTCATTGAGTCTTGTGCAGCTTCGAGTACACCAGTTCGTGCTGTAAAAGTGGGTGGTCATCATACGAGCTCAAGTTCGCGTAGCACCAGAAAAAATGGTGCAAAAGTTGAGCAGGTGCGCAGTGCCGGACAGTTCTTTGCAAAAGAAGACGCTCATTTGTTCAATCTTGTGGCCGGTACCGCATGGTGTTTCAGTCATGACGGCGCCAGTGGCGCGTTTGATTATTTGTTCGTTGATGAAGCCGGCCAGGTCTGTCTTGCAAACGTAGTTGGCATGAGCCGCAGTGCAAACAATTTGATTTTGCTGGGCGACCAGATGCAACTCGAGCAGCCAGTGGAAGGCAGTCACCCAGAGGAGAGCGGCAAATCATCACTGGAATATTTTTTGCACGATCATGCTACTGTGCCTGACCACCTGGGTATTTTTCTTGGCACCACGTATCGCATGCATCCAGATGTGTGCGCGGTTATCTCAGATGCGGTTTACGAGTCGAGAATTCGTCCCCATGAGCAGACTGGCAAGCAGATTCTTCGTTTTCCTGATGATTCGCTGTCGGCGAAGATCGGCAAACAATCTGGTGTCGTGTGGATACCCGTCGAGCACGAAGGTAACGTGCAAGCCAGTGATGAAGAAGTTGAACGAATTGAGCAGTTGGTGAAAGACTTGCTGCAATGTTGCTATGCCGATAAACATGGTCACACTAGACCAGTAACTCTTGCAGACATTCTCATTGTGGCTCCGTATAACATGCAGGTTCGAAAAATTGCAAGTAGAATCAACGGTGCTCAAGTGGCTTCAGTCGATAAATTTCAAGGTCGAGAAGCTCCGATCGTAATTTTATCGATGTGCGCCAGCGACGGCGGGTCATCTCCGCGCGGAATGGATTTCCTATTTAGCATGAGCCGTCTAAACGTGGCGATTTCTCGCGCGCAAACAATAGCATTTGTTGTGGGCAACCCAAATCTGATTAAGACTCCATGTTCAACTTTGAGTCAGATGCGTTTGCTCAATTTCTTTTGTCAGATCGTCGATGCGGGTAAGAAAAAGAGCTCGCAAGCAAATTCGACTGACTTACAGTGCCTGTCGAAATCTTAAAGCTGGTGACCCATAACTGAATACACATTCTGGATTCATCTTAAGGAAATGAGTTTGCAATGGAACATGTCTACATCTCATTAACTATCGGTCTGATTTTGGGCATGGTGCCGTGCTATCTCCTCATGCGCAGTAGGCTCGGTGCAGCTTGCGATAAAGCAGTAGCTCAGTGTCAGTCAGAAAAGGCAACGCTGTTATCCAGGCTTGAGGACCGACAAAAGTCGGTCGATGAACTGAAGCTGGAGAAGCTCGCCTTGAACGAGCAACTTCTAATTTCTGTCCGCGAGCATATTAATCTGCAGGCAAGACTTTCGACTGCCGAGGAAAAGAATAGTCGCATCGAGGTTCTGGAAAAATCTCTTGCTTTGAGGGAATCGCAGCTTACGAACTCCGATATAGCTAACGCCGCTCTCAGGCAACAACTTGCGGTCGTTGAAATAGCGCACAAGAAGGAACTCTCTGCAGCTCAGGAAAAAATTCTACTTGTAGAGCAGGCTCAAGAGAAACTAAGTTCTGCGTTTCAAGTACTCTCCGCGGAAGCGCTCAAGTCTAACAATCAGGCATTTCTCGAGTTGGCTAAGACTTCTCTAGAACGTTTTCAGGAAGGGGCGAAGGTTGACCTCGAACAACGCCAGAAGTCTATCGATGAATTAGTTAGACCACTCAGAGAGTCTTTAAACAATGTCGACACCAAAATTCAAGACCTGGAGAAGGAGCGCATCAGTGCTTATTCTGGTCTGAAGGAGCAAATCGGTGCTCTCGCCAGTGGGCAAACGAATCTGCAACAAGAAACTCAAAATCTGGTCCGGGCATTGCGCACTCCAAATGTGCGAGGACGATGGGGCGAAATTCAGCTCAAGAAAGTTGTTGAGATGGCCGGTATGCTTGAACATTGCGATTTTGTGCAACAGCAATCGACCGATACTGAAGACGGGAAACTTCGTCCAGACATGGTGGTCAAGCTCCCTAACTCTAAAAATATCATTGTTGACTCCAAAGCGCCTTTGCAAGGATATCTCGACGCCCTTCAAGCCTCCGATGATCTTTCCCGGCAGAAAGCGATGAAAGATCACGCTCGGCAGGTTCGTGAACATCTTTCGAAACTTTCTACCAAAAGTTACTGGGATCAATTTCAGCCCAGTCCTGAATTCGTTGTTCTCTTTTTGCCGGGGGAAGCGATCTTCAGCGCTGCATTGGAGCAAGACCCATCATTGATAGAATATGGTGTCAATCATCGGGTTATTCTGGCCACGCCAACGACCTTGATTGCTCTTCTTCAAGCGGTCGCTTATGGATGGAAACAAGAGAAGCTGGCCGAGAATGCTCAGAAAATAAGCGAGCTTGGCAGAGAATTTTATGACCGACTGAAAATCATGGTGTCACATTTTGCCGATGTCCGCAAAGGGCTTGATAAAACAGTTGACGCTTACAACAAAACGGTCGGTTCACTTGAATCTCGGGTGCTTGTCTCTGCTCGCAAATTTCATGAGCTGGGTGCAACAGCAGGAGAAGAGATTGTTCAGCTGGAGCTGCACGATCGATCAATTCGAATGCTTAACACGCAAGAGTACAGTCAGCTCCCGCTCCTGGCACTTGCACCGGAGTCTGCAGAACTTCTTGTGACAGGCTGAAATTGCGATCCGCTACAATGAACTTTTCATTCCAGGCGGCGCATGACATCAGGTCATTCATCTGAAAATCACTTATCTGCAAGCGAACTTGAGCGCTACAGTCGACACCTTGTAATTCCCGAGGTCGGAGTAGAGGGTCAACTCAAGCTCAAAGCTGCTCGCGTGCTCGTCGTTGGTGCGGGTGGATTGGGTTCGCCGGTCATACAATATCTCGCTGCTGCAGGCATCGGCACCATCGGTATTGTTGATTTCGATAGTGTCGATAAATCGAACTTGCAAAGGCAAATTCTATTTTCGACTGGTGATGTTGGCAAAGCTAAGGCGGAAGTGGCCGGTGAACGCGCCAGGCGGCTTAATCCTGAAATAAACATTCATCAGCATCAGGCTAAGTTGTCTGCGGATAACATCGCCGACATCTTCGAGCAATACACAATAGTTGTTGATGGAAGCGATAATTTTGAGACTCGGTATCTTATCAGCGATGCCTGTGTATTGCTGGATAAGGTGAATATCCACGGTGCTGTTCACCGCTTTGATGGGCAAGTCAGTGTTTTTCATCCCGGACAGGGTTCTTGTTACAGGTGCATTTTCAGTGAACCGCCCGAGCCTGGCGCCATTTTGAATTGCGCTGAAGCAGGCGTTCTCGGGGTTTTGCCCGGAATCGTTGGAACAATTCAAGCAACTGAGTGCATCAAAGTCATTCTTTCGATCGGCACTTCGTTAGTTGACAAACTTTTGATAGTTAACGCCCTCGATATGTCTTTCCGCACCATAAACTTAGCGCGCAATCCAAAATGCATTGCCTGCGGAGCAGAGCGCGAAATCACATCGCTAATTGATCTCAAAGCCAGGCATGCAGATGTGAAAAGCGCATGCATAGCGGGTTCGCACGGCGCGCAGAATGGTGCTTTGCATACGCAGAGCGGTGACGCGAATGAAATTGCGCCGCAGGATCTTGCTCTTTTGCTAGCGGAGAGTGAACAAATATTTTTGATTGATGTGCGCGAAGTTCACGAATATGATTACTGTCATTTGGGTCAGGCAGTGAATTTGCCGTTAAGTGGGCTCGATCGACGTATTAACGAAATTCCCAACGATATTGGTGTAGTTGTTTACTGCAAATCTGGCGCTCGAAGCCAAAAGGCTGTGGCCATGCTACGGAAGTCTGGACTACAGAAGGTACGTCATCTTACCGGCGGACTGAACGCGTGGTCGAAACAAGTTGATGCTTCCATTTCTGTTTTGTAAATCGAAGTGGAGACGTGGTCTCGGACCGTAGCTCGCCACCTGCTTCTTTGCCAGACAGGCAGTGTCAGGCGGTAGTCGGTTTGATATCCCGATACATCACGACGGGTTTGTGTTGTGCTTTGGCTTGAGCCATGGCTAGATCAGCGGCACCAAGCAACGAGCTGAGATCCACAAAATCTTCTGGTATCGATGCGCAGCCCATTGACAATGACAACTTGGAAGGGTCTACTTCTCCTCCCAGTGCGCCAGTCGTAAGCGCTCGTACCAGACGATTAGCGAAAATCTGCGAGCCATTTGCCTTTGTATTAGGTAGCAGCAGTGCGTAATCAAAAGCATCGTAATGAGCCAGAAGATCAACGTGGCGTTTCAACTGACTGATTCGCAGCACAGCATCCAGTATCGCTGGTCCAGGCAATAACTGACGATTGCCATTTCCTGTGCTCATTCTCATCTCAAAAACGATGACAGAGAGCGGGCTTCTCGATCGGTAGCAACGAAAGTATTCCTGCTCCAGAAAGTACAGGAACGCAGGATAGATGAACATTCCAGTTTCGGCACGGCGCAGACTCATCATCACGCTCTGGATAGCTGCACCATCGATGATTCGCGGCTGAACCGCAAAGTCTTTCGGCTTGACAGTTGGATTCGATATTTTGATCAGGTCGTTTGTGAGCAGATGATAAATAAGAGTGACAATCTGGATGCGCGAAAGTTGAAAGGCTCGAATCATTTCCTCGATCGTTTGCTTTCCGTCCAACATACGATAAAACTTATTCATGAATTCGACGTTCATCGGTGCTTTTGGACCGGCTCGTTGAACGAATTCGAGGTCAGTAATGTTGTTGCGCTTCGGCAAAAGCGTGGAGCTGAATAACATTCCAGCTTCTTTCAAATAATGCGTGCGTTCTGAGAGCTGACGGCTCTGGCTCAAGAGTGACTCAATTGTCTGATGCACGGTGTGGCTGTTGCGCAGCACGCGCGGTTCGAAGGTGTATTGCCCCTCCTTCCACGTCAAGAGATCGATGATCGCTTCGTCGCCCTCTGCATCGCCGGCGGTGGCATCGACAGGCGTACCATCTTGCACCCACACCAGCGCCATTGATTCCTGATTTCGCACTTCCAACTTGCCGGTAGTTCTGGCTTCGACGATTTTGTGCAGCAACTTGTCTAGTGACACGTCTTTCAGGTCGCCCTGCTTTGGGAAAGACAGCTTTGGCTCAGTTGGCGGCACCGGTGCCTGGGGCTGGCTGGGAGATTGGGGGTCACCGCACTGATTCAGAATCTGCCCATGCTCGTTCATCCTTATGGTAGGTTCGTCACGACGCCCTATTCCGCCCATGCCACTCTGCATACGACCAGTTGCAGCCAACTCAGCTACCGCCGATAACATCAGGTTGTGGACGAGAAGCACGTCACAACTGCCATAGACGAACATTGGCGTTCGAATGCCACGCAACTCGCTACTCAATTGCCACTGAGGGTCACCACCCTTGAGCGGGCAAACCAGGTGTAGTGTGTAGGTTGTCATCATATCGACCGAGCGCCATGACAGTTGCAAATTCTGCCCACGTTTTTCGAGAGCCTGGGAGAGAAGCTGATGAAGTTCAGTTATGTCTGGTGGAACTGGACCGCGGTTGGCTTGAGGCAGAAGCCCACTTTTCTTGAGCATTTATTGAGAATCCTGATCGGTTCGGGCGTAATCCAAAGCATTATTCCCAGCGTCGGGAAAGCTAAAAGCTCCGCCCAGTGGATGTAACTGGCGTCCTGCAGGCAGCGAAATGTGCGGGAACGCGCCTGTGTGGGTACAATTTATCCGGAAACCCCATTTAATCTGCTTTTGAGGCGGAGTCTAAATTGTCTGAAACGAAGCGAGCGGTTAAGCTCGGAGCATTGCTGGTTGGACTCGAATTTATCACTCAGCAAGAGCTGGTCGCAATCATGGATATGGCGAACCAGGTTGGCATGCCTCTTGGTCGTGCCCTGGTTTTGTCTGGAAAAATTACTGATGCCGAGTTGAACATAGCGCTGCAGTTGCACGCGCTCATGCGCACCTCCGACGTGACGATGGAAACGGCAAAAAAGACATTTTCGCTTGTTTGCTATCAAGGCATGCCTTTAATAGATGCCTTGCAGCGCACAGGGTGGACTCCCAGTCTGAATTTGCCGAAAGAAACCAGTCAGCTAGGCACCCTTCTGCTTGAAGCCGGAATGGTCAACGAAGAGCAGTTGCGAGAGGCGCAGGAAACCAGTCACAAGCTGGGTTTGCCGTTGGGGCGCATTTTGAGCTTGATGGGTCTGATTTCGCACCCTGTAATCGTGCGTGTTGTCGACCTGCAATCGATGATTCGAATGGGTCGTATTTCGCAGGCGGAAGCAATCGAATATTTGAAAGATGAGTCTCGATCACAACCCGGCTCAGCAAATACCGTGTCGGGAGACAGCGGTCTGGGCTCCGTTCAATTACCAGGCATGAATATAGATTCTGGTTCAGTCAATTCGAAGGGAAACGGAGCAAAGACAGGCTCTACCGCTCAATGGGACGCAGGGTCAGAAGCCAAGCAAAATGCTGAAGTAGATGCTAAGAGACACTTATTTGCTGTAGATGATCGAGGTCGCAGAAATATTCGTCTCGGTGAGCTTCTTATTCTCGCTGGAATTTTGACTGAATCCGACATGATGAACGCAGTTGAACTGAGCCTGACACGCGAAGAACCGCTTGGGTCTGTTTTAATTACTCTCGGCTTGATTACGACTGATCAGTTGCGACTCGCTCTGCGTTTGCAAGAGTCAATCAGCGTCGGATCCATAGACATTCAAGCTGCCACCGATACGCTTCTTTTGGAAACTGGAAATACTTACATTCCCAAACTGACCGATACAGAGCCCGATGCCATGCCTAAACTTTCAAGGCTGGCAGAGCAGAATGATGCGCCGAAACTGCGTATCGGAGAGCTTCTCAAATTATGCGGATTCGTGCTCGAAGAAGAGATTCAGAGCGCGATTGCGCTAGCCAGAGACTATCCATCAGTGCTAGGCAGAATGCTTGTGGTAAACGGATACATCGATGAATCGACGCTGCTAGCGGCGCTGCGTTGTCAGTTTATGGTGCGCAACAAGCTAATCACGGTCGATCAAGCAGTGTCTGCAATGCAATATGCTCGACAGATGAAATTGAGTTTCGACGACGCCCTCGATGAACTGGGAATCTATCGGCACGGCAGACTGGAATCGGTCTGAGGAATTTCGTCCCACGTTCGTCCTTCCAGTGTGCGTCCAGCTTTCTTCTTGTTCGACCCGCCCCATTGCTTGAAGAAGAACTTCACGCCGGCTTTCTGACATTGATCCCGAATCGATTTTACCCACGCCTCGTCAAGCCGTCGCGGTCTGCGTCCGGATTCTCCGCCGACTATAACCCAATCGATGCCCGCAAGATCTAGAATTTCTATAGGACCCAGAAGTGGCTCGACAGACAGAAACTTGAGATGGGCACTCGTTTTCCTTAGATAGTCGACGCGGTGCACATGATCCTGATTTTCGACGCTCACTCCCATCCAAATGTGCGAGGACCAGGGAATCTGTTTATCCAGCTCGAGCAGCCTGTCATGCCGTTTTGTCAAAATCTGATACTGATGCCAGTTTGCTTTGTTCATCGCCTCGAAGACTTGCAGAACATAATCAGTGGGCACATCTTTGTGAAACAAGTCGCTCATAGAATTGACGAAAATTCGCTTCGGCTTTTTCCAGCTCGATGGCAGTGCCAATCGATCCGGCCAGAGCTTGAGATCGAATCCCTGCTCGTATGGATGATTCGGCACTCCGCGAAATCTTTCAGCAAAAGTTTCGGCGTAGCAATTGGCGCAGCCGGGGCTGATCTTCGTGCAACCTGTGATGGGATTCCAGGTCGCGTCTGTCCATTCAATGTCTGAGTTTGCTGCCATCAGGTTTCCATGAAGTTGATTTGAATGTGATCAAAACGAGTTCGCCAACATTTCGGAAAACTCTTGCTCGGTCGCTGTTTCTAGCGGGCTGCCGTAGAACTTCTTGAAGCGGCTGGAACAGTCTGCACACTCGAAGTAGCTGTAGACGGGTGACTTTCTACGTTTAGGTGTGCCTCTGTCGAAGCGGATGTCCATGCAGCCGCCACCCTTATGGCTTTCCTTGCCTTTGAACTGGAGTTTTCGGCTGCCGCAAACAGAGCAACGCTTCAGAGCTTCTTTGATCTCGGTGAACGCCAGTACACAAGCGGCAGTTGGAATGAAAATCGGAATCGTAGCCACTATGGCAAGCGCGACTGCTGCGCCTTTTAGCGCATCGACTAACTCTTCAGTCTGTTTTTCTTCGATATCGTTTTGCATAGTTAGGACCTACCTTAAATTGTGCCCAAATCTCGAGCCTGGTAGTTGCTGGTCTTGAAAACTGTATCAATTCGCCAAAATTAGCCAAAATCGCTCTTTAAATTCGAAGCCAAGAAGCTCATGAAGTATGCCTGTTGCTACCATAGTGGGTTTATCTAACAGCACAGCAAAAGGGAGTGTCTATGCCTCTGCATTTTATTAATGGAGAATTCACCAGAGGTGGTGCCACCGAAGAAATCGAGGTACTCGACCCGGCTACCGAAGAAGTTATAGCTACAGTTCCGCGCGGCACTGCAGGTGATGCCGAGACTGTTGTTGCAGCCGCTAAAACAGCTTTCGACCTGTGGAAACGAACCTCCGCAAACGTGCGCGCGCGTATGATGCACGAAGCAGCTGAGAAAATGCGAGCCCACAAGGAAAAGATTATCCACTTGCTCACGCTTGAGCAAGGAAAACCAGTTCCCGAAAACGAAGAAGAGTTCGAGTGGTTGATGAATACTTTCGAGTACTATGCCGAGCTGGGAAGGCACGAGCGCGGGCGTGTGCTGCCTTCAGGCGAACATACTCAATTGAATTTGGTCATTAAGGAACCGTACGGTGTAGTGTTGTGCATCGTGCCATGGAATTATCCTCTCTTGCTTATGGCGTGGAAAGTTGCTCCCGCTCTGGCGGCAGGTAATGTCGTAATTATTAAACCGAGTGAGCTGACGCCGTTATCGACTTTGTATCTGGCTGAGCATTGCTGGGACCATTTCCCGGCAGGAGTAATCAATATCGTCAACGGTTTTGGTAAGGAAATAGCAGAGCCGCTCGTTAAGCACAAAGACGTGCCTGTTATAGCTTTCACAGGCAGCCTGGCAACCGGTCAGAGAATCGCCACCATCGCGGCACCAATGATGAAAAAACTGCATCTCGAACTTGGTGGCAAAGACGCGTTTGTGATCGCTGAAGATGCCGACCCCGAAGTGGCAGCTCATGCGCTTGCATATGCGGCGCTGACAAATGCCGGACAGGTATGCACATCAACTGAGCGTGTTTATCTACCTGCGAAAGGAGCAAAGAAATTCACTGAAGCGCTGGTCGAGCACGTCAAGTCATTGAGGCTCGGTCCTGGTATCGAATCTGATACCGATATTGGACCGATGGCGGGTTCTATTTACCGCGAAAAAATTGAAGGTCATGTTGCAGACGCCGTCAAGAAAGGCGCTCGCGTTCTGACTGGAGGTCGCCGCCCTGAGCGGTTTAAGAAGGGCTGGTACTATGAACCGACAGTTATTTCCCACGTCGATCATGACATGCTGATCATGCGAGAAGAAACTTTTGGACCGGCGATTCCGTTGATGGAGTACAAAACCTTCGAAGAGGCTGTGGCGCTGACAAATGATTCTGATTACGGCTTGGGCGCTTGCTTGCTAACTAGCGATGCACTTAAAGCCAAGTTATTCATGGAGGAAGTGAAGGCCGGTACCGTATGGATCAACGATCCGCTAACAGACAATTATGCGGGACCGTTTGGTGGGATGAAATTGAGCGGCGGGGCTCGGGAATTAGGGCAGGAAGGTCTTGATGAGTTTCGCGAAACTAAGCATGTTCACTGGGAGTTCAACGCTGCAAAAAAATCGTGGTGGTATCCTTACGGTACTGAATGATCTGGAGATATCCGATGCGAAACATACTGCCGACTGCTTCTGTACTGGTGACACTGCTGGCGATTACTGCTGCGCTTGCTGACAATAATATTGAAAGTGCAGACGGCACCGGTAAAAGTTCGGCAAGCAAAAGCGCTGCAAGTAAAAACTCCGCAGGTAAAAGCGCTCAGCTCAGCGTAGTGGGCAGCAGCAAACAACAGTGGACAGGAGTTGCCGTATCAAGCGATAGACGTGTGTTTGTCAATTATCCGCGCTGGTCTGCCAATGTTCCTGTGTCAGTCGCTCAACTTTTGAAGGATTCATCGACGCTCCCCTATCCAGATAAAACTTGGAACGAGTGGAAGCAGATTCATCCCGCCGACCGTTTCGTTTGTGTCCAAGCCGTTTACGCAGACAACCAGAACAATTTGTGGATCGTCGATCCTGCTGCTCCAAATTTTAAGGGACCGGTAAAGGACGGCGCCAAGCTCGCAAAGGTTGATCTCAAAACGAACAAGGTGGCGCAAGTCTTCAAGTTTGACGAGACTTCGGCACCACAGGGTAGTTACTTGAATGACGTACGGATCGATACAAAGCGCAAAATGGCTTACTTGACTGACTCAGGTCTGGGTGCAATTGTCGTGCTCGATCTCACTACCGGCAAAGCGACTCGTCGCTTGTTCGATCACGCCTCGACTAAAGCGGAAGACATTTTGATAACAATCAATGGAAAACCATTCAGTCCACAGCCTGACGGTAAGTCGAGAAAGATTCACAGCGATGGAATCGCTCTTGACCCTGCTCACCAGTATCTCTACTACCAGGCGTTAACCGGTAGAAATTTGTACCGAGTGCCTGTGAAGGATCTCATTGACAGCAAGGTTTCAGAAAGCGATCTCGGCAAGAAAGTCGAGCAGGTTACGAAATCGTGTATAGCCGATGGTATTGAGTTTGGCAGGGATGGCAATTTATATCTGACATCCCTTGAAGATAACGCTGTTAAGCGCTGGTCACCTTCGAAAAAGGGAGAGCTGGAGACGGTAGTAAAAGACGAGCATCTGATCTGGCCTGACAGTCTGGCTAACGCTCCTGACGGATCGATGTACGTCAGTTCGTCGCAAATAAATCTCGGCTCGACACCAAAATTGCCATATCGTATTTTCAAGTTCAAACTAAAAAATTAGATCAATCGGAGGTCGGATGACCACACTTCTCGTGCTAGACGGCTTCAAATTTATAACCAACACCGTGCACATTTTTGATCAACGAAGGCTCCCCCTCGACATCAATTTTATTGCGCAGCTTTTTGATGCAACTGCGAATGGTATCAGACGAACGCTCCGACTCCGAGGTCCAGACACGTTCTAGCAGCGCTTCTCCGCTGAACACCTGTCCCTGGTAGCGCATAAAAAATTCCAAAAGGGCGAATTCCATCTTCGGCAGATGAATTTCAACACCCGCACGACTGAGTTTTCGCGAGCGTGGATCTAACTCGAGAGCACCGGCTTTCAGAACATCCGGTAGCAGCGTTTGCGAGCGTCTCAACAAAGCTTTCAATCGCGCGGAGAGTTCTTTTAAGTGGAATGGTTTGGTCAGATAGTCATCAGCACCGACCCCAAATCCCGTCTCTTTGTCAACTATCGTAGATTTGTTGGTCAGCATCAAAACCGCTGCCGAGCCACCCATGGCTCGGTATTGTTTGCACACTTCCAGACCATTGAGCCGAGGCAACTCTATATCCAGGACGATTACATCGTAGGTATAGGCGCGCAGCAGGTCGACAGCATCATCGCCGTTCTCGGCTGTCTCAACCAGGTAAGATTCCATCTTTAACCAGGTCGTGATGGTATTGAGCAGATTTCGATCGTCTTCGACTAGTAAAACTTTTGCCATTGCCAAATTATAAAGGCGAAGCAGGAAAATAGGCACACAATCGCCACAAATCCAATGTACCTTTACAACGTTAATGATCGCCCATTACCAGTGCGCCCGCGCTAGCCCCGGCTTAGCGACCGCACATCTGTGAGGACTGCATGACGTATCCGCCCCAGGCGGAGCTTGCGCGTGAAAAGGCGCCTGTTTCCGTTCCCCAAAACGCTTCCGCCGATCGCGCTTTCCACGACGAAATCGAGAGGCAAACTCCAGCTGTCAACAATTCCGAAAAGACGAAAGGGACAGTCGACGAGCTGAAAATCGACTCTCTCTACAAGTGGGATGGTTCCGGCAAACATGATTCACCGATTGTTCAGCTCGTTGAGAAAGATGGAACAATCAAGACGCACGACGATTCCGGAAATCTCACTTCGGTAAAATTCTTCAACAATCCAGGCAAGGTTCACAGCTACGGCTACAACGATAAAAACGAACTGGTCTCGGTCGATCGAACAGACCCTGCCACCGGTGAAAACCTGCATCTACAGCGCGACCGCCGCACTGACAAGTGGTTCATGGAGGCAAATGGTGCAAGATTTTACCTCCCTGGCAAAGTCGAATTGCAAAAAGATGGTGACCTTGGCATTCAGCGCAGAGACGGCTCATGGCGTGTCGAAAGTACACATGGCGACATTGTTGACGAAAAGCGATTAGCATCAGGTGCTGCGCTTCGCTTCAACGAAAACAAGGCAGTTGACAGAGTGCGACGCGCTGACGGCAGCAGCGTAAAATGCGATTACGCCGAGGACGGCACCCTTGATTCAGTCACAGAACTGAGGGACGGAAAAGCGTCAACGTGGAAGCGTGCCGGCAATGGCGATTTCCATCACAATGGTACCGACGACGTTCGTCATAACCTGTCGGTCGACCAGAACGGCAACCTCAAGTTTCGCACCGGAGATCAGTTAGACCATGTCATCGCCGGTGATGGTTCGCATGTGGTATCGGCCGGTGACAACAAAACCAGGATTACTTATGACGGCGAAGGGCGGCTGTCCTTGTACACAAAAGCAGACGGTACAGCACGTCGTTTCGAATATGAGGGCGATACTACGAAAGTCGCTAAATTCAGCGAACTGAATGCTAACGGAGAGACCAATAAGACCTACCAAAGAACGAAGGACAATGAGTGGAACTGCAGTCAAGGCTCGAAATCGCTGGGAGTCTGGCGCGGAGATTTGAAAACAGGATTGGACGGAAGTTGGAGCATGTTCTCGGCTGACCAGAAAGACAATCCGAACAATTTATGGAGAAACTCAGACGCCCAAGATAATACAACCTACTCGCGCCTGAACCCGGACGGCTCGCAGATTTTATTCAGCGACAAAAAATTGTTTTCTCAAATAGAACGCGCCGACCATAGCGGTGTTGTCTGGAGCAAGAACGGCGACAGCGTCAGGGTTTCAACTGTGATGCCGGATGGAGCTCAACTTCGCTTTGATTACGATTTAAAAGATAAGTTGTGGAAATGCGACGATCCATCCATCAAGGCGTCTGCCCAGATGCCGGTTAAGGGAAACGGTGAGCTGTCATTTGAACGAAATGACGGCAGCAGAGTGACTGTCAATACTGATAGTTCGACCAGCGTCAAGATGCAAGATGGCACCACTTTGACATATGATGCGGCTCAGAATTTGATTGCTCGCGCCAGAAATGGAAATCAACGCTCCTTCCAATATAAAGACGGCGAGGTAATCGGATTTACCGACCAGATTCAAGGGAAAGTTGCTCACTATGAAGATTTGACAGGAGAGAAACGGGTTGAGCTCACCGCTCGTGGAGATTTGATTCACGTAACTGCTGAAGGAAAGCGTCAAATCGAAACTGCAGACTTTGCCCATGTGGAATGCAACGATGCGGGAAAGCCGGTAAAAATAACAACTGCCGGCGGTGCTATCAGAGAAATCGAATATAATCCTGAGTCAAATAAACCGGTCTCAATTGCAGACACTATGCACATCGGTGAAAAGACGGTTACGCGAAAATGGGAAACCGGAGCTGACTGGCAGGGAACATTCGCCGTGATCGGCGAGAAAGACGGCAAGCTAACGCAGAAGTTCGCCCGTCACGACGTTCAAGTTGACGATCTTGGTAACTACAGTTACTTAAGTGGAGATGGCAAACGGATTGTTTCAAAGGCCGGCGACGGCGTTCGTATTGCCGATAATGGTTTCGTTTCCGCTGATGTTGATGAAGCTCGCTCCAGTTATCTGGACGTTATGCGTGAAAGTTTCAAGGACCCTGCGCGCATGGAGCGTCTGGAGAGCATTGCCAGTGCTTTTGAAACGCGCATGATTGATTCCATCGAACGCCGCAGTGCCCTCGAGAATCCCGAAAAGGTAAGAGCTGAAGTCGAGCAGCGGATCAAAGGAACGTATGACCAGTTAACACGTATGGTCGCATCAGATGACCCGAAAACTTTTGACAGCAAAGATGTACGAATCAAGTTAGGCGAGACTTATATGTATCACGCCATGGAGCCGGAAACTGTAACCCAGGAAGGATGGGGTTCTTGTTGGTTGCAGTCTGGATATATTCCTTGCGGAATCGGCGAACATCCCGACGCCATCGCTCGTGTGTTGGCGGATGTCTCACTGACTGGAAGCTATAGTGATTTGAAAAACCACCTGTACAACTTTACTCGCGATCAGCTGAGCATCGCTTCGCAATATCAGGGAGCTGGCTGGACGATAGAGAACGCGCCGAGGACGTCTTTACCAAGCCCGGTCGCACACAGGCTCGATGCCACGCTAGCTGTGATGGATAGCGGTGCCAATTACTTTAGAGCCGGCGATGTCGGTCGCATCAGAACCGGTGGAGGTGGTCAAAGAGAAATTCTTCGCAGAGTAACTGGTGACGAACTTACTGTTGTGAACGGCTACCCAAGCACTCGTAGTCAACGAGCAGCTTTACTGCACTCTGGCGGAGCACAGAGGGACGGTGGAGTTAACCACGTTGCCACCTGGGCTCTGAGAAAAGAGAAAAATCACTGGTTATTGATTCAGGGAAATCAATACAACGATGATAGACGGGGAGACCGCGCTATCGCTGTAATCCGCGATCTGAAGTCGTGGCTAGACAACGGCGAAGCCGCTCTGATTAACAAGAGATTTCTTCCAGGAGTTGGGGGAGACTTCAAAGTGGTTGGCGATGCACTCAAGCCTTCTGACTATAGACCAAATAACCGACCAGAGGTAAATAATCCTGAGCGCCGCTTTGCCGGAAGACGTCGATTTCGATTGTTCAACAACTGAGCTCTGATTCTGGGTTTCAGTTAGCTCCAACATCGGTTTTTCCGGCTCATTTGCCGACAACTTTCGTCTCTACGTTGCCTGTGCCTTTGACTCCAATTTTAGATGCTGCAGCTTTGCTCAGGTCTACAACGCGGTTACCGCCACTTGCCTGGCGATCGTTGACTTTGACTGTAACTGATTTGCCGGTTGACTTATTCGTCACCTTGACCTTAGAACCGAGTGGTAAATGGGGGCTCGCTGCAGTCAATTGATCTTGTCTGAATCGCTCACCAGTGGCTGTCTTTCTTCCATTGAACTTATCGCTGTAAATTGTCGCTTTGCCAGAACTGCCCAGTATGTTGCCCTTTGACTGGCTGGCGCCGCCGTGGACGTGATGTTGGTGACTTACACCCTGATTGTGGTTTCGCACGCCAATGTGGTAGCGGCGCCCACTGTGATGGTTGTGACGCACGGCAGGATGAATAGTTGAGTTGTGTGTTGATTTGGACAGGCAGTGCTGAGCACTGATGGTGGTGAGTGCCAATAACATCGCTGCCGAGTATGTGAAACGTGTAATACCTGGAAAGAAGCTCATCTGCACCTGCAATTTCAATTCGATAACACGGATTATTATATTGCAGGGTGCCAATCATTGACACTTATTGTCATCATCCGTAAACCGTTTACGCAAGACCCGCTGCAGCGAACCTTGCGAAACGTACCCCAAAAGTTGTTTCTTGCTTATTTCAGAGCATCAAGCAGCTCTTGCCTGGACATCTGTCGAGCATAACGGAGCGGTTGACTCTGTCCCGGCGTGTAAATTTCGTTGGTTGGATAAAAGGAAACTTTGAATTGTGCGAGCATGTCCGGATTTCGGTCTCCGTTGATCTTGACGACGATTGCGTTTTTAAGCAGGTTTTGTACCCCTCCATCTTTCATCGTCTCTTCTTGACCCCTGCACGCACCGCATCTTTCTCCGTAGACTTCGATAAATAGTTTTTTGCCTTCATCATTTGCACGTTTGCGTGCCGTTTCCAGTCCGCTTGCGTCGTATACTTCAGGATGCCTCTCTTGCGGTTTGGCCGGTTTGTTTACGTCTGCTATGTCATCTGGACGAATCTCAGATGGTGAACCTTCAGGGAGCTGTCCTGATGCCCTTAAGGCTTGATTCTTCAGCGCCTTTTCGCGACTTTTGAGAATTTCGCTGGTAAGTGGTTCTAATTGCTTCTGTCGATTTTCAATCTTTTGCAGATTGTGCAAGTTGTCAACGATTTGAAATTTCGGCAGACAGTTTTCGCTGTTAAGATTCTGCTTGCAATCGCGATGGTTCGTATCATCCTTATTAGGTGTGCTCAGATCTTTGCCAATTTGCTTGTTAAGTGGCAAATCATTGCTTGCTGGAGCTGGTGGCAACTCAGCCACGCTATCTAGACTCATAACGTCTCCTGCCTTCAAAGTTTTGTTCGGCTTGATGGATGCATCTTATGGAAAATTTGTGTCCAAATTGTCACTATTTGACGACGTGATGGTGCCCTATAATGTTGAATGCAACTTGCGATGCTTCTGTTATCTATGTCTCGTTTCCTACTCTCATTTCTTATTTGTCAGCTGATGCTGTGCTCTGCTGCGTTAGCTGACGAACCTGTTGCTTCGGCGAACTCGACACAGACCACTAAGCACGTTGTCGAGCCCAATGAAATGGCGGATGCCGCGGACCGTAAGATACCGCGCGCCGCATCGCCTGCAGTGCCAGATGTCGCGCCGACTAAAATGCCGCATGTCGCGCCGGCTTCGACCAATGAACCCGCCAGAACTCTTGCTGAAGTGCGGCTTCCTGCGGTTACCGAACCAACATTGCGCTATTCGCGAATTCGCTACGCACTTTTCTTCTTCTCGATTTTCTACTCAATGGCGGCTGCCTATTTGATCATGCAATCAGGCATAGCTGCTCGTTTACGTGATACGTCGATAAAATTGAGTCGAAACAAATTTTTTCAGGTCTGTGCGTTCAGTGTGATGTTTACGCTCGTGTTTGCAATGTTTATGCTCCCGCTCTCATTGGTAAGCGGGTTTTATCTCGAGCATGCATTCGCGTTGTCCGATCAGTCTCTGAGCGATTTCCTTCTGGAAAAGGTCAAAAGCATTGGTGTATCGGCGGTGCTGAATACAATTGCTCTGACTATATTTTTTGGCATTGTCAAACGTTTCAGGGTGCACTGGCCGCTAGTCTTGTGGGCAATTTGCATTCCAGTATTTGCGCTGGCAATTTTTGCCGAACCAATCATCATTGATCCGATTTTTAATAAGTTCACCCCAATGGCCGATAGCAGTTTGAAAAACAGAATTACGGCTCTTGCAAACAAAGCAAAGATACCAAATGCGGTGATTCTCGTCGCGGACAAAAGTAAGCAAACCAATAAAATGAACGCCTATGTTACGGGCATCGGCAATTCATCCAGAATTGTTTTGTGGGATAGCACCGTCAGCGGACTGCCGGAAGATCAGGTATTGTCAGTCGTTGGGCACGAAATCGGGCATTACGTTCTGAACCATATTTACTGGGGTTTTGGCATTATGGTTCTTGCGACCCTGCTGCTTGTTCCGTTTGGATACTTTGGTTCGAACTGGTTCGTGAGCGCTCTGCCGGAGCGATGGCAGGTTGGAAGTCTGAGTGATTATGCCATCACCCCTGTGTTGCTAATGCTGAGTTTGAGCGTTGGATTCGTCTCCATGCCGCTGTTTAATTACGTTTCCCGGTATCAAGAGCATCAGGCAGACAAATACGGTCTGGAGTTGACGGATAATCGACTTGCCATGGCCAATCTGTTTATCTCATTTTCGCGCAAGAATCTGAGTGAACCAGACCCGCCTGCTCTGATCAAGTTTTTCCTGTTTACGCACCCAACGCTGAAAGAAAGAATCGAATTTGCTGCTGGTCGCAAGGTCGATTAGGTCCCGAACGGTTATAATGTTCGATTCACAAGCCCATCTACTGACGCTCGAAGCTCGACGCAATGTGGAGAATCTATGTCTGATTCAGACTCTGTCGCGACCCTCACTTGGATAGAAACAAACGTTCCTCAGAGAATGGATCGGTTGCCTTGGAGCAGGTGGCACTGGCTTGTAGTGGTTGGTCTGGGTGTGACCTGGATTCTCGATGGATTGCAGGTTACTCTCGCCGGTGCTATCGGAGCGATTTTGCAAAACCCGAAGGCACTCGGTCTCACCACTGAACAGGTCGGTTGGAGCGCTTCTTGCTATCTTTCAGGTGCAGTTGTTGGTGCGCTCTTTTTTGGTTATGCAACTGATAGGTTCGGTCGCAAAAAGCTCTTTTACATCACGCTTTCGGTTTATTTACTGGCTGCTGCATTGACAGCCTTCAGCTGGAATTTTTACAGTTACGCAGCGTTTATGGCGCTGGCAGGTGCCGGAATTGGCGGGGAGTACGCCGCCATCAATTCGGCGATTGATGAGTTGATTCCGGCTCGGGTCCGCGGTCAGGTTGACCTGGTCATCAACTCTACCTACTGGCTAGGTGCCATGCTTGGTGCAGGCGCTACGGTGATTTTGCTGAACGAAAAGTATTTTCCGACCTGGCTGGGATGGAGAATCTCGTACGCAATTGGTGCCATTCTTGGTTTAGGCGTGCTGCTGATTCGGCACTGGGTGCCGGAGAGTCCTCGTTGGCTCATGGTGCATGGACGCAACGCCGATGCTGAAGCGATTGTTTCAGATATAGAGAAGCAGGTCACCGATGGCGGTGCCAGCTTGCCTGAGTTGGAAGAAAAACCGCTTCGAATTTCTGTGCATACAGGAACACCGTGGAAGCAAATCTTCAAAACGCTACTAGTTGACCAGCGCAAGCGAACGTTGCTCGGACTTGTGTTGATGAGTTCTCAGGCATTTTTCTACAATGCCATCTTTTTTACTTACGCGCTCGTGCTGAACAAGTTTTACAGCGTCCCGCCCGAAACTGTAAGCTGGTACATATTGCCGTTTGCACTGGGGAATTTGCTGGGACCCATTTTACTTGGGCACTTCTTCGACACAGTTGGTCGCAAACCGATGATCATCTTGACTTATGGTTTATCGGGAATCTTGCTCGCCATCACGGCAGTGCTGTTTCAATTCGAATTGTTGTCGCCGATGACGCAGTCACTTGCGTGGGTGGCGATCTTCTTCATTGCTTCATCTGCTGCCAGCGCTGCTTACCTGACCGTCAGTGAACTGTTTCCGCTGGAGATGCGGGCATTAGCAATCGCCATTTTTTATGCAGCAGGAACGCTTGTTGGTGGCGTCTTTGCTCCCTCAATATTTGCAGGTCTGATTGCTACCGGCTCACGTTTGCAGCTGGCGCTTGGCTATTATGCTGGTGCTGGTTTGATGATCTTTGCTGCTGTGATAGAACACTTTTTTGGAGTTGCAGCGGAGCGACAGTCACTCGAGATTATTTCTCCTCCACTTTCCAGTCAGCAATAGTTTTGCCGAGAGATTCTGGCGCGAGATGGGCGGGGGCAATCAGTTACGTCCCGTGCGATCTTTAAGCTTCAAACTGTTGCATCTTAAGCATTCGAATTATTGCATCGAACCTGGTGGCTTCGCGGTCGGCAGGCTGACAGTAAAGACTGCGCCTGATTCTTCATTCGGATTGCACCAGATCTTACCGCTATGCGCCTCAACAATTTGCCTGCAAAGATACAGTCCAAGCCCCATTCCATAATTATATGATCGACCCGGACGTCCCTGGTAAAATCGCATAAATAGCTTCTGCAGATCTTGCGGCTCGATACCCGGTCCTTCGTCTGACACGTTTATCATGACGTGGTCGTCCTGCTGTTTCAAACTGATTTCAACGCGTCCTTCCACCGGAGAGAATTTAATCGCGTTCTCGATCAAGTTTTGCACCACACGTGAAATTGACATTGAATCGGCGAGAATTACCGCGTCGTTGGTGTTGTTTACGACGTGAGTGACAATTCTTTTGTCTTCCATCAAGTGCCGCACGGAACGCAGGTAGCCATTAACCACGGCCAGCAAATCAGTTTTTTCGAAGTGCATTTCGTGCAAATCTTTTTCGTATTTGTAGACCTCACACAGGCTCTGGATGATGGCAAGCAAGTTGGTATTGCTGTCTCGAATCTGGGAAAGCAGACCTTTCTGCTGCTCAGGAGTTATGCGAGTATTATTCGCTGTAATCAATTCGATCAGTCTGTTTGATCCGATCAGCGGGCTTTTCAGATCATGGGTAAGGGTGAGCATAAAGTCTTCACGCAGTTCGAGCAAATGCAGCCGCTCCAGCTCTTCCAGCCGATTCTGGTTTCTTTCTATCGCGAAGGCGATTGCGCGCCACAGTGTTTTCGCACTGACTGCATTCTTGTACAAGAAGTCCTGAGCGCCAGCCTTAAGCGCTCCCATCACCAGCGGTTCGTCCTTGGTCAGACCGAGCACCACAAGCGGTGCAGCAGTCATGTCACGAATGGTCTCCACAGTTTTCATCTGCTGACTGTCGATCAAATCAAAGTCGAGAAGAATTACGTCAATTCCGCCGGCTGCCAGTGCGTGTTCGACCGCCGCCACAGTCTCCACCTCGACAATTTTGATTGCTTCACCAAATGCTTCCCTCAGCATTGGTTTGATGATCATCGTTCCGGAAATTGGAGTCTCCCCCAACAGTACCGTTATATTTTGCAGGTGTAGACGTGTTTCTTCCATGAGGTCCCCCAGAGAATCTCGTTCAGGCAAGCAAGTTGCGTCAAAGGTGTGAGTCGTTAGACCCGTTTTCTGTTATCGGTCATTCCCTCGATATTTCAGTTATAGAACACGCGGTTGGCAAACATTTGGCAGAAATCTGGGCTCAACATTAAATGGAAGAATGCCCATGTCCAGTGGCTTATAGGTTACTGCTGCTCGTTTAATGTAAGATGGAAACGGCGCCTGACGGCTGGGTATAAAAACGTTGGAATTATGGGATAAGTCCAGAGGTCCGAAATGTCGATTCTTAGGAAAGGAACCCTGGTGCTAGTTGCTGCCTGGCTTGGTGTATGCCCCTTGCCGGGTCTGGCGCAGGTCGTTGCATCAACGGCGAACGCCCCCGGTGCAACTGACGTCGACGCAGCACTTTCAGACCCGTCCAGGCCGGTTCATGACAAATGGGCGGTGGTCATCGGTTTGACAGAGTTTGCGAGTCCCAAAATTCCGCGCTTGAAGTTTGCTACCGAAGATGCCAGGGCGTTTTATCAATACCTGACCACTGAAGCAAATTTTGCCCCAGACCACGTTCGTTTGCTATTCAATGAGAAGGCCACTCAACGTCGCGTGCGTTCTGAACTGGGTAACAAGCTGCTGACGCGTATGGTCAAGCCTGACGATCTTGTGGTCATATTCATTTCAAGTCATGGCAGTCCATCGCAAATGGACGCGGTGGAACACAAAAATTATGTCGTCACTTATGATTCCGATCCGGATGATTTGTATTCGACCGGCATTGATATGCAGGAAATTCTCGACATCATCAAGCATCGCGTTACGTCTGATCGTGTGCTTTTGATCATGGACGCCTGCCACAGTGGTGGCATCGATCCTAATGCGAAGGGCATGATGCGAGTCGGCAATTTCAGCGCCGATTCGTTGCTTGAGGGATCTGGAAAGATGGTGATCTGTTCCAGTTCTCCAGAAGAGCAGTCGTGGGAATCAAAGCGCTATCCGAACGGCGTGTTTACCAGACATCTGCTGGAAGGTCTGCGCAGCAATGGTTCTCGCACTACTTTGACTGCTGCGTTCAAGGATGCGCAAGACAAAATCTCTGATGAAGTGAGACAAGATCACCCAGGATTGACTCAGACTCCGGTGCTGCGCAGTAAATGGACAGGCAAAGATTTGATTCTGGCAGTTAAGCCAGAGCAGCCCTCTCCGCTGCCTCCGACTGTTCTGGCTGATCTCGAACCTGACAGCCTGGGACGAGGTGGTCTGGTGGTGCCCGATATTCAGGTGGCAATGGCTGATCCCTCTAAATCAATCTCGCCTTCGGCTTTATCAGGCGATCGGCAGGGAACCGTTGCAGATAACTGGGATGGCAAACTGGATCTGGCTTATCTATGCAAGGTGACAAAAGTTCCACTCTATAAAACTGATAAGGAAATGAAGGATGCCTTACAGAGTGCATTCGCGATGAAAGACGCGAATTTCAACGATCCTCAATACAAAATTCCTGTCGCCATAATTCGGATTCAAATGGGCAGCATCGGATCTGCTAATCGCGAATTGCAGGAGCTTCTGGTCGACAATCCCGGCTGCTGGCAGGCTTATCTCGCGCGAGCATACTGTTTTTATAAGCTAAAACAGACGGGCCAGGCACAGGACTTTTTGAGGCAATCTCAATTTCGTAATCCGACTTTGCCTGCAACGATCAATTTTGCTGACTGAGATGCCAGCCAGAGCTTGAATTACATAGATCATGCGCTTGTCAAAGGTGCAAATCCAATCAGCGGAGCTTTCAAATCAGGAAATACTTTGTGAGCGTTGCGGTTGTTCTGCAACCCGCTCAGCACCTCTTGTAGCACGGCTCTGTAGTCATATTTGATTCGCAAACCGCTTGGACCCAGTAAATCGACCTCTTGGTCCGCAACACCCGTCCAGTCGCCGTAAAACTTGCCGCCTTTGACTCCGCCGCCAATTACCATCATCGCGGCTCCCTGTCCGTGATCTGTACCAAGCGAGCCGTTCTCATATGTGCGACGTCCGAATTCAGTCATGACGATTGTAGTCACTCTTTTGTGATACTTCTGAATATCGGCATCGAATGCCGCCAGGGCCTTGCCGAGAGTGGCAATGTTTTCTGCCTGCAATCCCTCAGAAGAACCCTGTACGAAGTGAGTGTCCCAGCCTCCGAAGTCGATGCAAGCCGCTTGCAGACCTACATTCGCCTTGACCAATCTGGCGATTTCTTTTAGCCCTCGAGAGAATCCATCATCTGGATAACTGGCACCATTTTCGGGCGTGTACTTAACGTTGTGCATGTGCTGAACGTTATTCAATAGTTGAATTGTTTCTCTTCCTGGCTGACTGAGAAGCCCAACGTCAGCACCGTAGAGTTGCGTCAATGCAGCGAGCATGGCTCCGCTTTGCTCGGGCTTCGTCTGCAGTTTGATTTCATCGAGTGACCCGAGAGCGCAGACACTTGGTGCTCCACTCAGAGATTCACAAACGCTCGTGCCAATTGATACTGCAGATAGTGGCGTCGATTTTCCCAGCGAACGCGTGCGTAAATGTCGGCCAAGCCATCCACCGCCAATCGTCTTTCCGTATGCTTCGCCGTGCTCGACTTGATCTTGCGTGTCGAAGTGCGAGCCGGTTGGGTTGTCTGAGCCAACTGATTGAATCACTGCCAATCGACCATCTTGAAAAATCGGCAGTATTGGTTTCAATCTCGGATGCAGTGCGTATAGATCGTTCAACTTTATCGATGCGTCTTGACCAGCTTTGGACTTACTCGGAGGTGGAATAGCAATTGTTGGTCTTTGCTTGTAATAATCGCTGTCGGCGTATGGCACAAACATGTTGAGTGTATCGGCACCGCCTCTCAGGAAAATACAAACCAGTATTTTGTCGTTGCCGAGCGCTGCTTGCTCGCTGCCAAATGCGAGTTTCTTTAAAAGTGTGCGTCGGGTAAGTTTCGACATCTAGCACCTCTGAAAAGCGGGTGAAGAGAGGATTAACGCAACCAGTTGAGAGAGGTGAGCATCTTTGTCGCTCTTCGTTGATAAGTATTTCTGGAAGGCACTTACTTCTGTTTCGCTGGCAAGACGACCTACGAAGTGTGGCATTAGATGAGCTGCTGAGATTTCTGTTTTTGCATGAGGATAAATTGCCGATGCCAGTCTCTCGAGAGAAACATCCACAGTTGGTACTTTTTTATTGACGAGAGCAAGAGCAAAATTCCACCGCCAGAGCAAAGTGCTCAGCCACGGCTTGGCTTCGTCAGGGTATCCATCTGGCGTCGGATACTGAAACGGTCCCTGACCCATTCTCGCCAGATACTCCACGAGTTCGGAATGAGCATATGTGTCGGCGCCAAGAGCGCGTAAGCACGTGACTATGTACTGGTAAGGGCGTTTGATCTTAGCTCCTGCTGAATCGCTAAATTCTTGAGAGAGCAAAATTGTTCGCACCATTGGCTTGATATCGCCTCTGGTGCGCACAAAGACCTCGCTGACTTCATCGATCAGGTGCTGAGGCGGATCTTCGCTCACGAGCCGACGAACCAACTTTGTGGCGATGTGTTTGGCTGTCGATGGGTGTGAGCAGGCGATGCGAACCAGATTCTCGACGTCTTTCTCTCCGCCGCCCGCAGCGATTTTTTCACCAAGAACTACTTTGGCACCGTTGTCGTGGAGTTGGGGATCGAAATAGACTTTGCCGCGCTGCCATTGGTCATGAATGCGCCATCCTGTCAGACAGCGAGCCGCTTCATAAACATCATTTTGCGTGTATCCGCCGTTGACGCCCAACGTGTGCAGTTCAAGCAGTTCGCGTCCATAATTTTCATTTGGAATGTCTTCAGGTTTTGCTTTTTTATTTTGATTTCCGTCAAGATAAACCAGCATGGCAGGCGAAAGCGCTGACGCCTTGATCAATTCATAAAAATTGCCCAGAGCATGTTTGCGCACCACAAGTCTGTCGTCGCTGCCCTTCATGTAGATGCAATCACCCTTGTTGATGTCGATGTTCAGGTGATCTGTCCAGAATTCCACCATCACTTCCTGAAGTTGACGTTTGCTATAAACGCTCTGCAGCAGTGTGTGTCTGATCAGCTCCTCTTTGATGACAGGCTTTTTGTACTCGAATGTGGTGCCCGGGTCGAGATGAACCGATTCGAACCTGCCTGTACGCAAGCGGCAGGCGTTGTCGTCAATTTTATCTGGCTGCAGTTGTTCGTCGATCCACGCTGTCATACCCATTTTTCGCACCCGGTCGATATCGCCTGGCCAGGGACCATAGGCGGCTCTCGAAAGCAGGTGAAAGACAGGGTCGACAGCCGGTGTTGTGGAGACTCCCACGTGCTCGGGGACATTCTGCCCGATCTGCTCGGTAACCTGGCTGACGAGGTGTTCGCAGCCAGACAAGCCGACAGCGCTGGTCAGAAGCGCAGCCGTCTTCAACAAAGTGCGGCGGCTCACTTGTGCCGGGTCATCTTCGCTCTTCATGACAGCTTACACCGGTGCAGAAAGTGTGCCACCAATTTGATTGTCACCGGAAATCGAAATGTCGCCGCCTTTTGTTGGATTGGGTTTTTGTTTGCCGCTTTTGATCAGGGCTCTGGTCGTTGCACCGGCTCCGATTACAATCGACACAGGCAGGAGCACGAACCAACCGAGGAACGGCAAAATGTAAGAGAGTTCCAGAACGATGCCACCACGGATAGTAGCTTTCCATGGACACTCTGCATCAGCCGGTGATGGCAACCGCTCGCCAACAACTGTTGCCAGACCTGCAACGCCAGAGCCGGCATAAGTGATGAACAGGCAAATCAGTGCTAAACAACTGATGCCTCCAACTGGTTGCGGCAGTTTTCCGATAATTGAAACGGCAATTACAAGACCTACCGTGAGAGGAATTCCTACAAGAAATGGTTTGAATAAAGTGACGGAGCAGTCTGACCTGGATAGGTTGACCAGATCAGGCCATAGACCTCGACACAATAACCATAGAGCTGGACAAGCGATCAACATTCCTAGCACTGAAAGGAAGATCGCCATCGTATCGGCCATTAACATATGAAGACCTCAGTAGCGTGGTGAATGGTTAGCTGAAAGACATCCTTAACCAGTTTATACTGACAACTATCGGCTGGCGAGCCTGTTCGGGTTAAACCTGCAGGCTCATATTTGCCGATGTCGGTATAAATCCACAACCAAACCAGGTGTAGCGAATTGACTACAGCGCAAAAAAACAGACTGCCGGTCCGAAAGACCGACAGTCCGGGGTTTGAGGATGTTCTCCGGGTTAAGCCTTTTGCAAAATTGCTTCCATATCCTTCTTCACGGTGCCTACAGGCTTGAGACCGTAAGAATCGACAAGCACCTGAAGCACGGTTGGCGTGACAAAAGCCGGCAAGTTAGGACCGAGTCTAATGTTTTTGACGCCCAGTGAAAGTAACGTGAGCAAAACTGCGACAGCTTTTTGTTCAAACCACGAAATTATCAATGAGAGTGGCAATTCGTTGATATCGCAGTTGAATGCACCGGCTAGAGCTGTGGCAATTTGGATCGCAGAATAAGCGTCGTTGCACTGTCCGATATCTAGCAATCTTGGGATACCATCGATTGCACCGAAATCTTCGTAGTTGAAACGGAACTTGCCGCATCCCAGTGTCAGAATGACCCCGTCGGCAGGTACGGATTCGGCAAACTCTGTGAAGTAGTTTCTGGAGAATTCCGCACCGTCGCATCCGCCAATCAAGTAGAAGTGGCTGATTTTTCCGGCTTTGACCAGGTCGATGACTTTAGGCGCCACGCCCAGAACCGCTGCGTGTCCGAAGCCAACCATGATCTCTTTGCCAGGTTCGTCTGCTGTGAATCCAGGAGCAGCAAGCGCAGCATCGATTACCTTCGAGAAGTCGTAGTTCTTCAATTTGTTTACGCCGTGCCAACCGACAACATCCATCGAGAATAGTCTTTTGATGTAGGTGTCGGCAGGTGGCTTCAGGCAATTGGTCGTCATTACGATTGCGCCCGGGAATGCCTCGAACTCTTTGACTTGATTTTGCCAGGCTGTACCGTAGTGACCGACCAGGTGTTTGAATTTCTTCAAGCCTGGATAGCCGTGCGCCGGAAGCACTTCTCCGTGCGTGTAGACGTTGATGCCTTTGCCTTCAGTCTGCTTCAACAGCTCATACAGCGACTTAAGGTCATGACCTGAAACAAGTATGGCTTTGCCTTTGACAGGTGTTATGCGAACTGACGTCGGCTCTGGATTTCCGAACGATTCAGTGTGGGCGTGGTCAAGCAACTGCATGACGATGTAGTTGATCTTTCCGGCTTCGAGGCAGAGCGCCAGAAGTTGGTCAATAGTTTGATCGGCGCTGGTCAAGTAACTGAAAGCTTTGTGCACGTATGCGGCAATTGACACGTCGGTGAAGCCAAGCAAAAGAGCGTGGTGCGCATATGCTGCCAAACCCTTCACACCATATGTGAGAAGTTCTTGCAACGATACTATATCTGGTGACGTTCCTTTTAATCTTTCAAGAATGCCGATGGCAATTCCAAATTGATTCAGTTCGGTGGTCGACTTTGCTCCGCTCCATTCGGCTGGTCCGACGAGCTTTTCTGGCTCGACGCCTTGAGACTTACAGGCAGCCAGATAAAGCGATTTTGTCTTCGCCAGTGTTGGTGTTAGTTTTTCGTTGATGTAAGCAACGTGCTCTGCTTCGTCGAAGTTGACATTTGTCAGAGTCATGAATAACGATTCGAGAGTAACGGCGTCGACTGTCGGATCGTCAATGCCTAAGGCGCGCAGTCTGTGCGCATATTGCGATACGCCTTTGACGATGTAGACCATCACATCTTGCAAGGTAGCTGTTTCTGGGGTCTTTCCGCAGATGCCTATCGATGTGCAGCCGGTTCCTTGTGCCGTTTGTTCACACTGATAACAAAACATGCTCATTCTCAAACTCTCCTTAGTGATTTTCTGGAACGTGTCGAACTTTCCTTCGAACCTTCAAACGACCGTGGGATAAGCCATTCCAGCTATTAGCAATAAATGGACCTTTATGTCTATAATAGTTCTGTGGGCAGAGATTCTTCAATCATCCTTTCGACTGATCTTGCTCCTGTGGTAACCTCAAAAAAGCTGAAAACGGAACATATAGAATGATTTCGCAAACTGCAGAATACGCACTTAGAGCCATGGTTTTTCTAGCGATTCGTGAATCTGCCGCGACCGGGCAGGAGATTGCGAAAGCGACTCAAGTGCCGCCCGGGTATCTCAGTAAAGTCATGCAACAGCTTGCAAAAGGGAAATTGGTTAAGTCGCAGCGAGGCATGGGAGGCGGTTTCGTGCTCGCCAGAGAGCCAGAGAAAGTTTCGATTCTAGACATTGTCAACGCCGTTGACCCTATCGAGAAATTATTGGTCTGTCCGCTGGGCGTACAGGGGCACGGTCTGAACCTTTGCCCGTTGCATAAACGTATTTCGGAAGCGACGGCACAGGTTGAAAACGCCTTTGCCAGGTCGACCCTGAGTGAATTGATCGTAGAGTCCAAAAATCCTCTATGTAGCGTGCCGCTTACTCCGAGTAATCGTGCCTGAGTTGGAGTTGTTGAGCCGAGGTTTGCCTGGCATTACCGCAAAAGCTATAGTCTCAACTCAATCGTTCGCAACACATATGTATAAATGGAGCACATTTTAAATGTGCTGCGCTCAGGCGCAGGTGCCCATTTCGCCCTTCTAGCGGTTCGTTGCGCCAGCCCCGGGTCGCTTAGATTACTGTCCGCTCAGTATCTAAGGGCTTGCGCTTGATACATTTACAGGGTGAGAACTTTGCAACCGGGCTTAAGACGCAATATGGCGAAGATAAAGAATCAGATCAAGCAGCAGCAGAGGCGGTCCAAGCGCGTTGGTCCGGAGTCGGCTGCCATGCCGGTCAACACCGCCGAAAGTAATGCCAGGGGCGATCAACTGAGCACTGCCATGCTTTTCGGTCTTCTGCTTGTATCCATCATTGTTCTCGTCGCTGGAGTGTACTGGGGCATCACCAACTTTCATGCCGCGTTTAGCGCCAAACCCACCGATTGGGTTCAATGTATTGCCAGTTCTATAGTTATCGTCGCCAGTTTTCTTGTGGCTCGCAGCATCGCCTGGTTAAGCATGTTCGGGTCTGTCGCCCTTGCGTCACGAATGGGTGGATGGAAAATGCTTGAGACGATTGGCAGCAAAGGTCCATTGCTTAGAAAAGTTTTGCCGGGTGGCAGCCCCTGGCTAACCACTGCTCTTGTTCAGAGTCAGGTCAACCGCGGACAGTATGAGGCCGCCCTGGCAGCCTCTCAAAACGAGTGGGAGTGCTACGCCAACGACGAGAAACAAAAGACAAATCTCGGTACTTTGGCTTTCACTGCCGGTCTTGCACAGCAGGGGCTGGGCAACATCAAAGAATCGCAGATGTGGAATGAGCGAGCCATCGAGATCTTGAACAAGTCACTCGAGCAGTTGTCGCAACCGCAAAAGGGACTGATGGCTAAATTTGCAGCCCCACAATCAGAGCAGGCGCTGGGGCAGTTGCGCATGCAACTTGCTGCTGCTTACTTCAACAACGCTACGATTTACTTCAACGCAAACGACCATCGCCGCGCCAAAGAGAATTACAAACAAGCCGTTGAGAATGCGAAGAAATCTCCAGAATTTCCGCAGAGAAACGAAATGGTGAAGTTTGGGCAGGAACAACTGGCTCGTTTGAAACACTCGTGATGCACCGAATATGACACCATCGACACTGACGATTGATGGATTCAGTTTGACCCTCGATGATGTGATTGCAGTTGCAACTGATCCACAGATCGAAGTGCGGCTGTGCGACAAGTCTGCAGCCAACCTGCGTAAGACGCGCGATTACATTGAATCTAACTGGTTGCGAGACGATGCGCCACTGATTTATTCGTTCAACACAGGCGTCGGTAATTTGAAAAACACGCGTATTCCGACTAAGGAAGTTTCGCGTTTTCAGGCTAATTTGATACGATCTCACGCTGCTGGTTGCGGTGAACCATTCTCGCAAAAGGTGGTGCGTGCGCTTATGCTTTTGCGAGCAAATGCGTTTGCATCAAATTTCTCTGGTCCGCGAGTAGAGATGATCGAGCGATTGCTGTCGATGCTGAATTCTGGCATCCATCCCATTGTCTACAGTCAGGGTTCAGTCGGAGCAAGCGGAGACCTTGCACCGTTGGCTTATCTTTCGGCTGCTCTAATGGGCGATGCACACGCTAATGTCGAATATAAGGGCGAGGTCTTGAGCGCTGACAAAGCCTGGATTAGAGCTGGTCAAGCACCTGATTTTGTCTACGAGGCGAAAGATGCCGTTGCTTTGATAAATGGATCCACAGCCAGTCTGGCGGTGATGTGTATCGCTCTGGCGGAGGCGCAAAACTTGCTCGCTTACGCCGATCTCTCCGCCGCCATGTCGATTGAAGCAATTCGCGCTGAAACTGCTGCTTTCGACGAGAGGGTACACATAGCTCGACGACAATTCGGGCAGGTCAAATGTGCAAAGAACCTACGCAATTTGCTTGCAGGTTCACAACGTTGCACCGAGAAAATTCGACAGATCACGATGGCTGGACCAGATCGCGGAAAGCCTGCAGATTTGCCGCCTCGGGTCCAGGATGTCTATTCATATCGCTGCACTCCACAGGTTCATGGACCTGTATACGATGCACTGAAATATATAGAACAGATTATCGATATTGAGATGAACTCCGCCACTGATAATCCCCTCATTTTTCCAGAAGGCGAAGGCTATGTTGCCATCAGCGGTGGAAATTTCCATGGGCAATATCTAGCTCAGGCAGGCGATCTTCTCGCAATGGTAATGACTGATCTTGGTAGCATTTCCGAACGTCGTCTGGCTCGCTTGATCGATCCGATTATGGGTTTGGGCATGCCTGCCAACCTGGCCGGACGCGATGCTGGTATCAACACAGGCTATTCAGTCGTCACTTGTTCGATGGCGGCGCTTGTGATGGAAAACCGCACCCTGAGCATGCCGGCAAGTGTCGACTCCATTCCTGCTAAAGGCAACGTTGAAGATCACGTCTCGAACAGTACGTGGGCATCTCGTAAGGCGTTGCGCATCATCGAAAACGTCAAGCAAATAGTAGCAGTTGAATTGTTACTTGCAAATCAAGCTATTGGTCTCACTCAGGAAGCTCTCGGTAAGCCACGATTGGGCAGAGGAACGCAAGCTGCGTTTGATTGGATGCAGACTAAAATCGCCACGTCGTTCGAAGACGATCGATATATGCACGACGACATGGTGGCGTGCAGGAGTTGGCTCGACTCGCGCGAGTTACTTGAAACCGCTAATTGAGCAGCTCTTGATCGGAAATAACGGATTCTGGATTCGAGTCGGTTGCAATTGTAAATGTGAAGCATTCTTGTAACGTTTACTCGACCGGGCTTCGCTGGTGTCATATATGGTGCTGACTGCACCTGGTTAGACTGATTCGTAAATGGCTTGCCGAGCCGATTTACACGCTCGTTCCACGGTGATTCCAGGTCGGGGGCGATGCAGACGTATATACATAAGGAACCCGTCTCTTCGACAGGCGGTAGCAGATACTCACTTAACAAAGACTTGCATCTTAATCATTTCTACATATAATCGAGTTGTGAGGTCGAGCCATTTAACCGCGAGGGAAAAGGGCTGGCCTGCTGTCCTTTGGAGATATAGAATGCGCCGCGCTGCTCAAGTGTTCGACTTTACTATGAAGACCAGTCTACTGCGCTCATGCTGCGGTATGTGTCCATGAAGATGGTCACAGCGATCATTCGCCCTGAGCGACTGCAAGATGTCAAAACAGGTCTGTTTCGCGAAGGCATAACCGGAATGTCGCTGAGCACTGTGCTCGGGCACGGGGGAGAGCAGGACACCGTCGAGCAATATAGAGGAAGCGCTGTCGTATTTGAGTTTGTCGAGAAAGTCAAAATCGAGATTGCCGTTCCTAATCATTTAGTAGATAAGACAATCGACACCATTTTGCGGTCAGCGCAAACTGGTGTTGTTGGTGATGGAAAAATTTTCGTTCAATCAATTGAGCGTGTCGTGCGGATCAGAACAGGCGATGAGGATAATCTTGCCCTCCTTCCGATTCCGTTAACCATGCAGACTCAGTCTGTAGATCAGGCTTAAGTGGAGGAATAATGGAAATTTCTACGGGCGATACAGCCTGGATGCTTACCAGTGCGGCGCTGGTTTTTCTCATGAGTCCAGGGTTGGCGTTTTTCTACACCGGACTTGTCAGACGCAAGAATGCACTCAATACATTGATGATGACCTGCGTCGCTATTTCTATCGGTGCGTTGATCTGGATGCTGCTTGGATATTCGCTTGCCTTTGCGCCCGGAAACGCGATACTGGGCGGATTGACATATGCCTTATTCAATAACGTAGGCGCTGCTCCGATCGCATACGCGACGACGATTCCGGCACTGGTGTTTGCACTATTTCAAGGCATGTTTGCTTCTATTACTCCTGCCATCATATCTGGTGCGATCGTAGAGCGCATGAAGTTCACAGCATATCTACTTTTCCTATCTCTCTGGTCACTGGTTGTCTATGCACCGGTAGCACATTGGGTCTGGGGCGAAGGCGGTTGGATTCGCAGTCTTGGTGCATTAGATTTCGCCGGTGGCACTGTTGTGCACGTCACCGCTGGTATCGCGGCGCTGGTATGCGCCTGGTTGCTTGGTGCGCGCCACGATCATCGCCGGGCTGCGCTCGTTCCTCATAATGTGCCCTTTGTCTTGCTGGGTTCGGGGTTGCTGTGGTTTGGATGGTTCGGCTTCAACGCCGGTTCTGCCCTCGCGGCCAACGGCATCGCAGCTCTGGCCGCTATCAATACCAATATCGCTGCAGCTGCGGCAATGTTGATCTGGCTTGTGTTGGAAAGTTCACGCAGCGGCAAGCCAACTGCTGTTGGTGCCGCTACAGGCACAGTCGTCGGCCTGGTCGGCATCACTCCTGCGGCTGGCTATGTCTATCCATGGGCAGCTCTCTTGATCGGCATAATCACTGCCATGGTTTCATTTGCTGTGTTACAGATTCGCTCAAAAACCGCGCTCGACGACACGCTTGATGTGTTCGCTTGCCACGGCGTTGGCGGCATGTGCGGTGCGCTCTTGACGGGTGTATTCGCTGCCAGGGCTGTCAATGCCGCGGGCGCCGATGGATTGATTTATGGAAATGCATCATTGATGGGTGCTCAAGCTCTGGCTGTGATGGCGACAGTTGTCTATACGGGTGTGCTCTCTGCTGCGCTTGTCGCTTTCGTCAGATTGGTCATGCCAATTCGCGCCGGTTTGAAGGAAGAATTAGAAGGACTCGACCGCCATGCTCATGGTGAAGAGGCTTACCACGATGCCAGTGCTATCGGAGCGCTTGGCGGCGCCGTGCTTGTCAGGCTCGATAACGTTAAGGCAACCCCGGAGCGCATGATTAGCGGTAAACGCAACGATGAATTTGAACCGATCGCATCTGGTCAATAAAAATTTCATCCCATCAATTCTGCCCCTGTAAATAACTGAGAACTTAACCCAATGCCAGAGTCTGAGCAATGTAACTTCGATTCCCTATTGCGCGAGCGAGATGCTTGTGGTGTCGGTCTTTTGTATCGACGCCAGGCAAGTCACGAAATTATTGAATCAGCTCTGACGGCGCTCGCAGCAATGGAGCATCGTGGTGCCTGCGGAGCCGATCGCGACACTGGTGACGGTGCAGGTGTTCTGACAGCCATTCCATGGGATTTGCTCGAAGCTGATGGTTACAAGAAAAGCCTTATAGGTGCTGTCGGCGTTGTTTATCTGCCCCGTGGTCACGAGGATGAATGTCGAGCTGACACCGAGAAAGTATTTTTAGAGGAAGACCTGAACATTCTCGGCTGGAGAAAAGTACCAGTCAAGCCTGAGGTGCTGGGCTCGCTTGCCCTGGCAACGTGCCCGACCATCGAGCAGGTCATTGTCGGCGCCGTGCCCGATCTTGACGCGCAAGAGTTCGACAGTCGACTGATGATTGCGCGTAAGCGTTTGATCAACGCGGTTCGCCGCAAGGAAGGATGCGACGATTTCTATCTGGCATCGCTTTCCAGCAAGACGATCGTATACAAGGGCATGGTGCGCTCCTCGGTTTTGCGTGAATATTACCTCGACTTGCAAAACCCGCTATTCATCACGAATTTTGCCGTCTTTCATCGCCGTTTCAGTACTAATACTTTTCCGCGATGGGCTCTGGCCCAACCATTCCGCATGTTGGGACACAACGGCGAAATCAATACTCTTCTGGGTAATCGCACCTGGATGCGTGCTCGCGAACCAGTTTTAGAGCATCCGGCTTACTTCGGGCGCGCCCTGGATTTGCAACCAGTAATCAGCAATGCAGGGTCGGATTCAGGCAATCTCGATAACGCGTTGGAGATGCTGGTCAACGCCGGACACTCTCCTGAAGCAGCGCTCATGCAGCTGATGCCGGAGGCTTACAAGAATCAACCCGCCCTCGATCAATACCCTGAAATCGTTGATTTCTACGATTACCACAGCGCTTTGCAAGAGCCTTGGGATGGACCGGCTCTAATAGTTTATTCAGATGGCAGAACGGCAGGCGCAATCCTCGACCGCAATGGATTGAGACCGGCTCGATATAGCATCCTTGCCGATGGCTCCTTCATTTTGAGTTCTGAAACCGGAGTCGTACCGTACCACCCTGAAGCTGTTCTGGAAAAAGGGCGGCTCGGGCCAGGTCAAATGATTATGGTGGATCTTGAGACAGGCGATGTCAAAAAGAACTGGCAGATAAAAGAATCCGTGGCACGGGCTCATCCTTATGGGGAGTGGGTCAAAGCTGAGCGCAAGTCTCTCGTGCGTCAGGAATTCAGTCGTCCGGACCGTGCTATCAAAGCGGAACAACTGCTACAAGAGCAACTCGCATTTGGCTACGGAAAGGAAGACATCTTCAACATTGTTGGTGGCATGGCGCAAACTGCCAATGAACCGATCTTTTCAATGGGAGATGACACACCGGTTGCGGTGCTATCGCAGCAGCCTCGGGTGTTGTTTGATTACTTCAAACAGCGATTCGCGCAGGTAACTAATCCGCCTATCGATCCACTGCGCGAAAAACTTGTTATGTCGCTTGATTCGTATCTGGGACGGCGGACAAACCTGCTGCAACCAGTACGGCATGCGGCCAGGGCTCTTCATCTCACCACTCCGATTTTAAATGAGTTGGAGTTGGAGAGTTTGGACAGTCTTGGCGCCGATTATTCATGTCATCGCATCTCTTTGCTTTTTGATGTGGATAGCGCAAATCTCGAAGCAGCTGTGTCAAGAATTTGCTCAGAGGCAGTGGAAGCTGTGCGTGCTGGAAAGACAATTCTGATTCTCAACGACCGCGGTGTGAACGCCAGTCAAGCTGCCATTCCGTCTTTGCTGGCAGTCGGGGCTGTTCACCATCATTTGATTCGAGAAGGCTTGCGTTTGAATTGCTCGATTATCATTGAGACAGGGCAGTGCTGGAGCACACATCATTTTGCGTGTCTATTGGGATATGGTGCGCAAGCAATCTGTCCTTATCTCGCTCTTGAAACAGTGCGCGATTGGTATTTCAGCGGACCGATTCAAGCTCTTGTTAACGAAGCTAAATACATCGGTACCGACCAGCCCAATTTAAAGGTGGCACCATTTATCGGATTGTCGGTGCACAAAGCACAATTGAATTACGTAAAAGCTGTCGAAGAAGGCATCTTGAAGATTATCTCCAAGATGGGTATTTCGGTGCTCATGAGCTACATCGGGGCACAAATTTTCGAATGTGTTGGCCTTGGTCCCAAAGTTATCGACCGATGCTTCAACGGCACAACCTCTCGTCTGGGCGGTTTAGAGTTTGAAGACATTGCTCAAGAGTGTCTCAGATTCCACCGACTTGCTTTTTGCGAGAATCCGGTAGTTCAAGACTTTGGCAATATGGTGTATCGCACAGGTGGTGAATATCACGGCAACAATCCCGAACTGGTGAAGTCATTGCACGCCGCACTGGGCTTCTCCAGGCGCGCCAGAAATGTGACTAAAGAAGATAATTTCCGCAAATATTCCTCGCTGGTGCGTGAGCGTGAGCCATACGCCCTGCGCGACTTGCTGGATTTCAACTCAGACCGTGAGCCCGTCGATCTCGATGAAGTCGAGTCGGCACTGGATATAGTGCTTCGTTTCTGCACTGGTGGCATGTCGCTCGGTGCGCTCTCGAAGGAAGCACACGAAGTTCTTGCTGTCGCAATGAACAGGTTGGGCGCCATGTCCAATTCGGGAGAAGGTGGTGAGGATCCCAATCGCTATTATCCCATCGAAAATATTCAACCGGACGGCACAAGCCCCGATTTCCCAGGTCTGGTGGCATTGCGTCCGGGTGACCATGCCGCGTCTGCGATCAGGCAGGTGGCATCCGCACGTTTCGGTGTGACACCGGAATATCTGGTTACGTCGAAGCAGCTGGAAATTAAGATCGCGCAGGGAGCGAAGCCCGGTGAGGGTGGACAATTGCCCGCGCACAAAGTAAGCGAATACATTGGCTGGTTGAGACGTGCCAAGCCAAACATGTCGCTGATTTCGCCGCCGCCGCACCACGATATTTATTCTATCGAGGATCTCGCCCAGCTCATTTTCGATTTGCGCCAGGTCAATCACACGGCAAAAATTTCCGTCAAACTGGTCTCACAGATTGGCATTGGCACCGTCGCTGCCGGTGTTGCCAAAGCCGACGCCGAGATCGTTCAGATATCCGGACACGATGGTGGCACCGGCGCATCGCCGCTAGGCTCAATCAAAAATGCTGGAGTGCCGTGGGAACTCGGGCTTGCCGAAACGCATCAGGTGCTTCGCGCAAATCAGCTGCGCGAGCGGGTACGTTTGCGAGTCGATGGTGGTTTGCGCAGTGGATGGGAAGTAGTAACAGCTGCAATGCTCGGTGCAGATGAATTCGGATTTGGTTCCATTGCCCTCATCGCCGAGGGTTGCATAATGGCGCGTGTTTGCCACACCAACAACTGTCCTGTTGGTATCACAAGCCAGAAAGAAACCTTGCGGAAGAAATTTCCTGGCACGCCAGAGCCGGTCGTTGAATTTTTCCTTTACATCGCGGAAGAAGTGCGCATGACGCTTGCGCAACTCGGCTACCGGAGTATCGCTGAAATTGTCGGTCGCACTGATCTGCTGAAAGCCAGAGCGCTGGATTCGGATAGGAGAAAAGCTGCTTTAGATCTGGAATGTCTCTTGCGCACTCCAGCTGCCGCAGCAACGAACAATTCGAAGTCACAGCAATCCACAAAATCTCACCAATCCGCGATTTTGCCTCACTCTCTGAGCGAAGCGTCTCTGAACGACCTGATCCTTGAAGATGCGGACGTGAGAAACGCAATTGAGAATCAAGAGATCGCCAGCAAGAGTTATCCCATTATCAATACCGACAGAACTATCGGAGCCCGCATCAGTGGTGAGATCGCCAGGCGCTGGGGTAATGATGGTTTCCAGGGTCGCATTGATTTGAGATTCGCTGGATCTGCCGGGCAAAGTTTTGGAGCTTTCAACATCCGCAACGTTAGCCTGGAACTGACCGGTGAGGCAAACGACTATGTCGGCAAAGGCATGAATGGTGGCCGAATAACCATCAAACCTCCGCCAGGAGTGCGTTTTAACTCGTGGCAAAACGTGCTCGTAGGCAACACCTGTTTGTATGGTGCTACAGGCGGTGCTCTCTACGTCGCAGGTCAGGCCGGCGAAAGATTTGCAGTTCGCAATTCTGGTGCGCTCGCGGTTATCGAGGGTGCAGGCGATCACTGCTGCGAGTATATGACGGGTGGAACTGTCGTCATTCTCGGGACTGTCGGTCGAAATTTTGCTGCCGGAATGACAGGTGGTCTGGCTTACGTTCTGGATGAACATGAGCTGGTGGAGTCACTCCTGAATGGCGACGAGGGCAAACGTTTGCAACGCCTCACCTCCGCAGCGGCTTCATCTCTGAAACGATATCTGGAGGAGCATCTCTCCTTTACCGGCAGTTTGCGCGCTCAGATGATCCTCGAAAACTGGCAGGAGTATTTGCCGCAGTTCTGGCAGGTCGTGCCATTGGCTGAGCTTCAACACCCCGATGCGTTGCCTGAATTGCAGCCAAGTGACTCGATAGATTCTCTGGATGTGTCAATTTTTGCCAGCATGCCGACATTCCATAATGATTAGCGTGGTAAATTCTGCTGTTGAGAATCTTAACCAAGCGGGACATTGACAACAGGTCTAACGTCTTAAACTGCCGTGCTATTCTGGTCACCGTTTCTAGCTCGACCATATCGGTCTGAAGAAGCCACCGCTTGGGCACGACTAATCAATGTTTCAAGCAGAGCTAGCGGCTCTCTTGCAGCTAGAACTCAGGAGGTTGTTATGAGAAGTTCGAGAATTTTGTATCCCTTGTTGATGACGGCGATTTGCGGCGGCTTCTACATCAACGGTGTCATGGCGCAGGTGGAAAGTTCAAGTTCATCGAGTTCTTCGACAACAACCGAAGAAACCATCAAAGGTTATGCTTTTAAATATAAACAGCGTTTCGATAACTATGCCGAGCAAATCGACATGGGCGTTTCGAAGGGATGGCTGAGCGCCTCAGAAGCTAACGGCTTCAAAACCAGACTGGCGGAACTGCGCTCAGTGGAAGCGACGGCGAACAAAGCTGGATATCCAGCCGATCAAATCGCCAACCTCGATAAGCTAACTACCAAATTCAATGAAGATTTGAGCACCAGTTCGCAAAAAACTGCTGCCACCACAGGTGGCGCAAGCGAGGAAACAACAAAAGCAGAAGTTTCTGGCGCTAAAACGAAAACTGAAACAACCACAAAGAAGAAGACAACTAAAAGGACCAAATAATTGATGCGATGATCCCCAGGCGCACAGTCTGGGGATCTCTTTTTTTTAAGTGAACTGCAGAGAGAGGAGTTAAGTTGATGGTGAACAATGCTGGTGGCGGAGCTGCTAACGCAAGTGTACAAAGTTCGCAGCGAATGTCCGCTCCTCAAGGGCGTTCTCCACTCAACTATATTTTTGCATCCGACCAGCTTAGAGGTCGCGATATCCTCGGTGTTGAGCAATTGACGAAAGAGGAATTGTTTCTGGTGCTGCAAGTGGCACTCGATCTCAAACAAAACAAGTTCGATGGCACGCAGACGCAATTTTCAAAAGGTCAAACTCTGGCGATGCTGTTTGAGAAACCGTCACTTCGCACACGCGTGACATTTGAAGCTGGCATGACACAACTCGGCGGCAGCGCGATTTATCTCGAAGGACAGTTGGGGTTGAGAGAATCGGTTTCCGACGTGGCAAAGAATCTAGACCGCTGGCTTGACGGCATTATGGCGCGAACGTTCGATCATGAAACTGTTTTGCAATTAGCCGCTAATGCAAATATTCCGGTGATCAACGGATTGAGCGATCGCGAGCACCCCTGCCAGGCATTCGCTGATTTCCTGACGATTCAGGAACACAAGGGAAAGCTTGAAGGATTGAAACTGGCTTTTATCGGCGACGGTAACAACGTTGTAAATTCACTAATGCTGTTTGCAGCCAAGATCGGAATGCATTTTTCGATCGCCTGTCCGCCGGGATACGAACCGGTCAAAGATCTCTGGGATCTAACTTTGAAGGTTGCGTTGCAGACGGGATCCAAAATCGTTTTAACTAACGATCCGGTTGAGGCAGTAAAAGACGCAGACGCTGTCTACACTGACACCTGGGTATCGATGGGGCAGGAATCGGAAACAGAAAAGCGAGTCAAAGACTTCAACGGATTTCAGGTCAATGCGGAATTGATGGCTAAAGCGAAACCTGATGCGATAGCAATGCACTGCTTGCCCGCTCATCGCGGCTACGAAATCACAGACGAGATTTTGGATGGAGCACAGTCAGTAGTTTTTGACGAAGCTGAAAACCGCTTGCACGCTCAGAAGGCTGTGATCGCGCTGACGTTGTGACGCCGCTCCCGCTTTGATCGCGCTAACGATTTAATCTCGCCAGGGTTTAGGATACGCACGAACAGCAGTGTGCGCTACTTATTTAATAACTTCGCTGCCACTAGTAATTTGCTTTGACTGTTTTTGGACATCAGTTCGTGTGATCAACTCAAACGCGGGATCGGCAAGAAATCGCACCGGTAAGATTGGATCAAAAATTGTGGTGCCTACACCGAGCAGTCCGGTCCCGTAGTGATTGATCGGCACACCCATGCGCTGATATAGCTCTACACAAGCTCCTATGCATGTCCAGCGATTGTCTACGACCCGCCCCATAAAGGTCCCGAACCAATCGTAGCCACTGGCATGGAATAGCTTGCGCAGTTTTGCCTTCCAATCCTCCGGCAGGGGAAGTCTATCGATGCGACGCGAGACGCGCAGATTTTCTTCAGCTGCCCATTGTTTGTCGAGCGCCACCATCGATTCTGCAATTTCCGTCGCTCTGGCTGATTGATCGGCAGTCCATGGCTGTTTCAAATGCAGTCCAATGTAGTGACCTTTGTACGTTGGACCAGTCAATTCTTCAATGGGATGAAAACAGGTGCCTTTGTCCATGTAAGAACTGAACAGCATTTTTCTTCCATCTGGCATAACCAGGACCATTTCCGCATGACCAACACTTTCGTGCAATTCTTTCGCGATATTTCCACTGGTCAATATCAGGTCGCCTGCTTGCAAGACATCGGCGGGTGGATTTACCCAGGTGTTCAACGGAACTGGTCCGTACCCTTGTTCTTTGAACCTGGCTTTATTACGTCGGTACAGGGTCCACATCCAAACCCAGAAAGCCATCTCACCAATGGCGATCACATGAACAATCGGATGGTAGGCATGTGCTATCAATGCCACCACACTTAATACTATTCCTAGAACGACCGGCAATTGCAGTTCAATGCGCGACAGAACATCAAAATATGTTTGCAATAAATGATCTACTTTGATTCGCGTCAGAATAAGCCAGCAGCCGCTCAGCACAACACAGCCAGTGGAAAGTTGCCAGTCGAGACGGTGAGTCAGGAAACGCCAGGTGAGATGCAAGAGAAAAAAGTAGCCGATCGTATTGGCAGCCTTTATCAGCGTGTAGTAAGACGAAGTCCTCTGGAGATCAACGCTTGCTTCCGATGGATGATATGACATGTGAGTTCCGACAAACAGGCTGCTAAATGATATCAACTTATCCTGAAGTTGTGTTCTGGTGGGTTTCGCAATTATATTGCACGAAATTCGGCTCCAAGATGTTCGGCAGTTGCAGGCCCATCAAGCGGCAGTTGCCCCGCTATCAAATGCCCGATCAGACAAAAGAATCTCGCTAATGGTTACGGGCACTTACTGAATGTGTTTATTCAAAGACGCTGTCTGACTTGAATCAGTTTCGTAGATCAGCCAATCAGTCACAGAGCTGACCACAGCCTTCTTCAGATACGAAGTGCCCAGGAGCACATGTCCACAGCCAGGAACGTTGATCATCTTCTTATCACGCGACTTGATGTTGTTCAGGATCGCCTGCGTCGAATCGGCTTTGACAATGCCATCTTCGTTGCCGTTGATCAACAACACTGAAATGTTCGAGGCTAGCAATTTTGCCTGGTGCGGAGTTTTGTGAATGAAGGCACCAGTTTGCAGAATTTCTTTTCCGGTCAACATTGTGCGCGAAAGTGGATCGTCAACCATCTCTTTCGTAACGCGTGGATCGTCTGATGAATACTTGCGGATGTAGTCAGCAACATCGAGCGGCCGATCGAGGTCCGATAAACCTTTGACCAGGTCGTGCGCGATCATGCCTGCATCGAAGCTGAAGAAATGCGGGCTTGTACCTGCAGCTGCCAGAATTATTCCGTCGAATATGTCTGGATGTTCACTTGCAGCGCGCACTACAACGCCTGCGCCTACGCTCTCACCAATACAGAAGAGCGGCAGTCGCGGCGAAATGGATTTGATATGTTTGGAGATTCGAGCCAGGTCGTCAGCACTTTTCGTGTAGCTGATTTCGTGACGCGCATTGTGCGGATCGTGCGAGAAATAGGAACGACCATGACCACGTAGATCCATGGCCACGACGTTAAACCCTGCAGTGTTCAAATATCTGGATAGGCTTTCGAAGCATCCGGCTTGTTGCGTGGTGCCGTGTACTGCGATGACTGTTCCTCTGGGGCGTACAGCGTTGGTCTTCCACTCGTAAACTTGTACACCAGCATTGATCGTCGTAGAAAGTGCTGGTTTGTCAGCCGCCATAACAGGCTGAGCGGGACCAACAGTTGTCATCATAAAAGCAGCTGACAAAACATTAAGGGCAGCAAATCTTTTGATACTGACATGCAAAGATGAAAGGCAACTTACTTTTGCGTGCTTTGCAACTGATTCGAACAACATTTGAACTCGCGAATGTAGTCAAAGTTTTGACTTTTAACTGATGCGTATCTATGCCCTATCGGCCAGCTGGTGGCTCGATCTGACAATTACGCCCGTGGAGATGCCTTGATCTTGTTTTGCAATCCCTTTTCTAAGCGTTGTCATTATATGACAGAAACATATTTGGTGACGGTTTTTCAGGTTAAACCGAATATAAAATTGTTCTCCTTGACGACCCGCACCAGATATGGTGTTGCCATGAGATGCATAGAACTGGCAACTACCTGCCATTGATTCACTGAAAACGTAAGATTTTTAGGCGGGCTCACTCGAACTTATTTGCGATGGTAAGCCGTTCTTAATGGCTAACGATGCCACCACGATTGAACGGCGATAGAGTTCGAGCATCAGCAAGACAAACAGAATTGGTATGGCAAAACTCTTGTTCGTAAACAGTATGACTGCGTAAAGATTCGTTATTAGCCAGCCCAACCACAGCAGAGATTTCAATCGAAAGTCCAGGTCTGAGGACCATTGGCAGGAGTAGGCAAGGAAACCAGCAGCGACGAACATTGCATAGTCATAGAAGAATACGTGGGGCACAATTATTGGTGTTGCGAACAGGCAGACAATCGCTGCCAGAGCTAATTTATTCGATTCGGGCATCGGCGAACGCAGCACTCTGGTGCAGAAGTAGACGCCTGTGCCACCAAGAATCGCCGACAGCGTGTAAATGACCGGTTTGGCGATGCCGTGTTGTGATACCGGCAGCAAAAGGATTATGGCGCGAGGGAGACTGGTGGCAATGTGCTGCGCCACGCCGAATTTCAAATCTGAATAAACTGCTTCAGCTAACTTCAAAGTGGACAGCCACTGCGCAAACAATGATGTGGGAAAGGCAGCAAGGTTCACTGCGATGAAGATGGCAATGCCGCTAAAAACTCCCAGAATTGGCTTGAATCGCTTTGCGGAGGCAAGAGCCACAGACAGCATCAGCACTGGAATCAAGAATTGCGGCTTGACTATCGTCATTCCCCAGATCAAACCTCCGATCAGATCTTTTCTCCTGAGAACAAAAAACAGCCCTGCCATGAATGGCAATAGACCAAAAACGACGCTGATCTGACCGATCCATATCGATATCGCCAGTGGTACCAGGGTCAGTGCCAACCAGAATGCGGGGGTACTCAAGCGACTCGATTCGTTTTCGTTGCTTCCGCCTAATTTAAATTTTCCCGAAAATAAAAAGGTGCAGGCAGCGAGCGAAGCGAGACAGACAACTTGCCAGAGCAGCAAAGAGATGCCTGGTCCAACCATGCTGAGCGGCACAAACATGCCAGCTACGGCGGGCATGTACATATATTCGGCTGTAGCACGGGGAGGCAACAGTGGCAGCACATTGTGAGCAGCCTTGTCGAAGGCTGTATCGATAAAGGTGTCCGAGCCCAGGGGCGGATAAAGCGCGCCCGTGTTTCCCTCTCTAACAAGTTCTCCAGCGGTATAGAAAGTCATCAGGTAGTCAGAATTTTGATTCACTGATGGCAGCATCAGGTCCGTATAAACGAATAACGAAAGGAGAATGATTCCCCATCCGAATGCTGTCAGTGTGATGATCTTGTTCATTCGACGAGTCTGCTGCCGGGGCATGCCGCTAACATCCAGTCTGCATAAGTAAGCTGGATCGAACGTGCTCTTCAGTTCTGTCAATAAGATAGCAGGCAGCACCTGCAGATTCGTCAAATACAGGTGGGGCAGATTCTCGGAAAAAAAATAGATCTCTTGAAATCAGAGAGGGAAGCAGAAAAGTTCAAATGTATGTTTAGGGTGTGCAGTCCGCTATGCAAAAAGCCGGTGACACCAAAATCAGTGCCCCCGGCTCCTTACGTTTTTAATGAGCTGGTCGCGATTATTTGCCAGTTACTTTGGCGTTAGCGTTCTCAACTCCATTTTTGACAATGTCAGTTGCTTCCTGCTTGAGCTTGGCGCTCTTTCTGACGCGTCTTCTTCTGTGGTGATGAGCCTTTGGCTTGGCAGTGGTTGCAGCAGGAGCTGAAGCTGCGGGTGCCGCTGCTGAATCAGTCTGAGCAAATGAAGCTGGCAACAAGCAAGTTGCCGAAAGAAGAGACAACGAAACTGCTAGTACAGATTTTTTAGTGAGGTTTGTCATGCAATCTCCTGATTGAACGAGACTTTGAATCCACAGGGTCTTAAGTTTGCAAATCATAACACTATGAGCAACATGTTCGAGCAAACCGCGCTATCGCTTCGCCCGTCGATGGTGTTACTGCTCAGTTGAAATAAAGCGCAAATCCCGGGAAGTTGTGGCCAAATACTTGTGTAAATCGTCTCCAGAAGTTGCCTTCAGTGCACTTCCCCTTTTGTAAGTAAGGCGAAGCCGCGGATCCCTGAACCCAATAGACGACGTCCAATCTTGTCGGCTCTAAAAAGACTTTTCTCAAATTGACTCCCATGTTTTCTTTTCCTCTCCAGAAAGGAATCAGGAGTTCGCCACTGAGAAGCTTGCCGGATTCACTCATTATCTGTTGCCATGCATCTACCATTTCTGAAGTGACATGGACGTTGGGGATGACTCCAGTTTGGTTTGGACTTGGTAGCCACTCATGGTCGTCATCGGTCTCAGCGAGGATAAATCTCCATGAGATTTGGCTTTGCTCGATGACCACCTCGAAGTGGTGCAGAGCTTCTTCCATGCGCTTCGGTTCCACGACAGGCCAGTCAATAGAATGCACAAGCGCGATCAGGTCGACCAGATCCAGTTCAGATGATGAAATGTTATGTCGATGTGGATTCCATCGCAGAAATTGATAGGGAGAATCTACGTTGCGAAAAAGGAGATGCGCTGTGCGATCGAAGGTTTCGTGACTGTCGTGCGCAAGGTAAATCTCTGCCAGTCCCGCGAACACATGGCAGTAGCCGCGCAGCCAGTGCACATCTCCACGGTCGAAGCAGATCAGGAACCTTTCGGCTTGTTCTCGTTTAATGGAACGATTCCCTGTGACATTAGAATAGATATTCCAGAGACTGTCGTCATATTCACCAGTTGCGGCTCCCTGACCATTGAATTTCATCTTAATCATGCCGAAGTGAAGTGGTAGTTTGAGGTCGTCGCTTTGTATTGCCGATAAAGTCGATTCTGCCTTCAAAACGCCAATTCGAAAACTGTCCACCATTTCTCGTGCAGCATTGTAGGTTAGTATCTGCGGTGTCGGATTACCTTGTAGCGGCAGTCGCGTCAGCGGAGATAATGAATTGCCAGACGCGTCGACGCGCATTCCGTAGCGGTACAGGTCTTGTCCCAACGATTCGACTGCGCGGAGAAACTGCAGTATGCCCAACCCAAACCTCGCTTGATCGTCTCGTGGATGATTGCACAGATATTGGTTGAGATGAGACTCTCCGCCTGCAAGATCTCCTGCGAGAAGGTAACGTTCGACGATTGGTTCGCGGTGGTGCGCTGTCTTGTTTTCTTTTGTCTGATTGATGGAGCTCATTTTAGTGCTCGCTGTTTGGGGCTGTGATGAACTTGCAAATGCGCTTGACGCGGTTATAATCGCAATTGCTAAACTGCTAACCAACTTTGTTGAAATTTTCAAAAGTAGTCCTCGTGCGCCGTCCATCAAGACGATGCTAAAGGGTCTTTGCCTTGATCAACAGCGTACCCAACACTATTGAAACTGTTGGTTGACTGCAAGCAAAAAGGAAGGGCAGCCTTCGTTTGCCCTTCCTCTTTTGCGGTGAGATCTTGATTAGCTGAACAAGTTTGCGTCGCGTGCAGATGCAACGAACCAGTTGAGCAATCCAGGGAATGAGAGTCCGAATAGAAGGAGGGCTATTCCGACCGCAATCCGCTGACCTTGTGAGATCTCAAGTTCCTGACCCATCATTTCGATGGCGCAGTTTTTGTTCGCCAGGCTGTGGAACACAATCATCAGACCGACAAGTCCACAACCGACCTCGAGAAGGTTTGCAAATATGTTGAGCATTGCTTCGAGATTAGCGAGGTTGTTTACTCGCACGGTTCCGGCGGTATTCACACCAGTGACGTAGCTTGCGTCAGAACCGAGAGTACCGTTGGTGGCACCCTGCAGAGAAGGCGCATTTGACGAGTTATGGCGCTTGTTATGTGAGGCATTTTCCTCCTCTGATTGAGCAGTCAAATTGTCATCGCCGCCCTGGTCGTCTTTGTTACTCGATTCAACAGTCGACTTTCCATCTTCACTGCTGGAGGCACTGTCAGCAGTACCGTCTGCGCTGCTGGCTGAATCGCCACCGGCACTCGCGGTCTCTTCGTTCGAGCCGCTGTCATCGGGGCTTCCAGTGGACTCGTCAGTGTTTTCCGCAGAGTCAACATTATCGACACTGTCAGATTGGATAAGTGCGCAGCTGACTGGTGAGACCAGTCCGTATTCGACTGCAATGCGCGCGGCTTTAGTGAGGTGGCGTGTGTTCAAATAGTCTGTCACCTGTTGATTAGCGTGCAGCAGTAGCAGTTCGCGCTGCTCATCAGGCGAGACGTCGATACTCTTTTCGGGTCTGGCTGACATCTGGGCGAGATTAACTGCATAGCCATTTTGATCGACTTTCCATTTCGAGAAAAATGCACCCAGGTCACCCACAACATCAGTTGTGTTGCGTGGCACCTGGAGGAATGGACCAATTTCCGAATGATTTTTGAAGAAATCGTATGTGTCGGTTTCACCGCTTCCGAGTGGCAACTCGTAGAACGATGGCGTCGCTACATATGAAGGCATGATGTAAATCTCTTCATTCAGTGCCGGTAGCGGACCATGCGCCCACAAAATGGCACCACCTTTCGTTTCACCAGCCAGTTCAGCAGCCCTCACCACAGCCTCAAGGTTGTCTTGACCTCCTTCGAACTTCATCGTTTCAAGTTTTCCAAGAGCTTCGCTCAACGGTTTTGGATTGAGAAGCTCAGGATGCTCCTGCGAAGCCACGATCACGTGCGCGGGAATGCCTTCAGGTAAAAGCTTCAATGAACTTGTAAGTTCTTTGATGTGGTCTTTCATGGTGGCAGAGCCGTCCACGACAATTACCAATTCTTTGGGAGCCGGGGCGGCAGTTTGAACGACCTTTTCAACTACATATTTGGGTTTGATCGTGCGGATTTTTTTCCTGGCGCCGGCTTGATTTCGACCTCCTTTGCTGACATTTTTCAGGGCCATGACTTTTCGCAAGTTGTCGAATTGAGTTTGGATGCCTTTTGAACCGTCGATCATTACAACAACTTGCTCTTGCTGAGTCGCTTTAGAGGCACGTTTGCGAGCCTTTGCTTCTTTTGCTTTGATCTCTTGCTGTTCGAGTTTGATCGCTATTTTGTCCAGAACAGCTATCGGTGATGTCTTTCCTGATCGTTCAGCCGTCAAGATAAGATTTGATTTTTCCAGTTGCTGCGGAAGTAGCGTTCCTGAAATTGCTTTTAAACCTCCTGTGCCAGGACCGGAATGTAGATTTTTGACAGTGCTGGTCAGAATATTGCTCGAACGAAATTTGAGAAAGTGATCGCCGTTCAAATCGAAATTCGTAGCAATAAACTTCGGCAGTGCCAGCGAGGCGGATTTTTCTCCATCTGCTTTCAGCGGAATAACCATGGTAACCTGCAATTTCATCTCTTCGCTCTGCTCGATCGGATAGCAATGAAGCAAAGCGCGACCGTGACCCAAATCTGTGACGATAGCGGGGCTGTCGTGACCGACCTCAGTGAATCCCTCTGACCCTTCAGCCTTTCCTGACGCCACGAATTGCGCTTCACTTGGTTCGCCCTGTCTCCACAATTTCAAACCTGAAATCACCGCGCCTGGTGGCAGTCCGATCTCGGCTCTTGCTTCCTGCGACTCATTTTTGGAATCATTTTTGAACACGTAAGTCCATTCGATTGTCGAAGAAAGAGTGTTCGGATGAACCAGTCCACTCAAATATGATCTGCTCATCGAGAGTCCTGGAATGCGCTCACCGACCACGTGTCGGCTCAGGTAGTCGTCAGGCATAGATGACAGATCCGTGTTCGAAATATCTTTAAAGCTATACGGCTTGCCGGTTATGGCGAAGTAGAGTTCATGCTGGGTCGACGATTTGAGAGGTATAAATAGACCGACCAGCCCGGCGGCTCGCTGGTCGGAGCATTCCATCAGAAGTTCTCGCTCCGGTTCGAGATTGCGTAATTGTGTCAGTCCCAGTTGTCTTTCAACGGGTAGCTCAGATGCAGCTTTCTTCTCAGCCAATCGAATCGACCATGGTCTGAATTCTGCACCGATGACGGTGACTAACGAGAGAATCGCTCCTGCAGCCGTGAAAGCTAACACCTGAGCGCGTGAGTTTTTGAAATCGCGGGTCAGACGAATTCGGTTGACCAGATAAGCGCAGACAGAGCCGGAAATCAGCGAAATCATCGCCAATCCGATGAAACCAGCTGAAAAACTATCACCGGTGTCATCGATTAACGAGCTGTTGTCGGCAAACAATCCAGCTATACAGACTGCAGCTGCTATCAGGCACGACATCAATGCCGCGCCCATCGAAATGCCTCTTTTCAGTGAGTAGCGCAGGTGGTTGTTACAAATGGCATTCCACAAAATGTAATTTGCTATCGGCACCGAAATTAGCAGAAGAAGCTCCGCGACCGTCTCAAAAGGATGATTGAGCATTACCAGGGTCATGCGTTTCGGCATTGACATTGCGCTCATACCAAGTACTAGCGTTGGCAAGGCGATACCGAATGTAGTGATTGCTAATCCTTCCCATCCTTGCCAAATTCTTCTTTTGGCGGGAACACTGAGGTCGTGCCAGCCGTCAGCCGTACTCTGGGCTTTGACATCAGATTCGTTGTCAGACGCGTCGTCAGAAGAATTTTCTCCTGCTCCTGCCGATGCATCTTCGGATGACAAATCTCCAGAAGATACAACTGTCTTGTCATGCGAGGTACTGTTCGACGGTTTTTTAGTTGTCGCACCAGCGCCAGAGCCATCAGCACTGTTTCCGTTGGGATTTTTCTTAGGGCGAAATCTCGGCAGACCGAAGAAAGGTAAGGGAGTGGATTTATCCGACTTCTGTCTTAAGGTTCTGTCGTTTCTGAAATTGCTTCGCAACTGAAAACGAGCATTTATGTCGAGCCACGGCGTTTTGACGTCAGCCTGAGCCAGGCAGTTGGGTGGTTGTTCTTCCTGATGCTCTGGTTTTGAGCCGTTATTTGCCTCAGGATTAACTCTGGTCTCCAGTTCTGCAGTCGACATAAATCACTCCAATTTGAGACGCTGCACCACTCCGCCCGCGGGGAACGTGCGGGTGGAGCAGTAGGCGATGGCGAGCGCAACTGCGCTCGCTCACGGTGTAGCAGCAAATTTGTGATACTAAATTGATTCCTCGCCTGCAAAGAGCAGGCACTATGAATTTACTCAAAGTACAGCGCCAGATCGATAGGGTTTTCCCTGATCTGGCTTTCGTCTAAGGAACCCTTTACTACTGCGTCGCTCTGCCAGGAGAGACTGTCGAGCCAGTGCAATCTGTATGCATCAGGCAATCCAAGTTCCACGTTGGTTCAAAGTTCGCGTGAATGCGATCTAATACGAGTTCGTCAGGATTAAGGTAGGTTCAATCGTTCGTGTCAGGCAAGGTTGTGACCCATGCTCAAAAAAGTAATATTAGGATTGGCGTTGTTTTTTGCGCTTTTAATCGGTGGCTTAGCGATATTCATTGCCACCCGCCCAGATTCGTTTGTGGTGCAGCGCTCTATTGTGATTAAAGCAACGCCTGAGCCGATCTATCCCCTGATTGCTGATTTCCACAAATGGGAACGATGGTCACCGTACGAGCGCCTCGATCCCAAAATGGAGCGCTCTTTCGCCGGTAAAGAGTCAGGCTTGGGTGCTAAATACATCTGGGACGGCAATGAAAAAGCTGGTGCCGGCACAATGGAAATCATTGAGGCTGTGCCACCATCAAAAGTGGCAATCAAGCTGGATTTCAGCAAGCCTTTCGAGGGTCACAACGTCGCCGAGTTCAAGCTCGAACCTGAAGGCGATAAAACATCTGTGAGCTGGTCGATGAGTGGACCAAGCTCCGTGATGATGAAATTTGCCGGACTTTTCATGAATATGGATAGCATGATCGGCCGAGATTTTGAAATCGGACTCGACAATCTAAAAAGCGAAGTTGAGAAAAGCAAATCTGATCGTGATGAAGCTGGAGAGCAAAAAGGCGATCAAGGTGAGGTTGGAAAGAGTAAAACCGAGCCCGGAGAAGGAAAAGACTCTGCAGTCGAAAAGAAAGATTCCGAAAAGAAAGATTCCGAAAAGAAAGATTCCGAGAAGGAATGAATTTCAATTTTCGCTAGTATCGTTCCCTTGCGCTTGTTTCACTGCTGTAGTGGCGATATGAAGTCCAACCAGGCGCGCCACCAGGATGGCGAGGTAAAGTTGACCCGCTACCGCTTCCAGCCAGGCCAGTGTTCTTGCGAATCTCGCCACAGGCACGATGTCACCGTAACCAAGAGTGGTGAGCGTGCACATACTGAAATAAATCAGTTGAGACAGACGCTCCTTTTCGTTGGGACTGTTTTTTACGATGTGGGCAAAGCTGATCGAATCAGGATTCACCTCCAGGCAAGTTAAAAACACAAGAGCAAAAACGACCCCAATCAGTAGATAAACACAGATCGCACCGCATATGGTGTTATGGTCAGCTTCAGTGAAAAGGATATGGGTGAGCATTAGCCAGGCCGTGGTGGCAAGAAACAAAATGATGCTGCCATTAGCGATGCATTGAAATATCGGCGTGTGAAATGGTTCATAAGGAATCGATTTTGAGCATGTCCAGAGCAAAGAGCCCACAGTGGCGATCGTAATAATTTTTGTGGACGCCAATTTATTTGGACTGATTACAAGAGCGGCGCTGACCGTCAAATACAGCACTGCCAGACTGACCCAGGTGTGCCCGCCCGCGGTTACATCGGCAAACGGAGTCAAGAGAACAAGGAGCAACAAGCTGACGAGCAGACTTGCATAATTGTTTGGAACAAAGCGTTTAAATAGACTCACTAGATATTCGCAGCTATCATTTATCGAGGTAGCTATTGATTGTAACATCGCCTATTATTGTCACAATCGGCAGATTCGAATTCAGGGGACCCGATGGCACTCGAACCGCAGCAAAGCGCGGCGCAGAGCGGTGATATAACCATTACAGAAATTTCGGCGCCTTCGCTGGCTACCAGTAAGGCTCTAGAAGGCGCTTTCTACGCTGTGCTGGCATATGGTTTCTGGGGGTTCGTGCCTGTCTACTGGAAGCTCATAGCCAATGTTCCTGCTCCCCAAACCGTCGCGCACCGAGTCGGTTGGTCAGTAATTGCCCTGGCGCCTCTTTTGATTGCAACGGGCAAAATGCCTGAACTTTTCACGACCCTGAAGTCAGGCAAAAAGCTTGCGTTGCTATTCGTTACGGCGACGCTTTTGAGCTTAAACTGGTTGGCATTCATATGGGCAGTAACAAACAATGCAGTTCTCGATTCCAGTCTTGGATATTTCATGAACCCTCTGGTCAACGTTGCCTTCGGCAGAATCTTTTTGAAAGAGCATCTCAGACCTGCCCAATTTGTCGCAGTTCTTCTTGCCCTCAGCGGAGTGGTAGCACTGACGGTGCAGGCTGGTCGCGTTCCAGCCCTTTCGATATTTCTTGCAGTCACCTTCAGTGCTTACGGTTTACTGCGCAAAATGGCGCCGGTTGAACCACTCGTTGGTTTGTCCGTCGAAACACTCCTGATGCTTCCATTTGCAGGCGCGTACCTGTTCTGGACCGAGATGACCGGCTCTCTCCAGTTCTTCAAGAATTTTACTCAAGACCTGCTCGTGGCTCTGGCTGGACCGGTTACGACTTTGCCTTTGTTATGGTTTGCAGCTGCAGGTAAACGACTGAAATATTCGACGCTGGGATTTTTCCAATACATTTCGCCAACGTGCCAGTTCTTGCTTGCAGTATTTGTCTACCATGAAGTTTTCACCCGCGGTCACTTGTATGCATTTGTCTGCATCTGGATCGCCCTCGGAATCTATTTGATCGACTCTTTGATGGAAGCAAAAAATAGCCAGGTGCGTTAGAGCTAGAGATAACTACTTTCCTTAGAGATAAAGAGCCATCTTCAGCAGGCATAAATATCGAGCTTCCTTAGAGCCGAGAAGAGCCATGTTTCGTTGCCTGAATGACCGGTTTGTTAGCTGTATACTATAGTGACCATCCTGATTTGACGGTTGTTATGAAGCGTGCGGCTAAATTCAAGTTGAAGGCTTGTCTTGCTGTAGTGGCGGCAAGTTGTCTCTGGCAGTTCGTTAATACTGCTGTGCTTGCTTTGCCGGCAGCTGTTCCAGCTTCTCGTTTCGAGGATGGCGTCAAACTCTACAATCAAAAACAGTATAAGCAGGCACTGCCGGTTTTTCTTGAGTTCCTCAAGCAAAATCCGCGCAGTCCGTCGGCTTACCTGTACATCGCCAATAGCTACTATGGACTGAATCAGGTTTCAGCGGCAAAACAGACCTACCAGATTCTGATTCGAAGTTTTCCTTATTCAAGCGAGGCTGCCTCTGCTCGTGAATTCATGCGCAGACTACAACCAGCCGACAACAGTGCAGCCGATGCGGTGGATTCTGCGAATGGCTCTAAGACTGGTTCTGCAACTAGTTCTGCAAGTGAGTCAAAGCAGTCGAGTTCGAAAAATGCTGCAAGTGACGCCTCCTCCCACGAAATCAGTTTTCGTGTAATCAGACCTTTGCAGGATCATCCCGTGGTTTCGCCTGCCCTGATTACTGCCGTGAAAAGTCAGATAGAAAACTATCCGAAAAATGTGCGACAGCTTCTGATTGAAAATCGTATCGAAGTCGTTTTAACACCTACCTTAATCGACAAGAACCCTGAAATGAAAAATCGAGAAGGACGTGGTTATGATGGCTATACGTTGAAAAGTTGTCCTGGAATGTTTCAAGGTGGTCGGTCGATCGTAATTTGCGAACGAACGATGGATGAAAGCACGGAGGCTGTCCACGACCCTATTCCAACCAGTCATATCCTCAGAACCCTCAATCATGAGTGCGGTCACGCAATTGACAGATGTCTGGGCAACATATGTGTAACTGACGATTACAAGCACAATTATTTGCTTGATGCCGCAGCTGCGCAACGGCTGGACGCATCGGTGAGTCGCGATCTGGCTTATTATTTGCAAAAATCCGTGGCAGGTCAGCAAGAATGCTGCGGCGAATTATTTGGCATTATTCTGGGAACAGAAGACGAGAAATCTGAGAAAATGAAAGCTGCCTTTCCGCAAACAATAAAGTTCCTGAAAGCGAAGTTGGGTGTATGACAAAACCAATTCTAATTCTTGACGATGATGTGCATTTTCGGAACCTTGTTGCTGGTTTGTTTCAGGCAAGAGGTTATGAAGTATTTGAGTGTCGTACGACTAAAGAAGCTTCGTCAATTTTCGCCGAGACTGACCCCGGGCTCGCCATTGTCGATTATCGTTTGCCTGAATCTGATGGAATAACCTGGATTAGCTGGCTGCGAGAAAGTGGTCGCAATTTCCCCGTCGTGTTTTGCTCCGGCACCTGGTGCGACGAAAAAACTTTCAATTGGCTGAGAAATATTTTGCGCGTTTCTTTGATTTTGCGCAAACCTATCGTTCCTGAATTGTTTATTCAGCAAGTCGAGAATTTGCTGCCGAAATTGCCTGTAAGCGCACCTAAAGATGACTTCACCATCATTCCTCCACCGAAGCCTTCTCAATTTGTCGCACCGGTGACGGCAGACGATCTGAAACTTCAAATCGAGAAGATTGACGTTGCGATAACGAAGTCGACACCAGTGTCGTCCACCCACAATCAACTGGTCGCCATGCGTTCGAAGCTGGTTGTGCAACAGATGCTGGCTGAAGCGAAGCAGTCTTATGCACAGGAACTTCCTGCACAGTGGCAGGCGCTTGCCGAGGCAGTGGCGCTTCTGCAGCAGGAGCCGAATAACAAAATTGCTTTTGATGACAGCGTGATGCTGTCGCATCGCATACGTGGAACCGCCGGGGCCATGGGTTTTCGCGAAGCTGGTGATGCGGCAGGGAAAATCGAAGACTTACTGCGTCGTTTTGATCCAAGCGATACGTTGACTGAGGTTCTCTGGACGGAAATTTTCAGAGCGCTGGCCGATGGCGAAGTCGCGGTGCGCGGACTTTCGCTTGTGGTCGGCGGCGGTAAAAAATCTGAGCCAAATGATTATGTTTCCAACGTGCTCTTTCTTTGCCGACCTGAGAATTTCGAAAAGCAGTTAGCTGAATTGGCAAGCGCAAAAATCGAAGCACTGGTTTGCGACTCGATTCAGAGCGCTCTCTCTCAAGCGAAGGCTAAACGCGTTGATGCGGCAGTTTTTGACTTGAGTGCAGCCGACGACGGACAAATTTTTCGACTTGCGTCGCAGGTTCGCGAGAGCACGCCCGGCAAGCCAATAGGAATGGCTTTTATTTCAGCAGGTCAGAATGCCGCTGACGAGGTGGCGCTGGCTTATGCCGGTAGCTCATCTTTCTTGTGGAGCCCGGTGCCACCAGTTGATCTGGTCGAGAATGTGCAGCTGTTGACGCGACTGGGCGGCAGCGGTGGCAGACCGAAGGTTCTGACAGTCGACGATGATGATGCTCTGACCGGGTTTATTCAGACTATTCTGGGCGGTGAGAATATCGAAGTCGAGGCATTGAATAAACCTATTCAGATCCTCAATGTCGTAGAGCAGTTCCAACCAGATTTGATTTTACTTGATGTGATGATGCCGGGATTGAGTGGTTATGACGTTTGCCGTTTGCTCAGAGCAACAGACAAGTGGGCCCAGATTCCGATTTTGTTTTTGACATCCAGAAGCGATGCCGACGGTCGTGCAAGTGCTTTCCAAGCAGGCGCTACAGACTTTCTCAGCAAACCGATCCTGGCACCAGAGTTAGTGGCACGCGTTCGTGCTCATCTCAGTCAGAGCCCTTCGCAAAAGCACAGTGGACAAGACGGTCTGCTGGACAGGAAGGAATTTATCGAAACGACGCGTGCGCTGATCAAAGCGGCGCGCAGCGCTGACAATGAGGTTTCACTTTGTCTCTTGCTGATAGACGATCTGCTTAATCTCAGTATCGTGCATGGTATCGCTGGCGCTGAGTCCGTCGAGAAAGTTCTCGGCAATCTTCTTCGCATTCACTTCAAAGCTGAATCTATTCGTGCCCGCTGGGGCGAGGGTGGCTTCGCTCTGGCAGTACCAGGTGAAAACCGCAGCACGATGGCAGAGGCGCTCCAGCTGCTTGCCAATGAATTCGCTTCCGTTCGTTTTTCCAGCCAGCAACAAACGGCATTTCATGCCAGCTTCAGCGCAGGTTTAGCCGGCAGCCCAGGTGATGACCTGACCATTGAAAATTTGATGAACATGGCTAATGTGCGCATGTCGCGCGGCAGGCAACTGAAAGCCGGAACCATCGTCGCCGTTGGCGGTTAACCCCAGGTCGGTTGCTGCTGCAGGTGCTCAGAGATTGATTTGAGCACTCTGCCTGTGAGGGGCTGTCGCTACCGAATTAGTTCTGCCATCACTGACGCAGCAGTTGTCCGCCAAGATTTTCAACATAAGCGAACATTTCGCTCGCGGCGCCCATGAGCGGGCTGACTTGCGATTCTTTTATGTCAAATGAGTTGATGCCATTGACGAAGTGTTGCCAGTGCCTCTGGAACTCTTGCCCGTAAGGATCAAAATAGATCGCGCCGGCGTCTTCGAATCCGTACGCTTTCTTCATCGTGCTGGCAATAAACTTGCCACCGTGCTTGCTGCCGAGCAACACATAATGGAAGCCAAGCAGTGCGATCGGGTTGCTTGCGGCTAACTCATCAATCCGTTTCAGCATCTGGCTTGTGATCGCAAGAGGCTTCACAGCCTCTGGGTCTACGCCCAGCGCTCGCAAATCAGTTTTCAGAAATTCGGTCTGCAGTTGATCAGAAGATACAACCGAGCCCATGTAAGGTTGGCTCGCCATGGCACTCTCGAGCGCTCTGTGCGTAAGGAAAAGCTGGCTCAGATACTCTGTATATAGCGGTTTTGACAGCGTGCCGGAGCCTAGATGCTTCTGAAACTCGTGCCCTTCGGCTGAGTTGTGCGCACTTCTCGTGCTTTCCTTTAATTGCAATGCAATTGTAGACATCAGATCTTGCTCCTGGCGTGCAGAGTGCGCGTGCCCTATCGGCTTGTCGGTCTATTCTCGCAGATTTAATGCAAGTCGGATCTGCTAATTAACTGTCTTTCCCCTGAGTGCTCATTTAAGCCGTCGCTGTGCTGTTCTGCGCCATGTTGACTATTGTGAACGAATGGTCCTGCAACTGGCGTTCGCACTGGAATGAAAAGCCGATAATCGCGTACCATACAGGGTCAAAACCGTTCGCTGGTCAAGCTTAACAATTATGCCTAATCCCGAGACAAGTCAAGCATCAAAATATGCGGCTCCTAATTTGCTTAGCGAGTCGCGGGTGACAATCGAAAATGTTCAACCTCAAGTCGATGAGGGCGCATTTCCCGCCAAGCGTGTCGTCGGCGAGAAGGTGAGAGTGACAGCGAGCATCCACACAGATGGTCACAACGCCATTGGAGCAAGTCTTCACTACCGAAAAACCGGCGAATCAGAGTGGTTGCAGACGCCGATGTCTCTGAAGCAGCCCGGTCTGGATCTGTTCGAAGGGGTGTTTGAGGTCGAGGAGCTTGGTTACTACGAGTTCACCCTCAGTGCCTGGATCGATGCTTTCGGTAACTGGGCTCGTGATACGAAAAAGAAGTTAGCAGCTGGTCAGGATGTGCGGCTGGAGCTGACTGAAGGCGCCGTTTTGATCAACGATGCAATCAAGGATGCACCGGCGAGTGACCGCTCGGAACTCGTTAAATACGCAGCCATGCTGGAAACTTATGAATATCAGCTCGTTCTCACAAGTTCGCCTCTGGCTCAGCTCATGCATAAATACAGTCGCCGTGGGCGAGTTCGCGAGTACAGCAAAATTCTAAGCGTCATGGTGGAATCTGAGAGAGCTCTTTATGGCGCCTGGTATGAGCTTTTCCCGAGATCTGTGACAGACAAGAAGGCTCGCCATGGCACGTTCAAGGATGTCATCAATCACCTTCCATACGTTGAGGAAATGGGCTTCGACGTTATCTACCTGCCACCGATCCATCCGATCGGAACTGCAGCTCGTAAAGGACCGAACAATACTCTCACCGCCGGTCCGACAGACGTAGGCAGCCCGTGGGCAATTGGTGCGAAACAGGGTGGACACAAAGCTATCCATCCCGAACTTGGCACTTTGAGCGACTTCCATGAGTTGATCAATGCAGCGGCTGTGCGTGGTATTGACATCGCCATGGACATTGCCTTCCAGTGCTCGCCCGACCATCCATATGTCACCGAACATCCAGAGTGGTTTTATCGCCGTCCTGATGGTTCGATTCGATGCGCCGAAAATCCGCCCAAACGCTATGAAGACATCTATCCTATCGATTTCGAGTGCGAAGATTGGCAAGCACTCTGGGAAGAATTGAAAGACGTGGTCGTTTATTGGGCGCAGCAGGGCGTCAAGATTTTTCGCGTCGACAACCCGCACACGAAACCATATCCCTTCTGGCATTTTCTCATCCTGGAAGTGAAACGGATTTTCCCAGAAACAGTTTTCTTATCGGAAGCATTCGCGCGTCCAAAGGTCATGCAATATCTGGCTAAATGCGGGTTTTCGCAGTCATACACCTATTTCACCTGGCGCAACAACAAAGAGGAAATCACGACCTACTTCAATGAGCTGTATAACAGCGAGTTGGCTGATTACCTTCGTCCTAATCTGTTTGCCAATACACCGGACATTTTGCCTGACTTCTTGCAATACAGCGGACGTTCCGGATTCATGATTCGCGCTGCTCTGGCTGCCACTCTTGGTGCTACCTACGGCATCTATGGACCACCTTTCGAGCTGTGCGTGACAGACGCCATGCCAAATGCGGAAGAATACAAAGATTCAGAGAAGTACGAGATCCGCACCTGGAACCTGGAAGACCCACATACGATCAAAGACTTCATTGCTCGCCTCAATAAGATTCGTCGGTCCAATGGCGCATTGCATGCAAACAGAAATCTCAAATTTCTCAATATCGACAATCGAGAAATGATCGCCTTCACTAAGAGCACTGAAGACGGTGCTAATACCATTCTCGTCATTATCAACCTGGATCCGCATCACACCCAGTCTGGTTATTTGCACATTCCATTTGCGGAACTGGGCGCCGACCAGTCATTTCAAGTGCACGACCTGATCACCGGTGTTCGCTTCTTCTGGACTGGTGACACTAATTTCGTACAATTGGATCCCCATGTATCACCAGCATACGTATTCAAAGTAATGCGTAAGCTCAAGTCCGAACGCGATTTTGATTACTTTGTTTAGGGAGCACCGGTGAATTATTCAGAACTCGAACCACTCTGGTACAAAGATGCGGTTATCTATCAGCTGCACGTCAAATCATTTTTCGACAGCAACGATGATGGTTATGGTGATTTCGCGGGCTTGATGCAGAAGCTCGATTATTTGCAAGAATTGGGTGTAGACACGATCTGGCTCTTGCCATTCTACCCTTCGCCGTTGCGCGACGATGGCTACGACATCGCAGACTACGAAGGAATCAATCCAGTTTACGGAGACCGCAAGGACTTTCGCAATTTCGTGCGGGAGGCCCATAACCGTGGATTGAAAGTGATCACTGAACTGGTCATCAATCACACATCAGATCAACATCCCTGGTTTGATGCCTCTCGCAAAGCTCCGGCAGGTTCGAGCAAGCGAGATTTCTATGTCTGGAGCGACACAGATCAGAAATATCAGGACGCCCGTATTATTTTTCTTGATTCGGAAAAATCAAACTGGACGTGGGATCCAGTCGCTAAGCAATATTATTGGCATCGTTTCTTTTATCATCAACCGGACTTGAACTTCGACAATCCGAACGTTCGTCGCGCCATCATCAAAATCATGAAGTTCTGGCTCGACCTTGGAGTCGATGGCATGCGCCTCGATGCTATTCCATACTTGATCGAACGAGAAGGCACTAACTGCGAGAATCTTCCAGATACTCACACCATTTTGAAAGAAATGCGCAAAGTTCTGGATGAGGAATATCCAAACAGGATTTTTCTGGCGGAAGCCAATCAGTGGCCGACTGAGGTTATTCAATATTTCGGCGACAGCGACGAATGTCACATGGCGTTCCACTTCCCAGTCATGCCGCGCATCTACCTGGCAGTGCATCAAGAAGACCGCCATCCGATCACTGAGATTCTCAGACAAACTCCAGACATTCCTTACGACTGTCAGTGGGCGATGTTCCTGCGCAATCACGATGAACTGACGCTGGAAATGGTGACTGAGGATGAGCGTGACTATATGTATAACGCTTACGCTCATGATCCGATGATGCGAATCAATCTTGGCATCAGAAGAAGATTGGCTCCATTGCTTGATTACAGCAGAGATAAGATCAAACTTCTGAACAGCATTCTTTTTTCAATGCCTGGAACTCCAATCGTCTATTACGGCGATGAAATCGGCATGGGCGAAAATATTTTTCTCGGCGACAGGCATGGAGTGCGCACTCCGATGCAGTGGAACGGAGACCGCAATGCCGGATTTTCTAAGGCGCTTTTCGCCAAACTTTACTCCGCACCAATCATGGACCCGGTAACAGGCTATCAGGCTATCAACGTCGAATCTCAAAACCTCGATCCATCGTCGTTGTTGAACTGGATGCGATCCGTCATCAAGTTACGCAAGCAGCATAAAGTATTCGGTCGCGGCACGCTTGAATTGCTATATCCAGAAAACAGAAAAATTCTTGCGTACAAGCGCTCGTTCGAGGGCGAGACCGTTCTGGTCGTCGCGAATCTGTCGAGATACCCTCAGTCAGTCAGCCTCGATCTTCCAGAGCACGCGGGCGTGACACCGATCGAGATGTTCGGGCTGGTGCCTTTCCATCCGATCACCGAAGAGAAGTATACGCTGACATTGGCGGGGCACTCTTTCTACTGGTTGCAACTTGCCACCAACAAAGTCAGTCCGTTCGCGGAAACCGCCCCGGTCGCTGCCAAAGGCATTGAGTCTCAAAGTATTTATGTAGTCGATACTGTCTCGTCCATCAATACATTGTTGACGAGCCCATTTAAGAAGATTCTGGAGAACCGCATTATCCCTCAATTTATTCGAGGACAGCGCTGGTTCGGCAAGAAATCAAAGGTGGTCTCATCAACTAAGGTGAGCGATTGGATCGACCTCTCCGCCGCTACAGCAGTGCAATCTGGAATGTTGGTTCTGGAGATTCACTACTCGGATGGCGAGATGGATCTCTACAACATGTTTGTCGCTCTGGAAATCGAAAACACAGATGCAGAGCTAGCGACTGCTACACCGAAGACGCCTCCTTCCGTGATCGCTGAATTGACCGACAAAGAGAGAAAAGCCGTACTGTATGATGCACTCGATAACGAGAAATTCAACGCCGGTCTTCTTGCCTACATAGCCGATGATAAGCGGATTCGCGGTCAGGTCGGTTTTGTTGAATCTTTCAAATTGCCTGCTTACGACGTGATCAGTGCCAGGGGTGAAGTTGTGAGCCCTGTCAAGCGCGTCGAGAGCGAGCAAAGCAATTCATCAATAATTTACGGCAATCGCTTCATCCTCAAGTTGTTCAGGCACCTCGAGCCCGGGCTGAATCCCGATTACGAAATTTCCAGATACTTAACTGAAGTGTCGCCGTTTTCTCAGGTGCCTGCGGCTGCGGGTGTTGTTGGATACACGAATCCTCGTCTCGCCAAGCTTTACACGCTCGGATTGCTGCAAGAATATGTGCAAAATCAGGGCGATGCCTGGACTTATACAATCGCTGAGTTCAGACGGTATTACGAGCGGTGCGGTACCAAGTCGGCTCTTCTTTCCAAGATGACTCCGCCTGCAGTGCCGCTTTCCGAATTGGTTAACCTCGAACCTCCCGAGGAGGTGTTCGAGCTGCTCGGGGTGTACATAAAAGATGCCGCTAAGCTTGGGGCTCGCACTGCCGAAATGCATATAGCACTCGGTAAACACTCAGATATGACGGCGTTCCAACCAGAATCGATCAGCAGAAATGAGCTTATCGATATTTCGGCAAACATGCGCTATGACGTGGTCAAAGTCTTCAAGCTCCTGGAGCAGAAGGTTCGCTCTGCGGAACCAGAATTGGCTCGGTCAATAAAATCGCTGCTTCTCTATCGACCAAAAGTAGTTGACCTGCTGGATCGACTGGCAACGATCAATGAGGAGTTGATGAAGATTCGGTGCCATGGTGACTATCATCTTGGCCAGGTTCTTTATTCCGGTGGCGATTTCTACATTCTGGATTTTGAGGGCGAACCATCGAAACCCCTCGAGCTTCGCATCGCTAAACAGACTCCATTGAAAGATGTGGCCGGCATGGTGCGATCGTTTAGTTACGCAACCTATGCAAGCTTGTTCTTGTTCACACATAATCGAGCGGAGGATCTGGAAGCATTCCTGCCCTGGGCCAAAGCTTGCGAAGCATGGTCATCGGCGTCTTTCTTGAAAGGCTATTTGAGTGCGATGGAGGGCTCGTCGCTGGTGCCTTCCGACCGGGGCGAATTCTTCCGTGCACTTCTGCCATTCATGATTGACAAAGCATTTTATGAAATCTTCTATGAGGTCAATAACAGACCTGACTGGCTGAGAGTGCCTGTAAGCAGCGTGCTCGAGTATTTGAAAGCAGGTGCTTTCTATACTGAGGAATACTGAAGTGGTATCACGAGTAGTGATAATTGAAGGGGAGTACAATGATCGATACTGAAGCGCCGTTGATTAGTGAATACGATGTCCATCTCTTTGCTGAGGGCAATCACTATAAAATCTACGAGAAATTAGGCGCCCATCCGATGGAAATGAACGGTAAGAAAGGCGTTCACTTCGCTGTCTGGGCACCGAGCGCCGAGGCGATATCTGTCATAGGCGACTTCAACGAGTGGAAAGGCGACGCCAATCCGATGAAGCCGATTGCAGGCTCTGGTATCTGGGCGACTTTCATACCCGGTATCAAGGTTGGTGCCACCTATAAATTCTTTGTCAAAGGTGCAAATGGCTATCGGTCAGAAAAATCTGATCCGTTTGGTTTCGCCTCAGAAGAAAGACCCAAGACCGCTTCTGTTGTCTGGGAAATGGACAAATATAAGTGGAATGATAAAAAGTGGATGGAAACCAGAGCGAGTAAAAACTCACTGGAATCACCAATTTCAATCTATGAAGTGCATCTTGGCTCGTGGATGCGAGTGCCGGAAGAAAACAATCGCTGGCTCACATATCGCGAGCTGGCTGACAAACTGAGCAAGTATGTCAAAGAGATGAATTTCACTCATGTGGAGCTGATGCCGATTGCCGAGCATCCCCTCGACCTTTCCTGGGGTTATCAGGTCGTTGGATACTTTGCTCCGACAAGCCGTTTCGGCAACCCTGATGATTTCGCTTACTTCGTCGATGTGATGCATCAAAACGGCATCGGCGTACTGGTTGACTGGGTGCCGTCTCACTATCCTAAGGACGGGCACGGTCTGGGCAACTTCGACGGCACGCACCTCTACGAGCACCAGGACGAGCGCCAGGGCGAGCATAAAGAATGGGGCACTTACGTTTTCAACTACGGTCGCTATGAAGTCAGCAACTTTTTGATCAGCAACGCACTTTTCTGGCTGGACAAGTATCACATCGATGGTTTGCGAGTCGATGCAGTCGCCTCGATGCTGTATCTCGACTACGCTCGCAAGGACGGCGAGTGGTTGCCGAATCAGTACGGTGGCAGAGAAAATATCGAAGCTATCAACTTTTTGAAACGGCTTAATGAGCGCGTTTATCTCGAACATCCAGATGTGCTCGTTGTAGCCGAAGAGTCGACCGCGTGGCCGCAGGTTTCGAAACCTACCTACCTGGGTGGGCTTGGTTTCGGTTTGAAGTGGGACATGGGTTGGATGCATGACACTCTCGAATATATGCAGCATGAGCCAATTCACCGCAAGTATCACCATAACAAGCTGACATTCCGTGGGCTCTACGCCTATTCAGAAAACTTTGTTTTAGCTCTTTCGCACGACGAAGTTGTATACGGAAAGCGCTCATTGCTTTCCAAAATGCCTGGAGACGATTGGCAGAAGTTTGCCAATCTGCGCCTTCTCTTTGGCTATATGTACACGATAACAGGCAAGAAGCTTATTTTTATGGGTGGCGAATTCGGTCAATACAACGAGTGGTATCACGAAGCCAGCCTGGATTGGCACTTGCTGAACAATCATCTCAACCACGGATTGCACGAGTGGATGAAGGACCTGAACAAGATCTACAAAGAAGAGCCGGCGCTCTACGAATTAGAAAATGGTGGCTTGAGCTTTGAATGGATCGATTGCACAGACTATGAGCAGAGCATTTTCACTTACATGCGAAACGCGAAGGATCCGAAAAACGCACTGGTGGTGGCGTGCAACTTCACTCCTGTGCCAAGACATAACTACATGATTGGAGTGCCACATGGTGGTTTCTGGAAAGAAGTATTAAACAGCGACGCCGTCAATTATGGTGGCAGCGGTCAGGGTAATTTGGGTGGTGTCGAAGCCAGCCCTGTTTCTTTCCACGGAAGACGCAATGCGCTTGTTCTTACATTGCCGCCACTTTCGATGGTGATGTTCAAAGCTCAGGGCTGAGTCTGAGGCTCGCCACGCAAGGAAAGAGCGCTTTTCTTCTGTCGACTTGAGTCGACATTGTACCTGTGAAGAGCGCTCAACTTGAAGCATATATACGCTCATAGCCAAAGTATTTTCTCATTATCGGCTGGAAACGCTCTTTGTAGACTAATCTAGACTTTAGATATGTGGAAATCTCACTCGGGTGAACAGCGGCGTATTCAAAATCAGGGCAATTGTTTCGGCGGCAATTTTATTGTCGGCGTCGTTTGGAGCCCTGGCGCTGACGGCTGAAGCCGCTAACCAGCCTGATCCAAAACAAGGTGATCAGCCCAGCCAAAACACTGGTGCGGTTGACCCTGCGTCCGGAAAGCCGTTTACTTCCGGCAGCGATTTCAAGGCCGGTCCCGTCACCGACGACGAGAAGCTGCTTAAGCCAGTCGCGAAGGATGCCAAAAATCCTGTAGACAAAGACTCATCCAGGTTGAGTCCAAATGTAGCTCCCTATGCGTCGCCCGGAGCCCCTGCCGCTGAGGGTGTTCAACAGCCTGCCACGAAGGGTAGAAAGAAAGAGAGAGCTGTTCCTTACGATGCCGATGAAATCGAATCAAATGGCAAAAAAAATTACGATGTCACAATAAACGGCAAAGGACCGATTTCAATCGGCGCCGTCAAGGTGGCCAAAGATTTGCAAATGCTCGATGAAATTGCCGAGTTGAACGATCTCAAAGCCGCTCACCAGTACGTACCCGGTCAGAGGGTTCACAGTCTGGAAGTAATCTGCGTTCGCCAGGACCTTTACGAAGACATTCTCGGCGCGTTCTTATCGACGCGTAGAGTGATATCAGAGCTTGATCGCCAGGTATCCGGATACGATGCAGTGGCAAGAGTCCTGGAGGAGAAGCGGGACCAGGCGATTCGATATAACAACATTTTGAACTTTACCAGTGGTGGTGCGCTGGCAATGACACAGGGCGCCATCTCTATTGGTACGCCCATGAAATATCAAAACGCCGGCAATGAACTGGGAGCGATTGCTGGCGCGTTGACAGCGCTGATTGGCTCATATGCCTTGAAGATTCAGGGAGGTGCCAAACGGAGTTCAGACAGAGATCCGAACATGTTGGCACCGATTTTTGGTCTTGTTCCAAACGAGCCGAATAAATATCCACCACTGGTATGGAATTATTTGAATGACTATGAACCCGGACAGAAGAAATCGCGCCGAGAGCAACTGATCGATCGATGGATCAAACTGAATTACATCGAACCACTCGATAAGCCGTCCAGCAAAAAGCACCTGGAGGAACTGGCTGGGTCCATCCCGCTCCACAAAGACGTAACCATCGACTTGCTTCGAGACCGTATCCCGATGCTGCAGGACTTGCGTGCTACCGTTGCCGGTATCAATGAGTATCTGGATGAGATTCTCACATTTGCACGGCATCCCTAGGATTCCCTCATGCTCAAACAGGATCTGCCAAGCAGCTCGATCAGCTAACAGGTGTGTATAGCTACAGGCGCGCAATGGCGACAGCTTTGTTCCGCTGCATGAGTACGTTTCTAGACAGTCTTGTCCAGCTGTAGAAGCACCACACTACGCGCCTTAAGCGTGAAACGTTTGGACATCGGAAATGTCGCTTTCTTTATCGTTTCAGACGTATCCAGCAGCAATCGCCAGAAGTCCCCATCGTCATGGTCGGGCAGAACAAACGGCACGTCCTCATGATGAGCATTGAGGAGAACCAGGAGCGTATTGCCGCGCTGGGTTCTGCCCATCTTGTCTGTCTCAATCAGCTGACTGCCATCCAACAAAACGCCCAGAACACGCTTGCTTGCGTCGGTCCAGTCTTTCTCTTCCATGGTTTTGCCATCTACATTCAGCCAGAAAATGTCCTTCATAGCACCATCGGCACCAGAGCCTTTGAAGAATGTTTTTCTGTGGATGACAAGCTGGTCTTTTCGAATTGCGATCAGCTTTTGTACGAAATCAAGGAATGCCTGATCGTCTGCACTCAAATCCCACTGGTACCAACTAATTTCGTTGTCCTGACAGTATGCGTTGTTATTTCCCTTTTGAGTGCGACCTAGTTCGTCTCCGCCACTCAGCATAGGAACGCCCAGTGAGAGCAGCAAAAGCGCCATGAAGTTGCGTTTTTGTTGATAGCGTAGTTTCAATATGGCTTTGTCTTCGGTATCGCCTTCCGCACCACAATTCCATGAGTTGTTGTGACTTTCTCCATCGCGGTTTTCTTCGCCATTAGCCTGGTTGTGCTTTTCGTTGTAGCTGACCAGATCTTGCAGGGAAAAGCCGTCATGGCAGGTGATGAAATTAATGCTCGCGTGCGGCTTTCTGCCACTATGCTCGTACAGGTCGCTGCTGCCTGTCATTCTAGAGGCGACCTGACCGAGTTGCCCGAAATCGCCTTTGACGAACTGCCGCATGGTATCGCGATATTTCCCGTTCCACTCCGTCCAGAGCACAGGGAAATTGCCTACCTGGTAGCCGCCTGCACCAAGGTCCCACGGTTCAGCGATCAGTTTGGTTTGAGAGATAATCGGGTCTTGCTGAATAACATCGAAGAACGCAGACAGATTGTTGACGTCGTACAACTCGCGAGCCAGGGCACTAGCCAGGTCGAATCTGAAACCATCGACATGCATTTCTTGAATCCAGTAACGCAGCGAATCCATGATCAATTGAATGACTCGCGGGTGCACCATATTTAGTGTGTTGCCGCAACCGGTATAGTCCATGTAATAGCGGTTGTCCTTTTCGACAGTGCGGTAGTACGAAAAGTTATCTACTCCTCGGAAAGACAGTGTTGGTCCCAGGTGGCTGCCTTCAACGGTATGGTTGTAGACGACGTCGAGAATAACTTCTATGCCTGCTGCGTGCAAGGCGCGCACCATCATTTTGAATTCCTGCACGTTTTCGTTTGGTCCTTTCATGGAAGAGAAACGTGTATCAGGCGCAAAGAAGGAAAGTGTGTTGTAACCCCAGTAATCAGTCAGACCGCGCTCGATGAAATTTCGATTGTTAGTGCGATGATGAACCGGCATCAATTCAATGGCAGTCACTCCCAACTTCGTCAGATGCTCGATTACCGGTGCACTGGCAACGCCTGCATATGTGCCGCGCAATTCTTCGGGCACATCCTTGTTGAGCATGGTGAGACCCTTAACATGGGCTTCGTAAATGATCGTTTTGTTCCAGGGTGTCTGCGGCAATTTGTCTTCGCCCCAGATGAATGAGGGGTCGATCACCGCTGCCAGCGGTGCAAATGGAGCGCTGTCCCGTGTATCCATGGAGAGGTCTTGTTCTTTGCTACCAATCTTGTAGCCAAAGAGAGAGTCGTCCCAGGTGACCGACCGCGGCACTGATTTAGCATAGGGGTCGACCAGAACCTTGTTCGGGTTGAAGCGCATTCCTTTGTCTGGTTCATAAGGTCCGTAGACGCGGTAGCCATAGAGTTGCCCCGGTCGTATGTCTCGAACGAATCCGTGCCAGACGTGCGCATTGTACTCAGGCAGCGTGATTCGATGCGACTCTTGCGTCGAATCGGGCGAGTCGAACAGACACAACTCTACTTTGGTCGCGTTTTCCGAGAAGAGCGCGAAATTCACCCCGAGTCCGTCCCAGGTCGCACCGAGGGGATACGGCTTTCCTTCTGTTACTTGCATAGATCTTGGCTACCTGTTAATCGTACTCACTTAGTCGTTGTTATTATCGCAACTGGAAAGGTGTTAAACACATCCGCTGCTTTAATAACATTGTCTGTCTTGTTTAAGATTTGCATGCTAAATGCATCGATAAGATTGTGCTCTTGCAGCTCAGATGGTAAGGAAATTTTGGTATCTCCCCAGACATCATATCCAGCAGCGCCTGACAATATGTCGAAAACAGTTCTCTGCGCTAGTTTTGAATCAGAATCAGCTTGCAGCAATGTTGCCACCAGTCGCGGTACTACCGTAATCGACCAGTTTCCTTCTAATTCTCTTGCGAACGCGATCACGTGCTGCTCGGCAGATCCGCTCACGGACAGTGGTATGTACCTGCCTCGCGTGTAGATATCTTCGAATTGCCTGCGGCAAGCCATCGAGACGCCCGCTATCAAAAGTTTACAGGTGCCGTCGTCGATTTCGGTCAAACAGCTCTTTAGAAAATCAGCTTGTTTGGCAGCTGCCTGGTCGGAGGCAACGGCGCCGATTTGAACGTGCTTACTGACGCGGTTGAGCATGTGGGCTCGTTGCCCAAAATCAACCGGTCTGCGATTGTCGGGATCAACGAGGCTGAAATCGAAAATTTCATTGCCCTGATAGATATCCGGAACTCCCGGCGAGGTGAATTTAAGAGCAGCCTGCGCCAGGCTGTTGATCAGACCAAGCGAATAGAATGCGTTGTGAAATTCGATAAAATCGTCCAGAAACGGATTGGTTGGCGAGACCGACAGAATCTTATCTATGAAAGATGAAAGAGCGTTCTCGTACTCGACGTTTTTGTTGACCCAACTGGTGTGAGACTTAGATTCGCGAGCTGCCTTTAAAATGTATTCAGTGATTCGCGCTTTGAAGTCGTCAAGCCAATCAGTGCCTGTAACGCCAACAGGACAGGCCCCGACCAGTGTCTGATAGATTAGATATTCATCGTTAGCATCGGGCATTTGTTCTTCATCCAGAACAGTTTTGCGGCTGCGATTGATGCGAGCCCATTGAGATGTTTTCTGGTCCCATATTCTGGGTAATTCAGAAAGAACTGCCAGCCTGGCTCTAACGTCTTCCGATCGTTTCGTGTCGTGGGTTGAAGAAGCTAACATTTCGTATGGTCTGCGCAACTGGCGCTGTGTATTTTGATGATGGAAGCTTGCCACCGTGATACCAAACCGGTCAGGTTCTCCGCCCACTTCGTTCAGGCAAACAAACCTGTTGAAACGATAAAACAGCGTATCCTCAACGCTTTTAGCCATTACCGGTCCCGTGAATTGTTGAAATTTCATGGCAATGGTTTGGATGGCGTGCAGGAATTGAAGCGACGCCTCATCATTCTCAGCGGGCGTTTCAGCTGCTTCCAGACAGAGCACGTGGCCCACGAAATCATAGACTTCCGGCGTCACTGATGCACCGAATCGCTTGGCCAGCCGCACCGCCCAGTCTATGTATTGACGTGCTGTTTTGTCGACCTTGCGCGGCGTCACGTATGTGCGGTACACAGGGAAGTTTGACACGATGTGACGCAGGGCTTTGCGCAGCGAATTTTGCGTGAAGTCGCGATATTCCCAGCTCATTTCTGCAATCTGACTGAGCCTGTGAGCAAGCACGTGCAATTCGCTTGCCAGCACTGTATCCAGGATCAGACCCTTACACTCTCGCTTGGCACTCTCGTAATCGACCACTCGTCCTATGAAAGCTTCATAAGTCGATTCGATCGCGTGCTCGTTGTCTATCGAGACGAAGACGTTCAACAGGCTATTTAGAAATTCATAGCCAACCGTACCGTGCACCGCCCAGTCGTCTTCGAGATGTTCAAATGGTGCCAGGATTTTTTCGACAACGATGTAGATTGGCAGCGAAGATTTTCCAAGCGTCAGATCGGCTTCTGGCGGTGCAGGTAAATTCAGTCGCTCTGCCGCTTTCTGCTGCAGTTGTGAGAAATATGCGGCGGGATCGAAAAGTCCATCTGGATGGTCGATACGCAGTCCCGACAGTTTACCTTCGCCGACAAGGTTGAAGACGAGGTCATGCATCTCTGCGAAAACCCGCGGATCTTCAGTGCGCACCGCAGCCAGTTCGTTGATGTCGAAAAATCTTCTGTAGTTGATTTCGTCCGAGGCCACACGCCAGAAGACGAGCCTATACGCCTGCGTTTCCAGCAGCTTATGCATGCGATCGAACGATTGTTTATCATCCGGGCGCACCTCGAATTCGCTTAAATTCTGTTGAATAAAATTGGTGATTTCGGGATTCTGGTTGCACAAGTTCGACAGGCGATTCAGTTGCACCTGCTTCTCGCGGACCCGGTCGCTAAAAAGTTTGCGCTCTGTGTGAGAGGGTAGCGCCGCCAGGGCAGTGACAATGCTTTCATATTCCATGACGTCGAGGTTGTTTTTTCCGAGACGCTCTTTGAGAACATCGAGACGATTGCCCAACACTTGAGGATAAGTGGCTGGATTGACAGGAAATTCGTTATCGTAATATCTGATTGCTAACGACCCTGTGGCGGGAGTGAACTGCAATTTGAAGTGTCCACCTTTGAGAACAGCGCCATACGAATCTCCGAGCACGGGCAGAGTGACTTTCCCGTAGAGCTCTGGCTTTACTGGTGTCCAATCGATGTCAAAGTAATCTACATAGATCGACGCTGGTCCGTTCTCAAGCACATCCATCCACCAGTGATTGACCTTGCCAATCCCCATGTGGTTGGGCACAATATCCAGTATCAGTCCCATACCGTGCTCGTGCAGTGTGGCAACGAGTTTGTCAAATTCCTCTACCGTTCCGATTTCTGGATTTAGCTGTTTATGGTCGATGATGTCGTAACCATGCATACTTCCGGGGCGTGCTTTTAGAAAAGGCGAGGCATAACAGTGGCTCACACCGAGTTTCGCCAGGTAAGGTACCAGTTTGGTTGCGTCTTTGAAGGTAAACTCTTTATTGAATTGAAATCTATAAGTGGCAGAAGGCAACTGACGAAGAGCGTTTTGTGCAGAGCCGGTCAAGCTCTCGCTGCTTTTGATGCGGGGGCGAGCCTTGTTCAGATCTCGTAGAATTCTTTCCAGAACAGGCTCATCTTGAAGATTCTCGAGATCGTGACTGATTTTGGAGCGCCAGTCTGTTGGCGGAGAGTCGCCAGGATCATGCAGGAAATTGAGGAGCGGCAATAGCAGCAGCTGAGAATTTTGTCCTCGCAATGATTCGAGAGTGTCGTGATCGGTGACATAGTGGAGGTCTGAGTTTGCGTCGGCACCAGAGACATGCAGCTCAAATGCTGATCCGTCACTTGCGATAACGGCTTTAACAGTTGAAGCAGTTGCAGCGGCTGTAGAACCAGGAGCGATGGAACCAGTGGCGGCGACAAAAGCAACAGGAGAGACAGAAGCAGCATCATGCTCCAATACATCTGCCTGGCTTATCCAGGAATCTGGTCCAGACACATCAAGTCGATCTGGTTGCTGAATTGCAAGAGTCGAGAAACTTTGTTTGTCCAGACAATAGTCAATAATCGAACTAAGTTGATCACTGGCGATCCACTGAACGTACTCGAAAGACTCGATTCGTTCGAGGTTTGATTGAGCAAACTCGATGGTGCCCTCAGCGTTGAGACCCTGGTATGCTGCCGGCCAGGACTTCCAACTTTGACCTTTACCGGGCGTGCCTGTTTCGAGCTTTTCTTTCAGCGCTTCGAACAGGGCAAACTCGCGCAGCGACTGGCCGTTGCGTTTCTGGTAGGCTCTGAATTCTTCCGCTCTAGCTGTATTTTTGCCCAGATGCGCTTCGCGAAAATGCTGGTAGCACAACTGCAACACCGACATCTTGCTGGCTGTGACTTCAGTCAAATTTACTAATGGTTCAGAGCGCAAGCTTGCAAGCTTGGCTTGGAATGCCGGAGCTAAAACGTGTCGATGAATTTCATCCGACTCGTTGTAATCTGGAACAACTTCAACGTCTATGTAAGCTGCACTGATAAACGAACGCGACGCAAATAACACCACATTCCAATCATCTGTGGCGTTCACTGGCTGCAGCGGCTCAATAGAAATAACGTGAGCATGTTTAGCATTGGCAAAGTTCGCAACATTTTTGAGATCGGTAAAGTCACCAATACCCCAATTTCGCTTCGAGCGCAGTGACGCGACCCGCACATGCAGACCCCACTGCTTATAGCTGGTTGCTGGTCGGGATGTAGTAGCGCTTTTCACAGTGGTCTCCTTATTGTTCGATCTGCCACAGTACCGAGTATGGTGGCACGTGGCCTGAGGCAATTCGTCTTGCGCAACCCTCGTCGCCTTCGTAAAGTGTTGCCAGCTGGTCAGAGGGACTAATTGATTTCGCTATGGTTTCGGCTTGTCTGGATAAATTGGTGAGGAGCGTCAATATTGGCTTGTTACCAGCTTTCCACTGGACACTCAGGATGTTCCCTTCAGCTTTATATGTAGCTGAGGTGATTTGCGAAATTAGTGGCACCACGTGCGATTGCCTGAGATTTAGCAGCGACTGAACGAAGTCGTGGTGAGATTTGTGGTGAGATTGAGGGCTGGAGTTCTGCACTTCCTTCCAGTCGAGCTTGGACTCTTCAAAAGTTTTTTGTCTGCATGGATCAGGAATTTTGTGCCTTGTTTCTGGATTGGAAAATTCTGGAAACTTCGCAAATTCATTTCGGCGCCCTTCCGTGACGAGCGGTGCAAGTTCCGGCCCTAAATCGCAGAAGTACATAAATGGCGTGCTGGCAGCCCATTCTTCTCCCATGAATAGAAGCGGGATGCTGGGCGCAAGCAGTTGTATTGAAACAAGCGCTTTGAGCAGGCTTGGATTTGTCAGGGCAGCGATGCGGTCACCATAGGCGCGGTTTCCCACCTGATCGTGATTTTGAATAAACGATATAAATGCATCGGGTGGCAAGTGTGCGCTTTTTTCTCCGCGACGTTCACCGTCACGCAGGTTCGATGGCTCGTCCTGGTAGATAAAACCCTCTGCCAGGGCTCGTCCCAGCAGAGCAAGCGTGGTATCGCCTTTTTGATTTTTCACGTAATCGGAGTAATATCCGCCTGATTCACCTGTGGCGATGACATGGTAGGCATGATGGATGTCGTCGTTCCATTGTGCGGCGTAAAGTGAAGGTTTCCCAGTTTTATCACGTTCGAGAAAGCTGGCGATGTTGTCGTCATTCTCTAAAACGAGGTGGCGGTGACGTGTCGTGCCCGGACCTGATGCAACCCGGCTGGCTAGCTCAGCGAGAAAGTGAGTGGACGAATCGTCTTTAATGGCGTGGACGGCGTCAAGGCGCAGTCCATCTATATTGTATTCCTCCAGCCAGTAGAGCGCGTTTTCGATAAAGAACTCGCGCACTTCGGTGTGCCCTTCGAAATCGAGCGCTGCTCCCCATGGGGTTTTATGTCTGTCTGTGAAAAACTCGCCGGCGTAAGCGTGCAAGTAGTTTCCCTCCGGACCGAAGTGGTTGTACACCACATCCAGGAAGACCTGTAAGCCCTTCTGATGCGCTGTTTGAACTAACGACTTGAGGTGATCGGGTGTTCCATATGAACTGTCCGGGGCGAAAGGCAAGACACCGTCGTACCCCCAGCCAAATTTGCCCGGGAAATCAGCAACTGGCATAAGCTCGATTGCCGTGATGCCCAGGTCTCGCAAATAATCAAGTTTGCTTTCGACTCCAGCGAAGGTGCCCTCTGGTGTGAAGGTGCCTACGTGCAGTTCATATAGAACAGTGCTGGACCATGGGCGTCCTTTCCAGTCGCTGTCTCGCCACTCGAATGCGGTCGGGTCGATGATTTCACTGCTGCCGTGCACATCGTCGGGTTGGAATCGCGAGGCAGGGTCAGGAACCGCAAGACCCTCATCAGTGACGAATTTGTAGGTGGCTCCTGGCGCCACCCTGCCAGTGCCGACAGTCCATCCGCCATCAACTGTTTTCATGTCGATGGTTCGCTCACTGCCGTTTTCGTTTATGACAGCTTTGACTGACCGACAGTTCGGTGCCCACAGTCGGAATGATACAGTTCCGTCGTCATTTATCGATGTTCCGAAACGCATGCTGTGTGAGCGTTTGATTGATTTCGTTCTGCTGGCAGCGTTCTCAGTTTGCTGGGACATGTGGATCCTGGCTCCGGCGAAGTTTATAGTTGTAAGAACGATATCAGATCGGCCTCAAATGCCCCATATATTTAACCGCTTTGCAAACCTCTCGTAACTTAAAGTAGACAATCAGTAGTAACTTATGGCACCGAAATTTTTCCGAATCATCAGACGCATCATCATCTTCGCCATGATTTGCGTGCTCGGAAACATGCTGTGGAAAAATCACACCACACCACACTACGAAACTCCGGCGGCTCAGCCCGCAAGTGATGTAAGCCATGACGCGAGCGAGGATTCGAGCCATAACGCCCGCAACGATTCGAGCCATGACGAAAGCCACGACAAGAGTCGTTAGAATTAGACGGTATCAAGCTCGAGCAGATTCTTCGTGCTTTGCCGCGTCCTCTACTTTCTTCTCGAAAGCTTCAAGGAATTCCTTCAACGCTTTGTTGAGATCATTAGCTGCGCCGGTATTGATCTGGTCAGGATAGAGCAATGTATTTACGAGAAGAAATCCGCGCCTGGCTTGAACCGCAAGCATGATTGGCTTATTGCGCAAATAGATGGTGCCTATTCCTACAAACTCTTTCTCTTCCAGCGCGTCGATGAGCAGAACCAGAGGCTCTGTCGCTCCGCTCTCGGGAAAGAGCATGAACGATTTATCGTAGCAGACTGGATCGATTTCTTTTGACGGAAGAAACCCGTGGATCTGCATAACATGCTTTGCTGGAATAGCAAGCGTTTTCAGATCGCTCAAGTCTTTGAAGAAATGCTGCTGTTGAGTAAACTGATGAATTTTAAATTCACGCTTTGATTTGTTTTTTTCACGAATTTCGTCAAACGCAGGCTTGAAGCGCTCTACTTCTTGCTGCGACTGATCTTGAGGCACCAGATATGATGGAATGTTGACCATTCCAAAAGAGAACATACCCGTCCACGCCGATCGAGACATAGAAAATCTCCCTGAATACAGTGAGGCGAATTGATGGCTAGCTTATGTTTTTAACGCGACGCAAGCCCACGTACTTGATGATAGCAAGTAATCCGCAAATTTAGTGGTCGAAATTCCGACTAAACTTTTTTGACCTGCAGCAGTCGATTTTCAACGAGCACACCGGCGGCGCGCCAGACGATATAAGAAGGACTGTCCTTCATATCCAGGAAGATTTTGGTCAAGCTTTTGTTGCCGTCGGCTAGCTTAATCAATGTGCGCATGCATGTGAGTTCATCGCGCGTCACTTCGCGATCTTCTTGCAGTCTCAACCAACGATACGCATTCTCGATGCCCGGAACAGCCCGCACTAATAGCTCCATATTTGGTATCAAACGTTTGGCTGCGCGGACGTGGTCCTCTGCGAGAGCGCCTTCCATCAATATGCGCTCGAGCGATTCGCCAATATCGTCGCCGGCGTTTTCGATGGCATAATTCTGTCTTTGTTGAAACGTGAAGGTGCCGGTTTCGAAGGTGACAACGAACTCAATGATGGCCGGCACGCCTGTAATGTTATCGAGCTTGGCTTGCCGCGGTCGTCCCTTTTCCCAGCTAACAAGAAGCTGTCTGCCGGTGTCATCTTGAACGCTCAACAGTCCTGTTTTCTGGCTGGTTGCAATTGATTGCAACAGTCCCGCGCAGTCCAACACTCCCAGCTCGCCACTGAATGCGGAACCACGGCGAGACGGCTTGAAGCCTTTGGGCACTTTCTGGATATGACAAATTTGATTCGGACCCATCTGTTCGTTCAAATAGAGGAGGGCATTTCGCGCTTTAGCAATCATCTCTTCTGAGGTTGTTCCATCTTCAGGATAAGTCGAACATCCGATCGATACGGTCAGTCCTTTGACCCCGCCAGCCCATTGATCTGTAGATTCCACAGAGGCTCGAATTTGCAATGCCAGCTCGAGTGCTTGCTTCATATTGCAATCTTCAAGCACTGCTGCGAATTCATCACCCTGATAGCGAATTACATAATTTGCCGGGTCTACGGATTGCTCCAGCCGATCTTTTATGTCGATGTTGTTGCGCAAAATTCGAGCCAACTCTTGCATCCATCGGTCGCGTACATCCGAGCCCAGATGTTGCAAACTTACGTCGAGAAAGTCTCCCGAAATCATAAGCAAAGAGAAGGGCTTGTTTTCCGTGCGAATGGCGCGCTCAATCACGTGCCCCATCAATTCCTGGAAGAACTGACGATTGCGCAAACCCGTCAACTGATCGGTCCAGTCGGCTTCTTCTGCCTCTTCCAGGATGAGCAGTTTGTGGAAGAAGTTCGATATTTGATCTCTGAAACGTTCGATCGATCTCAATTGATCGGCATTGATCGATTCTTCGTCTTGAAGGAAAACAACGATCGCTGCCAGATCTGAATCTCTATGCTTGACGGGCAGATAGAGAATTCGGCGAATATCGTTGATAGAAGCTAGTTCTTCGATTCCCAGCCTGCGAATTAGCATCGGACCAATATCAGCAGACTTTGCGTTGGCAAAGCTACCCCTGGCAATTTCGCGATGATCGATTTCGCGCAGCAGCTGAAGCGATTCTTCATCTAAGCCCATCGACGCAAGAATAGTTGGTTGGTAGTCGCGATCCAATTTAAAAAACGCAGAAAGAGTGATGACGTCAGGATAGCGCTCGTGCAGCCCACCAAGCGCTTGCTCAGCAAACATTTTCGTTGATTGAGCAGAGCTCAACTCATATTCAAATGAACGCATCAATGGGCTGCTTTTGCCCGGTGCAGGCACCGCCGCTACAGGACCTGATGGAGTCGGAGCTGTTCGAAGTTCAGCTCTGCGGGCGCGCTCAATATCTCTTTCATCGGTGCGGCTCTTGGTCGTTACTTTAGAAACATCATTGAGGATTGCGAAATCTTTGATAGCCACAGCAAGCTGTGTTATTTCAGTTGGTGCACCAGCTGGTGCCTTCAAATGTTTGGCTTTGTTTGCAGAGGCCGATGCCCCAACAATAGCTCTTGTGAAAGTTGAGAGAGGACGAGACACGATCAGCTCGATAATTGCCAGCATAATTAAAAACACGAGCAACAACGTACTTATGACGATGCCAAAACGAACCGGTGTTAAAAAGTTAGAGACAAACGCGCTCGAATTGTAAGACTCCCAGGTTTGATCGTATGGAACACCTATGTGCAGTACTTCTGTGCCATTCATACGCTGCACGGTTTCGTAATAGCGCGCATTATTAACTACGACTTCTCTCGACTTCTCTTCATACTCTTGCAAATTGGGTGCAAAAGGTCGGGTTCTGGGCAAAACAGTGCCACTACCATTGGTGACATAACACCAGGCCAGATCATGCGAGGAAATGATTCGCAGTGTTTCGAAACTGCCGGCGGTCTGCATTCCCATCTCTGAGGCAATCTCTTGCGCCAGACCGGCAGAGAACATAGGAACAAGCATAGGATTCATTGCGTTTGCGATGACGAACGCCACAGGCACTGCCAGCACGAAGCAGGCGAGCACGCGAACCCAGAGCCTGTTTACAGCTCCTGGAAATCCGGTAGACATCGGCGGGGCGGCGCCTGAAGTCTTGTCATCAGCTTTTACGATTGACTTCATACCAGCTTTAAGGTTTACCTAGTAATGATAGCTAGGTCGTGGCGGTTATGAAAGTCTTTCCAAGATATACGCCGGGCACGTAACATCAGGAACATGCCTGGGACTGAGGCGTCTCTTGGAAAAGGTGATCACGTTAACACTGAGGGCTTTTATGCGCAAAACACTAGCTCTAGCGGCTTTTATCTCCTTTTCGCTGGCTCCCGCTCTGGCGCAAGAAAATGTTGTTACCAGTTCAATAAGTATTAATGCTCCGGCCCGGGTTGTCTGGGACGCCGTTCACACAGAACGACAGAACGACCCCGATCTGGCGTACAGCAAGGTCCTCGAACAACATGGCAACCAGGCTTTGATCGAGCAAAAATTCAACGCCCTGCCGGTGATTGGAGAAGCAGTCTGCCAACTTATCCAGCGCGAAGTTCCCAACGAGCGCATTGATTATAAATTGGTCAAATCTGACAAGTTTCGGGCGTTGAACGGCAGTTGGGTGCTGACTGCATCTGCCGATGGGCGCAGCACGACTCTCGAACTTTCATCGCACCTGGACACCGGCGTGGCTTACTCACAGGGCGTTATCGACCTGTTCACCAAGAAGAAAATTGATAAGCGACTGGAGAACGTCAAACGTGCTGCTGAGGCAGTAGCAGTGGTTCCGTAGCAAGTAACAAGTTTGTTCGATCAGTTATCATATGTGCCGTACCGGGGATTGGGGGCGCAATGTCGAGCTATAAGGCAATATTGTTTGATTACGGAAATGTGCTGTGTATGAATCAGCTCGAGTCTGATGTAGAAGCCATGGCAGCTTGTCTTAACATCGAACTGAGCCATTTTAAGACGTTCTACTGGCAATTGCGTGATCAATACGACGTGGGCACCTATGATGGACGCGAGTACTGGACGCGCATAGCCCGGAAGGGCGGACAGGAAATAACAGAAGAGCAACTCAAGAAGGTTATCGAATTCGATAATGTTGGCTGGTCCAGACCTAACCTTGTTATGGCTCGATGGGCGGATAAGCTCCGACAGAGTGGGCTCATAACGGCAATCGTCTCCAACATGCCGTCGGATATACGTGAGTATCTGCGTCACCTGGAATGGATGCCCGAGTTCACTCATTACACTTATTCTTGTGAAGTCAAATCCGTAAAGCCAGCCGCCGATATCTATTTGCATTGTCTCGAGCAGATAAAAATGCGACCGTCTGAAGTGTTTTTCCTCGATGACCGACAATTGAATGTGGATGGCGCCAGACAAGTCGGAATCGACTCATATGTATTCACCACAGCCGAAGAGCTAGCCCCATTTGTCCAAACCACAGGCTTGCCCGCACTGTCCCTTAACGCGATGGTGTAGAGCGGAACGTAAATCCAACTTTGACCGTCACCTGAATCGGTCACTGAGTTACGGATGCCGCTATGGAATCACTGGGGATAATGTCATGACCCTCAAAGGCGCGATACTGAGAATGTTTATTCTCATGATTTTGTTGCCGCCGCCATCTGAACCGGCGAGCAGCGACTCTTTCCCGTGGGCTGGCGACCCTGACAGAGCCACGGGCGCAGCAAGCGCTGGAGTGCACCGAGACAGTTACGGTGCACTGCGGGACAACTTTATGCTGCCTGACACGGTACCAAATACGGTGCGCACTCAAGTCAGTTCAAAACTTGAAACGGGGATGATTGCGCCGGGCGGAACTGTCTCAGCGAGCGGCGTTGCACAGGGCAACGTCGGTCCGACGCAATCTGGACCAGGAGCGATTGGCCTGTTCACGCCCAACAGTCCCGGCAACGCCGCAGCCTATCAGGCTCAGATATCGGGCGGACTGACAGCCTCGCCGATCGTAGACGGTTCCGGTGTTAACACAAGAACTGTAGTTCCTATGTCGACTCCTTCCGGTATACCAAATTATCATGATACTAAGGTCGGCACCGGTGGTTTTGCGAGAGCGAATGCTCTGATTTACACAGGTAGTGCAGCCAGCGGTGTAAATGGCAACGAGCAATCGCATTCGCCCGACGCCAGTTTGCCACTCAGATCAGACGCAGGAGTTTCTGACGCTTTTCCCCACCAGACACGAAGTCGGCTCGCAGCGACAAATGTACGAAGCGTTCCGGTGAAAAGACTGACGACAGCGTCACAGCTGAGGAAAAACCCCCTTCAACCAATTGGACAACTTACAGGCACCATCAGCTATGCCGATGGATCGAGAGTTTTGCTCGGATCATCAGGCGCAGCGACTATCGATTCTAATCGCAAGAATCTTACATTTGATAACGGCAGGCAGTTGCCTATGCCGAGTGTGGCGCACTCAATTCGCCAGGTGGCGCAGAGGAATCAGGTGCGTCTGTAGCCGCTTCCTCACTGGTCGAAGGTTTGCTCTCGCCCTCAGCGGCGGTGCGTAGGTCTTCTGGATCTTCGTAGAGCGGCAGTTTGAACCAGAAGGTGCTTCCCTCGCCCTCCCTGCTCTCCACGCCAATTGTGCCTTTGTGTGCTTCAACGATTGCTTTGCAAATAGCCAGACCCAGCCCTGTTCCCTTGCCGCGCTTACCATCGCTGGTTTGACTTTGTTTGAAGCGCTCAAAGATGATTTCGATGTTGCTAGCTGGAATGCCTCGCCCGTGATCGGTGATACGGACCTCTGCCATACCATTGTCCGCGCCTACGCCAATTTGAATCGAACTACCTTCAGGCGAAAATTTGATGGCATTGGAGAGCAAGTTGACCATTACCTGCACCAGTCTGTCGTTGTCGCCAAGTACGTCGACATCTACATCTTCAACAACTTTAAACTCAATATTTATTCTGGTCTGCTCGGCGACGCCTCGAACTGCCTCAATGGACTCGTTCACGACTTGAGCCAGATTGACGACGTCTTCCTCGACCGTCATCTGCCCTGCTTCAAGCTTTTCGATGTCGAGCACATCTCCAATTAAGTTGACCAATCGGTCAATACTGATTTCCGCGTCAACGATTCTCTTTTTGCCCATTTCAGAAGAGGGATCGTAGACGCCCTCAGAAATCATAGACAGAGTGCCCTTAATCGATGCAAGTGGAGTGCGCAAATCGTGGCTGACCATGGCAACAAATTCTTGTTTAAGCCGATCGACGCGGCGTTGTTCAGTCACGTCATGAGCGACGCAAAACAAGCTGTTCTCTTCGTTTGACCAGTGCATCGACCAGAGTACGTCAATCAGTGAGCTGTCTTTTTTGACGACGCGGCATTCTATCTGCCGCTCTGCGCCTGCAATCAACTCTTTTATCGCCTTTCTGGTATCTTCACGCTCTTCCGGAAAAACAATTTCGCTAAATCGCTTGCCTAGCAGTTCAGCTGGCTCGAATCCCCAGACAGAAAGCGAGGCAGGGCTAACCTTCGTGAACTTTTCGTCGGCATCCAGTGAGCAGATAACGTCGACTGAATTTTCAATTACAGCTCGCTCTTTGCGCGCTGATTCTTCCACAACGTGAGCCATCTTGTGGAATACTTGATCGAGTTTCACCAGTTCGTCCGTGCCCGTCAGCTCTGGGTTTAATGGCATGCCGATGGCGAACCTGTAACTGTTGTCCATCAGGACGCGCAATCTTTTTGTGAAGCCACGATTGAAGATCAAAGCCAGTATCATCGCCAGGAGTACGTTGAGAACCGCACCTAGCATCAATAGTTGATGAAGAGCTTTTCTTTGCTCTTCCTGAATTTTGGGGCTTCGATCTTCAATCGCTTTCTGCTCACCTGTAATAGAATCCGCTTGAGCTGTCAGTGTCGAAAGAAGTGGGCTGACCTTTCGCAATTCGGCAAACGCCATAACGCGGTTGTCTTCTTTGACAATTTTCTTGATGCGTGTGAGGACGGCAACGCCTTCCAGCGCCACTTTCCTCATCTTCCTGACCCGCTCGAGAAGGTCTGGATCATCTTGAACAAGCAGTTCCAGTCTGTCGAAGTCATCCATAAAGTGATGGCTGTCGCGTTCAGAGCGCTTCAAATAAGTCTGTTCCGCGACCACGACGTAGGCGCTCATGCCGCCAGCCGAGGTCAGCAATTTACGCAGGATGTCGTTGATCTGCGTGGTGATCGCATGGGAATGGGCTTCACGTCGCGTTTCGAGCTCGGATTCATTGAGCAACTGCCCCACTCTGGCGAAGAGAGCAAGTTCAAAGATCATAGGCACAGCGACCAAGATCAAAATTCTGTGTGACAGTTTTAGCCGGTTGAACATTTTACCGGCCAGTGCCAGTTGGTCATTTGTGACCTCGCCAGCAATATATTTCGGCTCGCTGATCTTCAGACATTAAACGAAAACCTGCCTGGGCGCGGTTACTTCTAGATTTATACCTCGCCAGTCAAATTAAATCTTAGGGAATTGCCCAAAAACCGGTTCAAAACGCGTTTTTGGTGGTATTACTGTAATAAGCCCAAAAACAAGTTTCTCAGCCTTGCACACAAAACGGGCCCAGCGCTATTGGTTTGCGCGCAGTTTTGCAGAATAGTCCTCCAGGAGAGCAAAAAGTCAAAATCTAGAAAAGTTTTTTTCCATGTCACACAGTTGTCACAGACCATATCGTAATCTGAATACATGAAAGGCGGCGGGCGCAATTGAAGCGCATATAACTCGGTAAGCATCCGGTCGCAGCTAACAACAAGTTTGGGCAAGAGGCTCCCAGGATCTTAGATCCTGGGTAGCTCGCTTTAAGGGGTCTTTTTGCTATTTATCGACTTCGTTGATAAGGAATAGCAAACGATTCAAGTCCACATTCAAAATTTCCAGAATGCGCAGAGCCACACCGCGTTCGTTCGAGATCAGGGCGAGCAGAATGTGCTCGGTGCGCACTTCTTCGCTACGAAATCTGCGCGAAATCTCAAAGGCTGTCTCTATAATCCGCCTGAACAAAAGAGTCGAGTGCAGGTCTTCTTCGGCAATTTCGCCCATGCCCGCACCGTAGCCGATGATATTCTTCATTTCGCGTCTGGCCTTATCGGTTGAAACGCCCAACGAGTTCAACACCATCGCTGCGACGGCTTTGTCTTGGCGCAAGATGCCGATCAGCAATTGCTCTGAACCGACGAATTTGTGCCCAAGCCGTAAAGACTCTTCTTTTGCGTATCTGATAGCATTTTCCAAATGCTGGTTGCGCCTGTCGGTCCCGCTTTCCTGCCCCGGCTTGAGAACCGAGGAGCCAAAGCTCCCTGTTCCACTCGTCTGCGATGTATAGCTATTTTCTTCCACGCCAAACTGCCCACGGGACATTGCTCTACTAAACATAATAGCTCCTATCTCGAATATCGGCAGAGGCTGGTACTGGCGCGGCGCGGCGCGCCAGACTGAACGGGATCTCATCGACACTGCTGACGGTGCGATAAGGCTCAGGGTTTTGCCTGTGTCACTTTCGCCGCATCTCTGGCAGAGTTGTAAAACAGTACCATTTTCAAGAGCATGTTGAATAAAGGCAAAGTACTTTTAATTGGCGGTGTTGCCGTTTTCGCGGGTTTGTTAGATACATTTTTTTCAGTACAGGCGCAAGTAACAAACTCCAGTGTTTCAAGCGACTCCAGTAACTCGAGGGCACCGCTCCCGGTGCGCTTCCCGCTGCATGAGCAGATATTTTTTGTAAAACCGGTAGCCCGTAATCCAAATAGCCCGCCGGTCTCTTCTGTCAGCACACCTTATGACCCCGCCGCGACACTTATGATGCGAGAGATGAACAAGCTACTCAGGGAGAAATGGGCACGCCATCGCGGTAAGCATGAGCGAGTCATTGTCTACTTACATCTTCTGCGAGATGGCTCGATATCGAAGACACAAATCATGAAAAGTAGTCGCAACAAAGAAACGGACGACGAAGCTGTTCAAGTTTTAAGAGAAATTGGTCCCAGACTCAAACAACCGTTCTATTTCGATCAAGAGGGTACCGATATCCAGGTTACTTTTCACGATGCAATGTTTAATCCACTGGATTCGAATCCCGAGTCAGAGCGAGATATGCAGACACAGAAAAGTGAAAACATTCCCTGATATGTAGCAAACCCGGGAATTTATTCCGCAGCCAGTTTATAGCCCACGCCGTGCACATTCTCGATAATTGAGGAAACGCCAGGATCATCGATTTGCCTGCGCAAACGTTTGATGCAAGTGCGCACCGTCTCCGGTCCAGAGCCTGCTTCGGAATCCCAGATGTGATCCAGAAGCGCGTCTGCTTTGAAGACCTTGTTCGGGTTGCGCATGAAAAATTCCAGCACTGCGAATTCTTTTGGTGTCAACTTGATCGGTGCACCATCTTTGGTGACAATGTGATTGTTCGGATCAAGCGAAACATTGCGAATGCTGAGAATATTGTCGTAAACGTTCGTCGGACGTCTCAGCAACGCTCTGATGCGGGCCGACAACTCTTTAATATCAAATGGCTTGGTGAGGTAATCATCCGCACCCGCGTTGAAGCCTTCTTCCTTGTCCTCGATGTCGTGCTTGCCGGTCAACATCAAGACAGGCGCGCGCCCTCCGGCTGTTTTGTATCGCTTGCAAATGTCCACGCCACTTAATTCAGGCAAGCCCCAATCAAGGACGATGACATCGTACTGATACATTTTTAGATACTGGTCAGCCTCCAGACCGTTGTGTGAAACTTCCACGGTATGGTGCTGATGCGTAAGCCAATCGACAATTATTGAGCAAATTGCCGGATCGTCTTCGACAACGAGTATCTTAGCCATGTTGTGGCACGCAGACTATTTCTTGCTGCCAATCAAAATGATGTTGGCACCCAGCTGGTAACGGGCTCCGGTATTCGGGTTGGTCACTTTGCCGTTTGCATAAAAGCCGGTTGAACCAGTCTTGAACTCTTTTGCTGCAGCGATAATCTGCCCCCAGTTTTCTCCAGATGGAGTTTTGATTTCAAGAATCAAAGTTGGTGGTGAATCGTTATCAGTCGACCCTTTGTCCTTTTCAGCCTTTGCATCTTTTCCAGCCATTACATCTCCTCCAGCCTATATTCCCTACAAATTATAGTGAAGAACTGCCGCCACTTCCAGCTACGCCAGTTATATATCCTAGGATAGCCTAATTGACACGCAGCTCAATCCAAACCGGAGCAAGGCGAGCTATTAGTTCGACGCGCCCAATTCTTGTAGATGTGCACGGGCTTTGCCTATACGAGCATCGTTGGGCTGACAGAGCTCAAGGAATTTGTTCAATTCGCCAATTGCTGAAGCCTTGTCACCGGCACTTTCGAGAGTGTTGCTGAGCAGATAATGAGCGTCTGCATTCTTCGGCGCCAGCGCAACTGCCTGTCGATATGTCTCGATTGCCTCTTTTCTGTCGCCTGACATGATCAAGCTCGAGCCGAGATTCAGCTTCGCCGCTGCCGAATCGGGGGCGATGCGCACAGCTTCTCTGGCTTGTGCCAGGGCACTGGCGATGTCGCCGTTTTGAGCAAAGGCGTAGCTCAATCGTGTGTGCAGAGACTCAGACGTCGGAAAAAGTGCAACAGCCTCTTGCAGCAACTTGACTGCGCGCACAGGGTCGCCTTCTTGCAAACACTTCGAAGAGAGAGCTTGAAGCACGACCCGGTCTTTTGGATTCAAAGTGTATGATTGCTCTAGCTCTTTACGACTGACATCAGCTTGCCCCAACTTTTCAAGCACTCTTGCATAGTTCGCATGAAAGAGCGCATCATCTGGACGCACTGCCAACGCCCTCTTGTAAAGATCTGAAGCCGACTGCCAGTCGCCTTTTATCGTCTTCAGAGCGCCAAAGTCGCCCAGGGCATCTGCATATTTCGGGTCAACAGAAATAGCCGCTTCGTATTCTTTGCTGGCGCCATCTATGTCGCCTGCAGTCAGTTTGTTGGTGCCATTCAAATAATACGCTTCAGCGGAAAGAAAGCTTTTTACACTGTCAGGAATTGCCGAGACTTTTTCAATTGACGGAGTGCCTACCACCAACTCGTTTCCGGTCCAATCGCTTTTCATGACTGGGGTTTGTTTTTTAGTTGGACCGATAATACTCGTGTCGACTTCAGTTTGCTTTTTAGCAATTTCAAAAGCGTCTTTCAACAGAATAAGTCCGTCTTGTTGGCGCAATGCTTTAATCAAGTTGCGCGAGAAAGCATCGCTCCAGGTCATTTGATCGGGGCGACTGGACGAAAGAATGATGTAGCCTTTGCCGAGAGCCACTTTATCGATGTCGATGTTGTAGCCGCTGTAAGTGCCGGTTAGTGATTTCGCGCCAGCAGTTAATTCAGCGGCACCGCTATAACAAGACTGTAAGACAAGCATAATGCGCTGAGCTTTTACGTCTTTTCTGAGAGTATCCATAAGCGTTTGCATAGAAATGCAAGTGGAGTAGACGTTGTCTATGGCGCAATCATAAGCGCACAAATACGTGGAACCATCAGTAGTAGGAAAGCCGTTTGTGGCGATGAAGACAACAACCAGATCGTCGGGTCCAGCCAGCGAGCCAAGCCACGGGCTGGTCAGCGCTGAAACGATATTTTGTCGCGTAGCGGCGGCGTTAACGAGCAGTTTGACGTGGTCAGGCTGAAACCTGCCGCCGTGAGGGTCGATTAAATAGTCGTAGAATTGCTGCGCCGACTTATCCATCGCAATTACGGAACCGGAGTCATCGAGGCGCTTTTCTTTGAATTTAGACGCACCGATTACCACTGCCCACTTCTGTTTGATCGGGTTGTTAGTTGGCTTGGCGTTTGGATTGAGGTCCTGAATTTTGGTAAACTCAACCCCTGGTATCGGCGACGGTGCAATCTTGTCGGCGCTCCAGGCTGCAGAACTGGTTTGATGAATAAGCAGTCCGAGAACGCCAGCAAGAAAAGCGACTCGCTTTGCCATGATCATGCCTGCTATTATCCTCACTGATGCGCGAGCGCTATATCAACTGCCAGCACTCCGCCTGGACCGTTGAACGATAAGTTTACCAGGCTACTGTGCGCGGCTAATTGCGTGTTGCCTGAGAAATCAGACGGAATGATTACAGGAGTTGGATCGTCCCAACTGAGCTGCATTCTCGTTGGCACCAGATCTTTCTTTCCGGTTTCCGAAGGCGAGACGTATGCCGTCAAATAGTGCTGCTCTTGCAGTTCTTTCTGAGGGGAGATCTTTTTTTGCGAGAAGACAAGGCTGACCTCTTCAGTGCCCGGATTTTCGTCGAATTTTAACCAGGTCTTGCTTGGTAGCGGATAGTCTTGACCCTTCGTCAAAAAGTTGTTGGTGCCGGTCTCTGCTGATGGAAACAGGGTTGCGCTTTTGCCGCGACTGCTCTTGTTCATCACAACATAGGCATAACCGTCAGTCTGCGGAATGATGTGGAACTTGATGGCATCGCCAGATTTGAAGGAGGTCTTGTTGTTGCAACGATAGACTTTTCCACCACGAGCCAGTTCGATCCAGTATGAAATGCGTGCTGGATCACCCTGATAATTCGCCGTGACGGCACCACCACTGCTCGGATGTTGGGGAACATCCATGCTCTTCGAAAGTGCGGCGGAGGCAAGCTGTGATGCGGTATTCATTCGATCTTGCTGAGCACTCTGGGTCCCCTCGCTGTTGTTGGATTTGGTGGCAGTTGAACCGCTGCCAGTCGAGCTGTCACCAGTTGAATCGCCGTTACTGGACACTTTTATCGCATCGTCGGTGGAATCACTCTTATCCGCGGGCAAATGAAGCGCAGTCAGCGGCGAGACATTCTTATTGATCCATTTTTCGACGAAATTCAGGTCTTCATCGCTGAACTGGGATTCCTCGAAAATCAAATGCTCCGCCGATTTGCTGAACACCATCTGACGTTTGTCTGTGGTCAGACTGTCAAAGAGTTTCCACGTTCCTTCCGGATGAACGAGGCGGTCGTTAGCTCCCTGGATGAACAGAACGGGCATCGTTTTGATCTCTCTGGCGACCAGGAAGTTCTTTTCCATAAATGAGTTGAATTGCATCAACTCTTTGGGTGACAGGTTCATTCGTCCGAGCTTGTCTTTAAACCAGGCTTCGCGCAAGTCTTCTTTCTGAGTTGCTTTTCCGACGACATCGGTGCCGATATCCATCGGTTTGTTGAATCCCTTAAGAACTGCGTGCAATCCAACTTTCAGCTTTGTGTCACCAGAACCGAAGCGGTCACCTGATGGCACAGAGGAAATCAAACCTGACACAAGCTCTGGATACATAGCCGCCGCCCGGAGCGCGATTGCGCCTCCCATAGATTCGCCCAGAATGATCACTTTTTTATCGGGATACTTATTTTTGATGGATTGCAAGACGATCTTGATGTCATCAAGTGAGTGCTCAAAATCCAGACCTGTTTTAAGGTCGTCCTGCCACTCCCCGAACCCACGGATATCCAGGGCATATGTCGGTACGCCTGTTTGAGACATGCGTTTTCCGAAATCCTCGTATGTTCCTTTGTGCAATCCCAATCCGTGGATGCAGAGCAGTACGGCGTCAACGGGCTTAGAATTATCAACCCATGAGACAAAGGGAATTTTCTGAGCGTCTTGAACGACTGAATCCTTGACTGGAGCTAGCTTTGCGGAACGTGGTAAATCCTTAGCTTCATTCAATGGAACTGCGTCTACCGATATCACTTTGGCGCCCGGCGCGGCTTTGCTCGACGGATTTGCCTTATCGGTCGAGCTGTGCGCAGCAGTTGCCACAGAAGCCTTTTTGACCGGTACGGAAGCCGCGGTGTTCGCAGCCACGACTGCCTGCCCAGCGGAGGTCAAAGTCATGAAAGCCAGCGTAAATTGGCAAATGGATCGATTTAACAAAGCCAGAACCTCGTAAACATGGTCGTATTTCGGATTTCCACCTGAATTACTGGGCGTTGCTCTGAATTAGGAGCATGGATCCCGTCGAACTTGCCAATTAAGCAAAGTTCAGAATGCTCGACCTTGCGCCCGTATGACTATTTAAGTCTATACGAAGGCTGTCGCTGGTCCAGTATATCTGACTGCCGCCTCGGAAGTCAGCAACTGCTACTGAATGTGGTGCCGAGTCTGTATCCAATCGGCGACGAAAGAATTTGACCGCAAGTTTAGTGAAAGTTCGATTTTAAGCTATCTCTTGGGAACCAATTTGAGGTTCTCCTTGTCATCAACATCACTGATAAATGAACCTGGAGCTATGAAGAGGTGTCCATGAAATTTCTGTTTGCCCTGTTAACCGTTCTGTCTCTCGCGCAAGCAGTTCCTGCCGACGCGACAATGCTGGTAGGTGGAATTCAGTACCACGACGTGGAAGGACGCATAGGTGTGCGAGTCAATCACTCAGGGCGAGTGCACAGGGTCCATCCCAGTTCGCCAGCAGAGATAGCTGGAATTCAAAAGGGCGATGTCATCACATCTGTCGACGGTGATCGCAAGAGAGTGGTCGGCAAAATTCATGGTATGCCTGGCACAATCGCAAATTTAACTGTGCGTCGCAATGGCGAAGAACTTTCTTTCGCCGTGCCACGAGTCGAAGTATTCAAAATTCACATGGCAGACAAGCCACCACTGCTGGTGCAGCGGTAAATTCTTGAAGAAAAATTGGAGCTGTTTATGCAGTCTTGAGTCCGGAGCAAGAGTAAGCGCTGTTATTGCGGCTTACCTTTTTCCAAGCTCATCGCGAGGATATACACTTTCTACGATGCAGCGGTAAATTTCTTGTACTGGATATTTTGCAAGGTGATCGCGATATTTGTCTGAGGCGTGCGCTCCTGGGTTAGCCTGGCGTACGTCTGCTGGGCGCGCGACGCCACGTAAGGATTATCATCCTGGCATATCTCTTCGATCACCTGCAGTGGGAGCAGTGGATTCGAAGCGAGAGCATACCTTACGTCGGCAGAGATGTCGTAAATAAGCGTATAAATAATTTCAATGGGCGTTTTGGGATTGTGACTGACTGCCACTCTAATGCGTTCGCTTACGTGGCCGGCCAGGTGTGCGAGAGTAATTATCGGTGCGGATGGATTCTCCGCGATTTGTTCGAGTAACAGGGGGTCATCTTCAGTCGATAATTGTCTGAGAACGGATTCTGGGGTTGTGGGATTGGCGGCTATGAGTAACATCAACTCATTGGCGCGCCTGTAGTGAACTGGAGCCATAGATACCTCCGACCAACGTATAACCATTATAGGTTTCGGCTTTTCATCAGGGTTCGCTGCAATCCTATAAACCTGTATGGAAACCTTATAATTTACAGATAATTGTCGAGCTGCTCCTTTGAATCGAGGGCCGATACTCGCTATTCTCGAGCTCAGCACTTGCGAGTATGTAGTAAATAAATCTACAACGGCGATCACCTGTCCGCTTCGGTTTTTTGAGTCCAGGCGCTCAGGCGAGCTTATTCTGCTCACAGACGCTCGGTTTAATGCGACTGCAAGAAGTTTGCAAGAAGTCGACAATATAGTGGAAGACAAGAACACATCAATGCCGGTGTGCTCCTTTACCACCTGATTCTAGCCTGCAGGACACTCATATCGTCATGCGCATATCTCGAAGCAAAATTGAAATTGATTGGTCCCAGACCGAAACGACCGGCGGTGGCAGCAGAACTTGTCCGACATGCAATGTTGCGGTACACAAGGCTCTTTCGACCTGTCCGAACGACGGCACCGTAATAGAAACGCCGGCTGCCTTCAAGCGTTCTTTCGCCGGTAAATACCAATTCGTTGCCGAGATTGGCAGCGGTGGCATGGGGGTGATTTATAAGGCAAAACAGCCGCTGCTCGATCGTTTTTATGCAATCAAAATGCTCAATGTTCAAAAGGCGAACCAGCAGGCGCTGGCACGTTTCCACCTGGAAGCGAAAGCCGCTAGTGTCCTGAATCATCCCAATGTCATTTCAGTGCATGACTTCGGCTTTACAGAAGACGACGACCCGTACATGGTTATGGATTTTGTGGATGGAATGTCGCTTGCCACGTTGATTCAGACCAGCGGCGCCATCCCATATCAGGAGGCTCTTGGGACGTTCGTGCAGATCGCCGATGGCATGAACCATGCACATGCTCTTGGTGTCTTGCACCGTGACTTGAAGCCCAGCAATGTCATGCTCACGAAACCGGAAAGTTTGACTATGGAAGTAAAAATAGTCGACTTCGGTATCGCCAAAATCAATAAAGCGGAAGGTAACAGCAGCCTTACTCAAACTGGTGATGTATTTGGAAGCCCTCTGTACATGAGCCCAGAGCAAGCGTCGGGAAAAAAGGTAGACGCACGGTCGGATATTTATTCGCTGGGTTGCTTGATGTACGAAACGCTGACTGGAAAACCTCCACTACAAGCTGACACTATTATTCAGACTATGTTTCTGCAGCTAAATTGCGCTCCAGCACCGTTGCGCGAAACAGCATCAGGTGCATTTTTTCCTGATGCTCTGGAATATGTTGTTAAAAAGTGTCTGGAGAAAGACCCTGATCAGCGCTATCAATCAATGCTGGATTTGAAGAAAGATTTGTTGAAAGTTGCTGGCGAACGCAGTGTTCGAAGCGTGCGCTCGATCGCGCCGGGAAAAATAGGCAAGGCCTTATCGAAGATCAACTGGATTCAAATTTCAATAGTCCTGGTGGTATTGTTCGGCGCTGCGTTTACGATCCTAGAAAGAATGGAAATGCAAGCTAAAGTCGAGCGGCGCGAGGCTGAGGCACGCACTACCGAGAAGAAGTTCACTGATGACCTGCGAGGGCTCGATAAGCAGCCTCTGGGTGGAATTGATGGGGAGCTATTCGCTGTTCAAGAAATTGCCCAGGGAAAAACTGAAATTGATTTCCCTGCAATGTCTGCTGATGACGGCGCCATCATGTATCTGGAGGGCAATCCAAAGGTCGTGTCGCTCGGACTGCGCACAAACGAGATTACACCTCAGGGATTCACCCATCTGCAGTTTCCTAATTTGCAAAAGTTGGATTTAAAGGACACTGACATTTCGCCTGAGTTGATCACAGCTATTGTCGAGTTGCCCAGACTGACGACTTTGAGCCTGGCGAAAACCAGAATTCAAACTGCAGATTTGATGCGTATCAGCTCCCTGAGGAACCTTCGCAGTCTTGATTTGAGCAGATCGAAACTGACTGATGCCGATTGCCAGCTTCTGGGTCAGATGAGCGGTCTGGAACAGCTTAAAATCGGTCAAAACCCACTGATCACAGACAATGGCATTCGCTCGCTTTTGGCACTCAAGCATCTTCGATCGCTCGACTTGAACAACACAGGCATCACCAACAAAGGCGTGGCGATGCTGCGCGGTCTGGCTGATTTGAACGAGCTCAAAATCTACGAGACTCATATTTCTGATGAAGCGTGCAAATCACTCGTGAAGATGCCGCTGCAGAAGCTGTACCTGTCGGACACTTATATAAGTTGCCATTCGGTCAGGCCTCTGAGCAAAATGAGTTCGCTGGTTTATCTCGAAATCGATCGTAATCCTCGCATTCCACTACCGATGCAGCTTTATCTGGAAGAGCAGTTGTCTCACCAGGGGGCTATGGTCAAAATTGATCGAGCATTCAACGGTGAAACTCAGCCACCGGCCAGATTGAAATGCCGCCCCGGGGTGTGAATTTCCCTTCCACTTTTATGTAGGCGGGGTCGAGAAGTTTGATCAAATCATTGGCGATTCTATTGACGCAAGACTCGTGAAACTCACCGAACTGGCGAAAACTACCCAGATACAGTTTCAGTGACTTGCTTTCCACAAGGCGTTCCCGAGGAATGTAATCGATAACTATGGTGGCAAAGTCTGGTTGTCCCGTAATCGGGCAGAGGCTGGTGAATTCATTTGCCTCTATATGGACTGTTCCAGCGACTTGATGCGGGTTTTGTTCTTTATTCGAAAACGGATTCGGCACGTGTTCCAAAATTTCGACGGATGGGTCAGTGTAAACGTATTCTGTTTTTTGTCCGAGATGCTTGAGATTTGGCACGACCGTAACTTCCTCTTATTCGATGTTTAACAGCTTGTGGCTCTGCAATGTCAGTCTGTATCCAAAACGCATTGCTACATCTACGCAGGCGCGCCGATTCTCCTCGTTCTTGCGTGACTCACCTGAATCGAGCGGCATGACGAACACATCACTACCCTGAGGCGGCCTGGCAACTTTAGTCAGAGAATCCGCTTTTTGCGTTGATGCATTGGGCAGTCCATCATCTGGATCTACCGAATTTGAATCCAGAACATATTTGAACGTTGTTATTCTCGGTAACATTTTCTCGTGAAGATAGCTTGTCTTCGGGCTGCAAACGATGTGCAGATTTTGGTGCTCCGGCAGCTCGACCCAGAGCGTTCCGTTAGTTTCTATCTGCACCGTCATTCCGATCAGCAAAAGCTGCTCCACTAACGGTGCAATATTTTGCCGAAACGGTTCACCGCCTGTGATGACCACCAGTTTGCAGTGCTCTGGTTTTTCCTGGTTAACCCGCTCTATCAATTCGGTCAGCGTGGGCCGCCATTGCGATGACTCGAAATCAGTGTCGCAAAAGAAACATTTGAGATTGCAACCCGCCAATCTGATAAACAATGCAGGCGTTCCTATGAATGGACCTTCGCCCTGCAAGGTGTAGAAAACTGATTGGACCCAGAGTATCTGACCGTCTGAGAGTTCTTGAGGACGAACAGGATTTTTACCCAGCATCTGCAGCACCTGAAACGAGAAGTGGGTCCTCGATGCCGGCTTCTTCAAATCCTTTTTGTCTGAGCAGGCAAGAATGACAGTGACCGCATGGAGGCATGCTGCCGTTGTAGCAGGTGGTTGTGTGAGAAAGCGCTTCCATACAACCTTTGAGTGAGAGCGCCAGTTCGACTGTTTTTTTCTTTGATAAATGCACGAGCGGAGTTTGTATTGTGATTCGTTTGTCTAATCCGCTGGTCAGAGCTGCTTCCATCTTTTCGATGAATTCAGCACGGCAATCAGGATAGCCGCCGAAATCTTCTTCGGACACGCCGATTATCATATCGTCGCAACCGGTAACGTAGGCTCGATTGGCTGCAACACAGAGAAAGAGAATGTTGCGCCCGGGAACGAAAGTCTTTTCCAGACCGCCCGGAAGATCTTGCGAGGATTGGTATGTGTCGACTGCACGATTTAAATCAGTGAGAGGACTCAGCCCGGCGAAGATCGGACCCATGTCGATGACTTCGTGTTCGACACCTGCCATTGAAGCAACTTTGCGTGCACTGTCGATTTCTCTGATGTGGCGCTGATTGTAGTTAAACGTCAATGCGACAACTTCTTCGTAACGCTCTTTAGCCCAGTACAGACAGGTTGTGCTGTCTTGACCGCCGGATAGGATGACGAGTGCCTTGGGCATGGCTTGAGCCTCCAGTCGATTGCGCCTCAGTCTTTACTCTCGTGTTCAACCCGCGTTTTGGCAGGCACCAGATCGAGCAAAACCGCTTATTTTGAAACGACACAAATTATAAACTGGAAAGTCGGGTCGGCCGGTTCAGATCAAGATTTGTCATCAAAAGCATGGCAAAGGCTATTTCGACGGTGTGCGCAAAAGCTTCTTTCTGATTGCCTCGTCTTCATCAGACATGCGCTGTAGCCCTTGCTTTTCGCGCATCGCAACGTCGAGTTTCCAGAGCAGATCTTGCACTTTTGTGCGCGTTCTGGACTTCTTTACATTTGGAGAGTCGATGAGTTCTTGAAGTGCCGCAGATAACTGAGAATACGCAATCTGTCGACTCTCGAAGGCTTCGGTGCAATCCGGATTCAAGTCAAGAGCACGGGTGTAGTCTTCGATGGCGAGCTGATATTGATTGAGATTGTGATATGAAATGCCTCGACAGAGATACGCCCCCGGGTCTTTCGGGTTGATTTCTATGGCTCGACTCAAGTCACAGACTGATTCTTCGTGCATTTGCAATTCGCTATACGCAATAGCGCGACAGTAGTAAGCGCTCGAGTCATCAGGAGTGAGATTGATAAACTCGCCGAAATCCGCGGCCGCTTCTCTGTATTGCCCCTGCTGAAAGTATGCGTATCCGCGCTCGGTGTATGCCAGTGCCAGTTTTGGATTGATGTCGATAGCCTTGCCGCAATCGTAAATCACCTCCGGCTGGCGACCCAACACGCCCTGAGCATAGGCTCGGTAGATATAAGCCCAGGCGTTGTCTTTGTCGAGAGCGATCGCTTGAGTGTAATCGTGAATTGCTTGTTCTGGCTCACCAAGCATGTTGTAGGCGAAGGCTCGGTTGAAGTAGACGCTGGCATGCTCAGGTTTTAAATCCACAGCTTGCGAGAAGAACCGCACTGCGTCTGCATACTGACCGCGTGTCAGCAAGTCCATCGCTTGCTCGTAAGCTTTCTGAGCTTGTTCTTCTGCATTCAATAGATGCACCCGTTGCAGCGTAGAACTTCGACCAGTCTCCGCTTGCCGATTCTTCGCACGGCCGGGCGGTTACACGATAGAACGACCCGTGTTAACACCGTCTCATGCTGGCGTCAAAGTTGTCAAGGGCGCGCGCCAGGACTCTGCATTGGCGGAACTTCGAAACTCAAGCTCGTTGCCAGTAAGCGGTTTCCGGGCATGAAGCTTAAATCTGAAAATCAACCACCGCCGCCTGGCAAACTCTTCAATTTGGCGTCAATCTTGGCCGCATCGGCAGATCTGCCGCTCAATTTCAAAACAGTCGAATAGCTTTTGAGAACTTGAATGAGATTGGTTTTGTCGGCGTCTTTGTTGAGTAGCGGAATCGCACGCAAGAAGTAAGCTTCAGCCGCAGACCAGTTTCTGACATTGGCTGCCATCATTCCGGAGTTAGCATAGGCACCACCGAGATTATGATTGACGATCTCTGAGTTGGGATCCAACTTTTGAGCTGCTTCGAGTTTCTGCACCGATAAAGCAACCTTCCCCTGTTTCATGGCATCGGCTGCTTCGGAATTCAGTCTCAATAGTTGATTGACATTGCTGTTGGGATCGCCGGACATCATCATTTTATTCATGTTGAGCGGATGGCTGCTGACCATCTCGGCGCTCGCCGCGTAGATCTTGGCGAGAGTGGCTTTATCGCGACTGGATAATTGCGGCACTGTGTCAGCTGGCATCACGGTACTAAACATGATGTCACCTGGCGTCTTGCTGTGACCGAGAATGCCCAGGGCATGCCCAATTTCGTGAAGGTCGATGCGGCGCGCGTAGTTAGCCGTGAGCTTTTGGTTTCCCAGTGGTGGCACCGAAAGGAGAATGATATTTACTTTCAAGATGCCTTTCGAATCCGGTATTACGACGGCATGTCCACCCTCCGCTGAAGAAATCATCTGTTTTACATCATCAGTCCACGTACAAATAATTTTTGCTGACGGCGAATCGGTGTACTGGAATTTGATTGCACCTTGAGCTGCCTGTTCCCAATCTGCAAAAGCTTGCTTTAGCACATCGACGTATTCTTGCCGGAAACCTGGCACTGACGGGTCAGGCTTAATCGAAATCGTAATAGGCTGTCTTGATTCTGGCCAGCGTGCAATGCCGTTTTGAGTGGCATCATCGAAGTAATCGTTAGGATTCTGCGATACAGCTTTTGAACCGCCGGTGCGCTTCAATTCGTTTTCGAGCATGGCGATGGCACTGCGCACTTGCGTTGCCTCAGGCGCATCGGGACTTAATTGCAGGAAGGTTTTAAACGCGGCGACGGCATCTTCGGTTCGTCCAAGCGACTGGTAACAGGTCGCAAGCGTCCCCCAGGCAGGAGCGGATGTTGGCTTCAGTTGAGTCGCTGTTTGCAGCTGTGCCATCGCCTCATCATAGCGGCCCTGCTGAACGAGCGTGGTGCCCAAATTGCTGTGGGCATCAGCAAACTTCGGCGAAATCGTCAGTGCTTCTCGAAACTTAGATTCTGCCTTATCAAGCTCGTGGTTTTGCACGAGTTGGACGCCTTCATTGTAGAGTTGAATGGCATGATTGTCTGGTTGGAAACCAGGTTGACTCAGAGCCCTGGTGCCAACGGAGATTGCCAGAGACAATCCAGCGATGAACGGACGTAGTTTGCTGCGGACCATTGCTCCTCCCGAAACATGCAAGTCTTATTGTAAAGCTTTTGCGCTCGGCGATCATTTCTATCGACTGGTTTCTTCCGGTTGATAGTCGGAGCGATGATAGATATGCTTTGAAAACAGGCTGTGAGGTCCTGTCATGGAAACGGAATTGCAAACGGAGCCCACAGGAGCAGCATCTCCAACGCATATACTGGTGCGCTGGCTGTTTCTTCGCGGGCTGGGATTTGTTTATTTCGTCGCCTTTGCATCATTTTTCGTGCAAGCACTCGGGTTGATTGGCTCTCACGGAATTTTGCCGGCGCATCTGTTTCTCAAACAAGCAGGCGAGAGCGCTGGTGCCATGCCTTTTTTGTCGTGCCCGACATTGTTCTGGTTCGACTGCTCTGACAGCGCCGTACGACTGCTGGCAGGCTGCGGAATTCTCTTTTCTTTGTTTGTCATGCTTGGAGTCTGCACGGGACCTTTCTTAATCTGCCTCTGGTTGATGTACCTGTCTATAGTCACTGTCGGTGGTGACTTCATGAGTTTCCAGTGGGACGTGCTTCTTCTGGAGACAGGCTTTCTGGCAAATTTCTTTTCTCACTACAAATTGCTTGATGTGCCGGCGGGTTTAGCTGGCAATGCAGCAAAGTGTACTGAGCCTTCCATCATCGTGCTCTGGCTCTTGCGTATTCTGCTTTTCAAGCTGATGTTGTCGTCAGGAGCAGTCAAACTTCTTAGCGGCGATGTCGCCTGGCACAATCTCAGCGCCCTGCATTATCACTACTGGACTCAGCCTTTGCCGACGCCTCTGGGGTGGTGCGCTGCTCAGCTTCCGGACTGGTATCAAAAAGCGTGCGTCGCCATCATGTTTTTCATCGAACTCGTCGTGCCATTTTTTATTTTTGTACCTGGCAAATTGCGATTAAGTGCGGCATTTCTTACTGCTCTTCTGCAAGTACTAATTCTTTTGACAGGAAATTACACCTTCTTCAATCTGCTTACTCTGCTGCTCTGCTTGACGCTGCTCGATGACAAAACTATTTTAAAAATCAAATTCCAACCTTTTTCGAACTTCGCAAGAAAGATTATTGATCACTGTCGAATCAACAAGTCAGGTAAGTTCGAAAAAGGCAAAGCAATAGTTCTTGCGATTTTCATTGCCACATTGACTATCGGTCGCAATTTCAGTTTCGCACCCGACTCTGTGAAAACATTTTCGTATTTGATGTCGCCGTGGTGCATATCAAACGGTTATGGTCTCTTTGCTGTCATGACTACCACGAGGAAAGAGATCATCGTTGAAGCGAGTCAAGATGGAGTCAAGTGGGAGCCTTACAAATTTCTGTTCAAGCCCGGTGATGTCGATCGTGCACCGCCCTGGGTGGCACCATACCAACCGCGTTTGGATTGGCAAATGTGGTTCGCTGCACTCGGAACTCGTCGCGACAGCCCCTGGTTTTCACACCTGGTGCTCCGTCTACTGCAAAACTCCGAAGACGTAAAAGCCCTTTTGCTGTCAGAGCCCTTCGGTGGAAAAGCGCCGAAGTTTGTACGCGCCTCTTTATATGATTATCAGTTTACTAATTTTGCAGAACTCACCAAATCTGGTGCCTGGTGGAAACGTCAGTACGAAGGCACCTTTTTCCCTGAGGCGAGCCTGCGTGAGCCTGAGGAAGCTAGCCCGCCCTCACCATAGACGCTCAGGAGCGAATAAAGCGTTGTTATTTGATTGTGGTAAGTCTGATACGCGAAATGGCGCAGTTTTACTGCACCATTCGCTAAGCTTTATTGGAGATCAATTACATCTTTGTTTCGATGTCCGAGACTCTGTTCTCGATGTAGCCGACTTTGTTTTTGGTGAGGTCATTCACATCAGAGTTCAAATTGTAGGCTCCAATCATCGATAGAAGCAGTGCCGTTCCAAGGCTTACAGCTGCCAGACGCATTGTGCGGGTCTTCTTGCACTCTTGTGACATTGCACAATTTTCTTCAACGATTCTTCCATTCTCTGTATATACTTCGACCATTGTAACCTCCCCGGTTCAGTCAATCCTTTGCAGTTGCGATGGGGACTCTGACGTAACTCCTTCAAATTGAGTTCCAACTCTGGCTGGTCGTAGGTCGAGTCAGCAGGATGTGTTCCATTTGGAAGTTATTTGCGTCGTATCACCTTAATTTGATTTCCGAAGAAATAACTTGCGCAGACACTCGCGACCGAATACCATACAAAAATATGGCACCAGTGTACAAACGGCTGAAGGAGGTCGCTCAATGTTCGAGTGGAAGGTAAATCAAATTCGCGTCGATATGATGGAACGAGTGCTGAATCACATGGAGAAGCAGGGTTACGAGGTGCAGGTGATTGTGCCTCTAACGGAAGCGCCGGGTGACTACGATATAAAAAGGTCGGAAGGCGCTGACGGTGCCTCCGCAAAAACGCAGATGCTTCTAGCCGGAAAGAAGCTGCTGCATGAGAAGTTACCTGAAAAGCGTACCGGGATGCCTGCCGTTACTCCTGAAAACCTCGATGTTGTATACGGCCGTGATAAAGCGAATATAGGAAGTAAATCCGCATAGAGGCAGAAGCTTAAATCCAATTTGGATCTGCCCAAATTGTCGTTAAATTAAGATGTTTCCTAGCTCTTAGGTGTATCTTTACCTTGCTAAATTTCCTAATTCCTTCAAGCCGTGGAAGGGATGCAGGGCGATTGTCGAGGAAACAAAATGACGACTGAAGCGAAAGTAATTAAAATCGGAGAACTGCTCGTCAGTGCACGGCTGCTCGACACAAGTGATGTCATCGAAGCAATTCAAGTTTCTCACCGCCTGCAAATTCCGGTCGGACGAGTATTGATCATGGCGGGCACGGTCTCTGAAAGCCTTCTGCAGGCGGCACTGCAGGCGCAAATTGTGATCAACGAAGGTTTGGTCTCCGTTGATGTTGCTGGCGATGCACTTCGCATTGTCGCAAGAGATCAGCGAACCCTTCAGCAAGCATTGCAACAATTGAACGTTGCTCCGAGCTATCAGCAAGAATTGTCGAACTCACTTGTAGATCTACTTCTAGACTCGAATATCGTTTCACAAGAACAGCTCGAGATGGCGATGAGAACCAGTAATGAAGCAGACATACCGCTGAGTGGTGCTCTGGTGCTGCAAGGCACTCTCTCTGCAAATTTCTTCCCGAGCATCTTACGCGCTCACGATCAAATTCGCACCCACGAAAAGTCTCGAGAAGAGGCGATTACCGAATTAAAGGAGTCCTTTTTGATATGGCTCAAAGCTGACGAGTCATGGAATTCACTTGCAGATGCATTGCACAGTGATTACTCAAAACAAGACGCTGACCTTCTGGTTCCACCTTCTTCCGATTCTGAAATCCTCAGCGTTACATTTGACACCTCAGAAGCTGACAAGACTTTTGCTCCTGACACAGCCAAAGTCGCTGCTGAAGCCCATGAAATTACTTCAACCAGAGACACTACTTCAACCAAAGACACTACTTCAGCCAAAGACAGTACTCCATCCCAGGACATCGAGCTGCCTAAATTGGTCGATCTCTTCAAACAGTCTGGCGTCTTCACTCAAAACGAGGTGCAGCGTAGTTATGAGCAAATGCTTACCGATCCTTTGCTCTCTGGCCGGGTGTTTATCGCGATGGGACTAACGGACGAGCGCACTCTTCAGTTCGCACTGCGCTGCCACAACTTGATTAAGAAGGGGTTGCTGACAGAAGATCAAGCTGTTAGAGCCATGCGAGGACTTCGTTCTGGAATGAAAACGCAAGAAGAAGCACTGGTAGAGCAAGCAAGCGAACAACATCCATTCTTTGAAAAGAAATGGCGCAGCAATACGTTACGAGCTTTAGGGGGAGGCTTGGTCGGAGCCCTTGTTGCGGGCATCGCTTTGAGTGGCAGAAAACGCTAGATTGCCACTTTTGTTTTGCCGTTGCCACCAGCACGTTCGTAGCGAAGCTGATTGACTTCCGACCGTAGAACAGCTATTTCTGCCTTCAGTTCATTGATTTCTCTGGCATCAGAGAGAGTATCGGTGAGCACGTCTTGTAGTGCGTCTCGCAACTTGTTCCGCCCCTCTGCTACAACTAGCTCAACAGCCACTTGCGCCGCAATGAATGGATATATTATTGCTTTGAACACAGCAAATCTCTCCTTTTAGGAGTACTGTTGTATCGAATCCAGGCTGTCAGTATATCAAGGCAATCTCACCTGTATATAAATCAGTCTCGTTCTCTTCACCAAACTTCGGAGTTCAGTTTAATGACAGACGGCAAAAGCACTGTAATCCGTCGTCCACATCATCAATATGCTCAATTGAAACCGCTTGATTCAGTTAGTGGTTTTGTTCACTCGGTGATCGAATCGCCTAAGGGTTGTCAGAACAAGTACAAACTAAACGAGGAACATGGCTACTTTGAGTTGCACAAAGTACTTCCATACGGAATGTTTTTTCCTTTAGATTTTGGCTTCGTTCCCGGCACCAGAGCAGCTGATGGTGATCCGCTAGACGTGCTGGTGTTTATGGATGAACCAACCTTCACGGGCTGCGTCGCCAAAGTTCGGTTAATTGGTGCGATTACCGCCGAACAGCGCAGCAAGGCGGTTCCGCAGTGGACTCGCAACGATCGCATTCTGGCAGTCTCTGTGGTGTCACATACGCACCAGAAGATTGGCTCTATCGATGATATCGATCCAAACCTGCTTGGAGAGCTGGAGCAATTCTTTATCTCTTACAATAAAGTTCAAGGTAAAGAGTTCAAAATTATTGACCGGGTAGGAATAGAGAGCGCAGCCGAGTTACTTGAACAGGCTGCGTCCAATGTCCGTTCCGAAAATGAAAGTAAGTAATGGCTAATGCGCCGGCTGGAAAGCAGGCAATGAAGTGTGCTCAGCCGAGGCGGCCAACTCACCCCTGATTGCTCGTGATAAGAGCAGGTAGGGAATTGAATGACCGAATCTGCGTTTATCTTCTGCTTCGAAGTTCACGAATTCGATTCCGTCGATATTTTGCAACTTTGTTGCCGAGCCAATGCGATACCCGCCGTGAAAAAAGTTAGAAACGGCAATTCGTTTGTCTCTGGTGGACACATAAATGCGAACATCGGCACCGAACATCTTCACCAGTGGTGCCTGCTCAACGAATATGTCGCGGTCGATGTCCGGTGAGCACATCAACACTTTCCCGAATTTTGGAAAATCGTTCAAAGTGCGGTTGAAAGCCAGTGTCTGAAACGCTGAGGTCATAACCTTCGCGCCGACGCTGTGCGAAACGATAGTGATGTTGCGATTTGGAACGTGAGCGCCCAACTCGGTCAGGAAAGAGGCAAAGTGTGGTCCAGCCCATTCTGCATTAGTTTCGTCGACGAAGTATTTGACATAGCTATTTCGCGTCGGCCACGAGAACAAGACGATCGGTCGGTCGAGACCTTTTGCTGTTTCGAAACCGAGATCGACGGAGGTTTTGAAATTGCGATGATAGCCATGCAAAAAGAGAATCGGTTCGCCTTTGTCGAACTTTGACAGCTCAGCGAAAAATTGATCGGCGCCGCTAAAGACGACGGTTTTAATTTGATTTCCTGAGCTGGCGTCTGGATAGCTGACACCATAACTGAGCGTATTTGATCGCCCGTCGACGTAGCGAATTCTGTCTCCGTCAACTGTTTCTTTGCGGTCGGTGACGAAGAAGACAGGATTTTTGCTTGTGGTGTTGATTTGCTGATTGCCAATTGGACTGATTGCTAGATCGCCTGCCTGAGCCCCTGGAGGCAAGTTAGCAGTGAACGCGCATGACAGTGCAGCGGCAGAGAGTAACCTGAGAGCTGCGATCTTTAATCCCGGTCTGGTAAGAAATGGTTTGCGGATGGTGGCATTCATGAGACTTGTACCTTGTTACTCCGCGCAGTACTAATATTTATTCTGCTTGGAAACCCCGATTCCGTCAATGGTTTGGCGACTCACGGCTCGAAATTTCGCCTGCTTTGATGGTAGCTTCGGCTATCTCAAAGACGAGATTTATGTTCAAGCAGGCAAGTTTGCATGTCAGGTAGGCTGCGTCGAGCCGCTCTCCATGCCCTTCTCCAGCCCCAATACGCTGTGCCTTGTCTTCAAGAACCAGCATCGATCGAAACGCACTTCCGTGCGCTTTCAATATTCATCTCATCACTCTCCTGTGAACTATCTGGAAAGACGCTCCAAACGAGGTGATGTTCCAACTTTCTCAGCGAACGGGTGAAACAGCCGTTTGAAAGCCTACAACCGGCAGGGTGTTAAGTACCTCTGCCTTCGAAAGTCCACCTCGTCGACCCATGTGTATGCCATACTTCAAGTTGTGCAAATCCCTTATGCCGTGTGCATCGGTAGATATAACGAATTTGATGCCACGTTTTCTGGCCAGCTTGATCCATCGCGCTTCCATATCTAATCGATAAGGATCGCCGTTTACTTCGATGGCAACATTTGATTCTGCAGCAGCGTCCAGCACTTCCTCAAGCCGACAGGCAAGCGGTGGACGCCGCAGCACCAGCCGACCGAGGGCATGTCCCCAGATTTTGAATTGAGGTAAACGCATACAATGAATGAGCCTCTTCGTCATCTGATCTTCATCCATCTTCAGACGTGAGTGGATGCTGCCTATCAAAATATCGAATTGTTCAAGAACATGGTCGGGATAGTCCAGCGCTCCTGAATCCAAGATATCGGATTCGGTGCCCTTCAAAAGTTTGATTTTGACGCGCTCTTGCACTTGCTCGATCTCGTCCCACTGCCGCTTGAGTTGGTCAAGCGTGACGCCTCCGGCATAATGCGCTGAAGGCGAGTGGTCGGTGATTGTGATGTATTTCATTCCCATTGCTTCTGCAGCGAGAGCCATCTCTTCGATGGAATTGCGCCCATCAGAATAGGTGGAGTGGCAATGCGTCATGCCCTGGATGTCTTCAAGTTGAATTAAATCGCCAAAGTCACTTCCATTCGCGACCTCTTCCAGCTCACCATCGTCTTCTCTCAGCTCAGGCGGTATATAAGGTAATCCCAGCTCGTGATAAATATCTTTCTCCGAACTACATGATATGTGGACCTTGCCTTTCGCCAAGCCGGTCAAATCGAGTCTCAGTCCTTTCTTCTGAGCGATCGAAGCGAGTTTCTCAACGTGACTTTCTGAGCCGGTTTCAAGAAGCCTGGCACAGGCAAAATTTTGCCTCGACGTGACCAACAAACTAACCTTGAGACCGCTTGCTAATCGCACTATGCTCCGACAATCGCTGCGCTCTAACACCTTCGTAACGAGCGGAAATTTTTCGATCGCGTCAAGAACCTTTGCAGGCTGCTCGGCAACGACAAGCAGATTGAAGTTTCGCACAGACTCTTTCCAGCGCCTGATTGAGCCAGTCACCTCCACCTCTTTCACGCCAGGAGCAAATTTCAGAAACTCTGTCAGCTGGCGTGCGATCGGTCGAGCCTCGACCAGAAGAATGCTTTCATCACGGTTTTCGTATACCTTGATGCCTTCGATAATTCTCTGCTCAGTCTTCTCGCCGAAGCCTTTCACTTTGCTGACGGCGTTGATTGCGCACGCTTGCTGTAGTTCAGCAATACTCGTGATGCCCAGAGCGTCGTGCAGTTGCTGCACTTTTTTTGTGCTCAATCCCGGAATTTGCGACAGCTCTATGATGCCTGGTGGCAATTCGCTGCGAAGCTCTTCAAGAAGCACCGAGCGGCCCGTATTGTGCAACTCGGCTATTTTGGCTGCCAGAGCCTCTCCGATGCCCTTGTACTTAGTCAGGCTTTTCTCGTCGATAACTTTAGCCAGGTCTTCTGGAATGCCTTCCACAGCGGTCGCACCGTTTTCATAAGCACGCGCTTTGTAGGGATTTTCACCCTTCAACTCGAGCAAAATTCCGATTTCACGCAAGGCGCTGGCAATAGCGAACTTATCGAGCACGACCCCTCCCATGTCATTATCACTCGATTCTCGCGGGTTTGATAGTCAAATGTCACGACTGTGTCATTTGCATGTCATCTCGATGTCACGGCTCTGAACTACATTGAAATCACGCCCTACCCCGAAGGTTTTTGAAATGCGTTACGAGAGATTAGCCCTCGCTTTGGTTTCTCTGATTACAGTCAGCTCGCAGCAGAGCTTTGCACAAGGTACCAAGATCGGCATGCGTAATGGATTACCGCCTTGCACGATGGATAGCTTCGTGCACGAAGCAGCCGGCGAAGCTGAGCATATTTACGGTGACGAAGGCACAACAGACATCCCACCTTACATGGGCTTCGACACAGTTCATAGAATAAACAACGGCATATTTAACATCAGAGACAAAGGACTGACGACTGGTCACGGCTCTTATTTGCCCGACGCCTGGGGCGCTGATGAGTTTCTCGCACCGCCAGGAGAATGGAGTCAGTCCGGCGCAAACAACGGCAATCGTCAGACAAATGGTGCCGGTTCCGGTCTGAATAGCAGCGGCACCGCTGGCAGTGGCGGCAACCAGTCAGCTCCGGTTACTCCGCCCTATGCTATCGGACCCGATTGGATCGCCGTGCAAAACACCCATAACGGTCAGATCATGGGATGGATGGCACCGGGCGAAACTTTTCAGCAATTTTTCTCAGGTCAATCTGGACATCTCTTGCCGGGCAACGAGGCCGAAGGGCAGTACATCCTCCAGAACCAGCTTGGAAATATGTCTACTCCAGGCGACTTCTTTGGTGGCACTTAAGACCGATTATTTCGACTCTGACTTCGAATCTGCTTTCGAATCTGATGATTTAGCCTCCAGCTTATTATCAGCCTTTGCGCCAGCTTGTTCGTTAGCCTTGCCAACTTCGCCTGGTGCGGATTTTGAGTCGGCTTTATCACCCGCCTTTGTCGTGGCTGCCGGAGATTCTTTCGGTAAAGAAGAAGCCGGTACGGACGCTGCCGCCACGCCGTCAACAAAATCCAAAGCATGATTGTATTTCGCAGGTATGGCAAGCGCACCTTTGGGATCGATGAACCCATACTTGCCTTTGACTCGAACGAGCGCTCTGCCGCCGCTAAAGTTCGAGGCTTCGTCGAATTTGAAAGGAATTACGTTCGCACCTTTCTCGTTGAGATAGCCCCACTTCCCACCGTCTTGCAACAGACCACGCTTCTCCGGAAACTGTTCACGAGATTCATAAGCGTTTTTCCAGACCACAACTCCGTCTTTATCGATGAAGCCGACTTTGTCCTCTTCGTTGCGAACTTCCGCGATTGAATCTTTAAACGGCCATGCCTTGCTGAACCGCGCTGCGATCAGGAGCTTGCCCTTATCGTTTACATAGCCCCATTTATTTTCGGTGCTCACTGCAGCTAACCCCTGCGAAAACGGTTTGGCGTCATCGTAAGTTTGAGGAACTATCTCGGCGCCCGTCTTATCAATGTAGCCCCATTTGCCACCAGGAGTTTTGACTGCCGCGTATCCTTCTGAGAACGGTCCGATTGCTTCGTATTGTGGGTTGATCACGACCTTGCCGGTTTTATCTACAAATCCCCATTTTTCATCGGAGTTGACGCCCGCCATTCCCTCGGAGAATTCGGCGGCACCCTTGTAATCCGGCTTGATAACGAGATTTCCGGTTTCATCGATGAAGCCCCACTTGTAATCGTCGACAGCGGCTGCCATTCCCTCGGCGAATTTATGCACTTTTTTGAATATTGGTTTGATGCAGAGGTCACCTTTTTTGTCGATGAATCCCCAGACATCGCCAAACCTGACAGCAGCTTTCTTCTCGGAGAAACTGTTGGCGTCATCGAATTGTGGTTTGATAGCCCACTTGCCTGTTTTGTCTAGAAAACCCCAGCGCTCAGGACCGGTAGCTTTCGGTGCTGTTATAGCGGCTTCCGGTGTTGAAGTGGCAGTAGTTGTTGCCGTTGTAGTTGATGTCGTAGTTGCTGTTGTCGTCGTTGATGTTGTCGTTGAATTGCAACCAGATAGTAAGGAGATGCAGATCGCGATCGGTGCTAAAAAGGATTTTTTGGTGGCCATGATTCTATAAGCTCGTCAGTGTTCCTTCACCATACTATGTCATTTTTTCCATCTGGACTAGCTTTATTGGGCGAAATCACTTACTGACAATCCAAAATGGCACTGACAGATATCCATCTGCACCATATGTGGTTCATACTAACGTCGTGAACGACTTCACAAAAAGGCAAATCTTCACATAACTGCAGAGTTGCCGGTATCAGCCTGGGGCAATTTAAGCCAGAATGTATTTGACTTCTGGTCAATGCTTTCGACCGTAAACTGACCACCCTGAGCTTCGACTAAAGCTTTGCACATGACCAATAAAAGACCTACACTGGCGTATTTCCCAATGCTTGTCTCAATTCGTGTCTCAATTCGTGTAGATCGGTCAAGAGAGTCTTTGACATAAGATGTTGGAATCGCCAGGTTCTCATCGATGACACCGACATTTGCAAACTGGTCGAATTGATTTGCAACTACCGCAATTTTCTTTCCTGCCTCCAGGTTTTTGATGATCGTGCTGATCAAACCAGTCAAAATTTGTTTTAACTTTAGTTCGTCACCATAAATCATGATGGGCTTCTCTGGGCAATGGTTTTCGACGGTTATACCGGCTTGAGCCGCAATAACTTGTATCGTTTCGATTGATTCGGCAACGACAGGAGCAACCGCAAAAACTTTTTTGTGCAATTCGATTGCTCCCGCATCAATTCGAGCTACTTCGAGAATTTGATTGATGAGGTCGAGCAGGGTAAGTGCGTTGGCTTCCGAAGCCGCTAAGCGATTGACGCCGCGTTCTGAGAGTGCACCATAAGTTCCATTGGCAAACAATGCCAGCGTATTATGCAGCGACGTCAGTGGAATACGCATATCATTTTTGACTATCGAGATGAGCTCTTGCTTGCGCTGCTCGGCACCATTTAAATCAGAAGCAATTTTGTGAAGTATCTGATCGAGATATTCGAATTCATCACCGCCGGCAAGCGGCGTTTTCGAAGGTTTTCGAGCGCTGAGCAGTGATGCATTCTCTTGCAGGGAAGCCAGGCGAACCGTCACCATTCTGCTCATAAACATTGCCAGGATCAAAAATATGAAGACATTCAAGGCAATATCGATAAACAAGAATGACCGCACGCGCTGTCTAGCTTGATTCGCAGCGACTCTGTTGGCAACCTGCAGTCGCTTTTCTTCGCCAGTCAAATCGCTTTGTGCGGATTCTTTTGTTGCATTACCACTTAGTGTTAGCGACCATTGATCGACCTGGATGTCTGCCACATTGCTTAAATGCATCAGCCAGAGAATAAATGCAACCTCGACTATCAAGGATACTGATATGAGGAAGAATATCTTTTGTTCTAGCTTCATCGACTGCTTAGCGCCAATCGTCTATTGCAAAAACGTCAGGTCGGCAATATCCAGGCTCATTAGGCTTGTGCATATAAACGCCAAGATAATCGGTTTTGAATCCCGCCGTCAGCATGCACTCGAAAGCGGCATCACGGGCGGTGCTGACACCGGCAGCTATTTTCGAAACGCCTGCTTCCCGTGCGATCGATTCGCATGCCATCAAAAGACTGTTGAACAAAACCATGCTGTTGGCGCACATTCGTGCCGCAGCAAATTTGATATACATCGAGCCGCGCTTAGCTTCTGAGCCTTCGCCATAGTGGCAGATGGCAAAACCATCCAGAGCATCTGAGCCGATGAAGACAGTGTCACCCATGCCCAGTTCATGCACTGCGCAGATTTCCTTTTGCAGGTCGAGTCCCGGATAAATTTGATTCGTCAACTCGCGCGCAGAATCGCGAAAGTCAGCCTGTTCAGCGTCTTGAAAGCCGGAATATCTCCACGCCCGCACTTCTTTAGAAGGTGCTGCCTCTAGAGGCTTCGACATAATTGCCGTCAGGAAACGCGGCATGAAACCAAATTTTCTGTAAAGGTGAATGTGTTGAGCGCTCTCTGGAAAAGTGAAGAGTCCGGCGTGTGTGACATTCCGCTTGCGAAAAAAGCTCATTACAGGCATCAAGAGCTGTTGTGCCACGCCCTGGCCCTGGTGTGAGGGAGTTACTGCCAGCGGTCCAAAGTAGCCACAAGTTCCCCAGGTGGTGGAGATATTGACGCCCACGAGTTGCCCATCTTCTTCCGCACCAAATGCTCCATCTGGATCCATCTGAAGCCTTCCCTTCAAACTTCCGCCAGCGAAAAATAGATCCGGATCAGGAATGCCCAATTTATCACTGAAACTGGTTTTGATTATTTGCTCAGCGGCATCATAATCTGAAATCGTAAGTTGTCTAACTGTAGCGGACACAAAGGTTCTCCGGCACGTGCAGCAAAATTATTGCACACGTGCGCTCGGCTCGACCCTTGCCAACTGGCAAAGTGTGTCGGCAAACTTGGAAATAGCTCTCGGGTACATCTGCAAATACAACGAAGGTTCGACCAACTCCAGCTCCATGAGTAGGTCTTTCCCTCTTTGATCGCGTATTAAATCGACTCGCGCAAATGCGCAGGGCGTCTTAACTTCCTCCAGGACCCGCCGGGCTAGATTCAATTCCTCTCGGTCTGCTTGCTCCAGCGTCTCTCCGGCCTCGCCGGCCTGGGCAAGTGGCTGAAACGCGGATTTACGTATTGTGTGGGAGTACTCTTGCCCGATGAAAACCAGCGCGCGCTCGCCTCTTTCGTGCACCGTTTCGATAAAGGGCTGCAGAAGAACGTCGAATGTTTTTAGCATCCTCTCTAGCTGTTCCTGACTGGCATCAAGGTTTTTCTCGACTTGACAAACTCCGAATGTGCTTAATCCAACGATCGGCTTCAAAATTCCTCTCACCCAACCGCGCTCATCCATCACTTCACTCAGGTTGCTTTTGTCATTTTGCTTGAACAAAACTGTTGGCACAATCGGAATGCCAGCATCGTTTAAATCAAATAGATAGGTTTTATTGCTGTTCCAACGCACCAATTCTGCGTTGTTCCACACAGTTGTTTGCGCGGAAACTTTCGCAACCCAGCTCAGAAATTCGTCATAGTGCAGGTGATAATCCCACGTCGAGCGAAGCACGCAGATGCCCGCGTTGGACCAGTCTACCGACTGATCGCGCCAATCGGCAATTTTGCACTCGAAGCCGCGCTTCGTCAGTTCGGATGCAACCAACCTGTCATCTGCATCGAGGTTGGGTAAGTCACAGTAGGTTATAAAAGTAAATCTGTTCGAAGTCATACATATTCACCTGAGAGTGAATATGTATGCTACCACTGTTGACCGCTCACCGTATCGTGGAAAAGCGCAATTGCTCTGGCATATGCTGTTTCTGCTTCAATGCTTCTCTCTTGTTTTCGGTACAGGTTGCTCAGGCACAAAAGAGCGTTGATCACAACCTCGGCGCTCATTTTCTGCTCCGCATAATCTAGTGCGAGCTTATACAAAGATTCCGCGGCGGCAAGATGATTGCTCGACGAAGCAAATTCCGCGCTTGAAATAATTTGCATCCAGGAATCCAGATCTTCCAGGTCGTTGGAACCAAGCAATTTTGCGAGATACTGTTCGACTTCTCGCTCTTCTTTACCGGGCATTGTTCTCACTCCCATCCCTCATCAGTAAGTCTGACGGAACTGTACTGACATAGTTGCCTCTCATTAACGCCTGTACAGAGCTGAAGTTTTTGTCGTCAGCCGGTACTTGCCAATCAGTCTGCGCAGTCTCGCATGGAAAGCGCAGTACAGTACAAGTACATCTACGGGAAGATTTAGCATCAGCTTTAGAGTCGAACAACAGGAAAAGCAGTAGTCCTTCTCAAACTGGCTTCGAGAAACGAGAACAATGACCGCGAAGATGTTATGCAGCGGTCTGGAATGAATGATCTATGGCTGTTTTAAGCAAGCTGAGTGCATGAAGGTTCGGCCAGATGACAGCTTTCATTTCATCAAGATCATATTGGCCTATCAAACCTCGATCGTAATGCTGGCAGACTTCTTCCCAGAGAGCGAAGAGTTCTCCCGGCTGTTTTCTGCTGCGAGCATCTCTCTGATATTCAATCAAATCGAATGTTTTCATCGGTCCCTCCAACGACTGGAAGTCGTCACTGTCACTTCTGCTACGCAATGACGCATTAAACCACCGCTCGGTTCCTTTCTTGACAACCGGCGGGCGCCAGACAGGCGGGCGCTCAGCAGGGGCGGGAACAGGGAGCGTTTGAGGACGTCAATAAATCCATAGAAAGTGAGAAGACATGGACGCAAACTTAGTAGACCGAAAGACAAACGCTTGTTCTGATAAAGTAAATCTCAACCGTAACACTGGCGAATCTTACAAAGACAGTAACGACTCGATAGGACGCGCCAGAGCGGATCTGGATAAGCTCGAGAAATCCTACAGGAAGTCGAGTCGCACGTTGCAGTCCCTGGTGCTGGGAATGTTTTTCGCAGTGCTCGTTTTTATGGCTTTTGGATTGTTTGGAACGAAGCTGGATAGAGAAAAGTTCACTACCGATGTCACGCCTGTGCACATCGAAGTTAACGCTATTTCCGAGCATCGGCAAACTGCAGCTAATCCACGAAATTTGCAGATGTAAGCGACGCTCTGCCGCGTGATAACATTATGCTCCGTTAGCTGTGGCTATTCGGGCGATCTATTACGTGTAGGTTGATGGAAGTACATCTTGTTGATGGCACATATGAATTGTTTCGACACTACTTTGCAGTGCCGCATTCGACTAACGCAAATGGTCAGGAAATCGCTGCAGTGAGAGGAGTACTCAGCTCGATCATATCGATGCTGAACAAGGGTGCCACGCACATCGCAGTAGCCACCGATCATGTCATTGAATCATTTCGCAATGACTTGTATGCCTATTACAAAACGGGTGATGGTATAGCCCCAGATCTGGTATCACAATTTCCAATTCTAGAAGATGCACTCGCTTCGCTGGGCGTAGTAGTGTGGCCGATGATCGAATTTGAGGCCGACGATGCACTTGCAGCTGGTGCTGCGATGGCAAGCCAGGATTCGACAGTGAATCAGATAATAATTTGCACTCCAGATAAGGATCTGGCGCAGTGCGTAGTTGGTGATCGTGTGGTGCAACTAGACAGGCGGCGTGAGATCTTACGCAACGAAGCAGGTATCATCGAAAAATTTGGTGTCAAGCCAGCTTCAATTCCTGATTATCTGGCACTTGTGGGTGATACTGCCGACGGTTATCCCGGCATTCCAGGCTGGGGGGCAAAGGCTGCGGCTTCGGTATTACTCAGGTACGATCATTTTGAAAACATTCCCAAAAATCCGTCTGAGTGGGACAAGTCCATACGCAACAGCAAAAAATTAGCCCAATCGTTGTTTGGTGCCTGGGATGAAGCAATTCTCTATCGGACTCTCGCGACATTGCGGACGGACTTTCATTTGTTTAACAACGTCGATGAATTGAGATGGAGAGGACCTCGTTCTGACTTTGAAAAAGTTTGTGCAGAGATGCGGTCTATGGACCTATTTAAACGTACCACAGCAATTGCATCTAAACTGGCGGTTTATTAATGTCTTACGCATGGACGAGCCTGGAAGCGGTCTCGATTGCTCAGAACTGGATTAGCGGCGTGAAGATAACCAAACGTCTTGGATTAATAGGAATGTTGGCTGGAGCAATGGCGCTGACCTTTCCGCATGCCCAATCCCAGACAACCTCTGCCTGGCAAACTGATCTGGAAAGCGCCGAAAAGCTCTATTTGAGTGGAGATGAAATTCAAGCGAAAAAATACTACGAGCAAGCACTTGCTGAAGTGCCAGATGACACCGCGCGCGCTACCGTCGTTAACCAGATGGGAGTGGCGCAGAACAAGCAGCACAGGTACATAGATGCTCAAAAGAGTTTTTCCGACGCCCTGGCTTTGAGGAAAAAGCAACTCGGCGACACTGATCCAGTGACACTGCAAACGATGTCAAATCTAGCCCTGGCCACCTATAAAACTGGTGATGAGGTTGAAGCTGAAAAGATCTATCTCGAATGCATAGAGCGAAAACGGAAGGTTGCGCCTAAATCCGAGTCGCTTGCCAAATCGCTGACAAACCTCGCCAATTTGTACGCTGATGAACGTAATTGCAACAGTGCAAGAAAGTTGTATCTAGAATCCGCAGATATCGATTCAGAACTGTTCGGCAGCAGCAGCCCTCAGGTTGGAGTGGATTTTTTCAACGTTGGTGCCATGCTGCAGAAGTGCCAACAGCCCGAAGATGCATTAGTTTATCTGGACAAAGCGAATGCAATTTTTCAGACCCTGGGTGATAAGTACAGTCAGATTAAAGCCCTCCACTACACAGGTCTCAGTCACGGCGATTTGAAGAATTTTGATGCAGCTTCCGATGCTTCGAAACGCGCTTTATCCCTGCACGAAGAACTGGCGGGAAAGGGTCACCCTGACACTGTCGTGCACATCTTGTCTGCTGGCGATGCAGCAGCAGCAGCAACGAAATATGCTGAAGCGGAGCAACTATATCTGCAAGCACTTCACACGGCTAGAAATGCTGACAACCCGAGCAACCTTCTTTTGACAGAATGCAACCTTGCTCTGGCGCAATTGTACAAGAAGCAGAAGCGATTGGACGACGCCGAACAGTGCTTTAAAAAAGCCATGGTTCACTACGAAGATTTGACCAAAAGAGAAAAACGCGATCTGTACGAATTGCCGCTTGCCTATTCGCAGTTGCTCAAAGAGCTGAATCAGAGTGCCGAAAGCGAACATTTGAATCACAAATATTTGAATGTCTACGCGCCGGATAAAGCGAGGTAGCGATAAATGCTTCTCGATGCCGAGGTCAAAGACGATAACTATGCAGACATGCCGCGTCAGCAGTTGCAAGCACAATACGCGCATCCCGCCAATTCATATTTGCGGTCTGATGCTTCGACAGGAAAAAACTATATCGACCTGAACGCGGCGGTCAAAAGTTATTCTGGCGCGTGGCTTTTTGGCTCTGAAAACGTGGAGTGCTTTGTTGGCAATCTGAAAGCTCAATGGCAACAGTGGTGCCCCATTCCGGCTGGTATAGCCGACGGTGTGCTAATGCGCGGTAACGTCATTTATCAAAATCCTGGCAATACATATCGCACATCGAGCGATCAGTTTGAAGGGGTTATCCGTACTGAGCATGGTGAGCGCATCTTCGAAGGCGAGACACAGCATACCTTCTATGGTAAAAATTTTCCTGGGGGTTCGTTGAAAGTAGTGGCAAAGCTTTCAATTCCGTTGACACAAAGACTTGCACACAACCCGATGATCGTGCTGCCATCGCGTCAGAATACTGCCTACAATTCGGGCTCAAATCAACGTCCCGTAGTGGCTTCAAGTTACTCTAACTATCAGCGTTACGACCAACCTGTATCTCAATTCCAGTACTCGCAGCCTCAGTATGCACAACCTCAGTATGCGCAGCCTCAGAACTCGCAGTATCAGAATCTGCAACCACAATACTCACCGCCCCAGGTCTCACAGACTCAGTATGCGCCACAACAGGCTCCCCAGCCTCAGTACTCACAGCAACAAACTGCAGCGCAACCAGCGTCGTATCAACCGCGATATGCCGCTACTTACAACGATCAAAAACCCGATGGTGGATTTTAGTGTCAGCGGCTGATGATCGAGCGGTTATAGTTTTGCAAAAGGTCAGCAGGTCCTTCAAAAAGCTCAATCATGCCGACCTGCTCGAGTTTTGCTTTTTCGAAGCCACCGCATAGAAACCCGATTGTTCGCATGCTAATTTTGTTTGCCGCCTCTGCATCAAACGGTGAGTCACCAATCACCACGGTGCGATCTGGTGTCTCACCGAGCTTTGAAAGCGCAGCTTCGAAAATGTCTGGGTCAGGCTTACTTCGGTCAGCATCGTCTGCGCTGGTGGAAACATCAACGAGGTTTTCGATTTTGCAGATCTGCAGGTAATGGTTTAGTTCTTCGCTGTGAGCTGAAGAGCCGATGCCAAGCCGTTTTCCCTGGTCTTTCAAATGCTGAAAGAGTTTTTGCACACTGGAAAATGGTTTCACTTTCGGCAGGTAGTGCTTTTTGAAAAAATCGCCACGATACTTCTTTAGAGCTTCTCCAATGCGCTCTACTTCACTTTCTGAAAAGAAGGTAGGCAGGATATGATCGCCTCCCTTTCCGATTTGATCGCGAATTGTCTCAAAGCTGACATTTTTGCCGAAGTGTTCAAAAGCAGCTTGCCAGGCTCTGGCGTGATAATCGACAGAATCAACCAGTGTTCCATCAACATCAAAAATTATTGCTTCAATCATTGTTGCGTACTCGCTAAGAAAGCGAGATGATACCGTGTTGAAGACGTAACTGCAAGTCTACAAGACTGCAAGTATCGATGAATGACGGAACTGATTTGACGAATCAATCAAATTTGAAAGAAATGGCGACGGTCTCGCCGAAATCGCCAGGAATGGTTGTGACACGCAGATTCAAATCTGATCCGCTGATTTTCAAGACCGCCTTCTTGTCCTGCGGCTTGGACGTTTCGTTTATATTCAAGCCCGCAATCACTTTGTAGCAGAAGACCAGCTCAAGATGCACAGGTTTAGGCAATTTTGACTCAAGAAGCAACTCGCGATTTTTCAGATATCGCAAGATTGTGTGCTCCTGATCGGGTTCGACATGCATGTCCGAACATCTTATGTCGATTGCTTTGGCAATTAGCTCGTTAGCCAACAGCATCAGTGAGGCGTCCTGACCTGCAATGACGCTATCTTCTGGCTGGGCCGAAATTGCTTCGATATTGCTCAGTGGCGAATGTGACTCTGCGGTTGTCATCGATGGATCTCCATTCCTTCTTGTATTTTAGGATTTATGGCAAATTTCGACAATTTGTTTTTAGTCCAACAAGCCAATTTTTGAGCCAATAAGCACTTTCATTTTTATAAACTCGGCCGTTAAATTTATCGGCCACTCAGAAAAGCTCTTCAGTGCGAAGAACATCCCTTCCTTCTTTATAGTCTGCCCGAAAACGATCAGCTGGTCACTACACTAACGGGTGATTTACTTCCAGCTTAGGGATGATAAAAGACTTTATGGTGTCCAAAGTCGATTTTGCCCATACAGCGGGCTCTGGAAGAATAATTAAATTGCTTGCCGGAGCTCGCAAAGCGCGAACCCCGGCTGAATCCAACCTGGACCGTCAACTCCACCCTGAATTGCCCTAATTGAGGTTATCCATCAGGCTACGAGCCTGGTCGTCTTTTCGTAACTTTTTGAGCGCACGACACTCAATCTGTCTCACACGCTCACGCGAGACTCCCAGTAACTGAGACAGTTCCTCCAGGCTCTTGGGAGACTCGCGCTGAAGCCCATAACGCAGTTTGATTATGTCTTGCTCTCTCAGACTCAAGCGAGAAAGCAGATTTTGCACGTGCAAGCTGAGCAGACCTTCCTCCGCTACCGTTTCTGGATGCGGCAAGGTCTTGTCCTCAATCATGTCGGCAAGCAGAGTATCGGATTCGTCTCGCAGCTTGCTATCCAGAGATAGCATTTCTCGAAATGCGCCGACCGTCAACATTACTTTCTCGCGACTCAGCCCGGAGCGACTCACTATCTCGTCCATTGTCGGCTTCCGGCCCAACTCGTCGACCATGACGCGCACCAATTTTCTCAGCTTGCTCATGCTCTCGCCGACATGCACAGGCACTCGGATGCCTCGCGATTTGTCGGCAAGGGCTCGGGTAATCGCCTGGCGAATCCACCAGGTGGCGTAGGTGGAAAATTTATAACCGCGTTCCGGGTCAAATTTCTCAACAGCGCGAATCAAGCCTAATCCGCCTTCCTGGATCAAGTCCTGAAAGCTCAGTCCGCGATTGTTATACCGCTTCGCGATGCTTACGACCAGGCGTAGATTGGCTTGAATAAGTCGTCTGCGAGCTTCCGGGTCACCGTCTTTGACGGCGCGCCCCAGCTCAATTTCTTCCGAACCATTCAACAGTCTATGGCGCCCGATTTCACGCAGATAGATCTTGAGTGAGTCTTCCTCGACCGAAGCAGGTTCTTCCACTTCGTTTACCGAAACCTCCTCTTCGGACGATGACGAACTGGCAGTATCGTCATCTACAAAATCAATGAAATCATCGAATTGTTCTTCATCATTTGCTTCGTGGCTAACCTTACTCGTGTGTCTGGTGCCGCGAGTTTGTTTTTTTGCTGTGCGATTCATGATCAAATGGCTACCCTCGAAATCCGCATTACAACGAAGGCTGACGCCGACGCTGGTCGTCCGCTTCAGTCTTCAGTGCAGCTCAGCGTGCGACGGGCGCACGTCGACTTTCGAAATGGTGAATTCCTACCTCGATAAAGGTGGAACGAAAGCGCTGCATTTTTTCATTATGCCCACGCAAATTTCCTGGAACCGTATAACTCACATCGAAACTCGTTTTGGTAATTAAACTATACAAATCGAATTATCATGGAAAGCCAGAGACCATGAACGTCTCGAACCGTGGAAAAAAACTTTTCATCGAGGTCGGATAAAAGTTTCAGGGTCCGGTTGCGCGATTTGTCGCTGCACATACTCGAGATCAGCACGAAGTTCATCCATCGATGAATAGCGCGCAGCAGGGTCTTTCTGTAAGGTGCGGAACAGTGTTTGCTCGATCGCTGGCGGTATCAATATATCTGTTCTCAATGTTGACGGTCGTGGCGGCATTTCGTGGATGTGTTTGAAAATTGTCTGTACTGAGTTCGATCCTAGAAAAGGAGTTTTTCCTGTGATCGCCTCGTACATAACGCATCCAAGTGAATATATGTCAGATCTTGCATCTAAGGTCGTTCCCATACACTGCTCGGGGCTCATGTAGAGCGGGCTGCCGACCAGGTCGCCTGTTTGAGTCAATTCTTGTGTCGTTAGAGCGTCACTGGCAATAACTTTCGCAATTCCAAAGTCGACTATTCTTATGAAGTCTCTGCCGTCGTCAGCCGCTGCCAGAATCATATTTGCTGGTTTAATGTCTCGATGAATTACTCCACGCTTGTGGGCATGAGCCAGGGCATCGCTTGCTTGCGTGAAAATGTCGCAAAAGCGCGAGACAGGTAATGGTCCAAAATTTTGAATTTGCTCTTGCAGGTTTGTGCCTTCGATCAAGTCCATTACCAGAAAAGGAATGTTGCTGGGAGTCAGTCCGAAATCGTGTACAACAACCAGGTGTGGGTGTTTGAGAGCGCTGGCGGCTTTAGCTTCTTGTTCAAAGCGCAGAATATGTTTGGGTTCATGTGCAAGGTGTACATGCAGAGTTTTGACGGCGAGCTTCGCGCCGGTCATGACGTGACGTGCTTTATAGATGACGCCCATGCCACCTTTGCTCAGAATCGATATTGCCTCGTATCTTTCGGGAAGGTCGATAAGAGCATTGGCAGTATCAGGTTTCTTTGGAGCAGCAGCAGCAATCAATCTTGATTCTGAAAGTGTGGCATCAGGATCTTTGAACGAATGCGTTTCGATCAGCGATACATCCTGAACATCGTTTAGATTGAGCTGTGAAGCGGCATCTGCAGTGGGAGTGACATTTGCAGAAGCCGTAACGGCGACCGGTACAGTTACTGCAGGAGCCTTAACTTTGTGGCAATTGATTAAATGTTGCATGAGCACCGCCACAACTAACGCCGGGTTTCGTTTATCCTCGCCGGAGCGGTGCATATAGCGATAATACGCATACGCGAGGCGCCGACGTTCAAGAACAAATTCCCAGAAATTTTCGAGAGTTTCAGCCGCTTCTTTGGAAGAAGGAATGCGAAACTCGGGCACTTTGGGCAGAGTTTTAAAAAGCACGAAACGATCAAAAAGCAGAACACCCGCGTAACAAGCGACGAAAAGTGCGATCGTGATATAGCCGTAGCCACTTACCCAGTTGAGTACGCTGCCGGTGAGATCGTTCCTGTTGAATGCAAAGTTGTAGGTTATATGATCTATCAGTGCCCACACCAACCCCAGCGGTGCTATCAAAAGCAGAGCGCTTCTATGTTGCCTCTGCATCAATGAAAGTCCCAGTGGACCGGCTGCCAGACCCGTCCAGATAGCATGTCCTGCGACCATGCGACCATTAATGACCTCCGTCGCCGGCAACCAGACGATCTGGGTTTGCCATGCTGCGGCATGCACGAAGGCGTCTTCAGAGTATGCAAAACCAGCTCCCGAAGCCACTCCTAGAAGGAAGACATCTGTTGCTCCAAGCGTCAGTGAACTGAAATTTCGGCCGCGAAATAATAAGAAGAGCACCGGAAGAATTTTTAGCAGTTCTTCAAAAGTTGCTTGCAGAACAGGAACAAGCGGATTGTCCATACCGATTGATTTTGCCATTTGCAGACCGACTGAACCGGCAATTCCCATCATCACGCCACCACACAAGGCGATTGTACCTGTGGTGGCAAGCGGCACCGTAGTGGTGGCACGAGAAATCAGCATCAATACAACGACAAAAATAGAATTGTAAGCAAGTGAGATAAGACCCTGTGGGCCTGTCTTAAAGATCGTCCAGACAATCCATGTGAAGGCTGCACACCAAAATACGACAAGCCTGATTTGCAGCTTGCTTCTTCCCAGAGCTATGGTGCCCCAGGTGTTGGCAAACTTCAGTGGAGTCTCGTTTGGCAACTACTTACCACCCTTACCAGGTTTTGGTGGCTTGAGTGGAAAGTCTGGCGCCGATTGAGCAGCAGGTTTTTCCTTATTCTGACTCATGGAAGATGCGCCTTTCGCCTGTTCGAATGCCAGTAGAGCATAGTCCAGAGCCGTTGAGGGTTCACTGTTTTGCAGGGGCTGTTCGGCCGACTTACTGACCAACTGCAAGTAAGCGTTCTCATACTTCGCTAGTGTGGCGTTTGGATCGCGAGGGAAGCCCACCGGGCGTTGTTCAAGCTTAGGTCCTCTAGTTCTGCATGCCAGGGCGAGTGCTGCTATCGCAGCAGCAATTGCACCGACTAACGCCGCATCACCAACTTTGTCTGCTACGTCATGCACTGCCAATCCTCAAACGGAGATGTGAATTCTAACACGGTAAAAAAGCCCCCGGTGATGGTCATTTGGCTACTTCTCAATTGGAATGACGGAGGAAGAAATCGGTAATCAGCTCTGTTGCATCGATGTCGTTGCATGTTTTCCCCAGTAAATCAGACGGACCACTGTAAAATGCTCCAGGCCAGGTGTGTCCGCCTCCTTGAATCGAGTACAAGACAACCTCACTGTTGTAGGCGCCAAAAGTCTCTCGCTTCACCCGAGTGCCGTCGTGCGGATCTTTGTCAGGCTCGTTTGTAGTGTATGGGCTTACCGAAGTTTGATTATGTCGGCACCAGAAGTCAACCGCCTCGCGCTCTGTCATGAGACCGCCCATCTTCGCCATGGGCACGCTCAAATTTCCCAGACCACCCAGCCCAACAGCGTCGCCGAGTTTGCCGAGGGTGTCGTTATGTTCATTGTCTTCAGATGGAACCAGTGGATCTTGCGACCCAATGAAAAATATGGTCGGCATTTTGCGAGTGGCACCACAATGCGCAGCGGTGCTGTCCATCATCGACGCCGCAACAACCGCAATGGCAGCCAGTCTATCCGGCATTTCACAGGCGAGCCGCTCGGCGAAATAGCCTCCATTCGACATTCCTGCGGCGTAAATACGTCGCGAGTCTACGGCTACAGTTCGGGAGATTTGCCCGATCATGTCGGAAACGAACCGAACATCGTCCGGGCTGCCGTTGTAACCCAGTTGCCATTTGCCGCCTGAACCGTCAGGATAGGCGACTATAAAATTCTTTCGGTTAGCGAGGACGTCGAATCGGGTTAGAGGCGACATGATCCTTCCGTTCATGTGCAAGCCGTGAAAGACCAGTACGAGCGGCATTGGCTTATTGCGATCGTACGAGGCGGGAACATGAACGAAGTAACTGCGCGGCGTTCCGTCGGAAGTAATCACTTGTTTAAAATCGTAGTCCCGCTGAGCTCTCGCAGTTTGACCGACACACTGACGTGGACTAATAGAAAAGGCAAGTACGGCGCTGATAAGCAGGCGACAAAATTTTCGTTTTCTTGCTACATATTGCATAGACTGATTATTCCAAGTGCGCTGGCTGGTAAACCTGAGGAGGATAGTTATGATGAGTCGGAAAAGTTCAACACTGGCGCTCCTGGCCTCGTGTTTGCTTGGCAGCATGGCAACCGCGAATGCAGACGAAGTGGCACCCAGTGGCGAAAATCCGAAAAAGGCTCATCTAGTGACTGACCCGGAGCCTGCCAGCAAGCCTGCTAAGGAGACAGGGGAGGCTCAATCGGCAAAAACTGTGACAGACCCTACCCCAGCTGGAAAAGCCGAGCCACCTGTTGAGAAGGCGCCCATTTCTTCCGACCCTCTCGTTAAGGATTCGCAGGCGACAACTACAGTAAAAACGGAAAGCCCTGACGCAGTGAAGAAAACCGAAACTCCGTCTGACCCGATGACTTTGCTCTACGCTGAAAAGGTTTCTCCCGGACCTTTTGAAGCCAAACGTCAGTTGCTGCTCTCGAGCATCAAAGTGGCGAAGAAACAGAATTTTGGTATTACAGCCTATTTATCTGAGTTGAACAAAATCGAAGAGCAGATCAAGCAAGGAAACGCGAGCCCTCAACTGGAAGCGAGGATCGATTCGATTGCAGAAGGTTTGACGGATCAGCTCAAGCGCAGCCAGATTCTCAAGACTCAACGTCCAGCCGCTGGAGCCGCACCGCGTACTTCGTATGGTGGTGGCGGAGCAGCTAACGCGGGCGGCGGTCGCAAGAATACCGATGCGATCATCAATGAGCTTCGCCAGAAGTACGGTGACAAGATACCTGCAGGGATGGCTGGGATGGACAACAATGAACTGAAGGAAAAGCTCATGAAGAGCGACCTTGCAAAAGAATACCTGCGCAAGTTTGCCCAGTAGTTCTTCCTGATCTCAGATTTTCTGGAAGTCTATGAATCCCTTAGATGGATTCGTAGACAGCAGGCGCACTTTAACCTTATCGCCGACGTCAACGCCCTGCTGCCCTCGGATGATAATTCCTTCGGCAGATGGTTTTGAAATCCGAACATAAGTTGCGTCTTCCTTGACACCAGTGATGATGCCTTTGAAAGTCTGTCCGATTTTGTCACTCAAAAGAACAGCGGCAGCCGCCTTACGCATAAAACGCTCAACGCGATTGGCTTCGCTCGCCATCTGAGTGCAGTGCATAGCGACATCTTGAAGTTCTTCTTCAGTGTAAATTTCCGCCTTCTTGTCGATCACGCTTTTAAGAAGCCTCTGTGTGACTATGTCTGGATACCTGCGGTTGGGAGCTGTCGAGTGAGTGTAGTCCTGCACAGCCAATCCAAAATGCCCTTCATGAGCCTCTCCAGATTTGACTACGACATATTCTCCCGGTCCCAACAATTTCACGATTGTCAATGAAAGGTCAGGGAAATGGTCTGGATCTGCGGCTTTTCTACGAGCCAGGAATTCAGATAGTGCTTTGGAGTCCGGAGTTTCAGGCAGCGTTTCTCCGAGTTCTCGTGCTGTCTCTACGATTTTCGGCCAGCGCTTCGGTTCTCTTACGATTCTGCGAATAGAGTAGGTACCATTCTTGTCCAGCTCTTGCGCCATCGCAGTATTGGCTGCCACCATCAAATTTTCGATCAGGTCGCGCGCAGAATTGTGATCGGTAGTTGTAATATCTACAACTTTGCCGTCCTTCGCTACCGGAGTAGCTTCCACTGTGGCAAGGTTGAGCGCACCATTTTTTACACGCACGTCGTGCAACAGATCTGCTGCCACATTCTGCATGTGAAGCTGATCTGCAAGACCAGGTTGATCCAACCTGTCTGGAAGTTCTTCGTTACTATCCAGCCATGGTCCGATATCTGGATAGGCTAATTTTGCGTGGTTCCTGACCAGCCCACGATAAAAGTCTGTGGCAACGACAGCACCATTTTTATCAACGACCAGCTCGGTAATAATTGCCAATCGGTCCACTTGTGGCAGCAGTGAACTGATTCCGAAAGAGAGCTTTTCGGGTAGCATGGGATAAGTTGTGAATCCCATATAGACAGACGTTGTATTTGCTCTGGCATGTTTGTCGATCGGAGAATCTTTCGGCACATAGGCGTCGACGTCAGCGATGCCTACTAAAATTCGCATATTGCCGTCAGGCAATTGTTCTGACCATTCAATTTGATCGAGGTCTTGCGATTCTCTATTGTCGATTGACGACCACAGTAGATTCCTCAGATCTCTGGTATTTGCATCAGCCGTGGGCGGCGCAGAACTGAGTTTTCTCAGTTGCTCCTGAATATCATGATTAAGATCAGGTTGAAAACCGGCCTGAAGCATAGCGTCATGAGCCATTGAATTTAAATTGACCTGGTTAGATGTTGACATGGTGCCTTTTCGTGGAGGGACCAATAATTATTGCACTAATGGAAATGATCATTCTTGTTCAGGTTCAAGCAGTTTCGCAAGCGAATTGCTCAGCAATTGGGAATCCACGCCCGCCTGCTCGACAATTGTGATCAGATTTTCTGCCAGCGCATGATCGGCTCTTTGTCTGTAGAACCGCTCGATATCCTCTCTAAGAGGAAGTTCGATTTGCTGACGAGATTTCAATTCGACGATGCGCTTACCATCGAGCCAGCTCTCTTTTATGACTCCCTTGTTTAGATCCGCGATCAGCCAGGCAACATTCCGATCGTAAAAAAAGGCTTCGGCAAGACTGACCAGGGTGTCAGTCGATGCAATGATCGTCTTTGGTCTGGTGCGCGGATTGGCTGGCTTAACTGTGGTGCCCTCGCTCAGATACTGCTCGGAATCAAGTCGCTCACTGCTGTTCGACACAGAAATTTCTCCGTCAGACGAACTGGTATGTTCAATTGAGATTTTTTGATCCGCTCCATCGATATCAGCTGCGCTCTCACCTGCTTGCCTGCGGCTCTCTGCATCACCTGTCGAGCCGCCACCAGGAATCAACTCGGGGCGTGGTCTGGTCTTTTCGGTTCTGACTCTGAGCCTTGCTGCGCCTGCAGCTGCAATGATCACAGCCAGAGCGATTTCGCTGCCGAGTACGAACCGTTTTTCAGATGCCACCCAATTTTTCGACGCGCCTTGAGCTAATTGTGAATCGATAAATTGGCTCTTTTGCCGGTCGGAGTTCAGCGAAGCACTGGTTACAGTGCTATCATGCGAAGCTGCCGGCGAATGTGGTTTGACGCCGTCACAGTCACTTGTGAGTCTTTTCTTCCTTGATTTTGACCCACGTCTGAGCAAGGGAAATCTCCGGCTTATCTTAGCATCGATACCATCAGCGGTATCATCTACTGCGTGCTCCAGTTCGATTGTGCCGGCTACCTGATCAGAAATATAGTAATTTTCGGGTTCGCCTGTGGCAGGTATCCCTTTCATTAGCGAGGAGCGCCAGGCTAATCCACTCAGTCCATGCTCTTTCAGAAGTTGCTTGAAATGAATCAGTGCACCGGTGTCCGCACCAGCTATGCCAGCTAGTTCAGGCACTCTGGATTCGCGGGCTGGGAAGTACGGTCCACTCTGTACATGATCACCCGAATCACTTTTTATATGTTCCGTCGGGTGATTGATGACACTTTCCCATGATAGCGTTGTGTCTTTGGCTGAAACCAGGAACCGACCTGGATCTCGAGTCTGTGGCGTCGATTCTTGTGTTTGACACTGCTCGCGCAAAACAGAGTCACCAGCACTTTCTTTGCTTGAGACTAAGTGATCGGCATCAGCGTCATCTGCCTGGTGATTATTTGACTTCTTCGGCACTCCACCACCTCTGTGCACACACATCATTGTTCCCGGTGGCAAAGACACATCATCACCGGGGTCAGATTCTTCGCGTCAGGCTTTGTTGCTTTATCGCGAAGCTTGAATGCGTTTCACGAGATGAGTCGAAACACTGCGCGGTGTCAAACGCGTAGCCAGCGCCATCAACTTATTCATTGCGCCCGTGATCACTATCGTTTCGCCGTTCATCATGCCGCGATATCCAATTTCAGACACTGTTGTAGAATCCATCGGTTTGAATTTCTCGAAAAGTTTTGATCGACCAAGTCCGGCTCGCTCTTGAAATTCAGTGGCGGTGGCGCCAGGACATACTGCTGTCACCGTGACGCCGGTACCCTCAAGCTCGCATGCGAGTGCCTCTGAGAAAGAAAGCACGTAGGCTTTGCTCGCGTAATAAACTGCCATCTGTGGACCCGCTACAAAAGCCGCCATTGATGCCAGATTCATGATCTTTCCGTATCGATTTTTCAGCATGGACGGCAGCAGAAGCTTCGTGAGCTTTGTTAAAGCGACGATGTTCACTTGAAGCAATGCCATCTCTTTTTCAAGAGAATTACTGGAGAAATCCCCGTAGTTGGCGAAGCCAGCGTTGTTGATCAAAATGTCGATCTGAAGATTTCTGGCAGTGAGTTCGGCGACAAGTTTGTCGCAAGCGTCGGGCAGCGACAGATCCTGCACGATCACATCAGTCTCGACATTGTGCGGCTTCAATTGCTCAACACGCTTCAACAATTGCTCCTGATTACGCGCCGTCAAGACGACTGAGTAACCGTCTTTAGCCAGCAGTTTGCAGATTTCAAAGCCTATGCCTTCAGATGCTCCTGTAACCAAAGCTCGTTTAGCCAATGTCGTGTGCTCCTGAAAGGGGATTAGAAAGTGTATCCTTTGACGATGTTCACAGTCGAGGTTCAGTATGACAGCTGAGGAATTAAAGGCAATTCTTGATCTGAAACCACTTCCCCGGGAAGGTGGATATTTCAAAGAAACTTTCCGAGGCTGCGAAGTGCTCTCCAGGGCAAATCTGCCAGCGCGTTACGATTCGGACAAGTCTACTCTCACATCTATTTTCTATATGCTTGACGAATCGACATTCTCAGCATTCCATCGTTTGAAATCAGACGAGATTTACCATTTTTATCTTGGCGACCCAGTGCATCTTGTCCTGATTAAAGCTGATGGACAGCTTGAACAAATTACGCTCGGACAGAATATTTTGGCTGGGCAACATCTGCAGTTTGTCGTACCTAGAGGTGTATGGCAAGCTTCGATCCTGGCTCCGGGTGGCAATTTGGCGCTAATGGGTTGCACGGTTGCTCCCGGCTTTGACTTTGATGATTACGAGCATGGTGAAAAACATTCACTGTGCGACATGTATCCTGCACATCGAAGCGTGATCGAAAAATTAACGCGAACCGAATCAGATGTCCACTAGTTAGCATCGATTTTCTTTAGAACGAAAACGAGTCTGCTTGCGGTTTCTGCGTCGAACGGGTAGCTCAAGTCGAGTGCGCTGAGTCTGGTTTCAATTCTGAACAAGTTACTCTCATTGATAATCGATTCCAGTACCTCGGCAGACCAGGAGCGAATGATTAGATAGTCCGAAAACTCCAGTGGTTCGCCGCGCAACTGCCCGTCAATGTGCAATTGAAGCTTGCGGACTTTTCTTTCTAAATCGAATTCGTCATTTGATGTTCCAAAATCTACACGAAGAGATAGCTCAGACATCTCCACTCTCCATGAAGACATGTTGAGCGACTTTCGACTGGTCCAGGGCGGGTAATGAGCTTCTATGACATACAACCCTTGCGGCTTCAGCTGCCGCCATACAGAATGTAAATGACTCGTCAGGTCATCACATTCGTGGATGTGACCGATTGAGTTGAGCACAATCATTGCCAGATCGAATCGACCAGGAACTTCGAAATTTCGCATGTCCGCGCAATTTACGTCTACGGTCAATGAACTTTCTTGCGCTAGTTTGGTGGCATATTCACACATTGCCTCCGAATTATCGACGACAGAAACGTCATAATCGCGCCGAGCAAATTCGAGCGCGTGACGGCTCGGTCCTGAAGCCAGTTCCAAAACGCTTTGCAGTTGGTGGTCTGATCGGAAGCGCTGATGAATTTCCACCAGTCCATCGACTTGATAGCTCAGTCCAGCGCGGCGAAACGCGATATCGTAGAGCAAAGGAATGTTGTAGAGCGTTGTCATCGAGTCATTGGAAGGTAGATTGAATTCCCAAATGATGCCATGGTTTTCGAACGTATATCCAGTTGACTACAGGCTCCAATTTATGTTTATGAACTTGAAGAGTCAAACAGGTTCGGCGTAACTCCGCTTAACGGGCTGTCAAACTTCTCCGGTTTTGCTTTAAAGTATGTGATTGGGTAGATAATACTGTCAGACTGGCTGGGCGGAATCGAACATGCAGAACGTCAAATTAGACTGGGAAGAACTGCGGCAGGCTGGTCAACTGGCTTTTGTCGAGCAACGTTATGAAGACTGCGAGCAAATCTGGTTGGATGCCCTCGAGAACGCTAAGCAGAACTATAAAGACCTTCAGACCGCCACGAGTAGCTTAGACCTGGCCATTCTCTACAACACGGTCGGTCAATATCAGCAAGCTGAGCCGAATATTACTCACGCGCTTGAATTGAGAGCGCGTAATCTCGGTGACCAGAGCCTGGAAGTAGCCGAGTGCTTGACAGCGCTGGCGAAGAATCAGGGTTTCCAGGCCAAAATGCATGAGTGTGAGCAGCTTTACAGGCAGGCGCTTCAAATTAAAGAGAACATCCTGGGTTCAGAACATCTCGACGTCGCAGAGAGCTTGCAAGAACTGGCCAATTTTTATGCTTCAGTCGGTAATTTTGCCGAGTGTGAGCCTCTTATGTTGAAGGCACTATCGATCAAGGAAGCTAATGCTGGGTTGGTAAGCAAAGAAGTAGCGAACAGTTTAAAGACACTGGCTCGTATCTATAGAAAGCAAGGGCGCTTTTCAGACGCCGACACCTATTATCTGAAGACGCTGGAAGTAAAAGAGCAATTGCTGGGTGTTGACCACGAAGAAGTTGCTGAGACGCTCCGCAGTCTCGCCAACAATTATTCTTATCAAGGTAAATACGCTGAGGCAGAGCCTCTCTATAAGCGTTCCCTGGAAATATATGAAAAGAATCCAGAGCCCGATCACTCAGAAATAGCTACCAATCTGCATAACCTTGCGGTGCTCTATTACAAGATGAGCAGAGATGGCGAGGCAGCGATGTTATACAGACGCGCCCTGGAGCTGTTTTCGACAGTTCTCGGCACCGAGCACCCGGAGGTTGCTACGACGCTCCTTTCCATGGCAAAGTTCTATGAGGAGCGTAAGAAGTACGACAAGGCGTCGACGTTGACGAATCTTGCAGTGCAGATCTACGAAAAGAATTATGGTCCCGAACACAAAGCGGTGGGTTCGGCCATCAAAGATCTGGCTGAATTGTACAGCGCTCAGGGACGAACAATCGAAGCGGAAGACCTGCGAAAACGCGCCAGAGCAATACTTGGCGGCTAAACCTGAGTACGCAAATCAGCCCCGATTGCTCCTGAATGAGTGGCAATTAGCCTTTTCACGGTTCTGTTTGGGAACCTATTTTTGAACTGTTCCGTCGTGTCCAGCACAAGTTAAGAGTTTCAGTCAGTTTGACACTCATATAAGCATTTAGAAGAGAGAATCACAATGTCATACATCGTGCGCTATCTTTGCGCCGTCGCATTCGTTTTGCTTATGTTCGCCGTTCCCGCATTTTCGTCTCCTGTTCGAAAAATCGAGAAGATGTTCCATGGAGTTGCTTCCTACTACGCCGATAAATTCAACGGGCATAAAACGGCTTCTGGTGACATCTTCGACAATTCAAAGTTAACCTGTGCACATCGCACGTTGCCCTTCGGCACCAAAATTCTGGTCAAGAATCCTGACACAGGCTCGTGTTGTGAGGTGGTCGTCAACGATAGAGGTCCTTACGCGCACAACCGCGTCGTCGATCTTTCAAAAGCTGCAGCCAGAAAATTGGGCATCACCGGGCTGGGCAAAGTAGTTTGCTACGCTGGTAAGTCAGTTGTGACTGCAGCAGGCAAGACAGTTGTTAATGCTATAGACCTGGAAATCCCCGGTAAATCTGATCACTCGACGGTAGCAAAGACGGGTCCTGCCAGGGCAATTGCGTCAGCTGACACGCCCAGCACCGCGTCGGCAGCAGCCGCTAAACCGACCTCCGGCACTGTCGCAGCCGGCGCTGACCTAGCCACTTCCGACATGGCGAGAGCCGACTGATTCGCTGAGGACATCTTCAAGAGTTGACCGCATCAAAAATGTAGTTGATGCGATAAGAAGATGCTAGAATCCTCGAATCATGACTTCTGGCGATTCAAAAAGTTATCGTCCTGGACAAAGCATTCTGTGCCGCGTAGAGGCACCGGAGGCGGGTGGATACCTTGTAACGGTAATGCCAAGCGAGATCAAAGGTTTTCTGCCCAGTCAAGATCCTCTGGACATTGGCAAAGTTGTACCGGCCACGTTCGTTTGTATGAACGGTGAGCGAGCACTGTTGACATTCGCCTATATGATTGGCACTACTGAGCGTGTTCAATTGAGCACCAGCAGCGACTCTATAAACGCATTTTCCGTCTGGGCGGACTCTTACCCCACCAACATGAAAACGCGACGTGCTATCGACGTCGTAATGCCCTCTATCGACGGCAATCAGCGGACCATGACCAGCAACGACCATACGCTGGAAGAGTTGATGCAGCATATCGAAAACACCAAATTTACCGGCTGCCTCAAGGCACAGAATGAAGAAAGACTTTCACGTTCTGCGGCTTTGCTTTTCGAAGGCAGAGTGGTTGGTTGCATATATGGTACCAAAAGTCCGAAGCCTCAGCCTTACACGACTGAAACAGCGATGTACCTGATGATAAGCGATCTGCAAACATCCGGTACGGATGTGCAACTTTATACATTGCCTGAAGAAGTCATTCTTTCGATGTCATCTCTTTTTCTCGGTTGCCCGATCGAAGGCCTGCCCGAATCCAACACACCGACCGTAGCAATAGGTTTGCTCAAGGAGTTCGAAAAGCGCGGGCAAACAGCATGTTTGACGTTATCGACAGATGGTAGCGGCACAATCTCTGTCAGCTTCGTCTATGCCGGCAAATACATCGGATCTTTCCTGGTCGAGAAACAGCAGTTTATGCCTTCAGTTGAATTGCCGCTGCAACTCCCATCAGAATATGACAATGCCAGGCTCGATGCATCGTTTCTGCCTGACGAAATGATTTCCGAGTCGATTCAGTACGGATATATTTTCAACAAGGTCGTGGAAAACTTTCCGAACGTGCCTCAAAGTCAACGCTAGAGCAGAATCAATCCTTAAGCACAGTCAGCGCGCTGGAACCGGCTCATTTACTTGCTCCACAGACAGCCCTCACAAAGCGCCAACGTGATGGAAAATTCCGGCATGCATAAGAGCACATCGAGCAGCGCCAAGTAGGGCAGTTTTGTCGTTCATGATCACTTTGATTTGCACAGTTTCCAGCACGCTGCGCAATCTGCCTTTTTCCAGGAAAGCTTCAAGAAAGCGTGGCTCCTCAAGCTTCTTAATCATTTTCGGAGCGATGCCACCACCGATGAAAATGCCACCGGTTGCCATCAGTTTAAGCGCCAGATTTCCAGCTTCCGCACCATAAATGTCAGTGAATATGTTCAGAGCTTCCACACAAATTGGCGTCTCACCCTTCAACCCATGCTCGGAGATGATCGCAGGAGCATCGCCGGTTTTCAAAGATTCGCGCAACCATGAAGGCTCTTCGAATTTGTTTTCATCGCGCAGAAAGTCGTAGATGTTTTTCAGTCCTTGCCCGGAGAGTACACGCTCGCAGCTAACGTGATTGAACTTTTTGTGCAGATACTGCAGCAACTCGAATTGAATCTGGCCATTTGGTGCGAAATCGCAGTGACCGCCTTCTGAAGCAAACGGTCGCATTTTGCGGTCTTCCCAGATGATGCCGGCTTCTCCAAGCCCGGTGCCGGCCGAAATTACGCCCACGTTTCCATGTTTCTTTTTGTCGCCCTGATTGATGGTGACAAAATCCTCGTCACTTAATTCGTAGATACCATGCGCATTTGCCTCCAGGTCGTTCATCAATTCGACCTTATTCAGCTTGAGACGCTGCGCGAGCACAGCTGCGTCTATTACCCAGGGCAGGTTGGTGGCGTGACAGGTGCCATTGACCACGGGACCGGCCACCGCAATGCACACATGATCGGCGCGCCGATTTGTCTCCTCGATAAATTCCGCAATCAGTTCGTGCAGATCTGCATATTCATTGCTTGGAAATTGCTTCTGCACCAGCAAGTTCAGCCTGGCGCTTTTAAGCTCATAGAAAGCCAGGTTTGCCTTAGTGCCACCGACATCACCGGCAAGGATTATACATTCATCCATTGAGTTATTTCTTTGCTGGAGTCGGTTTCAGTTCGATGTGGCCGCCAAAGCTGTGACGCATAGCCGACAGGAGCTTGTCGCTGAATGGACTCTGCTCACGCGAACGGAAGCGAGTGTACAACGCCGCAGATAGAACCTCAGCCGGAACGGCTTCTTCGATAGCCGCTTGCACGGTCCATCTGCCCTCTCCTGAATCTTCCACATAACCGCTATAGTTGACGAGTTCAGGGTCACCGGCTAACGCTGAAGCAGTCAGATCGAGCAGCCACGAGCCGACAACGCTTCCTCGTCGCCATACTTCTGCGATATCTGCGATGTCGAGCTTGTAGCGGCGATTTTCGGGCAGAGTTTCTAGACTGGCATTGCGGAAGATTTCAAAACCTTCGGCGTAAGCCTGCATCAGACCGTACTCAATGCCGTTATGCACCATTTTGACAAAGTGACCTGAGCCAACCGGTCCGCAATGCAAGAAACCCTCCTCAGCAGTGCTGTCGATGTGCTCACGCCCTGGTGTACGCTCGATGTTGCCTACTCCGGGAGCCAGAGCGCGTAAGATCGGGTAAAGTTCGCGAACCACATCTCTGTCGCCGCCTACCATCAAGCAGTACCCTCGCTCCAATCCCCATACACCACCACTGGTGCCGCAATCGACGAAATTGATCCGCTTGCGTTTCAATTCTTCAGCCCGTCTGATGTCGTCTTTGTAATAAGAGTTGCCACCGTCTATGATGACATCGCCCGGTTCCATGAGATTTGCCAGGCTCGTGATCGACTCTTCGGTTGGGGCTCCAGCCGGAACCATCACCCAGATTCTGCGGGGCTTTGATAACTTGCTGATGAAACTTTCCAGTGAGTCGGCAGGCGTAGCTCCTTCCTTCTCAAGCTCTTTTCCGGGTCCTGGTAGATGATCGTAAACGACACACTCGTGACCAGCTCTCATCAGTCGCCGCACCATGTTGCTGCCCATGCGACCGAGTCCCACCATGCCTAATTGCATATTGATTCTCTCTATACAGGTTTGTAGTTTCGCCAGAGTGATCTTATTTTTGTTGTGACTGTTTTGCAGCCGCTTCCAGAGTTGCAAGACCTTGCTCTACATCGGTGAGGTGCACTCGCAACATTCTGCGACCGCGCTCAGCCAGCACTTGCCCGTCGCCGCGTGCCTGTGCAGCTTCGACAACTCCGAACGTGTATTTCTGCCCCGGCACATCGAGATCGTTTTTGTGATCGCACGTGACTTGCAAGAATACGCCGGTGTTTGGTCCGCCTTTGTAAGCCTGACCAGTGGAATGTTGGAAGCGAGGTCCGAAGCCAAGGCAGGTCGCTACTTTTTTGAAGTCTCGAACCGCAACACGAACTGTTTGCAATTGCTGCTCGTGCTTTTCGTTCATCTCGATATAACCGAGAATAGCGAAGTAATCTCCGGCTTTGATTCTTGATGTATGAGCCTTCAAGTAGCCAGCCAGTGATTTTGCATTTGCACCAAGTGCCGCGTTCAATTCATTGACATTCTTCTCGTCTGAAAAGAGCTTGACGCCTTCGCCTTCATAGAAAGGCTTTTCTTCCGGCAATGAGCCATTCTTTTCGTAAGCTTCAGTGATTTGCTTTGTGGCAATTTTGCTTGCTTCCACATCAGGCTGATTGAAAGCATTTATGCCGATTACCGAACCGGCAACAGCAGTGGCGATTTCCCAGCGGAAGAACTCCTGACCAATGCAGTAGATATCAGGAACGTTGATTCTAACAACCGGTTGACCGGCTTTTTCCAACGTTTCGACCAGACGATCCTGCTCCGCATCTGGTGCGTTATCCAGGCGCAGGTAGGCGAAGAATCTGTCTTTACCGTAGACGGTCGGCGCGCCGATCGGTTCACGGTCGACGGGCACCACACCTTTGCCGACTTTGCCGGTCGACTCAGCCAGCAACTGTTCCAACCAGGCACCGATATCGTGGATGCCTGGTGAGGCAATCAATGTCAGTTTATCGCGTCCGGCATTGGCCATGAGACCAATCATCACGCCGAGCACAACGCCGGGGTTTTCTTCGATAGCAGTCTCAGGCGAGCAGGCATGCACCATCTCGTCAGTTTTATCGAGGAACTTTTGCAGGTCGATACCGATTACCGCCGACGGAACGATGCCGAAGTTTGACAGAGCGGAATATCTACCACCAATTCCAGGCACTCCAAAAAAGATTTTTCTGAATTTGTCTTGCTCAGCCACCTTCTGCATTTTAGAGCCAGGATCGGTGATGGCGACAAATTGCTTGCCGGCCTTGTCTTTGCCGACCAGGTCTGCAACCTTCTGGAAGAAGTATTGTTTGTAGATATTGGGCTCTAAAGTGCTGCCCGATTTGCTGGAGACAATGAAGAGCGTCTTGGCGAGGTCGATTGATTTCTCAAGAGTGGCAATCTGACCGGGATCTGTCGAATCCAGAATCTTGAGAGCTGGATGACCGGCGATATGTCCGAAGGTCATGCTCATCACTTCTGGGCACAAACTGGAACCGCCCATTCCCAGCAGGACGGCGTGTGTGAAGCCAGCTGACTTGATTTCCGCAGCGAAAGCTTTGATGTTGTCCAGATCCTTTCGCATGTCTTCTGTGATGTTGAGCCAGTCGAGCCAGAGAGCTTCATCTTCACTGGTCCAGAGCGCCGCATCGCGTTTCCAGAGCTTTTTGACTTTGCCGCTGTCGTTCCATTCTTTCAATGTGGCATGAAGAGCACGTGTTTGCTCTTCGGGAAGGCGATAGCTGAATTGTTCTTTTCCTTGTTTCAATTCTGCCCTCTGCTTTGCAACGGTATCTGTCAACTTGTTGAATGCATCAGCAAAGAGCTTGACGCCCTGAACAACCAGATTGTCGGTGACGTCTTTCATTGAGATGTTCAGCTTTTCCAGATTGTCCATGACCTGGCGAGCATCGTCGAGATTCTCAGTGAGAGTTTGTTGCGGTTTGCCGTGCTTTTTGAAAGCTTCGAAAGTAGCAGGCGGAATGGTGTTGACAGTGTCTGGTCCGATCAACTCGTCAATGTACATCGTGTCTGGATACTTGGGATTCTTCGTCGATGTGCTTGCCCACAGCACTCTCTGAGTCTGTGCGCCTTTCCCTTTCAATTTGTCCCAGCGGCTGCCGGAGAAGATCTGTGTGTAGCGTTCGTAGGTCAATTTAGCGTTTGCGACTGCAACTTTACCGAGCACGCTGTTCAAGAGTTGTTTTTGAGTGTCATCTTTTGTTTGAGCGAGACGACCGCTGACGATAGCATCGATGTCGGTATCGATACGGCTTATGAAGAAGCTGGCGACGCTGGCGACGCTGCTTATGTCACCACCTTTGGAGGCAAGAGATTCGAGCCCGGCGATGTAGGCATCAGCTACTCGCTCGTATGTCTGCTCTGAAAAGAGCAGAGTGACGTTGATATTGACGCCGTCTGAAATCAACTCTCTGATGGCTGGAATGCCGGCTTCAGTGGCTGGCACTTTAATCATCACATTCGGGCGTGCAACTTCTTTCCAGAGCTTTTTCGCTTCAGCCAGGGTAGCTTTGGTGTCATTAGCGATCAGTGGAGAAACTTCCAGACTGACGTATCCATCGCGTTTGTTCGTTTCAGTGTAGACAGAAAGGAGGATATCGGCAGCTTCTTGAATATCACGAATTGCCAGTTTTTCGAAAATTCCAGCAGCGTCGAGATTCGAGTCGCGAATGGACGCGATGAAATCGTTATAGTCAGTGCTTCCGCCGATTGCCTTTTCGAAAATCGATGGGTTAGATGTAATTCCCCGCAAGCCATCTTCATCGATGAAGCGTTTCAGTTCACCGGTCTTGATTAAGCTTCGCTGGATATAGTCAAGCCAGACCGACTGACCGAACTTTTGCAAATCTTTCAAGGGGTTGACCAAGGCTTTGACGGTACTCATCCTGACTCTCCTGCTACATCCGTGAAACTATAGGGACGCCAGCTCAACGTTGTGAACTAGTGAAACTGACCCGTGAGAAGCGTCGGGTTACGACCGATAGCGCCGTCTACGGAGGTCTGAACAACCCAAGATAGCAGATCTAAATATGCAATCCGGAAAAATTAATGACATTGCTATTTTGGTATTGCAGTCTCTTTACAGCCTATTTTGCCGAGCTGGTGGGTGCTGGTTGAGGCACTGCCAGGTGGCCCAGTTTTTGCTCTTTGATCATCGTCTTAATCATCTTCTGATCGTAGAGAAATCCTTCAGGATGAACTTTCAGGTCGCCCCGGTATGGATTGCTGAACAGAACTACCAGCATGACGTTGAGCGAAAGGCACAGTGAGACAAGAACTGTCATAGCGATGTGCGCAACAGCATTTTCCACTCCGAAGAAGTATGTGAAAAGCACAGTGCAGATGCCACCGGCGATCAGCACGCCCCACAAAATCTGCGAGATACCGCCTCGTGTGCTTACAACCCGATAGCGTCGCGCATCTGCCAGCTCTCCGAGTGTGGTCAGCATTGTGCTGTAGCATGCTTGTTCGCGATTGGTGACCGGTTCGTATGAATTCAGCGATTGCCAGACCTTTCTCAGCGGCACCACGCTGCCTTCTGTGAAGCTGGCTCTGGGAACGTCATTGCCCCATTCTTTGTCCACTACGACATCGACATATTCCGCGATGCTTTCGGTCAGATTGCGCCTGGTCGGGTCTGAAAGCGCTTGTGCCAGCAAAAACATATCGGCTGCGGCGTTTGCTTCGGTTTCAGCCATCAGTTGTGCTTGTTGATACTTGGTTTGCACGTCGACGACGATCAGTCCAAGCAGCACCGCATATAGTGTGCCAATGACAGAAAGCAAATACCCGGCAACCTCATGGTGTGACTCCAGCTTAGTGATGTGAAAGATCTTTCTAACGGCAAGCATCCCCAGAACCGAGCCCAGCGTGCCGCCAATTACAACGAGGAAACCAATTGTCCAAGCGCCCATGACTTTACTCCCGCTTACTTCAAATTCTTCATGCTCAATGAAATCCGCTTTCTATCAGCATCGACACTGAGAACTTTTACTTTCACCTTCTGCTGAACCTTCACCACATCGGCCGGCACTTTTACGAACTTGTCGGCTAACTCGCTTATGTGAACAAGTCCGTCTTGATGCACCCCAATGTCGACAAAGGCACCAAAGGCGGTGACATTGGTGACCACTCCATCTAAAACCAGACCGTTTTTTAGATCGTTGATGGAATTGACGCCCTCAGCGAATTCTACTTGCTCAAACTGATCGCGCGGGTCTCTTCCCGGTTTTGACAACTCGGCAAGAATGTCTTTGAGAGTCGGAATTCCGACTTTCTCACTGACGTACTTATTGATGTCGATACGCTTGCGAAGTTCTTCATTCTGAATCAATTCGCCGACTTTGCATCCGATATCCGAAGCCATGTTGTCCACGACTGCGTAACTCTCAGGATGCACGGCGCTCTGGTCGAGTGGATTTTTGCCGTCGCGAATGCGCAGAAAGCCGGCTGCTTGCTCGAATGCTTTTGCGCCGAGTCGGGCGACTTTTTTGAGATCTGTACGGCTTTTAAAGGCGCCGTTTTCTTCGCGATATTTGACTATGTTGCCCGCCAGCTGAGGACCGAGCCCAGATACGTAAGTGAGCAGTTGTTTGCTTGCCGTGTTCAACTCCACGCCGACGCTGTTTACGCAACTCGTCACAGCATCGTCCAGGCTGCTCTGCAATGCTGTTTGATCGACGTCATGCTGATATTGACCGACACCAATAGACTTTGGTTCAATTTTGACCAGTTCAGCCAGCGGGTCCATCAGCCGTCTACCGATTGATACAGCGCCTCTTATGGTCAGATCCAGGTCAGGAAATTCAGCTCTGGCAACTTCGGAAGCTGAATAAATCGAAGCACCACTTTCATTGACCATAACGACCGGCAGCCTGGTGCCATCGCTTTTCTTCAAAGTCAGCTTCTTGATGAACGATTCAGTTTCTCTGCCCGCTGTGCCGTTGCCGATTGCCACCGCACCAATACTATATTTGGTGCAAAGATCTAGAACTTTCTTGGCTGCGCTGGAGTTTGCTGCATCTTTTGCAGCCTCAGCCTCATGCAAATAGATGACATCGTGATGCAAAAGTTTGCCCTGTGCATCGAGCACTGCCAGTTTGCAGCCAGTTCTGAAGCCCGGGTCGATCGCCAGCGTTGCCACTTGCCCCAAAGGCGGTGCCATCAATAATTGTTTGACGTTATCGGAAAAAACTTTGATCGCCTCAGCATCGGCTCTGGTTTTAAAATGTTGGCGAATCTCCGTCTCCATGGACGGTGCAAGCAGTCTCTTGTAGCAATCAGCGATAGCAAGCTTGACTTGCTCCGCGCATGGATTTCGCTTCTTGATCAAAAAGTTTTCCAGTTGTTTGATCAGATCGTCGGCATAAGGTGCCACTTCTACCTTGAGAAGTCCCTCGTTTTCGCCACGCAGGAGGGCAAGGACTCGATGTGAGGGCGCGACCTGGAGCGGTTCAGACCAATCATAATAGTCTTTGAACTTAACGGCATCGGCTTCTTTACCAGGCAATACGAGCGAGCTGATGTCGCTTTTTTTCATCCAGTAATTGCGTGCCTGGCTGCGAACTTGCTGATTCTCATTGATCCACTCAGCAATGATGTCACGGGCGCCACTCAGCGCATCGTCTGCGGTGGCAACCCCTTTTTCTACACTTAAAAAAGTTTCTGCGCTTTTTCTGGGATTGTCCAGCGCGCAATCAAAAATCTGCTGAGCAAGCGGTTCCAGTCCTTTCTCCCTTGCAGCCATCGCCTTTGTGCGTCGCTTAGGGCGAAAAGGCAGATAGATGTCTTCCAATTCCACCATATTTTTGGCTTTACCTACGGACTCTTTGAGTTCCACAGTGAGGAGGGAACGCTCTTCAAGAGACTTCAGAACCGCATCGCGACGCTTGTCCAGTTCGGCCAGTTGAGCCAGCCTATCGCGTATCGCGAGTACCTGCACTTCGTCAAGCGAATTGGTCGCTTCTTTTCGATATCTGGCGATGAACGGCACTGTGCCACCCTCGTTGAGAAGGTCGGAAGTGGCTTGAACCTGCCTGGTTGTCAAGCCTAACTCGCTGGCAACAAGTGCAATATTGTCTAGACCGGCATTCAAGAGTGCGTCCTCTACAGAATTTGTGATTTCTTTATTTCAACTGAAATTATAGTGTGCCGCCCTCGGGCCAGTGTGACCAGTGAGTGTTGGGCGGTTCAGATGGTGAGTAGGCAGTGGGGTCTAGATTACAGAGGGCTCTGGCAATCTGCTGAAACGTTTCGTTCGCGCTCGGAAGTTCGTCACCTGCCAGATCTGGATGATTCCATTCACTTATTGAAATCAGGCAGGGGAGGTCAAATGGAATTCTGCGCCGTAACTCCCGCTCGGTCGCAAAAAACAAATTTCGATATTTCGGCGCCAGGCTTCGCAATAATTGAGTGCCGCTGGCCTGTGCTTCCAACAAGGGAATCGCCTGCTTTTCCAAGTTTTCTCTGGTGCAATCAAAGTCGACAAGTTCTTCACGAATGAAGATCTGGCCTGTTGGTGCACGCAAATACCAACTCGTCAGGTCTTCGAAAGTCTTCTGTCCCGGACCATCTCTTGTGACAACAAGAAAATCTTCGTTGGCACTACCAGGTCGTCGACTCAAACAATTTCCGTAGTAGCTTATGCAATTCGTCATTCCATCATGATCGCCAGCGCGAGTGTGATAGCCGAGAGCTTCTATTATGATCGCCCAGCGAAGCTCGTCAGCGAAGGCGTGCAGTTTCAAATCGGCGAGTGCGATATAACCGTTGTCGAGCATGGGAAAGTCGAACTCGAGCGCGAAATCGTCGAGCTGTGCAAGAATTTCGGATTCAGTAAACGTTGTCGTTAGCACAAACAATACCGGCTGGGAGACTCTAATTGTTGCACGGGTCGCGTCTTGTGTTGCACGGGTCACATCTTCCGTGGCACGGTCACGTATTGCTACCTTGCTGCCGTTTAGCAAGAAAAACGCAGTCCCAGAGTGCTGGGACTGCGTCGTAAAGTAGCTATAAAGTTTGGCATAAGGCCTGACTTAGCTGTTAAGCGCGTGTCTTGCCTGAGCGCAAGACTCTTAGTTGTTGTCCTTGCCGGCGTATCTTTCCAACTCAGAAGCGACTTTATCCATCTCTTTGTAGAACTTGCGGCTGGAGACCGGATCAAGCTCGCCAGAGGCGCTGTAAATAGCCTGTGTTGTACCGATTGCATCGAGTTCGGCGCGCAGTTTAGAGGCGCGGTCATCACTCAAACGACCTTCAAGGTAGTCTTTGATGATTCTAGCTTCGAGGTCTACACGACGCACTGATAGATCGTCGAGAACATAGATCTGTCCGTTGACAACAGTGAAGTGTGAGCCAGCGATGATCGGCTGATATACAGGTACGCCTTCGACTACGACACCACCGAGTCTTGTGCCAATGAAGTCGAGATCGCGAGCGAAAGCGACAGCACGCTCATAAGTGATGGTATTGCTTCCAGTTTCGCGCTCGATTCTCTTGAGCTCGGCTTTCATAGCCCTGGCTTCTTTCTCAGTGATCTTGCCTTTGGCGTGTGCCGAGTCGATCATCTTATCGAGGTCTTTGCGGCGAGCTGTGATTGTTAGTAGCAAGACTTCCGGTTTCGCGGTGCGGAAGTAGACGGTGCCGCCGGCGGTGCCGGTTACAGGCACTGTTCCGACAGTTGTCGTTGTGGTGACGCCCGCCGGTGTGACAACAGTAGCTGGAGCACCCAGTGTAGTCACTTCTGTCGTTGTAGTCTGGGTGGTGGTAGTGTCGGCTTGCGCAGGTGCAACCAAACCAAACGCTGTCAGCATCGCCGCGACAACCGCAGGTGTTCTGTAAGTTCTATAGTGCATGAATACTCTCCTTCAATAAATAGTGATCCGCTGGCGATAAATCGACCCAAATCTGTGAATACTCGCGGACGAGCAGCCGTTGACGGAGCCAAAATCGTGAAAGTTCCAGAGGGAATTTTCATTTCGAAACAATCTGCAATGCAGAGATTCTACAGCCAACTGGTGACGGTTTGCGATTTCAAGCGCTGTATTCGATTGGTAGTCAATCGTTTACTTCGAAATTCGATTTGACTGCGGGCCAACACTTTGTCGCCCTTAACTGTCCTGAAAGTCCTTCTTGGCTTCCGGTGCTCGTCATTGCGCCAGTAAAGCCTACATTGACGAGGCTTCTGGTTTTGATTTTTTTGGCTTCCGGGGCTGATTCTTCATAATGTTGAACAAGAGCCAGCCAGCTCCGCCAACAAAAACCACTCCGGCAGCAACCAAACATGTAGTCGAATACGCAGCCGGTACAAACTTAGCCAGACCTGTCAGCAGCACCATCAGCGGTGACCAGATAATACCGAAAGTCGGCACCGAAAAGGCGCCTATTTTTCCAGTTCCCTTGTTCAGCATAATCAGAAATACAAGAGCGAGAACCAAAAATATGGCGATCGGAATGTAACTTAAAAGAATAGTCAGAGCCGTGATCGATCCATCTTTCCTGGACAGACGCATTGGAGTTGGGGTTGGGCCAGGCTTCTCGTTTTTGAGGTCAGCAGCACCAGGACTTACATCGATGCCGTTTTTGTAGATAAGTACAAGCACCTTTCCATCAGCGCGTGTGATCAACTTGCCATCACGATCGCGACCATGTATGTACATGACACTGGCATCAGGCTGCTTCTGACTGGACGACGCTGCAGAGATCTGACCAGGTTTGGCTGCCGGTTCGCCTTCCCACAAATCACCGTTTTCCATGCCTGTGTCGAATCGAGACTTCATGAGCAGTTGAGTGGCGTCGAGACTCGGTGGCCAGGCGATACTATTGACGGTGACCGATTCAACACCGTCGGCAAAAGGATTTTTGTAGGCTATGGACTTACCGAGGGCATCAAGATCTTTGGCATCTGGATACTTGCCCTTAGCTTTATAGAATGCCTGCGCCTTACTGCCAAGTTCACGCATTTTGGCTAAAACAGACAACTCAGGTGCTTTTGGCTCGTAGAAAATGTAGCCGCTGCCGTCTTTTATGCCCTGCGGAATTTCGTAAATGAAGTTGTCTCCATTGACCTGACCGGAGATCACTTCTATATCATCACTGGGCGTGCCATTCCAATCTCGATAATCGTAAACAAAGTGTTTGCCGAAATTATCTTTCGCGGCCTGGTCTTCGCTAACAATCGTGAAAGTTGCGCCTCCATCGGCGCTTCGGTAGACACGCTTGACGAAATCTTTTGAGTGAGCAACGTGGTGAGACGAGTAATCAGTCTTGATGTTGAGCGTTACGAGCACCAGACCCACGATTACAGAGAGGAAGATCCCGAGGCGCAACCACACACCACCGGCAGTGCTGCCGCCGCTTGGACCGGTGGCTCTGACCTTGTCTGCTCGCTCGTCTGACTGCTTGAGAGGGCTTCTTGATTTGCTGATTGCTTGTTCTGTTGGACCTGATGGACCACCCGAAAGTATGATCGGTGACGGTTCTGAGCTGCGCTCCGAGCTGGCGCCAAGCGAATTGAGCATGGCAATTTCTTCTGCAGACAGAGTTGATTGCTTTTCAGCAGGCTTCGATGCTACTGGCGTTTCTTCGGTCTTTTCGGCGCCCGGTGCCGATGGAGGCTCAGCACCTTCGCTACGCATGAGCATGGTGCCGTAGCCTTCAAGAACTTTCGCAAGCAAAGGATCGCCCGGCACCAGAGACTGTTGACCAAGTCTGAAAGCGCGCTTGTACATCGAATCAGCTTCGCTTGTAAGATTTTGTACTTCGCAAGTCTGGGCAATCTTGTAGAGAGTGGCGATCATGTCTCGATCGCTTGATCCAAGCTTGGTGTGCAATACAAGCAGTCGTCGGAAATGTTGAAGTGATTCTTTGTATTTTTTGAGTTTGTACAAATTGTCCGCCATCTTGTCCAGACAATATGGAAGCAGCGGATCGGTATCATCACCGGCTTTGTCCAACTTATCCAGAACGTTTGCGAAGATTGGCTCTGCTGCTTTGTACTGCCCTACTCGGTAGGCGTTATCTGCGTCAGTGATCAGGCGTCCAATTTCATCGCTGCCAATGACAGGCTGGTGCTCCTCTTCGTAAAGAGTGGCGGTCTCATCGAAGAAGCTGGCAGAGAGCGGTTCTTTTGACTCAGTAGTATCAACAAGCGGGGCTGGTTCGGCTGGAGCTTCGCTAGCCGGAGCGGAAAAATCTTGCACGCCTTCACTGGTCAGATTTTGACTTGCGCTTATAGCATCAAAAGTGTCTGCGTTCACCATAAAACGACCAGTTTCTTTCTGGTCAAATGTTGGATCGGCGGAAGGTGGATTGATAGCACCAACTTTCGGCTTGTCCAACCCTTTCGCTTTCTGACCAAACTTGCCACCGAGCAACCCGCCACCCTTAGCAGCTGGTTTGTCTTTCGTTTCAGCAGCCGAAGCCGACGGCTCTCCAATCGCATCCAGCGCGCCCTTATCGAAACCTTTTGTACCGATGGCATCTAGCGCACCCTTATCAAAACCTTTGGTGCCGATTGAATCGAGTGCACCCTTATCAAAACCTTTGGTTCCAATTGAATCGAGTGAACCTTTATCAAAACCTCTGGTTCCAATCGAGTCGAGTTCACTCTTGTCGAAGCCTCTGCCACCAGTTGAATCAAGTTCACTGTTGTCAGCACCTCTAGTTCCAATTGCATCTAGTTCAGCGGATGCAAAAGGCTTGTCAGGTTTGGGATCTGTGGTGTCTGGCTTTGCGCCACCACCTATCAATGGGCGGCTCGAAGACTCTTTCTTGCCTGCAAATTTTCCAAGCAACCCCTTCTTCTCAGGCAATGGGGCTTCACTTGTGATCGCCGTTTCGCCAGCATCGTTTCTGGTGCCAATTTGATCGAGGGCGTTTGTGTCAAACGTTGAGTCGCTTTTGACACCAATTGCATCAAGCGCTGATAGGTCGTACGCTGCAGATGTTTCAATCTTTTGATCTTCTTGATGTTCGGCAAGATGAACCGTCGACTCAGTGTCTACGACGGAGTGCTCATCACTATCAGCGACATCATCATATGAATTTGTTTGGGTATCGAAACGTTGTGCAACGCCCTCATCTTCGTAGCGCATCAACGCATCGTCAGCTCCGACTCCGTCTAAGCCGGCAGGTTCAGCGTATTGCTGAGCGGATTCGCCAAAACCAGTTGCATGTTCTTGCTCCTGAGCGGAATAACTTTCGTCGATTGACTCAGGAACAATCGCATCAACCGCATCAGGAGCGAATGCGGTTGGTTCCTCAGCTAGTGTCGGCTCCTCAGCGTCTGTTGGTGCATCCACATAATCAGGTGCATCTAATTGTGCTGCTTCCTCAACAAGCGCCGGTGCGCCAATTGTCCCTGCTTCGACATATCCAGATTCTTCCTGAGAGACAGGTTGAGCCAGGTCGGCTAATTCAGCTGCTTGTTCTTCATATGGAACCGCTTCTTCATTATCGACTTGATATTGCTCCCCGGAGTCAGCCGATGGCGCCTGCATATCAATAGTGTCGGCAGAATCAGCAGCCGCTTCAAGATGGGGTGAATCTTTTAAATATGTTGGTTCGGCAACGTCGCCAGAGAAAACTCCGTCCTCAGCTGCGTCGATATCAGCAGCATGTTCGTCGGTTATACCCGAGCCAACGCTGATGACGGGCTGTTCTTGAGCGTCGATGTCATAAACGACTTCAGGTGAGAGTGTCTGTTCGAATTCCGCCTGTGCACTGGCGACCGCATAGTCGCCACCAGTCGAGTCGTCGTAGCCTGACATATCATCCAGACCGATGTCAGCGTAAAGCGACTCGCTTAAAGGAACTTCCATTCCATGGATGCTGCCTTCTCGGATTTCTTCGTCTTCGTCGTCAACAGGATGAAGTTTGCGCACTTGCTGGTCTGAAGAAGGTGTCGGGTCTGGAGGGGTCAGGGCTTCAAATTCACCGGTGATTGACCCGGGAGAGCTCTTACCTTTCTGCAAAAACCGTGCAGCTAGTATGCCGAAGGATTTCTTCGGTGCCCCGCTCTCGTCTTCTCCTCCGGTTTGGGCTGATTCTTCGTCAACCGTATCGTCGGCCAATGTTCCCCCGTACTTGTGTGCAGTGCATGGCAGCCGCTGAGATCAGTGTCAGCGGTACACAGTTTACTAATACCACCAATCGTTGTGTACAAACCGGTGCAACTTGGCTTCTTTCATTTATTTGAGATGTTTGCTGTTGGCAACGGCACTATTGCAACTTTTATCTGTCAGACCTCGTCCGAACGGCATTAGTTTCGGAGGTTAAGGTGATGGAGTTTCTAATCAGGTTGGCTTTGAAGGCATTAGCTTTTGTTTTCCTACTGCCAATGCTTGGTGGCATAGATTTCCACGGCAACTTCGTCGCGGCCGTCTGCCTGGCAATCGTTTTCAGCCTCATGTTGTGGGGTGTGGAAGTCGGCGCCATGGCGTTGAGTGCATATCTGACTGTCATGACTTTCGGTCTTGCTTTGCTGGTCCTGATTCCAATGTGGTTGCTTGGCTTCTGGATGTTGCCGGCATTTGCGCTGAAACTGGTTGCGGACTTTCTGCCGCAATATTTGACAGTCGCAGGTTGGGGTCCAGCCATCCTCGGTGGCTTGCTGATGATGGTCGTTAGCCTTGTTACAGGCGGCATCACCGATGCGATGAGAGCGCGCCAACAAGCAGTGTAGAGAGCGCCAGAACCAGCCGGAATCAAGATTTTTACAGTTAAAAGGAGTTATTTATGAACGCCCAAAAGTTCGCAAAATCGTTAAATCTCGCCCTCGCGCTTGCAGTGACTGTGTCAGTAAATGCGAGCTTTTCCGAGAGCCAGGCTTCTCTACAAGCTCAATCGCAGTCATCGACGATGAACAATGCGCAGAACTCAAGAGAGACAGGTTCATCTGGCGGTACTGAAAACAATTCGCAGTCGTCCAACCAGCAAACCAGCCAGGCTTCCACCCATAACAATTCAAACGGCAATTCAGAAGCCGTTGGAGGCTCGCTTGGTGGCATTAAACAGGCACAGAATCAAGCTCCTGCACCTGCCAGCACAACGACAAACTACAGGGCTGTGACAAACGCTCCCCCGCGCGCGCAGAGCACTAGCACATCGATAAGCAATGTCAGCTCGGGAAACACGGTTGTCCGCCGCACTCCACATTCAGTAACGCGCACCTACTCATGGAAAGGCGCTCGCCAGAAACGCGGTTTCAGCACCGCATACATGCAGAAAACAATCAGGCAGGCAGCCATAACTCGCTAATCTACGAGTTTTCTTGATGCCAGTCGACGATTTACAGGTCGGTCACACCACCCGTGACCGACTTTGTTTTAGAATATGACTTCTCTTTCGCCGGAAACCCGTATGCCTGCAAAAATAGTGACAGTCGAACTCTTGAATGAAAGAAGCAAAGGGCGGTTGCCAGGTCTGATAGGACTGGAAGTTACTCATGTCTCCCCAGGCAAGCTTAAGAGCATTTTGAAGATTCGAGACGAATTGCTTGCTCCCAATGGCTATTTGCACGCAGCATCTGTTGTCGCGCTTGCTGATACCAGTTGCGGATACGGCTCGGTCGCGAATCTTCCGCCTGGTGCTACAGGATTTACAACGATTGAGCTGAAAAGCAACTTCATCGGCACTGCTCGCAGTGGCACGATAAGTTGCGAAGCAACTCTAGTTCACGGCGGTAAGGGCACCCAGGTATGGGACGCCACGGTCACCAGTGAAGAAACCGGAAAAGCAATATGCTTCTTTCGGTGCACTCAGATGATTCTATATCCGCTCGTTAAGAAGCGCGGTTAGCGGCGCTTTACACCAGGCTTTACTTGGCGCTTTCCTGAAAAGCATTCCATGAGGTAACAAGCGACTGGGGAGCCTTGTTTTTAGCATCGTAGACAATTAATACGTTGGTTAGAGGACGCCCGGCGGGCACGACTATCGCGCCATTATGCGCAAGCGACCGTGAAGCCCCTCCATCGAGATTCATAGCCTCACTGCACCCCAGTTCCTTCATCAATCGAGCCTCCTCGGGCAGCGACAGTCCATTCATAAACGTGCACAAGATCAACTGGTCGCCGGCAGCATTGAACCCCAGTGCGCACCGCGGACCAATTCCCAGGACGTGAGAATCGGCGAAGCCCTCTTTTTCCGGATTAAGCCAGACTTCACCATCCTTTAGCAAACGCGGTCCGCATGTTAACGAGAACCAGTGCTCTCCCCACTTTGGAATTTCTTCTTCGCGCGCGGTCACCATGACAGGACGGTTATGCCGCGTCAAACCGAATGTGGTGCCAAAATTTTCCCAGGGGCTGTATTTTAAGAATCGCCCACCTGACACCATGTTTCCCATAACGCGCTTCTGGTCGTCTTTGCTGAAAAATGTGCCATTCATGACGACGCTCCCGTGCGCCTTTTTGACTAAAGAGTCAAAGGTTTCATCGCCGTGAGTCATATCTTTGTCGTTTGCAAGGAAGGCATTGTTGGCCAAGCCGATACTGAGGAAAGTTTCAGGGTCTTGCAAATTTATGATCGTTTCGTAAAGAGGTACATGCGATACAGTTTTTTTGATAAATTGGATCGGCTTACCATGCTTGATTACTTTCGGTAGTCGCGGCGGTGAAGGTGTCGCAAATGGTGGCGTCGGCATCATCGCTATCTTTGCCCTTTCTGCTTGATCGGGCTCGGAGCTCTCTTTGTGCAAAATCACAGTAGTCTTTGATTTGTGGTGTTCTTTTGCACTTCCTGTTTGAATCTCGAACAAGTCTCCGTTTCCGGTAGATGTTTGAACTGCTGCTGTGCTTGAGTCTTGCGGATGCTTAACGCTAAAAACGTGGGAGACAAAGTCACCACTGCTTGAGAGCATTGCCGAAAGTGTCTTGAAGCTATCGGCCTGAAATGTTCTGGAGGAATGTATCCACAGATAGAAAAGACCAGCTATGAGTCCAATAGAAAGCACAATGCTCGTGATTGTGCTTGCAATCTGTTCAACTTTGCTCTTCGATTCCATCTTCGTAAATCAAGCTTTTAAAATCAATTCAACACACTCTTACTTTCACTCTATCACTCGACTTTGCGTTTCGCGCGAACTGGAAAAGCCGACGGATTGACTAAAAAAGATTGATTAGCTTGTTGAAGAACTTCTTGAATCTGAATTTTTTCTTTGGCTTGTTTTCGTGAATCGCCTGAGGCTTTCCCGCGTGCAATGGGGCGGTGCCGAAGTTTCTCTGCACAGGTGGTGCAACTAGAGGCATAGCGTTGCCACCATTTAATGGAGGTGCCACCGGTATGTCGGTTTGCTGTTGACCATCGCCGCTAATCATATTTGTTATATTGTCGAAAATCCCCGCTGGTTGTGGCAGGAAGTGTATTTGATCGACTTCCTCGGCAAGCGGCGTCTGGGGCGCGACAAAAGCTCCTGCCGGGGTCGGATGTGACTTATAGTATGCCTTCATGTAATTTTGCCAGATGCCGGCCATGATTGTTCCACCGGTGACCTGGTTTCCGGCGATAGCGGCATTTTTGTCGTTTCCGCCCCAGACGGCCGTGACTGTATCTGGTGTGAAGCCGATGAACCAGATATCCCTCGCACCATCTGCAGTGCCCGTTTTACCGGCGACCGGGCGATCGAAAAGACGCGCCTGAGTTCCGGTACCCTTCTGCACAACGTCTTGCATAGCGTCGACCAGCTCTGCGACGGGCTCTGCAGCGAAGACTCTGGAAGATTCAGGGGCATACTGATGCAAAATCCTCTTGTTTTTTGACTCTACCCGCCTGATGAAACTCGGGGTCATGCGCACACCAGACCTGGCCAGAGTGGCGTAACTGTTTGCCATATCGAGCGGCGAGACAGCCGAGGCTCCCAGTCCCAGAGCCAGAGTCGGCTCAAGTTTTGATGTTATTCCGGCTCTCACAGCGGTGTCAACTACTTTCTCGGGCGTCACTGCCTGAGTGACCCGAACTGCGCAGGTATTACGCGAGAGCGCAAGAGCTTTGCGGATCGTGATTGGTCCCAGATACTTTCCGTCGAAGTTTTTAGGTGTGTACGCATCCTGACCAGGTATATCAATTGCCAGAGGAGCATCGTATATGGTGGTGTCAGGTTTCAGAACGCCGGTTTCCAACCCGGTCAGATAGACGAAAGGTTTAAATGCCGATCCGGCTGTGTGTGGACCAGTAGCACGATTCCAGGGACTTTTGTCGTACGTGCCGACTCCTCCGACCATGGCTATAACTGCCCCGTCCCTCACAGATATAGAAACCAAAGCCCCCTGTGAAACTCCAGCCGGTGCCTTGCGAATTCCCTGCGTCAAACTCTGATCGGCTTGAATCTGCGCTGCTGGGTCAAGATTGGTGAATACGCGTGTGCCCTTGTTCCAGAGGTCATCGTCTGAATACTTTTCCTGCTGCAAAAGGGTAACAACATAATTGAGATAGTACGCGAAGTGCTCCGGTCTGGTCTCAGCCCCCTTGAAGGTCAGCTTCTCTTGTTTGGCTCTGGATGCCGCTTCAGGTGTAATGTAATGCTCTTCTACCATGTTATCGAGCACTTCATGTTGACGCAGCAACGCATCCGTTTTGTGAGTGCTCAGGCGTGTCGGAGCATTGACGATGCCAGCGAGATATGCAGATTGTGCAAGATCAAGTTCCGAGGCGTGTTTGGCGAAGTATCGTTGAGATGCGGACTCGATACCCCACGTGCCGCGGCCGAAATAAACGAAGTTCAAATATGACTCGAGAATTTTGTCCTTTGGATATCTCTGACTGAGTTCGATTGCCTTGATCGCTTCCTTTATCTTGACGAATAAGGTTCGTTTGCTATCACTTGAGTACAAATTTTTGACAAGCTGCTGCGTGATGGTCGAACCGCCCTGAACCACATGACCGGCTCGCACATTGGCGAGAGAGGCGCGCACAATACTTTCGATGTTCACACCCGCGTGATGGTAGAAATCGCGATCTTCCGTCGCTATCAGCGCCTGCTGAAAGCTTCTGGCCACCTTTCCGAGCGGAACAGGCGAATATTCTTTATCGGGCAGCAAAGTGCAGATCGGTCGGTCCTGGCGGTCAAAGAGCTTCAGTCCAACGTTTTCGTCGGGCAGGCTAACAGTACCCCAGTCATGGAACTGGTTCCAGGCAGCGCCGAGTGCCGTTGACCCAGCGACGCCGATTACAGCCGCGGCGATGAGCAGCATGCGCCGCTGCGGTCGACGCGGAAAGTTAACGGACTGGTCGCTTTTAGGCTGTGGTAAATGAGTTTGCAATTGAGAACACCGCGGTGGTTCAGTTCGATGGACGTCTTTAGCGAACGAGAGGTTCCAACTCAACAAGAGCATTTATACAGCGGCGAAATGCTGCAAGACATGTCAGGTGGCACAAATGTGCACAAACAATTGTTTCACCTGGCGCCTTTCAATAAGATGAGCATTGACGGGAGAGGCACGGCTGGTCAGTGAAAGAAATAGACAGGCAGAGATGAAGTCAAATTTGGAAATTCCTGCCGAGTTCAGAGAACGCAGCAAGCCCTTACGCGACGACGTTCGTTTACTTGGAAATATCTTAGGCGACACGATTATCCGTTTCGACGGGGAAGAAGTTTTCTCCTGCGTTGAGAAGTTTCGCAGCCTGTTTAAAAGGATCCATGACAGTGACGACGCCGCGGCAAAAAGCGAGCTGCAGCACCTGATAGCCAGTGTGGACTCCGACACCGCCAGTAAAGTAATTAAAGCCTTCCTTACGTATTTTGACCTGACCAACATTGCCGAGCAGAATCACAGACGGCGAAGACGCGCGTTTGCTGAATCAAGTGGCAGCACGAAATCACAAGACGGCTCTCTTGCCGAATTTTTCGATCATCTCCCTGCACAAGAGACAGAGCGAGTCGCCAGCTTACTTAAGGAAATTGACATTCAGGTCGTCTTTACTGCTCATCCCACTGAGATAACACGACGCACAGTGTTAATGCATCAGCTGGAACTGGCCGGCTATCTCAGTAAGCGTGACCATCCCCCTTTAACTCGCAAAGAAAGTGCTCGCATCGAGAAAGGGCTGCGCAGCGTCGTTGAATCTCTCTGGCTGACCGACAGTATTGTTTATTTCAAGCCGGCGGTTATGGATGAAGTGCGTTACGGACTTTATCACTTCGAGCACGTGGTCATGGACGCGGTTGTAGATGTGCACGAAGATTTGCAAGCCCACGCTGGTAAAAATGACGAATCAGCGCCCAACAGATTCATCACCTTCGGGTCGTGGATTGGTGGAGACCGGGATGGAAACCCGTTTGTAACGCCTGATGTCACCAGGCAAACTATGGCGTATCACCGTTCGATTATTCTGAATCGATATCTTTCGCAGCTCGAAATAATCTTTAGCCATCTCAGTCAATCGGAAAATTGGATCCAGTTATCGGAAGAGGTGCGACAGTCGCTGGCGCAAGACCAGCTGGCGATGCCGGAAATCGCGCGCAGAATTGATGGGCGTTATACATTCGAGCCTTTTCGGCAGAAATTGCTGTACATTCAAGAAAAACTGCGCAACACCGTCAGTGGTGCTAACAAAGCAGTGGCGTACAATCATCCTTCTGAATTGAGGCATGACCTGCAGATGCAGCTTGATGCCCTTCTGGCAGCCGGTTGCGATGCGAGCCTGGATAGCTTGCGGCGATTGATTTACAGTGTCGATATTTTCGGCTTCCATCTGGCCAAGCTGGATTTGCGACAACACAGCGCCAGACACAAAGCTGCTCTTGAAGAGATTGCTGAGGTCCTCGATTTGATCCCGGGCGGTTATAAAAATCTGTCCGAGCCTGAAAAGCAAGCCTGGTTGACCAGAGAGATTTCCAACAAAAGACCTATGCTTCCAGCCGACTCTCGGTTTTCGGAGGCTACTAACGAGACGATTGAAGTTTTTCGCACCATGACCGATTGTCAGGACAGATACGGCAAAGCGGCGGTGGACACTTACATAGTCAGTATGACTCAGGACGTGAGCGACCTTCTTACCGTTCTTCTTTTCGCTAAAGATGCAGGTCTTTACGATCTGCAGTTCCACCCGCAGCGCAAAATCAGTGTCGTGCCCCTCTTCGAAACAATAGACGACTTGCGCCGAGCTCCTGCTATGTTGAACTCTTTGCTGGAAAACACCGCCTATCGTGAATATCTCCAGAACATGGACAATCTGCAGGAAATCATGATTGGCTACTCTGACAGTGGCAAAGATGGTGGCATCGTCACGTCCAACTGGGAACTTTATAAAGCGCAAAAGCAGCTGGTTGAAATGGGCAGTAAACTCGGTATAAAACTGCGCTTGTTCCACGGTCGGGGCGGCACAATCGGGCGTGGCGGTGGACCTACTCATGCGGCAATCCTCGCGCAGCCACCAGGTACGGTGGCTGGTCGCATCAAAATTACCGAGCAAGGCGAAGTAATCGCTTCAAAATACGCGCTGCATGAAATCGCAGTGCGGAACTTCGATAGATTGGCTGCGGCAGTAGTCGAGACCAGTGTTCATGACGTCGAGCACCAGCGGCTTGAATTCGATCGAGCAGAGTGGCTTACGTTTATGGAAAACTTCTCGAAACTGGCTTTTGATGCTTATCGGGACCTGGTTTATGGCGATTCTTCTTTCGTCGATTTCTTCCAGCAAACAACGCCAATCAACGAACTGGCTCAGTTGCGATTGGGATCGCGTCCAACCAGGAGAACTCAGGGCAGCAATTCCATCAGTGACTTGCGGGCGATTCCATGGGTTTTCGCCTGGACACAGAGCCGCTACATGCTGCCTGCCTGGTTCGGTTTCGGCAGTGCCTTTCAGCAAGTGACGAGAGAGCATGAGAATCTCAAATTGATGCAGCTGATGTATCAGAAATGGCCATTTTTCAAAGGACTGGTGACCAAAATTGAAAATGCGCTGGCCGTCGCAGATTTCAACATCGCCAGATATTACGCCGATGAACTCGTCGAAGAGCAGTTGCGCAACCGTTATTTCCCGCGCATAGAAGCGGCATATCAATTGTCTCGCAACGCAGTTCTGGCGATTTCTCAGAAGCAGAGTCTGAACGAAGACGTGCCATATCTGAAACATTCAATCGAACTGCGAAATCCTTATGTTGATCCGCTCAGTTATCTGCAGGTGCGTTTTCTAAAAGAGCTGCGTTCGCGAACTGCCAGCGCTGATCCTGGAGATAGCGCTGCCAACAAGCCTGAAAACTCCCCGAATAAATCTGAGTCCACAAACAAGTCTGAGACCGCAGGCAAAAGAGACATGCTGCTGGAGACAGTGCTTATGACCATCAACGGTGTCGCTGAAGGTTTGCAGAACACAGGCTAGATTTTGTAAGAGCAGCGCGACACTAGGCGCGCAACAAAGTCGATGGGAAAATATCAGGTGAATGATGCCAATCACGACTGGCTTCGCGCGCCGTTTTCGCTCTTTCAAGAAGCTTTTCTGTTTCGCCGGCTCGATTGTTAGCCTTCAAAAATTCGGCATAGCTGGTCAGGCACTGTGCCAACCTTGGTAAGGCACTTCGGTATTCCAGTCCTTCGATCGCTTCTTTGTAAGCTTTCTCTGCTTCGGCAGTTTTGCCCTGTGCCTGGAACAGCATGGCCAGCTCGTATTTGAATTCTTCAAGTGGTCCAAGTGGCGAATCGATATGCTTGAGCGCTTTAGTCAAAGTTTTTTCTGCCTCGGCTTGCTTATCCAACTTGCTTTGCACCATACCTAAACGTTGAATGTTTTGCAAAGTGGTGCGGTGCTCTCCGCTTAAAGTCTTTTCGCTAATTTCCAGAGCTCTGGCTGCGTAAGGTTCTGCTTCAGCCCATTTGCTTTGCAAAATAAATAAGTCAGCCAGGTGCTGGCAGAACGGCACGAGCAAACCATGACCAGCGTAAAGAGCTTTTTCGGCCATGCTCAGCGCATTCGTCAAAGTTTTTTCCGCATCAGCATATTTACCAAGCGCGATTTGAACCGCACCAAGTTCATCGAGAATCTGCGCCACACTAACGTCTTCACCTATGGCTTTTTCCCTGCGCTTTGCAGCTTGCTCGAACAGACTCTCTGCCCTGGAAAATTGTCGTTTGCCTGCTGCGAGGCTTGCCTGATCAACAAGCGCTTCAGATTCGTATAAGTCGGTAGTTGTCATTATGCACCGTGCGTTGTGTACCCTGATAATGATACATGAGCCTGCAACGACGGGGGTTCTCAGTGCGGCAAGATCGTCGTTATGTTCTTTGCAAAATCGGGGAAACTTGACATTCCAATCCTCGTTTGAGCGAGGTTTCCATCTGCTGTCAAGAAAACAAAGGTCGGGATTGGTCCGACGGCAAATTCATGGACCAGGTGTTTGTTGCGCGGATCATCGATATCTATCTGCACTAACTTGAGTTCATTTCCCCAGCGCCTTTGAGCCTGAACAAACATCGGTACAATCTGGCGGCACTGCTCGACCCAGGGTGCATAGAAGGCGAGAACGGTGGGCATGCCCTGCGAGATTTCCGCGTGATTTACAGCAGACCTCGCTGACGGTGGCTCAGCAGGCAGCGTTGCGGGCAGGCTAAAATCTCTGCCTTTGATTGCCTGCAGATAATTCGCCGCGTCTCGAAGGTGCGATGGATCGTTGCCGAGACTGACGCATGTTTCGAATTCCTTCTCGGCGCCATTGACGTTGCGTGACTTATAAAGAGCTAACCCAAGCCAGTAGTGAGCTGCCGCGTTAAGCGGTTCACGCTCTAAAACCCGCTGCAACTCAGACTGCGCCTCTGCGTAGTTAGCCTGACCGATCAAGTTGATTGGGTTGGATAGAATGCTCAGGCTAGGATCAGCTGCGGCAATCGCGCTCGAATTGAAAGTCTCAGGCATGTGACAATAGATCCACGCTATCGTCATTTGATCGACACGCCGATCGTCAACTCCTTCCTTGTCTTGTTGTTCCTCGTAAATCAAATGCTCACTGGGCACTGCCAGAAACGTTTTTTGCTCAGACTCAATCTCATTGAAAAGATCCCAGGTGCCCTCCGGTTTGACAAGTTTGTCATTTGTACCTTGCACCATCAGTACTGGCACGTCGGTTATCTTCCTGGCTGAGTCGTGATTGTCATTCATGAAAGATTGAAATTGAATCAACTCTTTAGGCGAAAGATCCATCCGGTCGAGCGGGTTATCAGCCCAATCTTTGCGAAGTTTGGGATTAGCCGTCGCCTGATCTACAATCGCCGCACCCACGTCGAACTGCTTATTTGCACCCTTCAAATACTCCAGAGCTACTTTCAGATCGGTCTTTTTTTGTTTGAATCGATCGCCTGATGGAACGGCCGATATCAGCCCGTTGACCAGATCTGGATACATAGAAGTGGCACGCAACGCAATTGCACCACCCATGGATTCACCAAGCAGAAATATCGGTAGACCCGGATTGGCAGCGCGAATTGACAGTAGTGTTGTTTTCACATCGTTTAAGCAACCATCGAAATCGACTTGATCGTGACCACCGTTTTTCATCCACGATCCAAAACCACGAACATCGATAGCGTAAACAGAAATTCGCTGCCGCGACAATCGACGTCCGAAATTGGTGTAGCTGCCAGAATAGAGACCGAGACCGTGAATGCACAGAAGCAGAGCTCTCGGTTTTTGTGGGGCACTGATCCAGCTCAAACAAGGCGGACTGTCGAGTGCCTGCCTGGGGTTTTGCGTATGTGTTTCCTTGCTATCTATGGATTGCTCTTCGCCCTTCCGATTCTTGCTCTTATGCGTCGATTGCGAGTGAGCCTCTGCCAGAGGCGCATAGAAGAGCGCCGTGGCAAGAACAAGAGAAGCGATTCGATTAAGTGATTTTAGTACCAATATTGTGTCTTCGCTGTCCAGGGGTCATGCGGATATTGCTTGTGCATTAGTTGGAATGCCGCTTTGGATAATGCGGAAGTGGTTTTATCACCACAGGCAAATTTGGGTGATCTGATAGCGTGGTACAGAGCCTCTGGCAAACGTTTGTCTTTGGCACCGGGCTTCTTGGCGTAAGCCAGTAGCTGCGACAGGATGTATGTCGGACCTGAGCCAGCTGCAAGTAATCGCTTGTCCTCTGCTGTCGCCTGAGCCACTTGCGCTGCAGTCAGGAAGTCAACCCTCGTTTTTACGGGCTTCTGAGGCGTATCTCCATTATCGCTTGTTGATGGTCCGGTTGCGCACCACCAGTTATCTTGAAAATCTTCGATCTTATTGAATTCCTGCTGGCGAGCAGTTCCAGGGGTCACATATGGACGCATGGCTGGATTCGTAACAAAGATGTATG
>DATNPY010000057.1:0-34237 GCA_036702955.1 Drouetiella sp. | reverse complement strand
CTTCCTGGCTTTCGTAAATTGTTGGCAGCTTCAACAGTTCCAGGAGCATTATTCCGATTTTTCGAACTGGAGAATCGATAGAGATATTGCGACAACGTTCTTGTAGCACACGCTGATAGCATCCGTGCGCTTCATCGAGCTTGTAGCTCATATGGTTGGCCAGGGCTAAATTAAGCCACAAATCGGAATTGTTGGAATGGTACTGCAGTCCTTTTTTGTAGGTCTCGATTGCTTTATCGAGCTGATTTTGCTCACGCAGAGCCTGACCTAAATTGTTGTAGGCGAGAGCCAGATCGGGCTGCATTTTAATAGCCTGATTGAACGACTCGACAGCTAAGTCAAGCCTTTCAGGATCGTTGCTTACGTAATAGCTAAACAAATTCGTGTTGCCTAAATTTGCGTAGGTTAAGGCGTTCGGCTGTAGTGCCAGAGCCTTTTTGCAAGAAGAAATGGCGTCATCGAATTTCCCGAGATTTTGATAGACGATACCAAGGTTGTGGTGAGCTTCTACGCAGTTGCCGTCAAAGCGCAATACCTTCTGCAGATGCGGCAAAGCTCGTTCCATGTCTCCCATTTCGAGGTAGAGTGAGCCAAGTGCATTATGAGCTTGAGCCAGTCTCGGGTTTAGCGCGACAGCTTTCTCGTATGCCGACAGGGCTTCTTGTATTTCGCCGTTGGCGCGCAATGCGTCTCCAAGGCTGAGATAGGCCTCGGACACTTCAGCTCCTAGCGTTATTCCGTCGCGTATGCTGGAGATAGCGTCGCTGAGATTGCCCAACATGCGTTGCGCGATACCAAGATTGATGTGTGTTTCGGCGTTCTTAGGATTCAGCTTGATTGCGTTGGTTAGATACTTTCGCCCTTCCTCGGGTCTGCCGGTGGCAAGGCACACAAGAGCCAACTTTTCCATGGCCTGGCAGTTGAAAGGGGCGCTTGCAAGCACCCGGCGATAAGCTTTTTCAGCTTCATCGAGGTCGCCCGAGGCGTGCAGCTTCATCGCCAATTCTATTGTCATGCCCGCAATCGCCTCCCGAGCGCATTTGACCTCACAATATATCGCACACAGACCGGGAGTTCCATCACGGATTGCTTTTGTGCAAAGAGCCGCCATGTAGCGGCTCTTGAGTCAGTCTAAGACGTGGGCAGGCTTGACAGCGGTGTTATGCGTACTGCAGTGTCGGCGACACCCTCACGTTGTTCAGCCAGCGGGCTACACGGCGACGCACATCTTTCGGCGGTTTGCCATGAGAGTGAATGATTTTTATTGTTTCGTGTGCGCGACAGCTCACGTATGGGTTTGAGTCATTTCGAAGCTTGTTCAAAATCCACATGGGTGTTTTTACATCGTCGGCTAAACCGAGCCTGACATTCACATCATGGTCGAAGATCAGGTTGAGGGCGATGCGAGGGGGTGTAGCAGGATTGATTCCTACTGCCACGCGCACATCTGGGTTACTGTCGCTGGCCAGCATTTCTAACGCTGCAATCGAAGTGCGTGGATTTTCCGCGACTCGCAGTCGAATTCGGTCGACTTCGCTGCGCGCCATTGCATCGAGAAACTGCCGAGAGCAGCCATGGCTGCCTACCTGTACGTATTTTTTTAGAATTTCGTTTTCGTGCTTCACTTTAAACATAGTGAGTGCTCCTTCTGGTTATTTAGCTAGAGCCGGTCGTTAAGCCGGTTGAAGAAAAATAGCCGTCAAGAGATACCGTCAAAGAATCGAGGGATCTCTCTGGCAGTAGTGTCAACTTGGTGGTCCCAAACGCTGAGACCACCAGTGATTTGCTGTTTATGCTCGGCTTGATGCGCCGAAATTATATGCAGTAGAACTATTCAATTTATTATCGTCAAAACTGCGCAAACCTCCTTAACAGTTGATTTGGGCTAATCCGAACGAAGGGGAAATTGAACCTTCTGTTGATTTTTATAGCAAAAAATTCTCTCTCTAGCAACGTTTTCATGTTTTTTTTATTATTCCTGTATCGTTAACAGGAGCGCGTTCTCCAGGCGTCGTATCTTGCGATTTTGCACCTTTATCGCGTAGGCGTTATAGCACGATCGCAAGGAGAAAGTTTAAGAAATCGTGCAAAGTCGCCGACCATCCCCGGCTCTTTGAGTAAATTATTTTGTGGATGGAGGCTCGTCGCATCTGATGAGTGATACCACCGGGAGTGACCCAGAGACGGTGTGCGCTTACCAGTTACTACCATGCCGCACCGCCCGATAAGACAGAAGGAGGCATAAGGTATGTTGCTTCAGAGAATTGCAGAAAACAATTTATTCGACTCACTGCGAGACATGCAGCGAGTTCAAAGCTCTCTTAACCGGTTGCTTTCCGCAAGCAATCCGATTAATCAGGCAGAATTCCCTTTAATAGACGTCTGGACGTCTGAGAGTGGTGCAATCGTCAGGGTCGAGCTGCCTGGCATTTCACCTGAAGATGTAGAGATTTCGCTGGTCAAAGATACACTCACATTACGTGGCTCTCGCAGCGCCGAAGAACTTAAAGAGGGAGAATCTCGCCACAGGCAAGAACGAGGCTTCGGACAGTTCGCCCGTTCGATACAACTTCCTTTTCGGGTCGAAGGAGACGAAGTAGAAGCGAAGTTCAACAACGGTGTTCTTCAAATCACTTTGCCTCGCGCCGAAGCCGAGAAACCCAGACGCATTACAGTTTCATCTGAGTCCTGATTTGTGCAAGTAAAGGAGGTTTGCTATGTCTAATAGTTTAGCGGAAGTGAACAAACAAGAAATCGTCACCGAAGGCGTTGCTGAACAAACAAAAACCGGCAAGTTGTACACCCCGGTGGCCGATATCGTCGAGTCAGAGGATAAACTGGTTCTCCTCGCTGATATGCCAGGCGTGTCTCAGGACGGCATCGATGTCACACTCGACCAGAATGTTCTTACGATCGAGGGGCACGTCGAACAACCAAAATTTCCTGGCTACAATCTGACTTATGCCGAGTATGGTATCGGCAATTTCAAGCGAGTCTTCGCTCTTTCCAACGAGATAGATCGGGAGGGCATTCAAGCATCAGTTAAAAACGGTGTGCTTAAATTGGTACTGCCAAAGAGTAAGCGAGCCTTGCCGAGAAAGATTGCAGTACTTGCTGAATAAGCTGAGTCAAAGGTTCAACACTACCCAAATACAAAATGAAGGAGGCTGTTATGGTTTTTAACGGTAACCTTATACCTTGGAGTTGGGGCAAAAAGAATCTTCCGGTGAAGAAGGAAGAAAGCTCGCATAGCGAGTCGACCCCGTATGTTTCTCTCCATCACGATATGAACAGTGCATTCGAGAGATTTTTTAATGCCTTCGAATCGCCATTGTTTATGCCGTCATCCGAGATCAGCCGGGACGGGTTCTTCCAGCCTCGCGTCGAGGTAAAGGAGAGTGCGAAGGAAATTCGTGTATCTGTGGAGTTGCCCGGAGTTGATGAGAAGGATCTTGATGTATCGGTCGACAATCAGCATCTGATTGTCAGGGGAGAAAAGCGCGAGGAGAAGGAAGATAGCACCAGTGGCTATTACCGCATGGAGCGTTATTACGGGTCGTTCCAACGTAGCGTTGCTCTTCCTTGCGAGATTGATAAGGACAGAGTCGAAGCAAAATTCAAGCGTGGCGTTTTGTCTGTGACACTGCAGAAGGCGGCAAGCGCTCAACTTGATGCGAAAAGGATCACCGTTCGAAAAGAGTAATTTTGCCCTGAATTTGCTGGATATTTAACTGGAAAGTTCATAATGTCGAGGAGGTTATCTTATGAACCCCATTGTTTCCCTGTACCGTTACGGCAAACGTAAGGCACCTATCGCAGCACTCTCCCTGGGTCTGGCCGTCGGGTTCGCCAGCGGTTTCATGATGCACGGGAAAGCTGAGGGAGTGACGAAACCAGACAAAGCAGAAGCGGAGTCGCATGTCACTGTTCACACTGGTAAGTCGGTTAAACCGCATGGCACCGAATCTGATACCAAAGGCGGACGTCTACACGGTTTTGCTGCCAGTGGAATTAGGCCGTCCGGAATGTTCATGCCATGGTGGTGGTCGCCGCCGTTCAACTCGGATGCGGACCTGCTGTCTAGAAACTTTGATTTCTTGGGCTCTGACTTTGGAATGGATTGGCCGTCTTCCAGTCGAATGGTGGCTCGTTCGCCCAGGTTAGAAACGAGCGAGCAAAGCAACGAAGTAAAGGTCACCGCTGAAGTTCCAGGCGTAGATGAAAAAGACCTTGATGTGACTGTCAATGATGATTCAGTCACTATAAAAGGCATCAAGAGGGAGGAAATTTCACAAGACAAGGCCGGCAAAGGAGATAGTTCGACTGAACGCTCGTTCAGTTCATTCGAACGCTCTGTGTGGCTTCCCTGCAAAGTCCAAGCTGATAAAGCCGAAGCCGTGTTGAAAAATGGTGTGCTTAAAATTATCGTTCCAAAGAGTCAGTTAGCTACAACAGAAGGAAGGAAAATCGCGATTCGAAAAGAGTAATAGCAAAGAAAACCGGGAAGCGGACTTCGCTTTGGGCAACTTCCCGGTTATACTCTCTTTAGATTAAGCACTGATCGTGGAGGAATATCGCATTTCTGCCAATCTCGCTCAATTCCTACGGGCTGGCTTGTATCTAAAATGACAATCCGTTTGGTCAGGTAATCATATTTATAGAAGTGTCTTAAATGTTGAAGCATCCTCAACCATACGAGCATTGTTGAAATAAATTCGTCCGGGAGTATGCGCAGGAATCAATAGTTTCAAGGTTTCCAGCTCTGTCAATTCAAAGTTGTGACGCCAGCCAGTTCGTCCGTGAAGTCTGTAGTAGAAATTCCAGGAAGTTACAGACCTGCTTACGAAAGGATCAACTACATGAACGAGATCAAGCTCCTCACACAACCTGACGACAACTTCATTGGTCCATCCTTTTCCGCGCGGTTCCCAGCATAACAAACGATTCCCAGAACGCTCGATTGACGAAAAAAAGACACGCATGTTCTGTAAATTTGCTTCTGTCGGTTTGAAACTAGCGGGACATTGAAACAGGATGTGACTTGCGTTTAAAGCCTCTGCACATTCAAGAGTCACCTGCCACGCCTCTTTGACGATGACAGAGTCGCTGAAGTTGCCAGCCTCCGCAGCTTCTCTGGCTGACAAATCTTTGCGCAATCGTCGATACGTTGGCGATCTGGATGTGTGTGTTATCAGTTGCCACGCTTTGATAGCAAAATCGAAAGAAGGAGGTGCTGTGGTTCTCCATTGTGAAAGCGTCTTGATTTTGGGGGGCTGATAGAAAGTCTGCTGCACTTCGACGGTATCAAAAGCTTCGATGTATTTGGCCTGCCCCATGCCGAAACCGCAACATCCTACTTTCAAAATCTCTTCATTTGTCATGGAACATGGCTGTTGCTGCATCGTGTTTCTTTAGTCAGCGGCACATTCGAACGACCGGATGAGGTGCCACGCTTACGAGATTCTGGTGGCATCATTTATCGGTGGCCTAACGGATATTTTGAGCTAGGCTTGCTTTCTTTTTTGATCATCTTAAATGCCTCTTGTGTCATACAAGACTGGGCGAGGCATAGAAGGTTCCCTAGGTAAACTCCACAGGTCAAAGTCCAGGTCAACTACCCTGGTTAGATTCACACGCAAATTCAGCATTGAGAACCTGAGTCATGATGATGGACATCTCCGTCGCATCAGTTGAATAACACACAGCTATACGCAACTTGCCGTTGGGGTTGGAACTCCATGATTTAGTGGGAAGCGCTTTTGCGACCTCTGTCTGCACTGAATTAGCTTTTCGAAGCTCGACAAATTTAAACTGCATGTTCTCGTAATTCAGCACAGCGAAAATGCCTGGAGCATCATCCAGGTCGGAGCCATTTTGTCTCTCCTGGATTTTTCCCTAAATTAGGAGCAATTCGTCACGAAATTGTGACGTAATCTCAGGAGGAAAATCTTTCCATCCATCGTCCTAAATTGTCCATTTATCTTTGAACCATTTGAGAAGTTGTTTAAGCTCACGAAGTTCTGGTTCGACGACAACTACGTTGCCAGCGACCGGGAAGAAAAATGCAAGCGCATAACAGAAAATATCGGTCTCTAACTGAACATCTGCGATGACGAACTCACCGGACGCCGTGCCAGTTTTCAAAACATTCAGAACGAGCTGCCTGAACAGCTGTGATTCTTCTTGCAAGCGATCAGGCTTAGCTTCGATAACTGCTCTTGCTATCTCAGCGACATAATCGGATCCAGTACGTACGCGTTGACTGGCTTCAAACCTCGCCAAGATGTATGTTTCAAGTTTCGAGAACGCTTTCGTTTTGCTAGCTAAAATCTCCTCTATAGTTTGTTTGTGAGCGTCGGCAAATTCTTCTGCGCATGCGGCAATAATCTCTGTTTTGTTAGCAAAATATCGGTACAGGTTGCCTACTGCTAATCCTGCATCTTCAGCAATTTCATTCATGCTGGTTTGTTTGATGCCTTGCTTGCGAAACCGGCTTCTGGCTGCCTTTAAAATCGCTATTCGCTTTCCAGCTTTCAGCTTCTGAGCCATTACCTGATTCGCCTCAGTGTGCAATGGACTGCGCCTTTTGGCTTCAGCGTAAATGTAAAATCCATTTCGATTTTCTGACTCGAAATCAGATCTAAGTCGTACTTTTGCACGATTGCAGCAACGGCTAGCATTGCTTCCATTGTTGCAAAATGATTGCCGATGCACATTCTGCTACCGCCACCAAAAGGGAAATAAGAATATTTTGGGCGAGTGCTGCTGTCTGAATCGGCAAAACGCGCTGGTTCGAAGCTATCGGGATTGTTCCACCAGCGCGGGTCGCGGTGATTGATGAATTGACACAGTGAAATCATATGACCTTTCTCAATCAAATAACCTTCAACGATATCATCCTCCAGCGCTTCGCGCGGCTGCCCCCAAGCCGGTGGATAAAGCCTCATCGATTCATCAAAAACGTGTTTTACATAGGGCATCGCTTCCATGTCAGACCAAACCGGAACCCGGTCCGTGAGCGATCTTACCTGTTCGTTGAGGATTTGCCGCTTGTCAGGATTTTGACTCAGTAGAATAAAGACCCAGCAAAGTGCCGCACCAACTGTGTCGTGACCGGCTATTAAAAGCGTTATCACCTCATCTCTCAACTGAGCATCAGTCATGCGCTCACCGGTGTCAGCGTCTTGCACCGCAATTAACGCGCTCAGCAGATCGTCGCCGCCTGCTGCACTGGCTTTGTGACCGGCTATAATTTCAGCGACAACTTCATCTAGGACTTCGCGAGCCTCTTTGAATTCGCGATTTTCTTTGTTAGGAACCCACTCCGGTAAGGCAACGGGAGCTTTCAGTTTATATCGAGCATGCTGGAAAGCGCGCAACAAGTTGGGTCCGATTTTGCTCGACTGGTCAGATATATCGAGCCCAAAAAGCGCCATGCCAACATTTTTCAGAGTCAAGCGCATCATTTCGCGAGACAGATCTATAGTAGCGCCGTCCGGCATCTGGTCCCATTCTTTGAGCAATGATTGGATGTTCTGTGACATCATGTCTGTAAGATTGATCATCGCTTCTTTTCGGAAGCCCGGCTGCATGAGCCGTCTTTGACGCATCCAAAAGCTTCCCTCACTGGTTACCAGTCCGTTTCCGGCAATTACGCCAAAGGCGTGATTGAATCTGTCTGGCTTGCGATATTTCAACTGATGCGTTTGCAATATATGCTCGATGCCTGCAGGGTCAACAATGAGATAGAACGTAAAACCCGGCATTACGTTCACTTTGACATAGTCACCATACTTGCTCACAAGACCATTGTAGAAAGCTATTTGTTCTGAAACGTCCCCGGGCAATCCACCTGTAAATAGCAAATTTGACGGACCGGGCGGGCTTTTAGCTTGCATCGCAAAACCTCAATAATGAATATTTGTGCTAAAATTCATTATTGCACATATATCGAGGTAGACGATTAATTCTGCCGTAGGCTTACCGCTGTTTTCGATATCACAACAAATGCGGTCGTTGAACAAAAGTGCTTTGATAAAGGCTAGATGGAATCAAACGATTGGTTTCCGCGTTGGGCTCAGAGATATGGATCACCAAACGCACATTGAGAAAGCAGAAGCTGCGTTGAAAGTTGCTGAACAGGACTTCGGACCGGAAAGCTCGCAAGCTGCTGCATGTCTCGAAAACTATTCAAGCATTCTGAAAACGGCCCAGTTGCGTCTGTTAGAGGCGGGTAGCATGGACGCTCGAGCAAAAGTAATTCGCGAAAACCTGATGGAATCTGAAAAAACTAGCATCGGCACAGGCACGCCCTGCTATTTCATGTGTCGATCATGCGGTCACGTGGGACCAGCTAAGCTGGACCTCGATTATGGACGAGCAGCTTTAGCTGCTGGCTTTTTGTCGGTCATTACACTTTCACTCATTGCATTCATTTTTTTGTATCCGCTGCTGCTGCTGCTGCTGCTAGTCATAGTCTGGGTGTGGGTGCTTGTTGCGAATCGCAATAATACTCAAGCTGTTTGTTCACGTTGTAACACTACTAACATCATCCCTGAAACGTCCTCAGATGGACAGAAATCGGTTTAGAAGAAGCAATAAGATCTACTGACTCTCAAGTTGGTAAACGAATAGTGGGAGTGCCGATTCTTGAGACATATGCGTTTCTGATGAGATTTGGGCACTATAATTTGTGGCAGGGAGACAGTTTTCAGAGTGGCAGCCGAACACTAAATGTCGTTGTGGTGCCAGGCTGACTCTCGCATAAGAGTTTGCCTCCATGCGCTTCCACTATCAGGCGACACAAGTAGAGACCGAATCCAGTCGAAGTTGAACCGAGGTAAGCACTGCTTGCCACACGCGAGGATTTAAACAAAGTCCGAATCTGGTCTTCACTTATTCCGCAACCGTGATCGGTGATGTTGATTTGGACAAAATCACTTATGACTGCAGTAACAATCTCAACGATTCCTCCGACCGGGCTCGCCTTGATAGCGTTTTGGAAAAGATTGTGAAAGACCTGCCGCAATCCAGAAGATATTCCATGTATGGTCAGAGGCGGATTCTCGCGGACCAACAATTGAACTTTGCGGGCGTCGGCGAGGGGTCGGTTTAATTCCAAGGCTGAGGATAGTAGTTGGTTAAGGGCGATCTCACTGCGACATGATTCAACCGCGTACAGATCTGTTCTATGAAGTTCAATCAATGAGTTTGAAATTTGCAGGAATTGCTTGTTACTTTCACACGCATTAGTAAGCAGCTGGAACTCGTTTTCACCGAGAGTGTTTGCAAAGGTTTTGCCATAGACTTCCAAAAACATTCCTATGCTGACAAGATGGTTTTTGAGATCGTGCGTAAAAAGAGTTGCAAGAGAGTCACGCTGTCTCTGGAGTAGTTTCGTTTCAGTGATGTCCTGGAAGATTGTCACTACTCCCAGGACTTCGCCATTTTCATCCAGAACAGGCGCGGCGTTTACTTTGAGCCACATTCCCTCTGGTCCTATGTTAGGACCCCGAACAAAGCCCTCCTTTTGCACGCTTTTTTTCTCACGAAGTGCGATCGCGAAGGGCTCTTCACTCTCGGAAAGTGGGGTTAGTCCATTAGCTTCGAAAAATTTGTAGTTATCTAGAAATTGCCGCCGAGGCTGATCGTCTATTTCTGCGCCAACTATGCGAGCTGCTTCTCGATTTGCCAGGATGATATTTTCGTCTTTATCGAAAACAACTAATCCATGACCGATTGAATCAAGTATTGCATTCAGCATGAGCACTTCGTTGGAGGCGGACACGCTGGAATCAATCAATTTATCCACATAGAGCCGAGTTAAATCTTCGAGTTTGCGACGCACAGCAAACAGGTGCTCCGGTATACTTTGGTCGGTTTGCGAAATAGAATCATTCACTTGTCTACCCTCTGATCAAAGCACTCCAGCACGGTATTTATTCCATGTGTGCGAGCATAAAAAACAAAGCGGGCACTGAGTCCAGTTTGAAGTGGTTTAACTTTTGCGGAGCAGGTCAATTCGATTGCCCGGAAGCGTTATTCGTTTTGCTCCGGAATTGCTATTCGATTTTGGCGGAATGCGCAATCATCTAACCAGGCAGCAAATTATCATCGCTCCAAGCTTCACCGTTTAAAGGATTGATCTTGTCGAGATTGTAGGAGTTCTTTAAAGTCTCAAGCTTCGTGAAAAATTCATCTTCTTCCTCCAACCACACACCAGCAATTGCATATTGCAATCTTTTGTTTTGCGGAAGTGCTTGCTCCAGTTTTTCAATGATGAATTTTCCACGTTTACTGATGATATCTTCGAGTGGTCCAGCCGCAACAAATGCTATAGCCTCCCACGAAGGTGCTGCATTGATCAACTCCACAATTACGCTCCAAGCTTGCACTGGATCGCGCTCTACAAGATACTGCACATCTTCCCATGCCCAGAAGAAATCACTAGATGTTTTCATCAAACGATAGTGATTAAAATATGCTGTCACCAACTTATCGGTTTGCATTTTTCCACCTCGATTGTAGGCTTTTGATCTATTTGCGAGATTGATGTAGCTGGTTACATTTGGTTCCACTAACAAAACGTACTTCCTGCATACAAAGTATAGGCAGCCTGGCTCACGCTGCGATTTATGGCAACAAGCTTTTCCATATGCAAGGAACTCGCAACCATGGACAGCTGGCAATGTGCGCCTGGTTATTGGTACATCGGCTGTTCGTTCTTAGGAGGACCTTTTAAATATGGAAGCGAAATTTAATCCAGGTTAATCGAGGTCCCTCTCCATTAACGCTAGAGGTAGCCCCAGAAAAACATCAGATTTGGAAAGTCTTGCGCGGTAAGAGACTCGAACTCCTAACCCCCTCGGTGTAAACGAGGTGCTCCACCATTGAGCTAACCGCGCGCAGGAAGAGTTAGTGTAACATCTTTGCTTCCGCTGGTCATGCGTGTTTCGGTTTCGTTAACCGAGTTTACAACTTTACGTCAGTAACCTTGGTTTAAAAGGTCATGGAAATTGAACATAAGTCCCGTACGGTGCGTCTCGGCACTGTAACAGTGGTGCCAGATGAGGGAACTTGTAAAAAGGCGCGGCGATGCTCTGAGTGCTGTTCAGCTTCTATCGCCTTCCTGTGTGTACCAGTCCGTAGGGTATTTGAGGTTGTCATGAATGGATGGGTCAGACAAACTTTTTTCGATACGCTTACGAGGCACCATTTACGGTGCCTCGTAATGCTGTTCCCCAAAGGTTCGGTTAGTTAATCAATTAAGCAGATTGCTGGCTAAACAACCAATTCCAGTAGGTTTGGTCAGGATAGACTGTATCCCAGACATCATGGCCCATAGGTAACTCCGTATAGTGGAAATTGGGATCATTAGCGAGTGATTGTGAAAGCGAGCGATCCCAGCTATTTGGAACTTGCTGGTCATCGGCTCCATGAATAGCCCATATCGGCACATCCTTGAGCTGGTTGACCACATTCGGATCCGGATTGCCTCCACCAGCCGCATAATCGTTACCGGCCAGGGGCATTCCCGCTGCAAAAATCTTCTCGTTGGTACCATTCACGGCATTGTATTTTGTCAGCATGTCCCATGTTCCGATGCCGCCAAGCGAATTTCCTGTCACGTAGACGCGTGATGAGTCCACTGAATAGTTCGATTCAACTTGTTTGAGGGCGGCTATTGCGTTGGTCTCGCCTGCTTGCTGATCGTTGCTGACGCCGCCGAAGTTGACAGTCTGACCAGACGGGTCTGCACTTTGATCGAGGAGTGGCATCACAACGATAGAAGGATTGTTCTGGCGGTATGTAGGTGAATTGAACCAGGGATTGACTTCGTTGATCAGGTCGGGCTCGTCTGTGCCCATGTCGAGCTGATGCAGATACAACACGGTGGGGTATTTTTTGCTCGGGTCGTAATTTGCAGGCAACAGTACGTCGTACTTCATGCCATTGATTGTTTGTTGTTGCCACTGTCCAGGACTGCCATCTCCCGCAGGAATGGTGGGTCGGGTCGCATCACCTGGTGCGACTGGTTTGTCACCTGGAGGTGTTGTCGGGACTGAATCACCAGGATTCGTCGGCTTCGTCGGAGTGGTGTCACCAGGTGTGGCAGGCTGTGTTGGTGTTTTGTCGCCAGGAGGAGATGCGGGATTTGTCGGAGTGGTATCGCCCGAAGGTGATGCAGGATTCGTCGGAGTGGTATCGCCCGGAGGAGATGCGGGATTTGTCGGAGTAGTGTCGCCCGGAGGTGATGCAGGATTTGTTGGAGTTTTGTCGCCAGGAGGTGTAGCAGGGTTTGTAGGAGTGCTGTCACCTGGCGGTGTTGCAGGGTTCGTCGGAGTTTTGTCACCAGGAGGTGTTGTAGGATTCGCCGCAGTCGTGTCTGAAGGATTCAGCTGGGCTTGCAATTTAGCTATGTCCTGTTCAAACGCGGTCAAATCTTTCTCCAGTGTTTTAACACTGTCTTTGATCTGAGATACAAGATCACTGTTGCCGTTAGTAAGACTGAGAGATGGTAAATGAGCACTGCCAGTGTCGGATGGCTTCATAGAGTCGATTGAGTTTTTAAAGGTCTCACCCTGCCATCGCACTGATTGATTGACGTTATTCGTCGTTTTATCCGATGCTGAGTCATTCGGAGAAGTTAGTGTATCGCAATCATTGAAACGCGCCATATCAGTAATCCTCCACGAGCCGAAATAATCCCGGGCATCAGATGACCTGAGAATCAATCGATTGAGTTTGATCTGTAGTAAGTGGTTTTCGCTGAGCAGATCTCGATTACAAATTTCGATGTGGAAGGGAATTTGCACATCGGCACTGCCAGTGATGCTTCAGATTAGACCAGATGCCGTGACCTCGGCGTGGCAACTTTGTGGCGAAAACATAACGCGCGTTAGTAGTCATCAGTTACAAGTCAATGCAGAAACTTGTGGCGAAATCATAACCTGGCCCAATGTTGTGGCTAAATCATTAGTGTTCACAATCCCTTCGGACTATGCAAGCGCCTTCTCAAGCTGCTACAGTTCAGGAGAAAGTGAGTGGTCCAATTCGTTGAAGCTGTCGCTCTACCAAAAAGCAATCGCGCTGCTTTCCATAACCTTCCTCGTGCAAATTGGTTTATTCATTTGGTACGGGAAGCTTGTCGGCTACGTGGAAAATCTAGAGTCAATGGAAGCCCGGTCCAGGCTCGTTGTTGGTCATCTGAATTGGCTTTCCGTTCTTGTAGATAATGCAGTGTTGGGGCATCTTGGGCAAAACGGTCCGTCCAGGTCAGTTGAATATTCAAAGATTTATGCACAGGCCCACGAGCAAATTCCGCTTCAGTTAAATTCATTGAAAGAAGTATTCGTCGACGAGCCTGCTCAACTGAAAAACGTTCAGAAGTTGGAGTCGCTTACTACCAATTTACTGCACCGATTAGATCAGCCTGACGACGCTGAATCGACATCCGAATTTTTTGAAGAGCCTGCAATTAAAGCGATTACAACAGAAATTCCGACAACTCGACGCGAGATTCTTTCGAATGAAGAAAAGCGGTTCAATCTCGATTTCAGGCAGGCGCTGCCTGAAGCCCGCACCGCGGTCAAGACTCAAATTGCGATTGCGGTTGCACTGAACATTGTTGGTGCGCTTATTCTGATGCTGGTTTTCACACGCACCATCGCTCATCGACTGAAGGTGATTTCGGAAAATTCTATGCGTCTTACTCGCCGCGAAACTCTTTTGAAGCCGCTGCCCGGTGCCGATGAGATATCGCAACTCGACAAAACATTGCATTCTGTCGCTGCCCAGTTGAAAGAATTGGCGAGGCGTGAGCGCGCTATTATCGACAACGCTGTCGATGTAATCTGCTCAATTGACGAGTCTGGCAAATTTACAGAAGTGAGCCCTGCAAGCCAGGTGCATTGGGGCAAAAGTCCAGCTAAATTATTGGGAACGCCGTACACAGATGTAGTCGACCCGACCACGCTGCAGTTCACTCTTGACAGTATGTCTGAAGTTAAATCGACAGGACGAACGATTTCGTTTGATAACAGAGTCAAATGTGCGGATACATTCAAAGACATGTTATGGAGTTGTTCATGGTCGCCAACCGAGCAAGCTTTCTTCTGCACTGTTCATGACGTTTCTGAGCGTAAGCAAATGGATTTGTTAAAACAACAATTCGTGGCGATGGTTGGGCACGATTTGCGCTCTCCTCTGACGTCAATCCGTTTGTATTTTGATTCGCTCGAAACCGGCGTGTACGGAGCTGTTTCTGATAGTCTACGCAAAATGTCAAATGTGGCGATGCGGAACACGGTTCGATTGATTGAACTGGTAAACGATTTGCTAGACATCGAGAAGTTCGAGAGCGGCACCTTCGACCTTAATCTAGAGTCGATCGATTTGGATTCAGTTCTCAATGACACCGTAGAATCTATGCGACAGGTCGCAAAAGAGGCAAAAGTTTCAATTAATCTTGCTGAGACATCAGAGCGTTTAATGGCCGATCCTGAACGGCTCACCCAAGTGTTCGTCAACTTGCTGTCTAACGCCATTAAATATTCGCCTCAGAACGGAAAAATCAGCGTCTACTGCACCAGAATCGCTGAAGAGGTTGAAGTCTCGTTCGAAGATGAAGGTCGTGGCATCGATCCTAAATTCCACAAGATTATTTTCGATCGCTTCAAGCAAACCGAGCAAAGCGATAGCCAGCGCGGAAGGGGCACTGGTCTGGGGCTGGCAATCTGTAAGGCGATCGTTGAGCAACATGGGGGCTCCATCGGTGTAGTTAGCGAAGTTGGAAAAGGTAGCCGATTTTGGGTCAGGCTGCCGATCGAAGCGTCAACTGGCGCCGCGTTATAGTTTTGTCACACTTATAACCCCAATCTGTCACGCAAGCGGATTTAATCTTGAGTTTAAGCAGACGACGAATGCGTCTCTTAAATAAGCTGGAACAGCTCTTAACTGACCCGGTTACTGGGCATATTTACTTATCAGATGCTTGTGTGAAACATGAATTTGAAATATCAACGCACCAGTCTTAAAAGAAGAAAGGCGAGAGGCGGCTCGCTGATTTTAGTTCTCGCCTTCTTTTTCATAGTAATCGGGCTCTCCTTTTTCTGTCTGCGTTTCACGCGTATGTTAGCGACACATCAGGAACAGCGAACTGCGGTCGAAGCAGCAGCGCTGGCAGCGGCTCATGACCTCAGCCGGGTAGTAATAGAAGACCCGAACTTTGGCTTTATATCGTTATCAGACTCGGCGCCCACAGGAAAAGCCACCACGGCTGGTGACAACTATTACGTGGAAGTGCAGAGCATCAATTCTCTTCTCTGCACGGTGCGCTTAGACATGATTATTGCCGACAAGTTGAATGACAGCTTGATGACCAAGCTTGCGCTCAACGATTATGCCAACGCAATTGCGGCGAAAGATAGTCTGGTAGCTGCGCTGCACAATTGTATCGATAACAAAGTTGCTATGAACGATCTTGACGGCAAACCGATTGACCCTTACGGTGACGCAGCAAATGCATACCAGACCAATGCTGTGCGCATCAGCGGACCCCAGAACAGATTGGTGCCTGGCAGTCTCAAATTGACTCTGGGATGCGTTCCTGGACTGACGACAAACTCAGCGCTGCCGCAGCCAACCTCACTGGCAAACGTCGCGGATTCATCTCAAGAAGACGGCTATTACAAATCACTTGTAAATGTGCCGTACAATCGGCAAGACTTCGTACTGGCGCCCGTCTCGAACAATGTTACTCTCGTTGATGCCAAACAGTTTCAGACGAAAATCGACGGGCTCCCATATTTTATTCCTTCAATTCTGAAGTGCGAGGCAGATGAGGAGTTCAACGAGACAGATCAACTGGGGAAGGCTTCTCAGCGAGTTGTTCACGCGATTGCCTGTGCTCAGCCTGCATGTTTAATCGACTTGCGACCCGCGCCTGGAGCTTTAAGTATTCAAATCTTTGGCGCCGTACCGCCTGAACTGCAGCGCGTCATCGATGTTTTCACCAGCCCTGAAGTGACTGATTCGCCGACAGATATGCTGCAAACAGCGGTTGGTGGAGATAATCCCCCCAATGCTCTGAGTAATTTAAAAGTGCCGGAGTTTACGGATGTTCATCCTCAATTTGGCAATGTGATGAGTCTTGTTCTTTATGATTGGATTCGCCGAGCCGGTCCAAATCTTGATGTCGGCTCGCTTTTGTCGACTCTGAATTCGCCACTCAACGTTACGCCCGGAAAAATAACTCTGTATGAAAAAGATGGCACAGGAGCTGTGGTGACGCCGTCTGCTTCATTTAATGATGGCATTCTGCCTGTCAGTCAGAATCAATTGATGGCAACCAGTGGCGGTGCTGTCTACAGTTCCAACAAGTCTGTCTATGACGTATTTGTGCGCGATTTCGTGTATCAGCCCGGCAGAATCAAAGGTGGACTGCACGCCGGTGAACCGATGTCTCTGGTCAAACTTTCAACTGAACCTCCGCTTACAAAAAATCCCGGATTGGTGCAAGCTGCAAGTTTCGACTATCCCCCCGGACCCGCCGGCGGTGCCGTCAGACCCACTTATCAGCAAACTGGAAGTGCGCTTGATATAACGTTTAGAGCCAGAAAGTAGGACGGAGTAATTTGTATGGCTAAGCTGCTATATGTCGAGGATGACAAAGAACTTTCTACCTTCGTTGTAGATTTACTACAAAATGCGCACTTCACGGTCGAGCACTGTACTGATGGAAATGAAGGGTTAGAGCGAGCTTTATGCTCTGACTTCGCGGCAATCATTCTTGATATTGAACTTCCTGGAATGGATGGAATCGAAATTTGTCGCGAGATTCGACAGAGCGATTATCGCACTCCAATTTTGATGCTCACGCAGAGAGGGCAGATCGACGAGAGAGTAGAGGGGCTCGATATAGGCGCAGATGATTACCTGCCAAAACCGTTTGGGAGTCAGGAATTGCTAGCTCGCATCAGAGCATTGCTGCGTCGCGCGTCCGGGCTTGGTTCCAACATCGTGGAGTTTGACCGGTTGCATCTCGATTTGAATTTGGGAGTAATCACGTGCGAGCAGAAGCCGCTCGATTTGAACCAGCGAGAATATTCTTTATTGGAATTTTTGATGCGACATCCACAGGAAGTTTTTTCGCATGACGTACTTTTGAATAATGTGTGGGAAAGCGACGCCAGTCAATCGTCCGATGCAGTGCGCATGTGCGTCACACGACTGCGCAAAAAAATCGATGATCCGCAGTCCACACGGTCGTTAATTCAAACTGTCCACAGAGTAGGCTACAAACTCGACTATCCTGATTAGTTCGCTGCGTGCGCATTGAAAGTTTGTTATAACACCGCCACAAAAGCGCCATGCTTGCGTCACGCAAAAAAACTATGCTCTGGTCATGAGCTAGTTGCACCTTGGCACTTAAGCGTTCTTCTTACTAATCCCGATCCAGTTCTCCGCACCCAGTTTTGGTTGCGAGAATCTGGGTTACATTTGAGGGCAAAAAACTATGACACTAGCGTTCGATCAAAATTTGACTCCATCAGACCGGAGCCGCGATGGTCAGAATGACTCGCAAATGCGGAACACAGCAGCATCTCAGTGGAATAATGCCGAAAATTTTCGCTCGGCAACGCAGTCGATGACCAGCGGTGATACTACAAATGGTGCACTGCCGAATGTCTCGATAAGTCAAGGTGACTCCGGGCATGGGTCCCACACCTATTACGAAGGGCGCGCACAGGGCGATGGTGGCCACGGCAACCGCGGAGGGCACGGCGGTCATGGTCACGTTGGGCATCGGGGCGATCGGGGTGATCAGGGTGGTCAGTCTGATCAATCAGGTCAGGGAAGCGATCAGGCGGACGTAGCCCAATCTTTGAAATCCAGTGTCAATAAACTGGGTGAGCTGGTCACTAAATTGGGCGATACGCTGAGTGGTTCGGGATCCGGTTCGGAAGCGCAGAAAAGTCTTTCCGCCGAATTGACTCAGTTCCAGAAGGATGCCACTACTCTCACAACCGATTTAAATTCGCTGTCGTCATTGTTGGATAAATACCAGGGTATCGGCACTACAGGTGGTGACGCAACGACTGGCAACTCGACCTCGACCACACCCGGAGACACATCGACGGGCACTCCGACGTCGAGCACACCCGGAGACACATCGACGTGCAATCCGACTCCGACCACACCCGGAGACACATCGACCGGAAATCCGACCTCAACCACACCCGGAGATACATCGACTGGCAATCCAAATTCAACCACGCCTGGAGACACAACACCGACAACGAACCCAACGACGGGCGATAAGCCAGTTACACCTACTACTCAGCCAGGCGGTCCCAACACAGGATTCAGTATTGCCGGCGGTAAATTGACAATGAACGGGAAGACCCTGGCTGGAATCGCTGTAACGAGCGAATACGCCCAGCAAGTTGGTCCGCAGGCTCTTGCCGACAAACTCAGTTCTCAATTCCCTGGAATGAACGTGGTTCGACTATCGGCGAGTCCTGAGGGCGGAGCGTTTACTAACGGACAGACACTGGCAGGTGGTGCATCAGTAGATGACATTGTTCAGACAGTGGCAGCGCTTAACGCTAAAGGAATCGGCGTCATTATCGACAATCACGGTGCTGACGCCAACGATGCCAACAATGTCTCGCAGAACGGCAATGAACCGGCGTGGTTTGCCGCATTGGCCAAAGCTGAGGCTAACAATAACATGGTTATGTTCCAGCCTGAGAACGAGCCAATGGGTACTAACGCTGACGTCGCCGCGGAGCAAAAGAATGCATATGACGCTATCAGAAGCGCCGAGAATTCGACGCCTGGTTCTGTGCAACACGTAGTTGCCTTCGACCTGGTGGGCGGAGGTTATGCAGGTCCACAGCAGGATTTCGCCAGCCAGTATGATGCCATGTCTAACTATGTCATCGATGCTCACGCATACGCTTCCAACAGCAGCGACCCCGTTTCAGCTATCCAGACGGAAGTTGCTCAAGTTGCTGGTCTGACCGAAGCTGACGGTTCGAAAGTGCCGGTGTCGATTTTCGAAACAGGAAATGCAATCGACGGCAGCAATAAAGACCCGATGGCTAACGATTTGCTGAACTACGTCTACCCGACTTATGGAGCTGTCGCCTGGCTTTATGACGGTGCGGCCACCGGTTTCGGAAACGGCAGCGATGCCGACCATCTTACTGATCCAAACGGCAATCTGACTCCGTTTGGGCAGCAAATTGCGGGACTGATAGCCTCGACAACAGCTTAGATATCTGGCTGCTGATCGACTCGACAACAGCTTAAATATCTGGCTGCTGATCGACTCAGGCAAAGTAGCTTAAATCGTGCGACGGTGGTGAGTTCCGAGGGCTCGTTCACTAGATATTCTTGACTACTTCTTATATAGTCAGAAATGCACTGCTGAAATTTCAGGGTGAGATACATGAGAGCGGCGTTAAAAGATAACGTTTGGCGCCGTTCTCCAGTGTCACTGCCACAGTTATGTCACAGAGCCGCCACTTGTCTGTCACGCAAAATGGGTACATTGTTTTTATCCAAGAGCCCGGTTACCTTTCCCCTTCGCCCTTACTAAATTGGCGCTATCAATCTGGTCAAAAGCCGCGATTGTTGTGCGACATGCAGGTGATTTTAAAATGCGTAAGAAAAAAGGACAGATGATGGCCGAAGTCACGGTCACAATGAGCATTCTCTTCTTTTTCTGTATGTTTCCGCTCATTGACCTCTTAGGACTGGCTACTTCTGCCTCCAGCCTTCTACTTCTGACGCATCAGACCGCCTCTTCCGCCGCATCGCAGCAAGGCTTTACCAGCGCATTAAACGCGATAACAGGCGAATCCAGAGCTTTTGCTAATTCCGGTTTTGCTAAATTTGCAAAAATTACCCCGGTTGGCGGTTACAAAAATTCCGGAATAGATTTGTTCATCACGGTGACGAATTTCCACACCAATGATGTCACCGTCATCGGCCCGAATACCCCATTACCAGCAGCAGCAGACGAATTGCAAAACATCTATGAGTACACTTGCCAGTGCAACTACCAGGTCGCGCCGCTCGTGCCGATGGAATGCATTCCTGTTATCAATGAAATTCCTGGGCTGGGAAAACCAGTTAATCTAAAGTTTGCCGCCAGCAGAGCCATTGAACATCTGGCGATTCCAAACTTGACCAGCAAAAGTTCAGCTGCGCTTCCATCGATAGCAAGTTCATCGGGAGGCGGAACGTCATCTGCTCCGTCCAGCAATCCTTCAGACCCTGCCGGCGGCAACTGGAACAATCCATCAATCTATCAACAAATCGCCGCAATGGGACAGCAAGTTGTTAGCACCGATGTTCTGATTGTCGACGCAACTAATGAAAATTGGACAGTTTCGAAAGCCTACGCTTCTGGTGGAGAAAAGATCTGGATCGATACTCGGGCAGATGGTCAGTGGAGTGGAACATCAACTTCTCAGCCTTTCGATGCCGATGGTTATAGCCCGCCGTTCGTAAATGGAATGCCAGCTGGTTCGCTCGAAGGACGACTCGGCGACACAGGCACACCTTACTTCTCCGGCAAAAGCCAGTTCAATTTTTCACCACCTTCTGGATCGGGTTTTGTTCAATTCAGATTCAACGATAATCCAGGGCAGTACTATATGAACACCGGTTCGATGATTGTTCGCATCATTGTCACGCAATAGCCTCCTGATTTTCAATTGTTACTCTAAGACAATGCTCTGCGCCTCGAATCGTTGAAGTTTGCGTTGCTTTCCAGTATGTTTTCACGAACGTCTGGGAAATTTGAAGTGACTAACTGGCAGAAGAAATTGATTGACGCTGTCTCGTCGCACGACAGTGCCACGAGACTTTGGAAGGCGCGCATGTTCGCGGCTAAGAGTGCGTATGACCTCGGCGACTTTCGTCAATGTGAATCGCTTTTGCATCGTGAGCTGGAAGCGGCGGAAACTCTGTCGGACCGCGTTTTTGCGACAAATACCTGTCGCCTGGGACTGGCTGCTGTTTACATCGCAACGGGGCATTTAGACAGGGCGAAATCAAACCTGGATGTGGCGCGGCTGGAACTATCTGGACGACCAGAGCCTATTTTGCAAGAGCTGCATGCGGTTACGCTCAGGTTCTGCGGTGAGATTTGTGTCAAGAATGGTGAGTTGCAGCGAGCCGAAGATGAATTGCGAGAGTCGGTCGAAATTCTTACTGATCTCGGCGAGAGTTGTTCCGTGCAGTGCGCATACGCGCTGAGCGACCTGGCACTTTTGCTCGTGCTCACTGATCGGCTCTCAGAGGCGAAAGAATTATTGTCCGAGGCGATGGAGATACTTGAAGCCACGCTTGGAGCCGACAGTACGTCTTATGCTGAAGTCAGTTTGCTTTTTAATGTGTGCAATGCAAAAGATGAAGAGTCGATGATTGAAAGAGCCGAAGATGGGCTGGTGAAATTGGAATACAAGTTGGGCGCCAGACATCCGCATTTTGTGAGAGCAGTTCGCTACTACCTCGACAATCGAATCAAACACGGAGACACTGATTCCGTTGAGAAGATTCTGAAGCGTTTGAATGTGACCAATCTGGTTTGAATCGATGTTGATCGACGATTATCATTCAATCAATCGATCTTGCTTTCATCTGGTCCGAGGTATGCAACCAGAATGTAGGCGCCGATACTATCGCGCCCACAATCTGAAGAGCCGGGAAAATGCCAGCGTTGGTTTCAGCCAGTCGCTATTTGGCTCCTACCTTTTCTTGTTTGGTTTGTGTCGATGCTGCAATGCAGGGCTTGAGCGACCAGACATCGAGAGCAGTGCCAGTTTCGAGGAAGGACTTCAAGCTGGAAAGTACCAGAGGCCATCCTTGAGAAATGTTCGTAGCCATAGTGGATCCGCTTTCGAGTTTGTCATGGATAACCATTAGTTTCACAGTGTCTGCGATCGTTTCGAGTTTATACGTGACTCGAGACTGGTCCGATTCCTGGTTTGAATCCGGAAGATGCCATGAAAAGGAGAGTTCATCGATCGGTGACGATTCGAGAACTTTGCCGATCATGTTAGTTTGTCCATCTGCGTTGCGGACGCTGTGCCAGCTTGAGCCTTTCTTCCAGTCTGACGTTAGCTCGCAACCCCAGTATTGGCGCGTAAATTCAGGTGTGGTTAAAGCATCCCAGACCTTTTGCTGAGTGGACTTTATGTAAGTCGTGTAGACGAATTCAACTTTTGTCATTTTCTCTATCCTCTATTGCTTGTTTCAGATTTTCCAGGGCTTGCAGGCGTGGTTGCTCGAATTTGCCGATCCAGCGAGAGTATATTTCCTGGATTGGCACCGGGTTTAGATAGTGAAGCTTTTCGCGTCCTTGTTTTATCGACACGACGAGGTTTGCCTCTTCCAGGAGGTCCAGGTGCTTCATTACAGCTTGACGGCTCATGTCGTGTTGCAGGCACAGCTCGTTAAGCGATTGACCGTTTTTCTCGAACAACCGGTCGAGTAGCTTTCGGCGGCTTGGGTCCGCCAGGGCTTTAAATACCTTGTTTGCATCTTCGACCATGGGATTAGTATAGGTAACCAAATGGTTACATGTCAACCAAATTTTTTTAATCCTGCCAGGATTTTATTTTCAATGCAAGGTAAGGTTCAATGGCAAGTCAAGGTTGCGCACTGAATGTGGTGCCTTCGCAGAATCTAAAGTTGAGCTTTTTAGTGCTGCTGGTCGTTTTGTTTTTGACCAATTTGACCATCAGACGGCATATTCTTCGCCAGTGCAGCGAGGCGATATTGGCTCATATCTGCAGTGCTGCGCACTCTTTTTGCGACTTCCTCCTCAGATGTATAAAGACCAAACTCAGAGTTATCCTTTCCCTGGTCGGGTGAATTAACCTGCGCATGCTTTTCTTTCAGATAGTCGGGTGTCTCCAGAGCTTTTAATCTGGAGTGGGTCATTTTTGCGCTGTCTATTCTTCCGTTCAATGGAATTGACTTGCCCTGAAATGGGCTCAAAAAGACTCTAAAAAATGCAGTGATGTTGTCGCTAAAACTCCTGGGCATTAATGAAAGTTCCCTCGCTCGTTAAGGCCGCCAACCTATTAATTACTACCATCGCTCATATCGGCGAATCGCGCAAGGTACAGCCGAACTCGAAACGCCCCGAAGAAATTAGGTTAAACGGTCGGGCCCACCGATTAAGGCGGGCTGGCTGGCTCGATTGGACTTCAGCAGGCTGTCACTGCCTTTTGAGTAGTTATCGAAAATTTTGATTTTTCGATGTTGACAGACGTTTTTCTAAGACTTCACTTTTAACCGACACATTCCTTTGTCGAAGTCGGTTAAGTGCAACATTTCTGTCACAACTCTGTAACCATCCTGTCACGCCCGAGCATTTATTATGAGTCCGTTGGTCAGTGAGATTGTCAAAGTAGACGGACCAGTTCAAGTTCACGCCGCACTTGTCCACATCCGCTCTATTTAAATCTTTACGATGCCACTATATGCAGTGAACTAACTGGGAATAAGATGATGAAAAATAAAGTAGAAGAAATTACTCTGAAGCTAATTGTTAGTGAGTTCACCATCGATCCCTCCAATTGTCTTCATCCTTTCACAGTGGGCTTCACTGGCGCGAACATATTCAGACCCGAGAAAACCCGGAAAACATTGGCTACAATTTTGCAGGGTGCTTTCATCTCTTATCGGAAGCCACCGCAGCTCAGAGCCACCATTTTACAAAGTGGTGCACTTTCGCTTTTTGCCGGGCCGATGACGGAGATAGTCTTGTGAAATAGAGGAAAGAATTGCTTCTCTCCTCTATCTCTGGCTTAAATTGAATTTGCGGCGCGTATCGAACTACCTGCTGCTTCTGCCTGAATTGGAGTGGTTGTGTTGACCAGCAGCGTAATCGCCTCCCGAACTTTCAAGCGTTAATCCCGGCAGGTGCGCATTCGCCGAATGCGCTCCACCATTGTCCTGCGGTATTCTGGCGGTGTTCCGATCCATCATCAAAGTTGCTACTTCCTGGTTAACGTGAGGAACGGGTGCGTCGGCAGCTTTTTGGATTTCGGATGGTGAAACGAATTCTGCATTTGCCATGTTTTTAACCTCTAAAAATCGAGTATTTCGGGATCAGTAATTTGAACGGTACGTGGGAACGCTTGCTTCGCCGTTTCTTTGTGTCGATAGTCTGTTTCAGTCGGCGTTAAGTCGACGTTAAGTTGGCACATGCAAGCTGGCGTCCTGATTTGCGCTTTTAAATGAGGTCAACCATGGCAAACCACTAAAATTGTTTTCCACGTATAATCAGCGAATGCAGAGCCGCCCGCCGGGAGATACAGGTGTCTAAAGCGCTAATCGTAGAAGACGATGTCGATATTGCCGCTGATCTCGCCCGGCTTTTGGAACTCAATGACTGGATAGTAGAGATTTGCCACAACGGCGCTGATGCTTTGCAATTGATGTCCCAATATCCGTTTGATCTTTTTCTGCTGGACTGGAATTTGCCCGAACTGAACGGTTTTGAATTATGTCAAAGATATCGAAAAGACGGCGGGAATCAGCCAATTATTTTTATCAGCGGCAACTCTGATGTCTCATTCAAAGAAGCCGGTTTGGATGCAGGAAGTGACGATTACATAACGAAGCCGTTTAACGAGCGAGAGTTGATGGCTCGGGTCAGAACAGTTATGCGTCGCCCTCGTGAAGTTATTCAGTCAAAGGATCAGAGCTTTGGTTCTCTGAATTTGGATAGTCGTAAGCGCACTATTGGTGATGGCGTCAGGGTGGCTCAACTGACAAACGTTGAGTATCGATTGTTGGAATATCTAATCAGACATTGCGGCGAATCATTTTCTACTGCGCAGTTGTTTGCTGCAATCTGGCATTCAGATAGTGATTCTTCGGAGGAAACAGTGCGAGTGCACATACGCATTCTGAGAAAAAAGCTGGAACTGGCACAGCTTCCTCAGATTTTGATACATCGTCGCGGTTTTGGTTACAGTGTTGTGAAGCAAGATTGATGAAGATGTTCGTGATATGCGCTTGAAACTCGTACACAAAGGGCTGCTTTATCTGGGTGTGCCGCTGATCATACAGGCGGGATTTTTTCTTGCATTGTCGAATTTGATTGCTCGCACAGAAAAAAGCGTCGAGAGACAAACTGTGCACATCAACATTGCTCACGAGATGAATTTCATTATCGTTCACTTCTGCCGAGTTCTAGTGGCTTGCGGCAACGGCGGTGGCAAAGGCACCGTTCCGGTAGCTCAATACCGAAAGCTTATGGACGCCCATATGGCTAAATTAGAAGAGGGAATCAAGAGCACGAGCGAAGACTATCAAAATGTCTTCAATTCCTCAAAAAAATTGATCGCTGCCCAGTACAAGTTAATGGAGCTCCTTCAAAATGAAAACCCAGATGAGCCTGGCAGCGAGTTCAAGCAGTTGGTCGCCACCAGAGATGTTATGCATTATGCCGAAACTACGGCGCCGATTATCTACAACGCCTGGCTTAAGGAAGAAGAACTGCTTGAACAAGAGCGACTTGTAGACCAGAAAGATAGGGAAACTATCAAGCAATTGGTCTTCTGGTGTTCGATTTTCGACTTTGCTCTGGCTGTGATTTTGATCGCTTACTTCATCAAAAATATAACCAGACGAATAAACTTGCTGGTTGAGAATGCGCGCGTTTTGCCAACCAGCCGTACACTGCCTAATCAGGTTGCCGGTAATGACGAAATAGCTTTTCTCGATAGAGCAATGCACGAAGCCGCATCTGAACTGGTTAAGTCATCCGACTATAAGCGCTCACTTCTGGAGATGATTGCTCATGATCTGCGCAACCCTCTTATGGCTATTGGGGTAGCTTTTGAGGTTATGCTGAAATCGGCGCAGGATGGTCATGTGACTGCCAGAGATAGTCGCGTTAGAGCGTTGCGGCAAACACTGCAGCAAATCACCAATTTGTTGGAGAGCCTCCTGTCTCTCGATAGAGTGGAAGCAAACGAACTGCAACTACAGCTTGAACTTGTGAGTGCCGATGAGCTGATTCAGGATTCATACAGTCTTGTCCATGTGCAGGCAGAGGCGAAACGAGTTAATCTGCAGTTGGAATGCGGCGATAATTTGTTTGTGATAGCTGATCGCTCTCGACTTTTGCAGGTTTTAAGCAATTTGCTGGGTAATGCAATCAAGTTCGCGCCCGAAGGTTCCAGCGTAAAGCTGTCAGCCTTCGCCGGTGATGGCACTGCGAATACTTTTTTCCAGCCATCATCAACTGTAGTGTTCTCAGTTGCCGATAAGGGACCCGGAATAGACGCATCGTTGCATAGTCAATTGTTTGATAAATACTTTCAGGTGAACGCAAAGGATTCTGGCTTTCCTTCTTTCGGTGCTGGATTTGGTTTAGGTCTGGCTATATCTAAACAGATCATCGATAAGCACGCAGGTAAGATGGGATTGTGCAGTGAGGTCGGCAAAGGTGCGGTGTTTTGGTTTAGCTTGGCTTTAGATCGTGATGATGAAGGGGAAGCAATGGAAGCGCTTTCTTGAAGTCCCAGATTTTAGCTTGTCAAGAGTTTATTCGTTTCTCTCGAAAGATTCTTTACTGAAGCGAAGTTACTTGTCTTGAAAAAAATCAGTGGCAAATCGAAAGCGTAATAATACGGTGTTCTCGGCGAATGTGCGGCTATTTTTTTACGTTCGTTTTATAGGAGGTCCATAGAGTCAGATGTGTAACGCCGTCTCTCAGGCTCCCTGATCTCACGCCGTTAAGACCTGTCTTCCTGACCGTCTCGTGATCAATGTATCCTGTTAAATTCACTCCATTGGTCGCCGAAGTTGCTGATACTGCAATTAGCAGTCTCAATTTGTCGCGTGAATCAGCATCGGCAGCCAGGCTTTTAGAAGATTCTCGGTTCTCCAAAATTCCGCTTGATCTCGGGAAACTGGCCGATCAATTTGGTCTAGGTTCCGTCCTTGGTGCGAAGAGATTGACGGGGGGAGTTGTTAACGATGTCTTCAGGGTCAGTACCACTGGCGAGTCTTTCATTGCCCGATTCTCTCCAGATTCGCTGCGCGTTTATCAAAAAGAAGAATGGGCGATGAATAGGGTCGCGACCGCAGGCGTTCGAACCCCGCGAGTATTTGGCGTTGGTGAAGATAAAAATCTCAGTTATATGTTTTTAGAGGATATGGGAGGCCGAACATTAGCAGATATGACCGGCGATCGAAGTTTGGCGTTGGAGAAGCTTGGCAAACAGATCGCTTTGACTAACAGTATCAAAGTGAAAGGGTTTGGTTTCTGGGTCGATCTTAGCGATCCTGAAAAACCTTTTTTTACTGAATCATGGCGAGCGATGAGAGCAGCGGAGAACAAATTTATTTTCGATGGTGAACCACTCGTAAAACTGGGCGCGCTCACATCAAGAGAAAATCAGGAAGCAAAAAAGTTTCTGCAGCCTATGATCAATTGGAATTACGAGCCACGATTGTGTCATGGTGATGTAAATCTCAATAATGCAATTCTTCGCGATAATGGAGAGGTGGCCGTTATCGATTGGACTCAAGTTAAGGGCGGCGTTGCTCCGTTTTTCGATCTGGCCAACTTGTCGGCAAAAATTCCAACAGAATTTCCCTCATTTCTGAAAGGCTATGGATTAAGCCCTCGTCAATACGCGAGCCGGATAGACAGCTATCAGCGCGTCCTTTTGACAGATTCATTACGCGCTGGAAGTTGGGCTCAGCAAACCTCTCACCCCGAGGCTCATAAATTTGTGGCGGATATCAGGAGCGCTTACGAAAGCATTGTTGGTCGGTAGTAGTATCAAGTCTGGTGCCTTTCGATAACTTCTACTTGTGCGAAAGATCCGGCAATGTCAAAAGATAATCGGTAAGCTGTTTGGCTTCCTCTGACGATATTTTAAATCTAGGCATCTTCGCTGAGACTTTTTCAGATCTTGTTGAAAGCGCGCTGGCATGTGCCTGCGCATCCGTGATGTGCGCCTGAATGAATTCACGGGTGTGGCGATAGCCCACTCCATCGAGATGCGGGGCAAGCGCTCCTCCGATGTTGCCTATTTCATGGCAAGCGATGCACCCAAATTTATCGAAAGATTTCCGTCCCTCCTCACTGCTCGCGGAGCTTTTTTCAGGTTTGAAATTTCGCGGAGTCGGCAGCAGAGATTGCTCCGGGATGCGTGGGACGTGCGGCTCTACGACAAAGCCGCCGGCCGGCTCGGGAAGCGTTTTTAGATAAGCAATGAGCAGCGCCGCGGTCTCCGGTGCATAGCGACTGTGAGGAAGTGTGCTCACATAATTGGCGCCGCGTATTTGCTGGTACTGTGCTACTGCATCCTGCGCTTTTGAGAGGTGTGAGATCATAAACGCGTCGTCGCGGCGAGCACCGATTCCATCCAGCATCGGGGCCAGGTCGCCGCCCACATTATGTACGGAATGGCAAGAAATACAACCAAAATTATGAAAGAGGATCCGACCACGTTCACTATCAGCGGAGCTTTTGGCTGGCTCGTAATTGGAAGTCGGAATTTTTACCAGTCTGAGCGATTTTTCGTCTGACTTTACCGTGTCACTTGTGGGTTGCGCGAATCCGTCTGGTGCGAAAATTGCTGATGTTAGCAGGAAACAGGCGCTTACTAATAAGAATTCCGAGCAGATGGCGTTTTTCAAGTGGCACTGTTCCTGGTTTTCGCCGGACGTTGCGATGCTATTTCTTGCAATGAATATATCTTAGCTTCTTCGGTCTGAGGGGACTTTCTCTGCTCACCGGGAGTCTTAATTCTGGCAGGCGGCACCCAAAAATTTCAGAAAATAAGTGTGAACATTAGACTCCGGTATGAATTTACTTTTTATTCTATCAGCTAGTATCCGTGAATCTTTGAGAGCAGAATTTACTACCATGCTGAAGTAAACTTTGGGGAACATTTGTCTGGTAGAGCAGTCAGCTTTGCCAGTTGCGCTGTGCAGGGAAATTAATACGATGTCGAATCCCGAAGGTCTATCTCCGCCAACAGACATTTTGGAATCAGTACTTTCTTCGATCTACGATGCAGTTGTCGCTGTGGATTTGAAGGGACAGCTGATATACACCAGTCAAGGGGCGCAGCGAATTTTAAAGCTCGACGACCTTACGACTGATGTGATGAATGAAGCTATCCGGCGCCTGGCATTCGCGGCTTTTCGAGGTGAAGCTGCCGAGGAATGCGCTCTTGTCGCTGAGCCGAAGTCCGAACCAAGACATTACTTTCTGACAGCACGACCTCTTCGTGACCAGAACGGTTCGATTACTGGTGCAGTGCAAGTGATTCGCGAAGTCACAAAGCAAGTTGCGTCTGACTTTCAAGAAAAAACCAACGATCTTGACATTGGTTTGTTTCGCCAGATGTTCGACATGATGCCTCAACTTGGATGGACCGCCCACGCGGACGGTTCCATCGACTGGTACAACCGCCGCTGGTATGAGTACACGGGTAAGACGATAGAAGAGTTGCGGGGCTGGGGGTGGCAAAGTGTGCACGATCCAAAAATGCTGCCGCTTGTGCTTGACAGATGGAACGCAAGTATTGCCAGCGGCACTCCGTTCGAAATGAAGTTTCCACTGCGGGGAAAAGATGACAAATTTCGCTGGTTCCTCACCCGCATCAGTCCCATGCGTGACGAGACTGGACGTCTAATTCGTTGGGTAGGCGTCAATACTGATATTCAAGATGAGATAGACAGACAGAATCAATTGAAGTTGTTGTCGGAGGCGCTTCCAAGCGCCGTATGGACAACTTCGTCGGACGGGTATTGTAACTATTTGAGTTCGCTCTGGAAAGAATTGACTGGATTCGAGCCATCGGAGTGCCTGGGCACGAAATGGCTTGAACTTCTACACCCCGACGATCAAGAAAGAGTGTGGTCGACCTGGCAAACCTGTGTGCAAACCGGAGCAAAATTCGACACCGAATATCGACTTCGCGGTAAAGATGGCACTTATAAGTGGTTTTTGGCGCTTGGTGTACCTATCAATAACGAGGCTGGTGAACGCTCGCAGTGGCTCGGCTCACTAACTGATATCAACGATAAAAAAGCGCGAAATCAGGAAATGGAGCTGATGGTTAACGAACGCACAGCGCAATTAAGATTGGCTCGCGATGAGGCTATTGAGGCAAAGGCGACGACAGAGCAGGCTCTAGAGGCAAAAAGTCGGTTTATTTCCACAATCAGTCACGAGGTTCGCACACCTATGACCGGCATCATAGGGCTGGCTGAGGTCTTGTCTATGCAAGATCTTGGTCACGAAAATAATACATGTATGCAGGCTATTTTTACTTCTTCTAAACGATTGCTGCAGCTTCTAAACAATGTTCTAGACGTCGCTAAACTGGAGTCTGGTAAGGTTAAACTGGAGCGTCGAAAATTCCCTGTTCATGCTGTTCTTGGTGATGTCAGACAGCTGATCAGACCCGAAGCTGCCAGGAAAGATATAGAAATACGAGGAGAATGTGACTCTAACATCTCAGAGTTCGTGGTCGGAGATGAGTTCAGGTTGCGTCAGATACTTCTCAATCTGGCTTTCAACGCAGTTAAATTTACAGCTGCTGGACATGTTTGTGTAAGCGCAAATTTAAAGAGCCAGGCGGAGAACAAAGCGCTGATTAGATTTTCGGTTTCTGACACCGGCCCTGGATTGACACCTGAGCAAGCGGGCAGACTCTTTCAAAGATTCGAACAAATTGACGCCAGCATTGCGAGAACCAGTGGTGGTAGTGGGTTGGGTCTGGCGATTTGTAAGGACCTGGTGGTGCTGATGGGCGGAGACATCGGGGTTTTAAGCGAACCTGGCAAAGGATCGACCTTCTGGTTTGAGATACCTTTTGCTCTCAGTGAAGTAGACGAGCCATGAGTTCGAGAGTGGTACTAGTTGTTGAAGATGACCCGATAGTAAGGTTGACGACTCAAAAGCAGCTTTCTGCACTTGGCTATGCGAGCGTCACTTTATCGACTGGTGAGGAAGCCGTTGCCGCTGACTATTCGAATTTTGGGCTCATTTTTATGGATATCGGTCTTCCAGGAATTGACGGCGCCCATGCCGCGCTATTAATTCGCGAGCGTGAATTGCGTGAAGGAAGGCGACGAGTGCCTATCGTAGCTCTTACAGCTCACTCGGATCGGGGACAATGCATCGGCGCAGGAATGGATGATTTTTTGCAAAAGCCGGCTCTACTTGAAGATCTCCGCGGCGTGATCGTTAAATATATGCCCCCACCTTCTTAACGACTATTATTTTCGATGTTTCGGACTGCAAAAGTTTGTTTTTATGGTCTATTGTCATCATAAATTGTGCTGTTCAACGTCTGTAAAGTGACAGACTGTTGTAATCTTCAAAAATTATGCGTCTTTCGAATGCCTGATGACTTTCGTAATACGCTATTTTTTTCTTCTAAATTTTTCTGCTTTTTCCTGAGAGCATTTGGTTGTAGATTCAAAGTTTCATGCTGTTGAAATGTGGAGGAGTATTAATTGAAACGACCCAAGCACGAGGCCCTGCTTGAATGTCTTGGAATGACAATCAGTTCACGGCGTGAGCGGCTGGGTCTCACCCAGTCAGCTCTGGCGGCTAGAAGTGGCGTGGATCGTGCTTTTATCAGCAGCATCGAAAGCGGAAAACGTAACGTCAGCCTGAGCTTGCTTGCAAACCTTGCCGAGGGGCTCAATGTCAGTCTCGTTTACTTGATTGGCAAAAGTGAGCGCTGCGCCCGTGAAAAGTTATCTGGCGAATGAAGCGTGCTGGACCAGACCAGGCATGAGATCCAGTTCTGTCTCTCTGGCACCGTTTGGAGTTTGTTTTCCGACGATAGCTTCGACAAATTCGTCGGTCACAGAGCGGAAGCAAAGTATATATTTGTCGTTTCTAAGAGTTAGCTCTCCGACGCCTGTGTGGCTGTACAAGCGCCAGCGACAGTTGATGGATGCTCTCTTGAATTTTAGTTCAACCAGGCTCATTACAGCCGGATTAGACCCGTAATGTTTGATCAATTGCATGGCGCCGTGGACGTCTTTAGAGAAAAGTGCATCGCAAATCTTGTCACAAGCAAAATAGGCGGCGTTGAAGGTTATCCTATTGGCCTCCGTGTCTTCAGCAAATGATTTATTGACACTGAATTCGAGTAGTGGGCTAGCATCGATTGGCTTCACTGTGCCATTTGCTTCGCTTACCGGAACTTGCTTTTCAGATTGATGGTAAGGGACTGGTTGTGAAACAGCTACCGTGGTTTCTTGCGGGGGACTCGGTGATTTTCGGGCTTGGTAGTAAAAATTGGTACTCTGGATGTATGCTGGCGATTTGTCTAATATCAGGTGTTCGTATAAAGCGTGACCGCTTCTGGGTGGACTTTCAAATATCTGATCTGTTGGCGGTGGAGAGTTGGTTTTCGTGCCTCGCTGTGCACATTTTTGTATGAATTTTGCAATTAGAGTAAAGAGACAAATTTGCAGAAATAATATTGAAAGAAAAAATGAGTTTGAAAATGTCTGTTCCGCAATAAAAGCGGAAAGTTTGAGGGGCATATTCAGCCAGCTAATTTCTGGACCGGGAAGTTGAGACAACACTCTCAGAGCCACGCAATTCCCCAAAATATGCTTCACAAGAGCATCCTCCGGCAGCGTTTAACCTGGATTCCATCACGTCAGTATTTTTAGTGGGCGCAAATATCCCTGAGCCGATAATATGCCGGCTGCATCATAAAATGGTTATCAAACGTCGCCCGTATTTTACATCAATTTTATTGCGCAAGACCTAACGTTTGACTACAGCCGTAACCGTCGTACCAGGCAAACAATTGGTGGAAATGCAGCAAAATCTTTTCGAGTGTCGTGTTGGTGTTCGTCAGCGGAGAGCAGATAACCCGCAACAAATTGTGGCTGATTGCGAAAAGGCGCTAACGCTTAATCCCGGAAGCGCGATTGTGCACTTCAATAAGGGACGCGCTCATTATGAACTGGGTGAATGTGAGTCGGCTCTGGCGTCATTCACGACGGCAATTCGAATTAATCCTGAATACAGTCAGGCTTACAATGCTCGCGGAATAATCTATGCGAAATTGCGTCAGGACAAACTGGCTGTCAGTGATTTCGATGAAGCGATCAGGATGGATCAGCTGAATTACCTTGCTTACTCAAACAGAGCCACACTTTACTTCAATCATGGACGTTTTCAGCGAGCATTGCGCGACATAAATAACGCCGTTCGTATCATGAAATCAGCTCAGGCGCTGCTCAATCGTGCAATTATTTTGAATAAGCTAAAACTGCATGAACAGGCTATTGCAGACTGCACCGATGCTATTGAAATCGATCCAACTCTTGATGATGCCTATTTCGAGCGCGGACGCTCTCTGCTTCAACTGCAGCGCTGCGATGACGCTGTCAGAGATCTGACTCACTTCTTGCAGATAAACCCAAGGAGTGCCAATGCGTATTTCATGAGGTCTTGCGCCTACAGAGATTTGCAGAAGATTGAACAGGCGCAACATGATTTACTTGCGGCTATGGCAATAAATCCATCGCTTTCCAATTTGATTTTAGTCAACTGATTTATCTCCTGACTCAGGTCGCGCAGTTTTTAAAATTACTGATGTCTATTATATTCGACGTGCTGACGCCGGTTGATATTTAGATTCTTGACTGTATGCTGTAAACGGCATGTTTCATGATTCCGTTTTTTGCAGAAACAATGTAGATTATAGTAAACGGTGAAATTAATAGCTCATCAATAATAAGTGCTGCCCGGCACTTATGAAAGCTCAGTTCATAGTTGGCACCATTTCTGTTGCCGATCGAATTGGTTGTAAGGAACGGTTGTCAAACCGGTTGTCGTCGAGGAAGTCTAAATGAATCAACCTGCTCAAAAGTATGGTGAGTCACCAAAGGTCAGGAAATACAACGGCAAAAGACTCAAAGACATTCGCCTGCAAATGGGTCTCTCGGTTAAGCAAGCTTGCGAGTTTCTAAAACTCAAAAATGCGCCAGCGGTAACCAACGCAGAGTTGGGTTGCAGCACGGCAATGTTTGAAGAACGGGTCGATCGGTAAGAGGTGGACCCCAAAAACTGGGCCACTAGCTAAGTGAGGCTTCTGCTCCTAAAGTAGACACATGCTTGAAAGGAGCATCACTTGAAAAGTACTCGAAGAAAACATAGTCCGGAGTTCAAAGCAAAGGTAGCAATGGC
>DATNPY010000054.1:0-62183 GCA_036702955.1 Drouetiella sp. | reverse complement strand
GCCATTGCTACCTTTGCTTTGAACTCCGGACTATGTTTTCTTCGAGTACTTTTCAAGTGATGCTCCTTTCAAGCATGTGTCTACTTTAGGAGCAGAAGCCTCACTTAGCTAGTGGCCCAGTTTTTGGGGTCCACCTCTTATCTCTGAACATGACTCAGTTTCAAATAATACCAAATCAGCTCGCAGCGGGCTGTATTGTGCTCGCTTTCTTGACCTTCATGTTATTGTTGTTCACATGGTAATCAAGCAAGACCGACGCGAAGAAATACTGCAGGCGATGCTCGAACTCGTAGTGGAGAGAGGCATCAACGACGCACCGATGTCCGAACTCGCGAAGCGTTCAGGTGCCAGTGCCGGCATCATATATCACTATTTTTCCAACAAAGACGACATCATCAATCAGCTTTATTGCTCGATAAAAACTCGAATGCTTAATTCACTAGTTGTAGACATAGCTAGCGAAATGCCAATCGAAAAAGCATTTTTGCGCGTTTGGAAAAATGCATACAGCTTTTATCGCAGCCACCCCCGCGAAACCAAGTTTCTGAATCAATATGAAAACTTACCGTGCTATGACCAGAGCACAAAACCAAACGCGATGATGGGCGACCCAAACTATGTTTTGCTGGCTACCTTTTTCAAGACTAAAGAGGAAGGTGGTTTGCTCAAGAATTTGCCCTTCGAAGTTCTTGCTGAGCTCACTGTTGGTGTGGCCGGCCGGCTGGCAAAGCTTCCCGAAAACTACACCGAAGACGTTTTAGACAATGTCGCTAAAATATGCTGGAAATCTGTGCTGGACGACAATTCGTATTGAAAAACGTCCCAAGATTAACAGATTACAAGATTGACTAGAATGAACGTTCGATCTAGTATCCTATACCTCAGAAAACGAGGTGTATTTCAAATGGTTGAATTGATAGGTAAAACAGATAAGGTTTGGTTAGTTACCGGAGCCTCTACAGGCTTAGGGCGCAGTTTGGCTGAGGAAATCCTTGCGGCCGGTGGAAAAGTAATCGCCACTGCCCGTAATATCGAAAAAGTCAAAGATCTTGAAGCGAAATTTCCCAAACAGGCTCATGCAGCGCGCCTCGATGTTGTTGACGGTGAGAGCATCAATGCTGCTATACAAAGCGGACTCAAAGCCTTCGGCAGAATAGATGTAGTTGTTAATAACGCAGGTTTCGGTTCGCTCGCTTCTATTGAGGATGCAAGCGAGGAACTTGTTCGCAAACAGTTCGATACAAATGTATTTGGATTGTTGCGAGTCACTCAAGCGGTCTTGCCAGTTCTCCGCGGTCAAGGAGCAGGTTATATTTTGAATATTGCCTCGACAGTGGGTAGACTCGCATTTCCGGGAATTGGCATTTACTCGAGCACAAAATTCGCAGTCGAAGGTCTATCTGAAGCATTAGCTCTGGAAGTTGCACCATTTGGCATCAAAGTAATCGTTGTTGAACCGGGAGCATTTCTCACCGAATTTATGAACAACGCAAACAAGGATCAGCTAACGGAAACATACATGCCAATCTATGCTGGGCTGAAACAGATGATGGAAACGACTAACTTTGGTGACCCGGAGAAAGCGGCTAAAGCGATGATTCACGCGGTCGAATCTGGTGCTCCTATCGCAAAACTAGCTTTGGGTGCTGATGCATACGAAGCAATCACCTCGAAATTGCAAGGTGATTTAGACAGCTATCATAAACTGAAAGATGTCACAATTTCCACGGCATTTGATGATCCGGCGAAGGGCAAAGTGAAAATTCCGGCGCTGGTTTAGTCGCTGAAAAAGCGACAGCTCTTCGCATACAAAATTCGAAATGGCGAGTTACTTAAAAAGTAGTTCGCCATTTTCGTTGATGTCTGAACGTTTCTCAAAGTGCTCATGCACAATAGACATCATCAATTTGGTTTTGCACGACCAGCACGAAAACGTGCAAGTAAAAAACGGTGCCCCAGCAAAGCTAGAGCACCATTCGTTTATGCTTTATCGCAACAAGCTGTTAACTGTTTTGCTTGATAAACTCTTCGATCTGTCCTGCGAAGCCTAGATCATTCATTTTCTTGGCAGATTCAAGTGCTTCTTTCGCCAGATCCAGAGCCGCTTTCTTTTCACCCAACTTCTCTAGGATTCTTGCCTTGGTGAAGTGGAAAGGATAGATAGGACGCTCAGCGATTGCGGCATCAACCCACTCCGCGGCTTTCTTCAAGTCTTTGCCGTTATTGAAATAGAACAAACCAGCCTGGAAGAATGGCTTGCCAGTTTGATCTGAGCTCATCACGGCGTCGACACGCTTCAACAAATCTTCAACGAAGTCGACTTCGATCTTTACCGATACCTTTGTTTTTTCCCAAAGAATATCGAGCGAAGCAGAGGTATCTGAAATTGGGTCGATCTCTATCCGAAAATTCTGGACTGTATGATCGAGTGTGCTAGGTTTGACTGTCAGCCTGAGCACATCCAATTTTTCATCATATTTGCTCGTACCCATCGGCTCGAGTTCTTTGTTGAGAATGATGGTCCATTCGTCTTTGTTCGGAATTGAGAAGACCGCGTATGTACCAGCAGGAACCGTATTGCCATTGAGTTTGATCGGACTGCCGAATGTTAGCTTGGTTGCTTGATTGGCACCAGTTCTCCAGACCTTTCCATAAGGCACCAATCCACCGAATATTTGGCGGCCCTTAATGCCAGGTCTGGAATAACTAATTTCGACATCAATCACACCAACTCGTTGCTTGAACGAGGTTAGAGGACTGGCTGCCGGAAATACCAGCTCGGAAGCCTTGGGTACTAGGGTTGCTTGATTACTCATAGTTGTACTCATCCTTATGTAGAATCAGTCGAATAGGCAAATAGGTTTTAAACCGACTGGTCTAATAGTCTCCGATCGCAACCAACCCGTCAAGTCGCTGCCAAGCTGCGTTAATTACTCATACTGCCCGCAGGTCGGTTCATACAGAAAAGAGCCCACTATTTTCGCAGATGAAATTTTGTAGGTCGCCAAATAATAAACTGTCTATCAGTTGGATAGCTGTACGCTTTCGGCAAACTCTTGTACTCTTGCCGTCTCTTTCGCGATTGCTTCTGCGGTAACGCGTTCTCCGGTGATAGGCGATCGACTTTTTAAAATGCGTTCGGCAAGATTTGGCAAGATCTTTAATTCATACTTCTCAGTTCAGTACGATTCGTGCACTTTCTCGTAATCGTTCTTGACCCAACTAAAGCCTGGTTTGACATTGGTTGAAGCAACATAGTCAGCCTCGAACGCCACTTCCTGTCTTTGCGATTTCGACGGGAAGGTCAAACCAGGGTTTCCATTCAAACTCATTACTGCAGCGATCAAATCTCTATCGAATGCAGCGTTCCCGCTCGAGTGCACCATAATCGGTGTCAGTTCTCTGTTGCGAGTGACTATAATTTTAAGCGTCGCCGAGCCCGGGCGGTTTGCCACTTCGCTCCAGCGTTCATAAATGGCCTGCGAGAGCTGGTGATGCCAACGCTCCCAGGCTAAAACAAGTTGCTTGTCTCCCCGCTCCGCGCCAAGGTCGAACTTCTTGTTCGAGTTATCAAACTGCGCGGGCTGCAACACACCAAGCCGTCCACCCGAATCGGTGGCACTACCGCTCAGCGGAGCACTGAAACCACCAGTATCAACAAGACCAGTCAGTTGACGCCCGCCACCAAAATCTGGAGCGGGTTGTGGTCGCCCGATTCTAAACGTCGGTGGCTGAAAGGTGCCCTGTTGCGTCATACCGTTTAAGTTAGCGGGTCGGGTCAGGCGTGTACCGTCATCTTCCTTTTGAACGTTTCCCTGGAGATAATCGGCACATGCAGGCACCACTGCTGATGCTGCACAAACTAAAGCGATAAATAGTCTCGAGCCCAACATGGGATTCCGCAAACCTTTAAATAACGATGCCGAGTGTATCCGCCACCACATACCAATACTAACCTAGACGCTCCCGGTTCATGAATGTGTCGCAATTAGTCCCTATTAAGCTCAACTCAATGTAAATAAAAGAGATTTTTACATAGGAATGGCAAACGGTAAACCGGTGGCTGGTAACGGCGTTGCGTTACCAGCCACCGCTAAAAAGTCCCACGGCACCACCAATAAGAGCACCTGTCATCATCGACCGCCCCATGCGATGGCCGCCACCACCCATGCCACCGAACATTGCGCCAAAGGCAAGACCTGTTCCAGCACCAATCGCCGCTCGCGTAAGCCTTGTTTTGGTACTGCTGCCGGGCGTTCCGTAATAAAATCCGTTGCCCGAAACACCACCTCGACGCATGCCACCACCAGGCAAGTTGGATTCGCCCTGAGACGTGAATGGTGTCAACTGACCGGAAGGTTGATCAGGATTTTGATCGCCAGGAGACATTGATTGCCAGCCGTTCTGAGAGCCGCCTTGCACACTTGACGACTGCCAGCCGGAGGATGATGATGAATTGTAGGGAGAATAGGGCACCTTAGACGATGTGTCATCGCTATAACTTTGAGAACCTGAGTAACTAGAACCAGCATTAGCAGAGGCGTTACGGTTGTTAAGTTGCATCATTGCTGTCTGGTACAGCTTGTTATTTGGATCGATCGAAATCGCATGGTCAAGCGAAACACGAGCATTTATCAAATTGCCCTTCCCCTTGTATGCTTGCGACAGCGCGTAAGCGACATCTGGATCGTTGGGCGCCTGCCGCGCAACAACCGTCAAATTTTGAATAGCTTTGTCGTAGTTTCCAGCTTTGTAAGCTGATTGAGCGTCGGTCGCCAGCTGTTTCAAATTGTCGCGCTGTTGCTGGTTTCTAGTCGCGTCATTGGCTTGTTGCTGTTGTTGCTTGGCACGGGTGTCAGACGCCTGTTTTTGGGCAATCTTGCCTTGAACAGCGGTAACTGCATCGTGCAACTCAGAATCATCAGGATTCAAGCGCGAAGCTATCTGATAGTTGTTCAAGGCGGAAGTAAAATCTCCGCGGGTCTCGGCAATGACACCGAGATTGAAATAAGCATCGACAGATTTTGAGTCTAGAGCCAAGACATGCCTAAAGGCCCTCTCTGCTTCCTCCATTTTTCCTTGCTGATACAAATTCGTTGCGTTCCGCAAGGCTTGCTTACTCGCTTCACTTGCCGGGCTCGAACTGTCGGAGCTAGAGGAGCTACCGCTCGAAAATGTTCCTGTTTTAGAACTCGAGCTTGAAGAGGCTTGGCTGAAGTCAAACTTTGGTGCCATTGGAGGCAACAAAAAGTCGCTCTTGCTGTTTTGAAGCGCTTTTCCAATATCTGCAAGACGGCCAGTAATGCTGCCAGTTTTGACCTGTCCAAACAAGTCACGCTCTACAGCCTCTAGCCTATTTTCAACGGCACCACTTGGGCGGGCGTAACCGAAAATTACTTTTTCATACCCCGCCAACTGTGCCTCTTCAGTAACGACACCCGAAGTAGCAGGAAGGCTAAATGCTGGGTTGAAGAACCCTGATAGAAGAAAGCTTTGTGAGAGACAGAGCATCACCGACAATTGTTTTCTCAGTCTATACATTGCTTGTCTCTTGTCGATTCTAGCTAAACGCCAACTTTCTCTAAGCAAGACTAATTGCCAGGACGATCCCTGATCAAAAGTCTAGCTTATAACTTGTGTATCATTTGTGAAAGTACAGCTTTTAGAAATAAGCTGCAAACGCTCATGGGTTCGCACTCACGTCCGATTTTGCGCCGCCGCTGCCGGTGAGGATTTTGTCGCCATCCACAGGTTTGGTAACGGAAGACGAAACAGGCGTCGATGCATTAGCGGACGTTGCTGAAACTGGGCTGTCTTTCGAAGCATAGGGAAACTCAATCAGCACACTCGTTCCCGTCCCGTTGGGACCGTCACTCAGCTGAACATCTGCACCATGAATTTTGGCGATCTCCCTAACAATTGCCAATCCCAGACCACTACCAGCCACACCTCTGTCAGAGACTCGATAAAAGCGCTCGAACACCTTCTCGCGCTCTGCAGCTGGAATTCCAGGTCCATTGTCTTCGACAGCAATGCAACTGCGCTGACCGTCGCCGGGTCCTGGTTTGCAAAATGTATGCACAGTGACGCGTCCACCGCTTGGCGTGTACAAGATGGCATTTTCTATCAAATTAGACGCCAGCTCGTGCAAACTGGCCTGGTCTCCGCGAATCCAAACAGGAACGTCAGATTCTTCAAAGCCCAGATCAATATTTTTTGCTATCGCCTGCGTGACCAGCTCGCGCGAAACGTTTTTCGCCAACTTGTTCAGGTCGAGGCGCTGCCATAATGCAGGATCTACTGCACCAGGTTCGGCGCGTGCCAGAGCCAAAAGTTGGTTAGCGAGCCGCGCAGCTCGGTCTGCACCCAGGTTTATCAAATTTAGCGCATGACGAATCTCTTCAGGTTTGCTCTGCCGCAGGGCAAGTTCAGATTGCATTTTCAATCCAGCAATTGGAGTACGCAGCTGGTGAGCAGCATTGGCAACAAAACGCCTCTGAGCCTGCATGTCTTCCTGTAAAAGCTCAAGCAAATCGTTAATCGCTGTCACGAGCGGTCGAACTTCTCTAGGCGTGTAATCGACTGAAATCGGGCGAAGGTCGAGCGGAGATCGTGACGCCACAGCATCCCTTACTGAGGTCAACGGGCGCAAACCACGGGTGACACCAAACCACAAAACCAATCCGGAGATGACCACCATCGCCAGCTGGGGCAAGATAACACCAACCAAGATCTGTTCGCCAATCTGTTCACGTCCATGCAACGTTTCAGCGACCTGGATATACACAAAGCGATCGTGTGGACTCCGTACCGGGTATTTAATCAAAGCGATGCGGATATCCTCACCATTGATAATACCATCGCGATAATCCGCTGAGGTCAGATCGTCCATGGTATCGACTTTTGGGATTGGCAGAACCGAATCGCCAGAGAGCAGCTGCAGTTTTTCGTCCAATACCTGGTAAAACACCCGGTCTTTGATGTCATCTTTCAAAATGGCGAGTGCAGCAGGTGGTAAATCGACAACTATATGACCGTCACTCTCATGGTAGTGCACACAGTTCGCAACCGAATACACAGAGTCGAGAAGAGCTTTGTCATAAGCATCAGTAGCCAAGCCAATCGCCAAGCCATACGTGAGAGCCGCGCCGACCAATAGGAGCACCAAAATCGGTATCACCAACCAGGCAAGCAATTGAGTTCTAATTGATGGATTAACGGTAAGTTTCATCAGTTATGGCTCTCAAGCAGATAACCGAGCCCGCGAATGGTGCGGATATTTATACCGGCGACTTCCAATTTTTTCCGCAGTCTATGAACGTTCACTTCCATAGCATTATGGCTGACTTCCTCATCCCAACCGTACATATGTTCGATCAGTTGTTCCTTGCTAACAACCTTGCCGCCACGCTGCAACAAGATCTCCAGAACCGCCAATTCGCGAGCAGACAACTCTAGATGCTGGTCATTCACCGTAACGCGCCGACCAACAGTGTCAAATTTGAGTGGTCCATAAACCACTTCCACATCTGCCGCTACTCGCCCACGGCGCAAAAGCGCGCGCACGCGAGCTTCGAGTTCGGGCAGATCGAATGGTTTAGTCAAATAATCGTCGGCGCCGAAATCCAACCCCATGACACGATCTTCCAGACGGTCGCGCGCGGTCAAGATCAAAACTGGCAGAACTTGCTTACGTGCGCGCAGCCGGCGCAAAACTTCCAGACCATCAAGAACCGGCAAGCCGAGGTCGAGGATGAGCAAGTCGAAACTGTTCGACTGCAGCGCTTGGTCTGCATCACCGCCCGCCGCCACGTGGTCGACTGCGAAGCTAGCTTGACGAAGCGCCTTAGAGATTCCGTCGGCTAGAATTTCGTCATCTTCAGCTAATAAAATTCGCATCCTAGTCCGTTTGCCTCCAGGCTGCCTCCAGGGCTCTTATCATTCTAACCACCCGCTGGTTTTCTTTGCTTTTCATTGCTAAAACTAGAGTAACTCTTGCAGACAATCGAAACAGACCGTAATCTAACTTTGCTGCTGAGAAAGATAGACCTTGTCTGCCGCTCGAGAAGACTATGAAAGACGATAATGAACAAATATTGAACAACGGCGATGAGCGCCAACATGAAGCAGGAGTCATTTTGTTTCACGGTCTCACTGGCATGCCGTCTGAGTTACGACCAGTAGCACGCCATTTGACGAAGATGGGATATCTAGTCGAATGCCCGATGTTACCTGGTCACGGCGCGGGGCATCCGGAGCTATTGGCAGCCGGTTGGAAGGACTGGATGCGTTGCGCGCGGGAAGCGATCGACGAGATGGCCAAACGAGTGCCTAAAATATTCATCGGCGGTCTTTCGATGGGCTCCATTATCGCCACGATTGCGGCAGCGGAAGACAAGCGAGTGGACGGCATCATCGCCCTCTCTCCGACACTTCAATATGATGGCATCAACACCACACCATATGGATTCTTTCTTTTCATCATCGACGTCATCCCATGGCTCGGTCACAAGTTCTACTGGACTGAACAGCCCCCATACGGGCTGCGAGACGAACGGCTCCAACGGCAAATCAAAAAATCGATCGAAGCAGCCGAACGAGGTGAAAGCGATCAGTTTGGACTTTTCCGCACATATGCAGGTTCACTTAGGCAGTTAGAGCATCTCGTTTTTGAATTCAGGCGCAAGGCACCTAGAGCGAAATGCCCTGTAATTGTCATTCACAGCCTGGAAGATACTTTGACCACTGTGCAAAATCCGATGGATTTTTGCAAATTGATCGGTTCACGTGATCGCGAATTGATATTGCTCAGTGGATGCGACCATGTATTGACCCTCGATTTGCGGAAACACGATGTATGCGATCGCGTGGGCAAGTTTGTTGCAAAAATTGCGCCGGTTAAGTCACCAACCGGGTCGCTGCAAACAGTTTAGTTTAGGCTCTCTCGTTAGTTCAGTTCAGACAGGTGCGGGTTGCTTATTCGGAATGTCGGCATCCGGATGTGCAGCCAAATAGACTTTCAGATCATCATCCAGCGTTGCCCAACTCACGTTTTTTGAAAAGTTTGAGAATACTGCATGCACCATGGGATTTGTATGCTTGCAATAGTTATTCAACGGTACCAGAGCATTTCCTACATCTATTTTGAAGCGATAGCCAGTTTGTCCACTTAAATATTCAGGACAATTTTGGGTGAGAACCCACTCAAGAGAAGCTTCCCAGAGCCTAAAGTAAAGCGACCAAGCAGTTGGTTTGCTGTAGTCGAGGCCTATAAACTTATTGACTATTTTTCCAGCCAGCTTGAAGCAGAGCATGAACGCCACCATGGCGCCACTCTCTTTTTCCCTAACGACAACAAAGTACGACTCAGCTAGCTTTCCAGCCTCGCGGAAATAGTTTATATCCAGTTTCTCGAACTTTGTCTTGCCTCGTTCATATGTCTGTTGAAACAGTGAAAAAATTTCGCGCAGAGTATTTTCATCAGGGTTCTGAATCACATCCGATTGCAATTCGACCGCTTCGCGACTCTTCCTGAGCTTCTTTTTCAGATTGTGACGGTGAGAGCTTTTGAGACTCTGCAAATAAGATTCCATAGTGTCATCTTTGAGCGTCACAACCGTGCCCGGAAAACTGGTAATACAAAACATTTTCTTCTCGCGAGCTAAAGCCTTGAGGTCTTTGCTAAACGATTCTGGAAAATCCTTCCAAACAATCATGCAGGCACCAAGCTGGCGAGCTTTTTTGTCAGCAGCCTCCTGCACGAGCGGGGCGATATCAGCGAATCTAATGCCCTCCTTGATTCCAACAAGACCCTCTTCTGCACATGGCGAACCTATAAAAAGAGTTCTCTGATATTTGAGGTTAGGCATGAAAGCGCTGGCAACCTCGATAACAGGCATGGCCTCTTCAGGCACCACAAGCTCTATTGGCACATCAAAGAGAAAAGTCGGTGCCACGGCGACGATCTCGCTCTTGCTTTTTACAACCGCATAGAAGAACTTGAACTGTTTATCTAGTTTCGATCTTTCCAGCAGTGCATACCACCAGAGGCCTTCAACGTGTGGCGGATACAGTTCTTTCCAAACGGTCTCAGCTATGGCGGAACAAGAATCGACCCACTCGACTGAGAACTTATGCACACCGAAAATGTCGAGCATTGGTTTAGAGCACCGAGTTGCGTCCCGCCCAAACATAGCGTTTCAGAAGTGGAGCCGGACGAAAACGTTCTCCATGGATGCTATGCAGATTCTCGATCTTATTTAAGCAGTTTTCGAGTCCAATTTCAGCGGCGATAGCCAGGGGTCCTTTCCTCATTCCCAGCCCAGCCATTAGAGCCGGGTCCAGGTCTTCCGCTTCGCAAATTTTTTCCTGCAAAACGAGAAATGCCTCATTAATCATCGGCAAAAATAGACGCTCAACATCGAATGGCTCATCACTATACTTCAGCTGCCCTAGCCGGATCAGAATGTCTGCAAGTAACGGATTTGTGCCTTGCCGTTTTCGAGTCTGCTTGTCGTATGTATAAAGTCCTTCGAGTGTTTTTTGCCCGAGGAGTTTTCTCTGCACCAACTCAGCAAGTATCGGTGCAGGCAAAAAGCGCTCACCATATTCTTGATAGTTGAATTTGGCCACAGCGAGACCAATGTCGGCACCGTTCATATCACGCAGTGCTAGAGGACCGATAGGCATCACGTAATCGCAAGCAGCCTTATCTATATCCTCGGCCGTCAACTGACCTTCCTGCAGAACGTAGAGCGCTTCATTTATGTAACGTCCGAGCAAACGATTAACAAGAAACGACGCGCACTCTTCGACACGCACCGCCAGCTTGCCAAGCGCTTTGCCAAAATCGATCACTGTGCGAATCGTTTCAGGTGATGTTTCTAAACCCGGTATAACCTCAACCAGCTTCATTAAATGAGCGGGGTTGAAAAAATGGAGACCGATCACTTTGTCCGCGCGTTTTGTGCACGCCCCCAATTGGGTAATCGACAAACTAGATGTATTGGTCGCGAAAATCGTGTCAGGACGGCAAGTTTTCTCTAGCTGCTCGAAGACTTCAGTCTTCATATCTATAGATTCAGGGACTGCTTCGATGGCGATATCGATGTCTGAGAAGTCACTGTAATCGGTAGTCGGCTTTAAGAGAGCGCGCTGTTTAGCTGCATCTTGCTCAGGCAGTCCCTTGTCAACTCGCGACTTCAATAGTCTATCTACTGTTGCTATTCCTTTTTCAACAGCAGCTTCATCTACATCTTTTAGCACCACGGGAAATCCACGGCTAATCAAGGCCATGGCGATTGTTGACCCCATTGTCCCGGCGCCAATGACGGCCGCTTTCGTTACCTCCATCCTTCACTCCCACTGCAAACTGCGCAAAACAGCTAAACAGTATGCCAAATGAGAAGCTCTTTCCTGAGGCACAGTTCGAATTTAGAACACCGTTTTTAGATTCGTCTATCGCAAAACTACGAAGCGCTCTCTTGACAACACCGCCAACGATGCTCAATATTTCGCAATAATGTTTACATTCGGAAATCCATATACTCAGACAGGCTGCACACCTCGGAACAAAAATTGCTGAAAACTCCGTTTATTACTGCGATTGCAACCGCTGAGATTTAACCACTTGAAATCTCGGGTTTTAACTAAAACCCCATTTCTTTTTTGTAACCTATCGTTAGAATAATGAAAACGTTAAGCAATCATAAAGCTTAAAGTTAGAGCATAAGGAAACCACTGATTGCCAAGGTCCTGGGGGCCGGGAGGCACTATGTTCGCGTATCTATTAATCGGAATCGAGCTGACAATCCTCTTCTCAGTTTTCTGGTACGTTTTCATCCGCGAACCAAAACCCTTTCGCATTGGAAATGCAGGGTTGTGGGGTTCCTATGAAGCAGGTTCTGTGAGACTCTCGCAACCTGACATAGACACTCTAGTCATGGAGTACAAGAAAAACGCTCACAATCAAGTATTGATTGACAGACGCGTTCCACGCTTTGCAAATCCACATATGGTGCCTACTTACGCTTCAGATTTTCGTGACCCTTCGCTTGGCAGTGGCATGCCATTGCCAGTAGAAAATGGCTGGAATTCCCTCTATGGACACAGCAGCAAGAACAGAAACGGTGAATACGGTTGGGTCGCCGACCTAGATGAAAAGCCGGGTAATCCGCTGGTTGCAATGCTTGCAGCTGCACTCGGATGGTTCGAAAATCTATCAGTCAAAATGCCCTAATCCAACGCCATTAACTTATATAATTCAAAGTGCCGAGGCTTTCGCTTCGGCACATTTTTTAGTTGCATCGGAAATTCAAATGTCCAACGGAACGCCAGTCAACGACTTGAACACGAAAACCGCTCCGCGTTTTGATGCAACGACAGCGAAGAAGCTTGTAGAAATCCAGGACATCAAGAAGTACTTTCCGATTCGCAAGGGCTTTTTCAACAAACAAGTCGGTGCTGTGCGAGCGCTCGACGGCATCAACTTAACCATTTACGAAGGTGAGACACTAGGCCTAGTTGGCGAATCAGGCTGCGGCAAGTCAACTTTGGGACGAGTAATGTTGCGCCTTTTATCTGCGACATCAGGAAAAGTGCTCTTTGACGGTAAGAGTGTCCTCGACTCGTCGCAGGCAGAGATGAAAAATTTCAGACGGCAGATGCAGATTGTCTTTCAGAATCCATATGCGAGCCTCGATCCGCGCATGACCGTGGCTCAAATCGTGGCGGAGCCACTCGAAGTGCATGGTATTGCTCGTGGTGCCGAACTGAGAGAGCAAGTTTACGCCCTACTCAAGCTTGTCGGGTTATCGCAAGAGATGGCGAACCGCTATCCGCATGAGTTCTCGGGAGGGCAACGACAGCGCGTCGGTATCGCCAGAGCGCTTGCACTGCGTCCACGCCTAATAGTGGCAGATGAACCTGTATCAGCATTGGATGTAAGCGTTCAAGCCCAGATTCTCAATCTGCTGATGGACTTGCGCGCAGAGTTCAACTTGACCTACCTCTTCGTGGCACACAATCTCGATGTTGTGCGCTATATCAGTCACCGAATCGCGGTCATGTATCTTGGGCGCATCGTGGAACTCGGTGCCTGCGGCGACGTATACAAGCAACCATTGCATCCGTACACCCAAGCGCTAATAAGTGCAGCTCCAGTGCCGGACCCAGATTTCGATCGTTCTTCACGTATCGTTTTACAAGGCGACTTGCCGAGTCCGGCGAATCCACCGAGCGGTTGCCGATTCCATACACGTTGCCCGCTGGCTCAGGATAAATGCCGGGCGGAAGATCCGCAATTGCGCGAGATAACACCAGGACACTTCTCAGCCTGTCACTATGCAGAGACGCTTTTAGCAGAACCGATAGCATCGGGCGTTAGCTGACCAAAGCCCCATGCCAAATTCGAAGGTGTCAAATTGAGCACGTTAGCCGGCCGACAGTTCGGACCCGTATCGGCCGCTCTCGCTTATCGGCCGTGGCATGAGCGAAGTCTACAGAGCAGAACATACTTGATGCAACGCAGGCAGCTTTTTTGCTTGGAAGTCCGCCTTACCTGAGCCGGGAGCGATACTGAGTCGGTTTGCCAGAACTTTGACAAATCATCCCGGTACTTTAGTCTCACGGTGCACAAATCGGTGAGAGCAAGAGCAATGCCACAAACAGACGCAAATCCCGAAAAAGGACAAAGACTCACAGAACCACCAAAGTTTCACGACAGCTTACTAAACGATTTCAAACATCATCAAGCGAACAAGGAGAAATTCGAAAAAAACCTCCACACTTACTACGCTAAAGATATAAAGATTCACCCCGATTCCCCCTATCACGAACATGGGGTGGTCGTGCATAATCGCTGCCGTCTGGAAAACATCGCGCGCAAGAGACTACCTGTTCCGCAGATGAAAGACTTTGAAAGAGACATCGTCGCCTTTGAGAAACAAAGCCACGCGCAAGCAATGGCTCCTGATAAAGTGGCCGCGTTTTACGACAATGTATCGCGCCTTCTTACTGAAAAATCAATGCACTACACATCGAAGCAGCGCACGGAGTTGGCGCTTCAGCTTGTACATCATTCTGCCAAGCCGGAATCCGTTGTGCAAGGGGCTGCAGGAACTTGCAATGTAGCCTCTATCGAATATCGATTGCTATCGCGCGCTCCAGAAGCAGTCGCTAAGATGACGGCCGATGTTGCAACGAATGGCAACTATGTCACTGCTGACGGCACCAAACTTTCAGACAACTGGCATTCGATAAAACCAGAAGCTGGTGATAGAGAGCGAGGAACGCTCGACAAGCTCGTGCAGACGACTCTAGTAAATTGTCACTGGGAGAGAGTCAATCGCGATGACAATGATGCTCCTAAGTTTCGCTTCGAGCATTCAAACGCAGAGATGGCAGATCGACTCGCACAGTACGATAGCGGCCGCACCGAGATCGAAGACCGCGATCGCGGTCTGCCAGAAAATTCACCGAAACTGAATAACACCGAGTTTCGCGACATCTACAACCAAGTGGTCGGGAGCGACGACCAGGCTACTGCGCCATGGACTATTTCAAACGGCAATCCATCACAAGATCCAAGATACGCCTCGCGCAGCAGCTCCGATGATACTACCATCGTAAATTCAAAAAAAGATCTACGCGAAGCTCTTCAAAACGGTCAACAGAATCATCTATTCCCCATGGAAATTGACGTGCATACAGGTAATGCGCCATTCAAGCAGCAAACCCTCAAAGCAGATCCGTTTGCGGGGAAAGACTCATTCGGATGGCATGCCATTTCAATCAAGAGTTACGATGAGAAAAGCGGCAAGGTCAAGATTCACAATTCCTGGGGCGCCGACAAAGACGTTCCAATGAGCGTGGACCAACTCTACACTGCAACGATGTTACCGCCGGGAGAAAGAGATTCTAACGAATAGTCGCACTTGACTATGCGTCGACGCTTAAGCCAGCGTTGTGTATCATCTGCCATCTTGTTAGGCTTGAAAGAGTACATCGTTGGCATTATTGTTAGCATTTAAGAGCCGGCACGAGCTTCTTCCCAAGCATCTAACGACCAAACCGGAATTATTCCGGAATTTTCATCGGCGATACTGGCAATTAAAATGCAGAATAAGGAACTTTGTTGGCCGGATAGAATCCTACTCTTCAGTCCTTCGGAATGGCCACTTCTGTTTGAGTCAATCAATATTTCGCGGTTGCATCTGTTACATTTTTCTCTGAGCAGTTCGATGGTTGCAAAACGCGCGGGACCAAAGAAAGAAAGAAAGAAAGAAAGAAAGAAAGAATGGTAGCTAATGACGATTAGCTTCACAAAAAGATCTATCTGGGCCTTGTGTGTTTTATCTTTGGCTTGCGTAGTAGTCGTCGGCCTAACGTTCTCACTCTTCAATAAACTCACCACAGCACGGTATTGGGCAACTCACTCGATGCAAGTGCTCAATGAGTCGCAACAAGCTTTGCTCTGTCTACTCGATTGCGAGACCGCGTATCGCGGATATCTGCTCACAGCTGACCCCGTGTTTCTAGAGCCGTACGAAACCTGCTACAGCCACGTCAATGCGCATCTCGAGACACTAAGCAAGCTAACTACCGACAATGCAGCTCAACAAGCAAGAATTGCCAGAGCCATTGAGCTGTGTCGAGAGAAAATAGACTTCACGCAACGAGCGATAAAATGGCGCGACAGTCACATGGGGGTAGCAGCGAACGCCATTCCGCTCCTGCAAGGCAAGGCCGTAATGGACGAATTCCGGGCCATAACAACGCAAATCCAACAAGAGGAATACGGTCTTCTTGACGGCAGAGAGAAGGCAGCTGAGAACCTGCAACTCTCATTTGTCGCGGCCATTTTTCTCTCCAGCATCGTTATCATGCTCACCATCGTCTGGCTTGGGCTGTCGAATCGGCGTTTCGAACAAGAGCAAGTGCGCGTTAACGCCGCCTTAAATCTGGCACGGGATGAAGCGATACAAGCAAATCGATTGAAGTCACAATTTGTCGCAAACATAAGCCATGAGATCAGAACACCGCTGAGCGGCATCCTCGGACTGAGCGAATTGTTGACACACTACGACCTCGACCCAGAAGCAGCCGAGCTTGTGAAACATATTTACACGTCCTCGCACAGCCTTGTCGGACTGATCAACGAGATACTAGATTTCTCACGTTTGGAAGCTGGAAAGATTGAGCTCTACTTGACTAAGTTCAAGCTTCAGGAGGTCGTCGACCTAGCGATGGCTTCTGTCATGGTGCAAGCGGAGGGCAAATCTCTCAAACTCGAACAGCGAGTCGATAACGACTTGAAGAGCCTTCCAATTTGCGGCGACCCCAACAGATTGAGACAGGTACTGTTAAATTTGCTGCATAACGCAATCAAATTCACCGCCAAAGGAAGTGTCGAGTTGTCGATAACTAAAGAGCGAATGGATGCCAATCAAGTGGTTGTTCGCTTTCAGATTGCTGACACCGGCATTGGTATCGATGAAACACAGAAGAGCCATCTCTTCGAAGCGTTTGTACAGGCCGACGGCTCAACCACCAGGAAGTATGGCGGCTCAGGTCTGGGATTGTCGATCTGTTTGAGCCTCGTTCAGTTGATGGGCGGCACCATCGATTGCTTTAAAAATGATAAGGCCGGGGCAACGTTTTGGTTTACTTTGCCCTTTGAATTCGGCGACAATACAAACTGCGAAAAGGAAAAGAACGCAGCGCAAGATGAAAATAAAGACGGTGCCAAAGAGTCGGCGGTGGAAACGGCAGTAACAAGTGACAAACCAGAGAACGAATAGTTACGTAAAATTCAGACTTGCATCGATTGCCGCATTGGTGCTTTTGGCAGTCTCACTATTGCGCGACTCTGCGAATGCATCAACAGATGATGATTGGAAGAAAGCTCACGACGCTGGTCAAGCCGCTCTCAAATCGCATGATTACCAAACAGCGGAAAAGCAATTCAAAACTGCATTGACTCTAACCGACAGCATGAAAAAGGCAGATCCGCGAGTGACTCAGTCTCTGGATGATCTGGCCGCAGTCTATAGCTATCGCAAGAGATACGCCGACGCACGCACCACTTACCTAAAAGTCCTGCACTTGCAAGAATCGATTCATGGAAAAGACGATGCATCGTTGATTCCGAGACTGAATAACGTAATTAAAGTTACCTGCATTAACGGCTCATGCTATGACTCGCTGCCAGAGCTAAAACAACTAGCGAATATTAGGCAAAAACGATTTGGTCCAAAGTGTTCAGACTTGCCTTTCAATCTGCAGATGATAGGCGAAGCTTACGAAAAGCATGGCGATTTCAAAAACGCTTTGCAGTATTTTCAGCAAGCAGTATCGGTGCAAAGCAAAATCTCGGGAACCGACAGCCCCTTGGCTAGAGCTCTGAGCAAGAACGTCGAGCGTGTTCAAGGGCACCAGCTTTAAGCACCGAATTCAATACCAACTTACCAACCGATTACAGACTTTCAACTATCGCGAAATCCTAACTTCCTGTACAAAGACATAGCAGATTCATTGCCATTAGTGACAACCAACTTTACGAGATGAACATCGACGTCACGTAGAGCGTCGATACTCTTTGCGATCAAAGTTCTAGCCAGTCCCCTTTTCTGAAAATCCGGATGTGTAGCGACAAAAGCGAGAAGAGGTCCAAACTTTTCCGAATCAGTGACCACACAACAAGAGACTGCAATCTCTGCATCGGTGGCTTCAGTCGCAATAAAGGAAGCCGGCCAAATAATGTGACCGTACCGTCCTTGCAAAGTCTCGATGGCTTCGCTGTGAGCTTCTTCAAGTGACTGCCCCTCATCGTCTATGGTGCCTTTGTACGCCACATACAACAACTCGCCGAGCATGATCCCGTCGTCACCATCGAGTCCGCGCACGTAAATATTCTCCAGCGCTGAAGGACCCGCTTCCAACGGTGCGCAAGACCTAACCATAACAGTCCGCTGATTAGCCATCGTTATTGTGGTGGAATGCGCAATCCATCAAGATGTTTCGGACGCAGATCCGTAATAGTTCCATCGGTGCGCTGCCAGGTAGCACCAAAGATTCCTCGTTCAACCAATTCATTGTAGACGGTAAAGACGCACTTTCCTGGTCCGACGCCTGCTTCGTCGAGCAGAGGCTGTGTCCACTTTCGCAATGTGACGATGCGCGGTGCGCTCCCAGTAACCACCCAGATCGGGTATCCCGACTTCAAGAACGCCTTGATTTTAGGCTCCCAATGTCGCGTTTGGCGAAAATTTCCAGTGTCTATTTCAAGCAACACTTTGATCGGCTCCGAACCAGGATAACGAAAAGCGATCGTCGCATCCGCCTGTTCATTCAAGGCACTCAAGTCACCTGTGAGTTCTTTCCAAAATTCACGACCGGTGGTGAAATCGAGATCGACGATTAGCGTGCGGTGTTCGGCCTCCTCCATAGCAAGGCGAACGTCTACCAAACGCAAAAAATGCTCCTTGTGATATGTGTGTGGCGGGCCGGTTGGAACGGTCTCCCAGGAAATGCCCCGGTGCTGCTCGAGCGCTCTGGCACCAACAGTCGTCAAGAAATAAATCAGCTCCGGGCGACCGCGACCTTCCATGCGCCCACTGGTAGATGAACCTGTAAACCCAAACTGCTGCAAGCGACGCAAGCGCTTACGGGCGGTTTCGTAGCTAACATCATTGAAGCAAAGTTTCGCCAACTGACTCGAGCTAACCGTGCGGTGCAAATAAAGCTGTACCAGAGCAAGAATATCTCTTTGCATCAACGCCAAACTCTTCTTCTTCGGTTTGAGTTTGGCAGGTTTTTCCATAGGACACTTGACCCCGGAGTTCGTTGTAAGGAGCAGCTTTACACCGCCTGAGCGGTGTCCCGATTACTACCCCACAAATAAATTGTAATGCAAGACTTTTTGAAAACAACAAAACTATTTTGCAGGTGATTTGAAAAAAGTCGGTGCACCACTCGACAAGTTAAGGATGGCGCTCACGCGACTCTGCTGGGTGGCGCGACAATCCAAATCGAAAACCACCGTGCTTGATAAAAACGGTGATTTCTATTATATGGAGGGCGTTTTGAGCAATATGCCGATTTTAGCTCTGAGCATCTAGTCAGACTTTCATTTTTGAAACCCGCCAGGAATGCAGTGTTTACATTGTAAGATCTGACCGTTTAACAATGTCCCTAAACCGCACACCGCACTCTTCTTACTCGCGACGGAGGGCGGAGGAGGCGCAACAGCAACGATGGCAGCTCGACGACAGCTCGATGGCAGCTCGATGGCAGCTCGACGCCATCACATCACATCACATCACATCACATCACATCACATCACCAGCGCGCCACCTAGTTTAGAACTCCAAGTTGTTGTTGCGACGGCTACCCGGCTGTTGATTAGCTTGCTGTGAAAGCGGCTGTGCAAAACCCATCTTGGATGGATCGAGATTGAAGCTCGTCACCGGCTGTCTCTGTCCAACACCAGCGCCGACCGGCTGTTGAGCCTGACCGTAAGGATTTTGCGCGTCAGCAATCTGTGCAGCGTTCGAGCGAGCAAAGCTCGGGAAGGGCGGCGCGTTCGGATCGGGCTGGGCTGCAGCAGCGGTCGAAGCACCAACACCAGCATAAGCGGGTTCGATGATTTGAGCGCTTGTGGACATCTGGGCATACGCACCAGATTCAGTACCGCCGGCAGCCGGAGCGCCGATGAACTGCCCGCACTCGATACAGAACTTGCCTTTACCAGCTGGCTTGACGCACAGAGGGCAAGTACGCACTCCATTGCTTTCCGGTTGTTGAGTCTGATAGCCACCACTCTGATATTGAGGATTGATCAACTCTGGTTGAACAAAGCTACCTGACTGACTTTGTGCGTAAGCGGGTTGAGCATAGGCGTTCTCGGCATACTGAATTGCTTGATCGTATTGCGGAGCCGCTTCGTACCCGGAGCCGCCTGCGTTGCTTTGGTCGTATCCAAAACCTTGTTGTTGGGCAGCGTAGGCATCACCGGCACCAGCACCTGGAGCACCATACATTCCGGCCGGCATATCCATTCCGCCAGTTGGCTGCGCAAAGTCAGGAGCTGGATTGTTGACCATCTCACCATCCGGACCACGTCTTGCCGATACGTTATGCAACAAGTGCATGCGAGCGATCTCTTCAATACCTCTGAGGTCCACCATCAATGGTTTCACTTCGCCATACTCGGGGTCACCGGCTGGAGATAGGTAGACCAAAGCATGGTGCTTTTCCATGCGTTTGATCGAGTCCGTATCGACACGGGCAACAACTTGTTGTGAGTGAATTCTGTTCCACGAGGTGGGGAAGATACCGAAACCGTTAGCCATGTAGTGGTCGGAAATACCAGGAACGACGACCGCGTGCTTACCGATTTCTTCCGAGAAGAACTTGGCTGTCGTCTCGTCTGCGTTATGCAAGCAAACGCGCACCGCCGAGTTGGAGAAGATGGTTTTGATTTCAGAACCACCACTGCCTGATCCGGCTGCATCACCAGTCTTGCCGCCACCGCCTGAGATTTGGCTGATGTTCTGCAAGATAACGGTCAATCCACCGTTAGCACCACGAACGATAGCTGACAGTCTGCCGGCTAGGTCGATGTTTAATGTTTGGTATTCATCGAAGAACGCAAACAACGGTAGAACGGAATTGGTACCGTATCTAGTGTGCAATGCTTGTTGCAGCTGGTAGACGAAGCAAGAAGCGAGAGACTCGGCATCTGGACCCAACGAAGCTGGAGCACCGAAAATCAACACGGTTGGCTCATGCATTGTCGTCTTGATGTCGACGTTCGAGCGCTCGGTCACACGAAGCACGTTCGGGTTCTTGAACATTCTCAAACGACCGCGAACACCTTGAATATTCTTGTCCCAATCAGAGTCTGTACGGATGATGGAGGTAAGCGTCTGAGTCAGTTCGCTCAATTCTCCTGCATCAACTTCCGGATTCTGTTTCAAGCGACGCAGCGATTCGACGATGTTTCGACGGTTATTAACCAGGCGCATCAAACCACGCGGATTACAAGGAAGCGGAATGATTTCCGAAGGCTGACCGTTTTCGTCTTCACCAGCAACTTGAATAGCGCCCCATTTGAGGAGTTGGGCGAGACCGGTGATGTAACCGTGGTCTCTTTCCGCCCAGTGCTGTTCTTCCGGAGGAAGCGAGTTGACGTCTTGCACAATCGACGAAGCAAAGGAGATAGCATCGAGGTCGAGCGGATTCCAGTGAATCGAGTTCTGGTCAAGGGGGTTGAAGTATAGAGTGCTGAAACCAGCGTGTTCGGCTTCGGGCAACACTGTGAATTTGAAACCTTCGCGCTTCTCGTCCAAATTAGGATCGTTGGCTTTCGCCTCCAGAGCGATGATAACGCAAGGCTTAGCCAGCAAAGCTTTGATGATGGCACGCATCAAGGTCGTTTTACCGGAACCGGATGGTGCTACGAGGAACATGTTTTTGTTGGGCAATCGGCCTAACGGAATCGTCACAGGCAAGTGGGTGCGAGCGAGGAAGCCGAAGGGCAGCACAACACCGTCAGCATCGGTCCAGGCAGCAGAGGGATTGCGCTTGCCCAGACGTCCGTGACGTCTCAAGTTTGGCGGGCAGAGATACGAGCGCTCGTAATCGCGCGGTGTCATGAGACCAGACGGAGGATTGAAGGTTCTAATCGTCTGCCACGGGAAGAGTCTCTTCTTGTGAGCAGCTGCAATGATCAGAGCGAGCAAAACGAGTGTCGGCAACAGGATGGCGATGGAAGTAGCATCAAGGAAGCCGTGCGTCTTGTGGTGCACAGGTAGCTGCGTGTACGGCTTCGGCATTCCTTCCAAACGCAAGGTCTTGCCCATCACCGCCTGTCCGGCGGTTGGAGAAATGCCGGTGTGGCTATTCTGCAGCGGACTTCCGCCCATGCCCTGGGGCATCGGAGAAGGATTAGCGTTCAACATATCGTTGGAAGCGCTGCCAGGAGCGATCATCTGCGCGCCTGGCTGAATGAGAGGATTAGGAGCAGTCGGCATCGCTTGGGTCGGTGTCATCGGAGCTGGTGCCATGCCACCACCCATCGGAGAAGGTGTCATGCCGCCCATAGGAGAAGGTGCCGGTGCCATCATGCCCTGAGGCTGCGCAGCAGCTGGTGAATTGGCTGTCAAACTGCCACTATCTTCAGCCATGCCGTTTGCTGCTTGCATGCGTTGTTCGAATTGGGCAGCAGTGAGAATCTCGCCCGTGTCGCTGTCTTTATACTGGGTGATGACTCCCTTGTCATTCATCTGTTGGCGCCAGGTCATCTCGTTCTCCTTAGTGGTCCTTTCTGTTCAGCGTTTAAAATTTCTTTCTAGCTTCGTTAGCTTGCGGCTTCGACCGTGTTAGCTTTGTTGTCCCGATTCACTGATTCCTGCGACTCGCAGACCTTCTTGTGTGCTCTTAATCAGGTATTCGAGGCGTTTCTCTTTTTGTTGGGTTCCTTTTCCTGGTACCGACATCTCCTGAACGCCTTCGACGAAGACTACGATTGAACCATCGGCTTGAGGCGATCCCGGTGTAATTTTGGAAGGTGTGAATGTGCTCTTTAGTCCGGCGTCGTCGATCATTTTTGCTACTTCGGGAGTCCAGACGTTTGTCTTGTATTCTTGAGCGCAATCAGGAGTCATGTACATGATTGCCTTTTCTTGATTGGCTCTGGCACTTCCTGCACTCAGGTCCCAGGCGAGGGGCAACCACTGGTTGATCAAACTGGTGGCATCTTCTGCACTTACCATTGTCACCGGAGCTTGCGGAGCCTGCGCCTGCTGCTGCGGTGCGCCAGATGTACGGTGACGAGTATGAACGCTGCCGTCATTAGCATTGGTCGACCAATTCACATGGTGACCACCGCGACGCCTCGGTGACTCTTGCGAAGGCATGAGAAGCATGGTGAAAAACATACCGGCCATCAGTCCGGCAAAACCCACCATTATGAGGGTCAGTTTGAATTTTTCTCCAGCTTGATAGTCGAACATTGCCTTGTACCGTTACTTTTTACTCGTTTACTTTGTCTTACTCGTTTACTCTTATTTGCTTAGCTTGCTTGCAGCATGTCTGGGGAGAAAGTCTCTGGTGTGATTCCTTGTCCGAGGAGGTGGCAGGCCCAGCGGGCATCACCTTTGCATAGTTCCAACATCTTCGAGCGCATCGGCTGGTCTGTATTTGGTTCAGTCGTTGCCACCCAGTACATGAAGCGAGGAACGATGAGTTTGACGACGCCTCTGGACATTTTGTGATAGATCAAGAAAGCGTCTGAATATTCGCGATTCTTTCTCGTCAGATGACCTATCGCCGACATCTCTTGTGGTGTGAGACCGCAGGCATCTCTGATCAAATCGAAGTTGCTGGGGTCGTTACCGAGGATGATCTTGATCGAGCTGTTGGTGGCAAGGTTACGAGCTCTGTCGTCACGCAACAAGTCGCCGAGTTCCTGCGAGATACCGATGAAGAGAAGACCCAAGTGGCGGCTGGTGCGGGAAGCATCTTCAACCAGAGTCTTGCCACCTTCGTAGCGGAGCAAGCGCCACAACTCGTCTATACAGAAGACAAAGCGTGCCGGTTTGCCTTTGGCCATCTGTTCTTTCTTGTGCTGAGCGGCTCTTCTCAACACGAAGTCTGAAACGAAGAGAGTGACAACAGCTTCCAATGTCTTATCGTGAGCGAGGTCTGATGTATCGAATACCATCAACTGAGCATCCATCGGAATGGAAGTTGGTCCGTCGAACAGCTTGCCGAAGATAGCACCGCGGCAGTAGAGGCTCAAGCGATTGGCGAGGTCTTCGCAAGTATCGCCACGTTTGGTTTTAGGATTCTTTTGAGCTTCAGCGGTCAACCAGGCAACGAGATCAGATTCCACAGGAATTCTGCCTTGTGGAGCGCAATCCTTGTAGACTTGCTGAATGCCTTGCATAAGAATCGGCTTCTCATCTTTGTTGAGGGCTTGCTCGCCCTTCTCACCAAGCATGACCGAATGGAAGTTGAGAATCTTGATGATGTGCGACTCAGGCGGGTTAGCTGGGTCGACAGGGTTGCCGTCCGGACCGGAGAAAGGCAGATCGTAGAGATTGATGCAGACCTGACCGTCAGGTCCGAGCTTGATGTAAGCACTGTCGTCGTAAACTTCAGTGAGCATCTTGTATGAGCCGGAACGGTCAATAATCACCGACTTAGCACCAGATAGGGTGCGCATCTGGATGATCTGCTGTGCCACCATGGATTTACCTTCACCAGGTTGACCGAAGACTACACAGAGAGCGTTTGGCAGTTTTTCGTCATAAGCGTTGAGGAAGACCGGTTCCAATGTCTCTTTCGAGAAACCTAACCAATCACCGCTGTCTGAGCCAAGTTTGGCGTGAACATAAGGGAAGGAGTTACGCAGCGTAGGTGTGCGGACGACTTTACCACGGCGGGTGAAGTCGAGTCCCATTCCAATCAGGCTACCGAGGAAGAGTGCTTTCTGCTCGTAGTAGCCAACAACGAAGCGGGCACCACGGCACTGAGGAGCAGCTGAACGAACGAACTCTGTCGAACGATTCAAATCTTCCAGAGTATCTGCCGCGAGAGTGAAGTAAACAGCCATGTTGAATACTTCCATGTTGGATGTATACAACTCAGAACCGATGTGAGCAGCTTCCTGTGCTTTCTCGGCTTCTTCCTGGTTGGGAGCAGAGCGTGGTCCCATCAGACCCTGATAGGTGTTGGCGTGAGCTTGGGCTTGTTTGCGTTGCATCTGCTTACGGAAGATATCTTTGTCCAACTTGTGAGCGAAGATATTCATGCGCCATTCGCAGTTCAAGCGCAGAAGCGGTTGCAGCCAGAGAGGGCTTGTACGCTCAGGCAAACGATTCATATAAAGAGTGCGCAAGAAGCGACCCTTCTCTTCTTTCGTCTCTTCATCAACTTCTGTGTTGTCGCCAATGTAAACATAGTCTGGCTTGGTGAAGTCATAACGCGACTCGGCAAGCTGTGCACGGATGGTGGCAGGCTCTGCATCAGGGAAGATGCGGCGCAAGCCGGCCGGCAAAGGTTGCGTAGTCGGGCGATGCGGAACAGGCAGTTCGGCTTCCGGTGTGGCACTGGCGTGTGGGTTCATATCGCGATAGAGCATCTTGAAGAACTCTTCTGCACCAATCGGGCGACCACTCATACCACACGAACCAAGCTGGCTGATGTAGCCGTTGGCGCGTTGAATCATGGTCATTACATTTTTCTGGTGGCTGCCTACCGTCTGGCGAGAGGCCTGATTGGTGAATACGTCAGAGATGTTACCGACAGCGCGCTCAACCCAGCTCTGCTTGGTAGGCTTTTTCTCCTTGGGAGGTCTATAGCAGAAAGTGACATAGAACTTGAGCTCGGGGATGAAGTTTTTGGAGAGAAGAAACGCTTCATCGTTTTCAACAACTCGTGCGACATATTTGAGAAACTCGTCATCGGTTACCTCTACGGGGTGTCTTTGGAAGTATTCGCGCTTGCTTATGTTGTGGCAAACGATTGTCAGTTGAACTGATGTCTCGATTGCATTTAAAAATCCAGTGAAGTGGTTCATCAAAGAGACCAGTCTCACTTCATCGAAGCCACTGACGTGCACGCCGTCTAATTCGAAGGCGCATCTGTAGCTGCCGTCTTTGAGAACAGCTACGCCGAGCCCGGATTGATCGTCTTGGAACAGGTCCCAGAGAGGCAACAGGCTGGCGGCTGAAAGGTGCGGACGCGGTACCGACATCGACGGCAGTTTGCTGTAACCTTCCGGCAACTCTTCTTTCGCAGTGGCACCTTTGATTGAGCCTTTCAAGAAGCCCAACAAGCCATTTTCTTTAGAGTAGGAGCGTGTGATCGATGAAACCATTTTTGCGTTTTACTCGGCGAATTCGGGAAGCTTTTCGTCAATGATGAAGCGGACAGGATTTGGGTCAGGACCCGGGATAAAAACTTGAGGGGATACGTAGTAGTTCATGATTGTTTCCCAGTGTCCGGCTGAATTATTCAGTGTCACCAGGCAATAGAGAGGACCAAGAAGTGCAAGAAAGATTGAGAAATCGAGGCGCAGGTCCTGACCGCAAAACATCGCTGGTTCCAACCATGAATAAAGCTGGGTGGAAACGATTAAACTGCCGAGAATGGCTATCAACTGATCGTAACGCAGTCCGAATAGCTTCGGCGAGTCGTCTAGGTTAAGGGGAGTGATGTCGTCCATTTTGCTATCAGGGTGTTAGGGAGAGAGAGAGAGAATTCGATTGGGTAAACTTCTGGCTTCAGGCGCTTATTGGGGTTGGCTCAGGCTCAGGAAGCTCAATTATTGGAGGACTCAACCGGAAGACTTGATCCACCATATGTGGTGGCAACATCACCGGCTCTGCATTGCCCGCTTTCGCTTCAGCGATTTGATGGTCGACCAGCTCTTTCGGCAACATGCTGCGGCGGTCGACGGCTTGCAGATAGCTGACTGCCTGATGAAATTCACCTGACTGACGCAGAAGCTCACCGAGCAGGTAGTTGTATCTCGAGGTGTTGGCTTGCCAGTTCTCATCTTTCATAGCAGCTTTCAACTCTTTTACTGCCAGTTTGAGCCAACGAGAGATTTCTGAAGGATTGCCAGCGCCAGCCGCAACTTCCTCACGTGCACACCAGTAACCGTTCATCGCCAAAAGAGCCATATCCAGAAGAGGCTCTTTCTGCTTACGTCCACTCACAATCGCTACGCCAAACTTCTTGGAGTGTTCGACCGGAGGTGCCGGCACGAGAAGTTCGGGAACGAAGTGATGGGCCGCGAAAGCACTTATCCACCAGGCATAAGTGCATGCCGGGCAAACAGCAATCAAAGCACCGCGAGCAGCAGGATCAGGCAAAATTCTGTGCAGGTCTGCTTCTACCGGAGAATCGGCAGTAAGGTTAGGCATAGTATGCAAACTCGGTGTCGCGAATGCATATTCGCAAGCCGGACAGATGACCGATGCATCTTTTATTACAAACTCTGTGCCATTCTGCATTTTGGGACACCTTCCGCAACGGTTGAAGGAGTGCGATTTAACACCACTAGATTAGGTCTTCCTAACCCCGGGGTAAATCGGGGGAACTCCCACGATCATGGTGTAATTACGAAGGTTTTGTCCTGATTTAATGAACTTCTGTCACATACCAGCAAAATCTAGCTGCAGAGACCGATTTAGCTGATGACTGGTCAGCTGATTAGAGGAAATACTCAGACGGAATGCGGTTGTAGGCGCCACGAGCTGCTGCACCATTGGTGTACTCAGGCACGAAGTTCGGATGCTGACGCAACTGTCTAACGCGTTGCGGTTCAGGATAGCCGTAGCCAGGAGTGCCGCCGAAGGCGCCCGATTGAATGATCATCTGCGATGTGAGCACATCAGGTCTTGTGATGTTGCGTGGGCTCCAGCCGGCATCGACCATTTGCTGGACGACCTGAACGCTCTCAGCCGAGACTTCTTGCGGTTGCATGACCTTGGCGGCGATTGCAGCGCTTCCCATCATCGAAGGATCTTGGTGATAAACCTGCATGGCAACTGCTGCAATGTGCGGATTCTGGATGGCAGTGTCGTCAAAGCCGGCACGCATCATCTCGATAACCACCTGCTGAGCCGATTGGAAGTTAGAAGCATAACCATGAGCAGCTTGAGCACCCATAGCAGCGACCTGGTTGTTTAAGTAGTTCGCTTGGTTATCGCCGCTGGCAGCAGGATTGAGGTAAACCTGGGCAAGACCTTGCTGAACGTATGTTCCACCACCGCCGTTGCCACCGGCGCCACCGCCACCAAAGGAGACATTGGCAGTCGTGCGACGAATGACATCTTGCTGGTTAACGAAGTTACCGACTGGAGGCAAGGCGCCTGAGCCGCCGTTTGCAATCACTTCACCATGGACGCTTACTTCGTCGTTGGTGACGATAGCACCGCCTTGACCACCGCCAACTACGTTCATTTCCTGGCGACCAGCGACACCAGCCAAGTTCATATCGACGTTGTGCACATCGTTGTCATCGGCGATGACATTCGGGTTGAGATTGACTTCAGTACGTTGCACCACATCAGGACGCAGGTGCGAAGAGATGTTTGGCAGATTGACGTTGTTGCCGCTGGAAGACATGACGTCAACATTGGCGTGTATGGTCTGGTTGGCAAAGCCAACACCGTTCGGTCCGCGCACGATGGTGCTGCCGAGGATGTTGTTGCTTGGAGCGTAAACTGTTGCACCAGGCACCGAGAAATTGCCACCACCGGCCATGCCACCACCCAGATCGCGGTATTGAGCATCGACCACAGCATTGGTGAATCCAGCGCCACCAGGAGGAGGCGGCGGCGGCGGCATACCGCCACCACCAACAAAGCCACCACCAAAACCACCACCGCCGGAGATAACATCGACGGTTTGAACACCAACCGCTGACGGATTGCCGCCTCTCATAACACCGGACAGATTTCTGTATGCAGTTGCAGCATCGAGCTTACGCGGCGAGTCTGGCGAAGCCATGAGTGAAGCAACAGATTGAACGTATTGAGGGTTGCTGCACATCGCCACACCTCTTCCGCCTGGCTCTTCGGCAACGATCGCGCGACAAGCTTCTACAGTTTCGCCGGAAAGTTGCGACTGCATGCGACCGACGAAGGCATCTCTTTCGAGAGGATGTGCATTTGGTCCCAAAGTTTGATCGGCAACAGCTCCAAGATAAGCAGCAACACCGCGTACAGCCTGACCTCTTGCCCACTGCGGTTGACGCATGACGTACTGGTTGGATGCCGCAGCTCTGTTCTCGGCAGTAATCGGCATACCAGCGTTGACCAAGGTTGTAGTTGCTGGTCCGACGGTTGTGCTCCAACCTGATTCGGGTGATGTCGGGTCACTTGTGATGTGAACGCCCCAGGCTTGCTGGTCGGCGGTCATGGCACCGTAACGTCCTCGCAGATAGCTGGTGTAGGCGTTGCCTTGCTGACCGTTGACATAGGATTCGGCACCGAGAGTTGCCTGTTCCATCAAGGTCTGCTGGAACTGATTCTTGGCGATAGCCGTCGACTTGAAGCTGCCACCACTGTATTGCAACCAGTTGGCTGCGATTCTCTGGGCGAAGCCCTTCGGTTGGTCGCCGCCGGCATCGATAGCGGACTGACGAGCTGCATCGAAGGCTACCGGATCTTGCGAGAAGATGCCCGCATAACCGGCTGTCATCAACATCAAAGCTTTCTGTTCTGAGGTAGCACCCTGTCCGTAACGGACGCTGGCAATTCCCTTGGCTCCGAGAGAGATAGCAGACTGTCCGTCGGCAGCATCACCTTGCTGCGGTCCGGCTGCTGTTCTGATATCTGTCAACAGATTTCTGCCCGGCACCCAACGATAGTTAGCCTGGTCGAAATTAGTAGCACCGTCAGGAGCGATTGGACGACCGCCGCGGGTTGGGCCAGCAGGAGGCGGAGTATAAGTATTGCTGATGTAGTCGTCGCCGCCGCCATTACCGCCGCCACCGCCGCCGCCACCAACTCCATTGACGTTGCCGGGCATCGCCAGTTGGCGAGCGGCGCCTGCAACTGCAGCACCGGCACCGACAGCAGCACCAACGGCTGTAGCAGATAGTCCGGCACGAATGCCATCAATGCTGTCAGTATCTGGGTGAGCAGAAACTGGCACACGCACAGTCGTCGGGTCAGGATTTTGACCGTTGTGGATACGGGGTCCGCTTTGGGCACCTTCAATAGCTCTGCCACCTGCACCGCGTTGACCTGGACCTTTGCTGTTAAAAGCAGCAGTCCCAGCCATCTTGCTCGGCAGATCGGACAGTCCGGCTAAAGGATTGGGGGGAGCGCCTTCAGTGCCAAGATTTCCGACGGGCGGAGTGATAGTTGGCTTATCAGCGCCAGTCTTGACGCCTTTAGAAGGAACGCCTTCCGGTGTGACAACAGTGCTGCTCTGACTTTCTTCAAGACCGCCTGTGACAGGAACTCGAGTGGTATTCTCTTGTCTGGCTACTTCTTTACCGCTGTTTTCAGTGACTGGAGCAGTCGTCTGGGCTTTTGGTCCGCCCTGAATTCTGTTACGCAGAGCGTTGGCGCTGAAGCGGGAAGCAGTCGCCGTAGCTGCAGCAGTGGCGGCATCTTTCTCCTCGCCAGTCGTTCCGGCAGTGGGAGTAGTTTCACCGTTTGCAGTCTTCAGATCTTTGGCCTCGACTGCTGGCTTTGTTTTGTCAGTCTTTGCAGCGGTCTTGGGCAAGTCGGAAAGTCCAGCCAACTCAGGGTTGTTAGCCTGCTCGCCAGCCGTTCCAGCGGTAGGAGTAGTATTATCGCCTGGCTTCCTGCCAAAACGGGGCTTAGGAGCAGCCATAGTGGAGGGATCGCCGACATTACCAGCGGTTGGAGTGGTCGGATCAGGTGTTGCTGGCTGACCTTGATTGTTGGCGGCCTTGTTTATCTTCTGGCGGCGAGCAGCTTCCTCAGCATCCATCTTTTTGGGAACGGGTACCATCTCGCTACCATCGCCGGCGGTTCCGAGATTAGCCTTCATCGCCTCTTCGGCGCTCTTAGAGACTTTGCGTGCGCCAGGTGTATTGAGGTCTTTGTTGTTTGTGCCATCGGGAGTAAGACCGGCTTCTGTCGCATCTTTCTTCAAACCGTTGGCATCAGCGCCTTTGTTCTTGAGCGAATTGGCAAGGTTCATACCTTGCTGATTTTGAGTGCCGTCTTTCTTGTTCGGACCATCTGTGACGTCTTTACCAGCGTCTTTCAAACTCTTCGCCAATTCGGGATTGGCAGCACCGGTCGAGGTGTTGTTGATGCCCACCTTCTTGGAAGTAGGCATACCGCGAGCACCATACATGTCGCCGGTCACATACTTGGAGAACTGAGTCATCGCACCAGCAGCCTTGTTGGCAAGCACACTGGCACCTTTCATCAAGCCACCGGTAATGAGACCGGCAGAGATGAAGTCAGACATCGGGCTTATCTGTGCACGAGCCAGGAATGTAGGCACCTGGATCATGATCTGCAAAATACCGACAGCCATCGTTATCTTGCCCCAAGGATTGAACTGGGAGTAGAGGATGATGACCATAATCTTGAGCAAGCCAACCCAAACGAAGGTCCAGAGGCTCACTTCCACAAACGATCTGACGAAACCGGAGCAAACGTTTTCAGTATCAGGAGTGGCGAAGAAGACAAGGAAGATAGGGGCGAACATATATTGAGCGGTCAACAAGCCTGTTTGAATCGCTTTCAAAACCAGGATGTAGACAATCTGGGTGATGAGCACCACGCCCAGGATTAAATAGATAACGAGTCCAGCGAAGGCGATGATACCGCCAACCGTTCCACCGACGGCTCCAGCAACCGCACCACCGATGACAGGAGCGAAAGCGTTGGCGAGCAATCCGGTTGTGCCGACGAGACCGGCCTTGACTGCAGCAGTCAAGGCGACGTCGAGTTGTGAAATCTGGTCACCACCAGTGAAGTAGATCGCCTTGATCATTTCGTTGGTGATTTGAATTTCGAAAGCGTAAATTGTGGGCCAGCCGAGCATCAAACCAGCGGTGAAGATTAAGCGACCGACGGCGCCAAAGACGTGTCCACCACGCCAAGCAGCTTCTGCCCAGAACTTCCAAATGCAGAGAATAAATAGAAGGAGCAACAGGTCGATTGCGATACCGTACATCGTGCCTGCAGCTTCGCGAACGTAAGGCGATATGTCGTCAGTCTGACCACCGTTGCTGCCAGGTGTGTTCTGCACACCATTGACGGCGATGTTCGGGTTGAGGACGAATGTGCGCAAGAAGGAAGAGAGGAATTGAACAGTGGAGGAGATCCAGCTGTCGATAAACTCAGACAACCAACGTCCAATTACCTGACCGATGTTCTGAAAGATATTGGTGATCATGTCATCACCGAACCATGCAGCCATGCCGTTGTAGGTTTCGGTGTAACGACCAGCGTCGCGAGTGGTGATTGCTTGCATCAACGTGTTGTTGACGTTCTGAATCGCGTTAGCAGTATCTGTTTCAGCAGTTTCTTGAATTGTGTTGACTTGTGGGGTCGGGTACGGTGAACTCGGGTCTGTGCTCTGAACAGTCGAAGCACCAGACGCCACAGTGCCTGCATTGCTTTGAGCAGTCGGCGGATTTGCAACAACCGGGGCTGCTTGCGACCAAGCTGCCAAACAAAAGAGTTGAGGCACCATCAGCAACGCAAGTGCTGTCAGTGCCAGGACGTTTCTTTTGATGTTGTGGCTGTTTCTTGTCACAGCGTGATTCCAGAGCGAAAAGTTAGGGTGATTTGATTGAAATATTAGAACTGCGCCCAAATACTGTCATTGGGGAAATTCCCATCCAAAGCGAATTTGCTGGGATTTTTGTCTGACGAGCTGGGTGTTTGGCGCACTGCTAGATTAAATCTAGCGAGCCGAAGGGGTGCCTGGCTGGAGAGTGGGCGGAAGGTGGGAGAGGTTGCGCGGAAGGTGGGAGAGGTGGGAGAGGTGGGAGAGGTTGGGAGAGGGTGGGAGAGGGTGGGCGGAAGACGGGTGAGCACGAGCGAAAGACGGGTGTGAGCGGAAAGTGGAAATGCGAGCGGACGGTGAGCGGAACGGGGTGCCATTTTAGGGACCGTTCGTAACTTTTCGCAAAAAATTCGCAAAAAAAGCCGAAAACGACATGACAGTCGAACTCTCGAGCGACATTAAACACGAGAATATTTACTCACAAGAGCGAATGCCCGAAAGCACAGCATAACAAGCATTTCAAGAATTACACGGCCAAAATGTCAGATTAATTACGAATCCCCCCGGAGAGGAGACAGTCACCGCGCTCGAAAAAGCCAAGCCGCGTTCAAAAGCTCAAAAAAACACTGACGCACAAGCCAGCTCAAAATCCGCCACAAAAAATGCTGGAAAATTTGGAAGTGCAAATGGCCGGCACCGATGGTGCCGACCGTTTGCGGGACTCCACTTGTTGGTTGCCGAGGCGCGGATTAGAGACCGCCGCCCAGACCACCGAAGTTGTTGATAGCGAATGTGCCGAGCAGGTGGACTGCAGTCGGGGCGCCGAAGCCGACACCGAGACCTTTCGCTACGTTCATGGCGGATTCACCACCATCACGTTGACCGAAGGCAATCTTCATACCAGCCATTGAGGAAGGAACTGTGGAGAGAGCGGTCACAACGCGGGAGATATCTCTTGCGGTGTCATAACCGTAGTCTGCCAACATACCTACTTCGTTCGCTTGACCGAATGCTGGGTCAACGGCAGCGCCGACCAAGCCACCCGATGCATGTGCGGCATGGTCATATACACCGAATGCCATCAATACGAGTTGGGGAGCGAGAAGAAAACCGACGCGAGCAGCAACTTTAGCAGCAGGAGCGAGTTTTTTGGAAAGGGACTTCAACATATCGGACCTCCTAAGGGGGTGATTGAGTGAGTAATTTTCGTTCGCCAACGAATCTTTAATAACCTTTGTGTTTAACGGTGTTTCGGAATGATGGAACCGTTCAAGCTGGTGCTAACTACACCGTTTCCAGAACTAGACCCACCGTATCCAGGCACAACACTGCCTTGCTTGTAGAACTTGTCGAGATTGCTGTAGCTTGCCGGAGCAGCTGCGAGGGCTGTCGGCTTGGCTGCGTGAATCAACTTTGGAGTTAGGCTGGTCGTGACACGATGCGACGGCAGATGTCCAGCCGGTCTAGCAGCTTGAGCCGGAGTTGCAACAGGTAGAACGCCTGGAGCAGAAGCTACGAGTGGAGTATTGGTCGGGCGACCAAAGAGAGATGAAAATGGAGCCGGGAAAATTGGTTTAGCGGCAACAACCGGTTGAGCGACAGGAGCCGGAGGCGGTGGAGCAGCCTTAACGAAGCCAGGATCTAGACCCAACATATTCTTTGGAACCGCACCGCTCTTTACAGAAGACGGAGTGAAGGTGCCGATTGAATGGTGACGGGATTGAACTCTGTCCAACGCGTAGGTGTTGGAGCCAAAATCAAATCTCATGCTTGGTACGTTGCGCACGTCTTGCTCTTCAGCTTTAGCAACCTGATTGAAGGCAATTCCGCAGCCGACGGCAACTATGAGTGAGTAAGTGGTGATTCGAATATTCATAGCCTTAGTTCCTAAAATTGAAGTCCGCGCATTGCATAGTTAGCCATTCCGATGCCCATCAAGCTAGTCGACATCGGATTCACATACATTCGACCTGACATTAACGAGCCCATCAGCATGCCACCACCGAAGAGTGACGCCATGCCGACTGCGTGACTGATACCACTCAACTTATTAGCAGTCTTGCCTGTTCCTTTTTGAACTTGGGCAGGTTGTTGAGCCACGGCACCAGACAATGTTTGCGTTTGTGCTGCACCCATCATCGGTTGACCGCTGGAGTTCATCCAGGGTTGACCTGGCTGCCCCGGTTGTTGTCCGGGCATTTGACCCATCTGACCTTGCATCGACATCAACTGAGGATTTTGCTGAGGAGCATAAACAGGTTGAGCGTTGGGATTGTTGGTCAGCGAATCGAACGCTGCTTTCCGCCATTGCTGTGCAGATTGCATATCAGCAGGGTTGAACGCTGGAGCCGATTGCTGCGACGAAGCGAAGCTGCCGGGTGTCTGTAATGGACTTTGTCCGAGCGTTCCGTTAGAAGCGAAGTTGCTGCCACCAGCTGCGTCCAGTGGCACCACTTCTGGTGGCAGAAGTGAATCTTGATCCGGACTTACACCTTGAGCGAATGCCTGGGGTATGAATACCATTTGTCCGACCATGGCTGTCAGGATGATGGCACTAGCAATAGCACTCTTGGCTACTTGCTTGCTGTCCTTTAAGTTGCGGTTGGTGTTCATGGCGTTCACTTTGTCCGAGAACCGGTCCACTGGGGCGTTTGTAGGAATACTTTAAGCGAAGCGTGAGGGTCCGAAAAGCGGGGGAATTCCCAATAGCATGGGGAAAACCCCCCTCAAACAGACTTCTTGACAATTAAAAGTTGGTTTCCACGGCAGTCGGTGGCGTCAAACGGGTGATTCCGTTGCTGAGCGGGTAGTTCAGGTCGCCGACACCAACGTTGGCAGGATTCCAGGCTTGGAACTTGCAACCAAAATCGGTCGTTTTATTGGTGAAGATTCCGCTGCCGTGCCAGCCTTGACCGTAGTCAGATGATTGGCTTGCCGAAAGAGGTCCACCATTGTTGACGAACACGTTCTGACCGAAGTCTTGCAAAGTCTGTCCGGTGGAGATGGTCGTGCCGCCGATCTTCATACGCTGACCGCCGCCCAGGTCAACCGAGCTTTGATATAGATCGTTGTTGCTGCCAGCCGGTCCATTGTTGTAGCCGACACCAGTTGGAATACCGTAAGGAACACCAAAGCCAGCCAAAGGTCCCATCAAGGTCACTGAGTCTTGGGCGATGCCGCCACCACCGAAGATACTTGGTTCACCCTGGAAGCCGTAGTCATCAGTTCTCTGGCCGACGCGACGCACTTTATTGATGGTTGTGTAATAACCACCGGTACCAGGAAGGATGCCGCCAGCAGGAACTTGTACTTGGTCAGCTGGGTTGAACGGAGCTCCGGGCGATTGCAGGTATTCAGGAATAGGACCTGGAGCCGACGACGGCGGTGGGATAAATCCACTCAACGCTGGTCCCAAAACTCCAGGTGGAGTAAGGGCTGCTCCGCCGAGCGGCAAGGAGAGACCAGTAAAGGATTGGTCGATAGAGTTAGAAGGAATAGAGGGCACCCATGGCATCAAAGCGGCCGGTCCTTGTTGACCAGGTGTTTCCAAAGGAGGTGTCGGTCCGCAACCAACAGGCGGCGGTGCGCCCTGCGATGCCGGCAATAGTGGCGGAGTAACATTTACGCCCGGCGCATAAGGATCGAAAATCGTTGAAGTGAACTGAGCGTGGGCACTCTGTCCACACGTCAAACCTACAGCGGCCGCAGCGATGGCTAGATTACGGAGTTTGTGGATAAACATAAGTGGCCTCCTGAGCCGTTTCAATTCTTTGTTGGGGCGTTAATAGGGAGCAATGATCTGTTGGGCGGGTTGGTTTGTTAAGGGAGACAGTGTGTGATTACCCGTACCGACATTCACATAAAATGAGTTGGTAATGTAGGGCGTAAAATTTTGGGTGCTTCCATACTGACCTGGATAAGTGGTAACGGCAGGACCAACGTTTGATTTCTGCGGCGTTTGAGCGCTGTTAGGATCGTTAGCTGGTTGAATGCCGAAATCAGTGTTGTACGAAGTACCGGTCTGTTTAATGCCGAAGCTCTGTGTTGATTGGCGCCAACTTCGTGAAGTAGGCATGCCACCATCAGTGAGAACTCCGCCAGTCGGAACTGGCACTTCGATTGCAGCAGATGTGGCAGACGACGCACCCGTAATGGAACCTATTGCGGTTCCGGCGGGCTGCAGCATGTCAGGGATTGCTCCTTGAGCAGACGGCGGCCCGGGTATAGCGCCTTGCAATGCCGGTCCCAAAGTGTAGGGAGCCATTAAAGAAGTAGCATCGTAAGGCAACGTAAATTGAGTATCTGACTGATCAATTGTGTTAGCGGGAATGTTTGTCACCCAGGGCATCAAGGGTGCTGGCCCGCATTGACCAGGATTCACTAGCGGCGGATAGTCTCCACAACCGACAGGCGGTGACGGTGTATAACCGACCGCGTAACCGGGTGGAGTTACACAAACTCCGGGCGCATAGGGGTCCGTTAGTGTCGTGATTTGAGCCATCGCTGGCACGGACATCTGTGCGAAACCACATATCGTGCTGGTCGACAAAATCGCTGCAATTAAAGTTCGTTGGCGTAGTTTCTTCATTTTCGCGATTTGTTCGATTGGCATTTACTGCGGAGGACACACAGACGGTTCACACGAACCCACGGTAGCAATAAGGTATCTTTGCAAGAGTCCGTTGTCTTGGGTGTTACTACGCAGGGGTTTGCGGTTTCTCCCACTCACAGCGAAAGTTCTCAAAGCGCAGTCAGGGCGCGCGCTCATTGTCAAGAAGGAGTCGTCTTGTGTTTTCGTTAGCGAGACCTGACCAACAGACGGTTTCAGCTCTTCAACAATCAGCGAAGACTGCACCATTCACATATCCTGAGGTCGGAATGACTAAAAATTTCCAATCTTTCGCCGACCGGTATCAACTCGACCACCACCGATTCCCGCTCGGAGAAGGAGGAGTCGTATACAACAGGGCACGAGAAGCCCTTTGCAGTTGGAGACAGTTTGAGGTCGGCTGGGTGAAGTTGACTAAACCGGCAGTGGACCAATCGTTGCTACAGACGACGGCGACAACAGCAGCGCTGACAGGGAAAGCGTCAGCAGATCTACAAGGGAATGACACGGTTTGCCTCACTGTGAAGCTCGGTCTTCTCTGGCTAGTGTTCGCCTGCCGAGTTATCTACACGTTTGGGAACGAACAGCCAGAGCCGGGTCAAACATCATCATCATCATCATCATCATTAATGCGGTTCGGATACGCTTACGGCACGCTGCGTGGTCATCCCGAAAAAGGCGAGGAGCGTTTTTGTGTGGAATGGAACAGGGAAAACAACCAGGTTTGCTACGAAATTGTGGCTCTCTCTCAGCCCGGCAGTCGACTTGTAAAAGTAGCAGCACCTTTCGCTCGCCTTATGCAAGCACGATTCGCTCGAGACTCCGGGAGAGCGATGCAACGAATTTGCCAGTCTGATGTGCAAAGCGAGAACGCCAATAATTAAGCACAACTAATCAACGGACTCATCATTTATATATCCATTTTGTTGTCAATTGGCCAATTGCAACGACATTCAGCGGCGTGACAATTCGCTAAAAGAACAGAGTGAATATAGAGAATCAGATTCAGCCCAAGCGCAGCAGCTAAAACAACTCTACATCTGGTGCCACCATTAGTGGTCGCCGCCACTGGTAAGCATATGGAAGCAAGCAAACGATGCATGCATGAACGGTCTGCTCCATATCTGGTGCCATACGCATACGCGCCTCACATATGATACCAAGAGGATTTTTAAGACAGGAAACAAAGACCTTACATATGGTGGCAAAAATTTTTTGCTACAAATCGTCACTTTGAGGCTATCATGGTGGCAAAGAAAGGGGGGCACCTGTGAGCAACCAAGGTTCAGAAGCTTTGCAAAGCCCGAATTATTCAGAGATTACAGCCGAAGACCATAAGGACGCTATCAGCGTAGATGGACTCGAACATCTATTCAGATGGGCATCGGAAGTGGTGGCAGATGGTGAAGATACTCGGTTGCGTGCAGCGCGCGAGAAAAGAATTCGCCGTGAAGTCATAGATGTTGTTCAGAAGGCCCGCGAACAAAGAATTGCAGCAAAGAACGCTCATGAAATCTCTTATTTGCAAAGACGGGTTATCGCCCTTTTGCAAAAACTGACCGAACTCACAGAAGAAAATGCTTCGCTGAAGCAAATCATGGTCGGTCAATATTACGCTTTACAACGCATTCCGTATCTCGAGTCACAGATCAAACAGCTGAAGACTATCGAGTACGAACGCGAAGCTGCAGTCACAGAGAGAAGATATCTCATGGACGGTCTCGCCAAGTTGAAAATCGAACGAGACCTGCTTGACGAGATGGTTACGACCAGCGAAGAAGAAAATATCCGCGTTGCTAAATTACTAACCGAAGCAAAAGCGCAAGTTGCAGAGTTGAGCGCCAGACGTTGGTGGCACTTCTTTTTGCCGCAGAAAAAGAAAGCCTAAGCCGACTAGACCGGCACTCAGCTCAGACAAGCCAGCCGAGTAGCCGGGTGGTTCTTGTCGTTTCGCTTGCTTTAGCTATCTTCAGAAGCGCCCCTCGTCTTTAGTTTGCCTTCGAAACCGCGAGTGGTTGGCTCGTAATATCGCTTGCCTAAAAGTTGGTCCGGAAGACAAGTCATGTTTTCCGCGCGCCCACTGGCATGATCGTGAGCATAGTCATAACCTTTGCCATAACCGACCTCTTTCATCAATTTGGTCGGGGCGTTACGCAAATGCAAGGGCACAGGATGTTGAATTGTATTCAATGCATCCTCGGCAGCGGCACTGTAGGCACGATAGACGGCGTTTGATTTCGGTGCATGCGCCAGAAAGACGACTGCTTGCGCTAAAGCCAATTTCCCCTCGGGCATACCGATGAATTCGACAGCCTGCATAGCGCTAACCGCTTGCTGCAAGGCCTGTGGTGCCGCCAACCCAATGTCTTCGGAAGCGAATCGAACTACGCGACGAGCGACATACATTGGGTCCTCACCAGCCTCTAGCATGCGAGCTAACCAGTACAAGCTCGCATCGGCATCTGAATTGCGCATTGACTTATGCAAAGCTGAAATCAGGTTATAGTGATTTTCGCCAGTCTTGTCGTACTTCAGCACAGCCTGTTGAATGGCAGCTTTGACCTCGGCTTCAGACAGAACGGTTACGCCTTTGCGTTTGCATAGAAGGAAAGCCAACTCCAAACTGTTCAGCGCCGTACGCGCGTCTCCCGACGAGTAAACAGCGATCAGACGCAACATGTCTTCCGGTGCTTCAATCTGAGATTCACCAAGACCCCTCGTTTTGTCTGCCAGGGCTCTTCGCATGATCATCAAAAGATCCTCTTCCTGCAATTCCTGCAAAATGAAGACCTTCATCCGAGAGAGAAGCGCGGAGTTGATTTCAAATGATGGATTCTCGGTAGTGGCACCTATCAAAACAATGGTGCCGTTTTCGACATAGGGTAAAAATGCGTCCTGTTGCGCTTTGTTGAATCTATGAACTTCATCGACGAAAAGCACTGTTTTGCGTCCTTCCAGGCTAATGAAAGCCTCAGCTTCGCTCATTACATGCTTGATCTCTTTGATGCCTGAAGTGACGGCAGAAAACTGCATCCACCTGCACTCGGTGTGTGAAGTAACAATGCGAGCAAGTGTTGTCTTTCCAACGCCTGGTGGTCCCCACAAAATAAAAGATGAGAGGGCACCACTTTCTACCATCTGGCGCAAAACGCCATTCCCCTGCAAAAGTTCAGACTGACCAACAAACTCATCGAGGTTCTGGGGACGCATCCGCTCTGGTAAAGGGATACTCGAAGATTTCGCAGAAAACATTCAGTTCCTATTCTCGGTTTCTCGGTTTCTCGGCTTCTCGATTTCTCGATTTCTCGGTTTCTCGGCTTCTCGGCTTCTCGGCTTCTCGATTTCAGTCTTTCTCTTGACGTTCAGCTCAAGTTTATGCTGAATTCACTCAGTATTACTGTAACCCGAGGTTAGTAAATCGGCACGGAAGGGAATCATCTTTAGTGCACACAAATGGCTCATAAACCCTTATCGGAGGCACCGGTTGCTCTGTTGAAGACATCATTTGACATAATTGACACATCAAACCAGAAGTAAACTAAACTGTATCGCGACATCGTGCCAGCGCGGCGGCAGAGAAAAAATCAGCGAGGCCAGGGAGCCCATCCACTATGCTCGAGAAACAGTTGCCGCAGGAACTGCATCAAGAACGAATAGATCTCAAGATAGGTGAGCTTCTTGTCGCTGCTGATGTATTAAGTAAAGACGACCTGGAAGAAGCGATCAAAACTAGCAAAAAGGCCGGATTGCCAGTCGGCCGAGTGTTGATCATGGCCGGATTCTGTTCTGAAACTGAATTTCAAGGTGCCTTGAACGCCCAGTCTCTAATTCGAGACAAAATAGTCGCACCTGGATTAGCGATCAAAGCATTAAACCTCGTTACGATGCAATCGATCACGTTCGACGAGGCGTTACGCGAGGTTGGCTGGGCGCCAAAGGAAGACCAGGAGTCGAACAGGCTTGGCGAATTACTGTTAGCAGCAGAGATCTTGCCTGCAACACAGTTAGATACAGCGATGCGAACGAGCAAAGCAACGGGCCTGCCACTTGGGCGTTTGCTCGTCTCATTGGGCATTCTTTCGGACGAGATTCTAGCGACTGCGCTCAACGCTCAAATATTGATCAGGGCTGGGCGCGTCAGTCGAGAGCAAGCAATTAATGGTCTGCGTTCTTCGTACAAGCGCATGGCGCCTTTTGAATTGACTCTCAGCGACCAGGGATTCTATCGTGGTCCATATCGTCCAACAATACGTCTTGGAGAGCTGCTGGTTTCTGCTGGGTTGATCTCAGAAGACGACGTTCTTGCGTCGTTGGAAGCGAGCCTCAAACAAGAGAAGTCTGTTGGGAAGATACTCGTCGAGAACAAATTTGTCACGGTAAAGCTTCTCAATCTTGCTCTTTCGCTGCAAGAGATGGTGTCAAACGAGACTGTGACGCCCAAGCAAGCAGCAGTGGTGCTCCATACGCTGAACACAACTGATCGGTCGCTCGACGATATACTTGCGTTCCTCGAGGTTCCAGTAGGCGAAGTCAAAACGAATGTGCGGTTCCACGACATTTTGCGAGTTGCAGGACTTTTAGAACAAGCAGACGTGGAACGAATCAAGCTCGATGAAGGTGTAGCGAGCTCGGCAGATGCTTTCAAAAGCGCTCGCATTCTACTTGACACAAATTTGATCGATAAGCGCACATTCTTAGGGGCCCTGCGTTGCTACTATTTGATTCTCGGCGGCTGGCTTAATATGCAACAGGGAATCATCGCATTGAATTATTTCCACCACCAAAGTTGCAGTTTTGACGAAGTTCTGCACGAGTTGAAATGGACAGTTCGAACACATACAAAAGAACCGGAAAGTGATTGAGCTTGGAGCAAAAAGCGCTCCGAATTTAACCTTGCCGTGGAACCTTTAACTGACCCGCCATGTCCTTCCCGAGTAGGGGAGCGGACAGGAACGAACTGGAAAAGCAGAGGTCGGAATATGACAAATCAACAACCTGACTCGCCTATGGATAATTCTCAGTTCTGGCACTTCTACGCCAGCTCCTCACAAGGTCCGGATAGCGACCATTATGACCGCCTGGAAGATGAATGGCAGTTCACAGCACCTAAGGGCAAAGGTTCCAAAGAACGTGATGCTCAGGCAAATTCCTATCAGGAATCGCAACTAGCCAGGCTTCAGAACGAGCTTGATTCTGTGACTGAGTTACTCGAAGATACTGCACTTAGCCTCGGATTTTTTGGTCTCTCTAGCCGCGAAATTTATGAATGGCAGTACGATAATCCTGAAATGGCGAATGCCAAACAGAAACTAGTGGAAGATTCGCAAACAGAGCAGCTGTGTCCAGAGTTAGAAGTCTCCCCTTTGCGAGCCGAGCTGGCAAAATGGCTGCCGGCGACATAGTCAGAATTTCATTTGCGCAACGGAAAACTGGCTCCAGGTAAGCCGTTTAGAGACTAAAGCTGCTCCGATTTGTCGTATAATCTTGTCGTCTAAGGACGGCGGAAACATTTGATCGGGTAACGGCCATGGCAAAATTTCTCGATGGACCATTGAAAGGCGAGACGAACAATCTGATTAGCGGACGATTTGTGATTGTGCCAAGCGCCGATCATTTCGAGATCTACAAGCAAGTGGACAAAGTTTTCTACAAACACTTCGGTACGTACCAAACAAAAGAGGAAGCGCAAAAAGCGCTTGCTACGAGAAAGAACAAGCCGTTCTAATTTCTCCGTTTTCAGACAACCTTTCAAAGCCGCACTGTATCCGGTGCGAGTCAATCTACCGACCGGCATAAAAGAACATTGGAGCAACCGACGCAATTACTGAAAAACCGAAAATCACAATCATCACCCAGATGATCGGTTTGTAAAACTTGCGAAAGCGCTCGAGCATTTTGGTTATCCTGCGGGGCTGGTCGATCTGTCCCATTTTAGATCAAAACGCGCCACGCTAAAACTGTGGTCGGTTCTGACAACCGAGAAAGCCGGCGTTCAAGAGTCTTGCGGTCGGTATTTCGAAGAAGTCGTGCCAATGCTTAAGAAATCTAGCCAAAAGCATATTGTCAACCTCTACAGGGAGCAGCATGGGACTATTCGTCTCAGGAGATTTTTTCCCGATGAAAAACGGCAAGATAGCGATATCGGTGTACGGACTGGCAGTGATGTTTGCCACGATGTCGGCGTCTGAGTCGAAACAGTATTACGGTTCGACGAGCAAATCAGTCAACGTTAAAAGCTCAAAAACCAAAACAGATTCGTCGATTCAAACCAAACTGAAGTCCACCGAATTATGGAAGTCCGGCGTCAAACTCCTGGCAGACAAAAATTGGAGCGGTGCCGCTGAGAGATTTGAGTTTATGGACGCTCATGGCGGATGCTGCGACGAAACACACTACTATCTCGCACAATGCTATCAGGGGCAAAATCAGACTGTGCTCGCTCAAATGCACTACCAGTGGGTCGCAAGCAATAGCAAGAATGCCAGACTGCGTCAATATGCTGGGATTGCCAACGAACAGTTAGCCTACTACCAGGCACATCGCACCTATTCCGGACAGGGTGCCGTTCCAGTTGCGTACAGCTTTGGTTGACGAAGCCGATGACGATCGGCAGTTTGCCTGATCAAATTTCAAAGGTTTCTCCCGGCGGGTGCAGCTGCTTCCAGAGCTTTTCAATAAAACTCTTTGGCAATCCCGGAGTGGCTCGCAGATCATCTAATGACGCAGACTTGAGCGCGTCAAAGTTTCCGAAATGTTCGAGCAACAGCTTACGCCGCGCTGGACCAATTCCAGACAGCTTATCGAGTTCGGAAGCAACAGAACGCTTGGCACGCAACTTACGGTGAAATGTCACTGCAAATCTGTGGGCCTCGTCGCGAACTCGCTGCAATAGATGCAGCGCTTCGCTTCGGCGAGGCAAGAGAAATGGCAGTGAGTTGCCAGGTTTGAAGACCTCTTCCTGCTTTTTAGCTAAACCGATGATGTCGTTTGTAACCCCGAGAGCGGCAAGCGCTTCGCAGGCTGCACCAAGCTGACCTTTGCCACCATCAATGATAATCAAGTCGGGCATCGCTTTGCCTTCCTGCAAAATACGCGAATAGCGCCTGCCAACCACTTCCTTCATTGAGGCAAAGTCATTTGCTTCGCCTTCAACACTGCGAACTTTAAAAGTTCGATAATCGGATTTCTTTGCCAGAGCGTTCTCAAACACCACCATACTAGCCACGTTATCAGTGCCTTGAATGTTTGAGATGTCGAAACACTCAATACGCCGCGGTTGTTTATTCAAAGACAGATCGCTTTGCAGTGTCGAGAGCACTCGTTCCAGTTTTGCATCCAACTCGATCTGATCAGAAAGTTCACGCTCGAGAGAATGCTCAGCATTTTTCTGGGCCATGTCTATCATCTCGGTCTTGCCACCACGCTGCGGCAAAGTGATTTTAACCGCGTGCGAAGCTTTTGAGTTAAGCAGATCTAGAAGCGCTTTTTGGTCCTCTAGCGGATGTTGCAATACAACTTCGGCTGGAACTGCTATATCTTCGCAGGTAGTGTAATACTGATCTATGAACGATTGAAAAGCCTCATCCCAACTCGTCTTTTCTACGAGCGGTAAACAAACTGTCTCGAGCGAAATCATTTTTCCTTCACGAACTTTCATTAGACTGATGGCGATCATTTTATTCGTATGCCCTTCAGCAATGACATCCTGACTCACTTTCTGATTTTGGAAAAACACCTGCTGGCGTTCAATCATACGTTCGAGCGCCAACATACGGTCGCGTATTTTAGCGGCGTTCTCAAAATCAAGTTCCTCAGAAGCAGCCTCCATTTGTGCTTTCAGTTGGGCGACGACCTCGCCTTGTCGCCCGGCAAGGAAGTACTCGACTTGTTGCACCATTTGCATGTATTCACTCTCGCCAACAAGCTTCTGGCAAGGTCCCAAACAGAGACCTATGTGGTAATTCATGCAAGGGCGATCTTTGAAAAGCGGATTTTTCCGCTGACGCATCGGAAAAACCTTGCGCAGAACCTTCACGGTTTGCCACATGTTTCCTGTCTCTACATAAGGGCCAAAAACACGAGCTCGTGGATTTTCTTTGCGATATTTGACAGGATCGCGAACCATGACCAGTCGAGGGAAGGCCACATCATAGGTTATCGCCAACCACGGATAACGCTTGTCGTCTTTCAAAGAGACGTTGTATCGCGGCATATGCTGCCGGATCAAATTCGCCTCCAAAAGTAGTGCTTCCTTTTCAGAATTCGTCAGGATCGTCGATATATCGGCGACCTTAGGAATCATCACAGCCAGTTTCGGACGCTCATACCAGCTGGCTTCGTTCCAGTAAGACCGGACACGCGCTCGCAAGCTGACCGCTTTGCCTATGTAGATAATATCGCCGGCGTCATCTTTGAAAATATAGACACCGCTCGAATCTGGCACGGCGGAAATGATTTTGCTAAGTTCATCTGAACGAGCTATCGGCATGTATTTATTATCGGCATAAACGATAACTTTTTCCGGCAATTACAGTAGAAAAAGTTAGATAGTTGACAAATGAGTGGTATGTAAATCTTACCCTGTTCAGCGAAAGTGCCTGTGTCTACTCAAGTTCAAGATACTCAGCCTCAAGCCATCGAAACCATAGAAAATACTACTAAAACGAAAAAGCGGTTTCGGCTTTCGCCAGGCGAAGTCGTGCTTTTGATTATCGGCATCGCTATGCGTATCTGGTATGCCTTACTGGTACCATTCATTGTTCGTTGTTACGACGTACATTCTCACGTTGAGCATATCAAGTATCAGCTCGAGCATTGGGCAATACCCGATCCAAGCGTGGGTTGGGAAAACTTTCAGCCGCCGCTCTATTACACGATCGCCGCTATCGTAGGTTGGTTTTTCAAGGGTTACGTCAATGGCGAAGATGGGCAACTAATCGTCTGGAAGAGACTCGCCTGCCTTTTCTCGATCATCTTGCTTTTCTGCACAATTTATGTAGGCAGAAAGCTGTTCAATGAGCGCCAGGAAGCACAGCGCTTGTGGTTTCTGGCGATCATCACCTTTTTTCCAAGCATTGTTTATGCAGCGACACGAATCAGCAACGATCCTGTCTATTATATTTTCGCCTTCTTGTGGGCCGGGACCCTTATTGAATTCTGGCGCAAGCCTGTAGCTAAAACCTTTCTCTGGCTCTGTATCGAGTGTGGCTTTGGCTTGCTCAGCAAGGCAAGCATGTTGGCAATGACCGGACTGACATTTCTCTTTTTGTTTTTCTGTAGACGAGTTACTCTCAAACAAAAAGCTCTCTGGACTACTGTGGGTATGGCTATTGTCCTGGCAATGGCTGGCTGGTTCCACATACCGCGAGCGATGCAAACTCTTCCAAGTAAAAATCCTAATACATTCATTATCGGCAATATCGTCTGGGAAGCTGAAGGGTTATTTTACAAATCAGAGTGGCAAAACTTTTGCGTTTTCAATCCGGTTCGCGTCGTGCAATACCCGCGTTGTAACGGCTGGAAGGTAGATCCCAGGCGCGTATTTTTCTGGGAATATTACTTTAAATCTGGCTATACCGGCGAGTTTCTCAACGAGAAAGAAGACAACGAGTATACGTTCGCAAGAACCTTGCTTACTCTAAATCTCTTGCTCTTTCCCTATATGATATTTTCTTTCATCCGAACAATAAGAATGCCTAGCCGGGTTGCATATCCTTATGTCTGGGTCTGGCCTGCCTGCATGGCGGCGCAAATCGGCTACGTGTATCGGGTCGGTCTGGCCAACGTGCAAGATTTCCGCTTCTTTTCGTTTTTATTGCTTATCTACGCTTATTTCATAGTTGACGGTATCTATGCGACAAAAGGCTGGCTAAGAACCATCGGGAAAGTTATTCTCGGCTCTTTGCTTATGATTTCGGTCGCCTTTGTCTATTATCTGGTCTACTTCACTAACTGGATTGGCACTTAAGGAGACACAAACGCACCACTATAGCGCCGGACGAGCAGCAAACGGCGCCGTTTTCTCTCTTGTACTGAAGTCAGCACCGGGCAGAGCGTGAGTTAAGGCTTCGGTCAAAAGCTCTACGCCAATTACTTCCATCTGGTCTGGTTTGGAACTGAGAGGAAGATTGCCGATAGGTACGAGCGCTTTTTTAAATCCAAGTCGAGAAGCCTCTTTCAAACGTTGAGTCAATGCCACCACTGGGCGAACTTCTCCAGTCAATCCTATTTCACCGACACACAGCAGCCCCGGATCGATTGAACGGTCTAACAGTGAAGTAGCGACAGCCATGCTCACACCAAGATCACCTGACGGGTCGCTAAAATCTAGCCCGCCGACGATATTCAGATAGACATCGTGGTGACTCATCGAAAGGCCGACCTTCTTCTCCAGTACAGCAATGATCTGAAGCAAACGATTGTAGTCAAAACCATTTGCAACACGTCTTGGGCTGGGATAAGTAGAGCTTCCGACAAGAGCTTGTACCTCGAGCAAAAGCGTCTTGTTGCCCTCGCCACCAGCAATTACTGCGGTTCCAGACGGTGCTTGTTTGCGTCCCATCTTGCTTAAGCGGTCGCCAAGCAACGTCGCACTTGGATTATCGACTTCAATGAGGCCGGCTTCTGTCATCGTAAAGATGGCGATCTCCTGAGTCGATCCGAATCGGTTCTTTGCAGCTTTCAACACTCTCAGCTGGCGAGCAGGATCTCCCTCAAACTGCAAAACCACATCGACCATATGCTCCAATACTCGGGGGCCGGCTATAGAACCATCTTTGGTGACATGCCCGACAAGAATTGTGGCGATGTTTTTTTCCTTGGCTGCAGTTACAAGCAGGTTGGCGCTCTCGCGCACCTGGCTTACAGACCCTGGAGCGCTGCCTATTTGCGGATGATATACAGCCTGTATGCTGTCTATAATCGCAACTGAGGCTGTGCTCGCGAGCATACTTTCTCGAATTTGAGAGACATCTTGCGAAGCATTAACAAAAATCTTGTCGCCACCAATATCGAGGCGATTGGCTCTCAGCCGTACTTGTGCCGCAGACTCCTCGCCGGAAACATATAGAACTTCACTCTTAGCCGATATAGCCTTAGCCACTTGCAATAGTAATGTCGACTTGCCGATACCCGGATCTCCGGCCAGTAAGACGACAGCACCCGGCACAAGCCCGCCGCCAAGGACCTCGTCAAGTCCATTGGCGCCTGTCTTGAGTCGATAATCAGCACTTTCAAGGTTGGCAAATTGAATCTCATCCAGAGCAATCGTTTTCTCAACTGCCGTCTCTCTCGTCACCGCCTCAGCGGCACTCAACCTTGCAGCAAAGCCTTTCTTGCTCGATTCATCTTCAATGACTTCTTCAATCATTGAGTTCCAGTTACCGCATTCGGTGCAGCGGCCAAGGAAGCGAGACGTTTGAAATCCGCATTCTTGGCAGACCCAACGAGACTTAAGTTTAGCCAAATTAATCACCTATCTAAGCAAATGCTTCAAACATCACATTCTAGAACAAAACACCGGCGCACTCTTAGACGTTTGCGAACACAATCTCTACGCGGCTTTCGACACAAAAACAGCGTACATTCCCCACTCTAATTTGAACAAAATAATGACTATCTCTAGCAAACCACAAGACCAGGCATATACTAGGTGCAGCTAAAGACTGAAAAGTCTAAGGAGTGTTCAAATGTCAAGCATGCTGCTGTCTGTTTCGGTATCCTTGTTATTCAGCGCACCTCCAGCCCAGTTGCCCCCGTCTGCAACCTCGCCAATAGCTAGAGCTCTGCAAGGTGAACAGATCATCGCTCAAATGTATGGAGACGAAGACCCACACGGCAATGACCCGCATGGTGGCAATCCCCACAACGAAAACCATGAGTATTACTTACCAGCCAACAAAGCCGACTATGGCAGACAAGCAACAGGAGATGTATATGGCGGTCAGGAGCCTGGCGGCGTAAACTCCCAGCACCCACTGGATAACCTCCCGGGACAACCACGATTCTAGGCGCCGCGGGATAGACATAATCTGTTCCCAAATGCGAGCACAGTTGCTAAAGTGAAGTCGCGCCAATATTTCGGGCGCGACTTCTTTGTTTGTAGACAATGCACGGTTTAGTACTTCAGTCACCAGGTTCCATTTTTTTACAGCTGGGACCGTTCACCATCAGGTGGTACGGGATCATGTTTGCGCTCGGCTTCGTTTGCGTGCTTGTCACTGGAACACGACTGGGAAAAAAATTCGGCTTCAAAGATGAAGACGTAATCAATTGCGCTCTCCTGAATTTCGTCGCAGGAGTAATTGGAGCTCGGCTCTATTTCGTCGCCTTGAAATGGGACTATTTTTGCCACCATCTCGATCAGATAGGAGCTACATGGCTCGGAGGGTTATCAATTCATGGTGGCGTTATTGGTGCCATGATTGCCACCGCAATCTTCTGTCGTCGAGCCGGCATTTCTTTTTTTAGCATGTGTGATGTGCTGGCAGCCGCTATGCCCCTCGCACAAGCTGTAGGACGTTGGGGCAATTTCTTCAACTCCGAACTTTTCGGACAGCCTGTGCCTGACGATTTCCCAATTAAAGTATTTATTCCTCCTCAATTGCGCCCTGACACCGCAAAATCCTTTTCCTACTTCCATGCCACCTTTTTATACGAGTCAGTGTGGGATCTGCTTCTCTTTCTCTTTCTCTATTTCTATGTTGTGCGAAAGTTTAAAGACAAGCCGTTTTTCACAAGTCTCGTCTACATCGCCGGTTACAACTTGGGACGTCTATTGATCGAACCCCTGCGCATGGATAGCATCATGGTAAATATCGCCGGCAACGCTGTTCAGTCACCAATGATTGCAAGCGCCTTGTGTTTGTTTTTTGCAGTTGTCGGTATGGTCATCTTGCTCATGCGCAAAAAACCGGCACAAGACAAAGCACTCTCCTAAATCTTGCCAGGCTAAACCTGCGCGTGAAAGCTACCATCAAATTTCTTCGGTGCAGGCGGCTCTGGGATGTGTGGCTGCAGTTCAAGGCCAAGAAGCAAAACATCGTGCCAAGCCCCGCCTTTGTAGCCGACTTTTGGTGTCAGCCCAACTTGCGTAAATCCCATCGATTTGTGCAAGGCAACGCTGCCTGGATTTGGCAACGTGATTCCTGCATAGGCATTGAAATAACCAAGTCTCCTCAAAATTTCAAAGAGTTCTGTATAAAGTTTCTTACCAACGCCTCGTCCACGCGCTTCGGCAGCAAGGTAAATCGACACTGAAACAGACCAACCGTAAGCTGCGCGCACTTGATACTGAGAGGCAAGCGCATAGCCGATTACTCTGTTCGACTCTTCATAAACCAACCATGGCAGACTAATTTGAACAGTCTCCATGCGCAGCTTCATCTCATCGACATCTGGTGGCATATATTCAAAAGACGCATATGCATTCGTCAAGCAGAAGGGAGCATAAATCGCTTGTATCGCTTTGGCGTCTGAAAGCCGTGCTGTACGAATTAAAGCCAAGGGGCACCTGTTAACAATACGGGACGAAATGGAAGCCTGAGCCTCGTATAAATTATAATGGCAGATCGACCCCTTTCCAGAAATAGACATGAAAACTAACGCCGCGCGACTGTTGGACAGTCTCAACCTGAAATATGAATTGCGCGAATACGAGGTAGATCCAGACGATCTTTCAGCCGAAACTGTGGCAGCGAAAATTGGGCTGCCGGCAGAACAGGTTTTCAAAACGCTTGTTGCCAGAGGCGATAAGAACGGAGTTTGTCTTGCAGTAATTCCAGGTGACATGCAGCTAGACTTGAAGGCTCTGGCAAAACTTAGCGGAGACAGGAAGATTGAAGTGGTGCCGCTCAAAGAAGTGCAGCCGTTGACAGGTTATATTCGAGGCGGTGTCACGGCTCTTGCATGCAAGAAAGATTACAAAGTCTATGCCGAGGAGACAATCGAACTGTTCGATGTGGTATCAGTGTCGGCAGGAGTTCGCGGCACGCAGATCTTCATTGCCCCCCAAGACTATTTGACAGCGACTAAAGCGCAGACCGGCTCAATCAGCAAATCGAGCTAGTTCGCAAAGTTCATTGAGTTTCCAAATTTGCAGAGTTTCTAAATTCAATCAAGTCGAGGTCGAAGTCTAAAATTCGGTCGAACTAAGCATCAAATGAGTGCCGGAACGCTCATCGTCTTCTTCCCAAATCACATAGAGCCTGTCTTTGTTGATTGCGACATGGGCATTTTTAGAGCTGCCCTGCGTGTTAGACATATCTGTGATGTGCGATAGATTTGCGCACTTGTCGCGCGAAGTGCGAATGTAGACTTCGGGGCGATTGTACTCAATGCTTGTGTCGGACCAGCTGATGACCACGCGTCCTGTATCATCACCGGCGATGGACGGCTGGGTGGAGACACCGGCAGTGTTCGAGACATTCTGCTGCTGGCCGAACTTACCATGATCGCCGACCATGCACCAGACGTCCGCTAAATGCAGTTCCTTTGAGCTATCTGACCAGACAAGATAAACCTTGCCGTTTGGGCCTGTCGCTATGCCTGGATGCGATGAGATGCGCGTATTGTCCGAGAGGTCTACCGGTTTGGTCCATTTACCGTTACCAATACGGTTACCGGCGCTCAAACTGCTGTAAAAAATATCAGGCCGCGTCTGACCAGGGGTGCTGTCGGTCCAAGCAACATGCACGGAGTCTTCGTCGTCGACGACAACCTGAGGCTCGCTTGAAACTCCAGGGGTATTGCTTATATCTTCAGCCGGCTGCAGAAGGTCCTTTCCCCAAGTTTTTCCTGCGTCTTTGGAATAGGAATAATAGATATCTTTATTCCTGGCACCTTTGCTGGTATCACACCAGACCATGTGAAGTGCCCCATCCGAAGAGGCCGCCAACGCAGGCTCAGTCGATGAACCAGGTGTATTGGAGACGTCTACGGGTTTAGCCCAGCTCTTGCCACCATCTGTAGAGCGCGAGAAATAGATATCAGGATCGCCGTCACCGCTGCTCCAAGCAACATCGAGAGCCCCACTTTTTTCCACGAATAAAGAAGGGTGAGAGGAACGACCAAGTGCTTCGGAGATTTGAACTGGAGCCGACCAGGTCTTGCCACCATCATCACTCTCTGTGATAAAGACGTCGCTGCTTTGATTGCCAGAGGCATCTTTGCCGGCACGTTCGAATGCCACATGCAAGCGTCCTTTAGCATCGAATTTTAAAGACGGCGAGTCTCCGGCAGCCACTGTGAAGGAATCAGGTTTGACCACCTTTTCTTTGTCGTCTGCAAGTACGAAATTAGAACTGACAATAGCCGTCACGCCCACAAACAAAGTCGCTGCCAAAATCTTTTGCTTCATCGCTGGTCCTGCTGGATTAGGTTTAGTTGCTTCATTTGAGAGTCGGATAATATCGTCGTTGTCAGGCACAAGTTGGAGCAAATTTGCTCGAAAACCCAACTAAGTTAACTGGTTTCCGCGGAAAAAGGCGTAATTTTTTCGGACCTTATCCGAAAAAAAGAGATTATCGTCATTAAATCAGCCAGAAGCGACTCGTTTTAGCGCTCGTATGTGGGTAAATACTAGCCATAACTAGCCACCACGAGAGCTAATGTTCAAGCGAAAAAAATATATTCGCCTCGACGAAATTCAAGGAATGCCTAAACTTGCAGACCTCAAGCGGCTCCTCTTTGAATCGAACCGCGCCAGAGGCAGCACTGTCGAACAACCGTGGCGGTCTGAAAAGACGAAGCTGCGATATAGCATTACAGTCTGCTTTGAAGTCGACAGGTTGGAACCGATCTGGAGTTTGTACCAAGGGGAAGGGGCACAATCGCGCCATATCTGGACACAGTCTTTCAAAGATCCGGCATTGCTAAGCGACGTCATCGCTCTTTCTTTGCCGGCCGAACAAGCTTTGGACACGCTCGAAGAGAACATCCGTGTCAGCGAACGCGATAAGCATTGGAATCCAAAACTCGACAGACGCGAACACACTTACTCGACTCAGGAAGTCGAGCTTTTGTCAGAGCCACCAGATACGACACTGCCCAAGAAACCAGCCGGATTGGATGCATTTTATTCACTGCCACCAATTGAAGAAGGCATGCAAGGCGAAGAAGCAGCGCCAAAAGCGACTGGTGAATCTGGCGGTCAAGATAGCAGTCGTGAATCAGCGAAAGACTCTAACGGCAGGTCAGATCTTTATGGTCCTGGAGGCCAGGAAAAGATACCGCCCGCAGCACATCAGCATGACCACGAGTCGGCTCCTGAAGCGGCTCCGCCAGCCTACCCACCGGGTCAACAGCCCTATCCGCCTAGCTATCCGCCGCCTTACCCCGGCTATCCGCCACCACCTTACGGTTATCCTCCGGTCGATCCGGCAGTTTATGGCGGCTATCCACCACCTTATCCTGGATACCCACCCGGTTACCCGCCTTACCCACCTCCCGATCCAAGTCTCTATCCGCAAGGCTACCCGCCCCAATACCCACCGGGCTACCAGCCCTATCCACAAGGGTACCCGGCGCCAGCTGGTTATCCGCCTCAGTATCCGCCCTACCCGCCAGCACCTGGTGCAGCTCAGGCAGGGCAAAACACTGCCCGCATGTCGGCAGATTCAGATCTAATCGCCAAGCGTCCAAACATTTTGCTAGGTGACTTCCTCGTCGAGACGGGTTTGATCCCTGAAAGCACGCTGGAAGCAGCGTTGCAATTACAAGGCATGGTACGCAACGGCACATTGAGTACGTCTCAAGCCGCCGAAGCCGTCAAACGAGCCCACAACCGCGGCGGCGAAGTGGAACAGTTTACGCCGACTGAATTGCCTCCGGATGCAAGCCCGGCAAAGGTCAACGCCCCACCATTGGGTGAGATTCTCGTTGAAGCCGGTCTTATTAGAGTGAGCATCCTCAAAGCAGCGCTCAACTTGCAAGACGTTGTGCGAACCGGCGCTTTAAGCAAAGAAGAGGCGGTTAACGCCTTCATTAAGGAGCATTTCGGCAAAACTGGGCAAGATTCGCTCGAATCGGCGCGCGACCAGAAAGTGTTGCGCCTTTTTGTCAAAGCCAAACTAATCAGCCAAGGCGACATTGATGCCGCCGAAGCCGTGCGCAAGAAACACGGCGGCGATGTGGCGAAGATTCTTGAAGCTGCCGGTAAATTTGATCGACAGACCTTCGAAGCCGCACAGGTATGCCAAAATCTGGTCGACGAGAACCGCCTCAAAATCGAACAGGCGATCATTGCCTTGCACTATTGTCAACGTAGTCGTGTAAGCTTTGATGATGCAATCGAAGAACTTGGTTGGGAAAAGCCTTGAAGCCGGGGCCGGTTCTCTTTCTGGTAGCCGCACGAAAATGAAACGAGCCACCGATGACTTAAGAGTCAAGGAGATACTGGAGCTGGCTCCTCCGGCGCATTTGATGCGCGAGTTTCCGTGCAGCGACGAAGCCTCTGAAACAACTTTCGGCGCGCGCGAAGCGATTCATAATATATTGAAAAAAGACGATGACCGCCTGCTGGTGGTTGTCGGTCCATGTTCGATCCACGATCCTGTAGCGGCTATGGAATACGCCAGCAGACTAGTTACTGAACGTGAGCGGCTGCGGGGCGAACTCGAAATCGTAATGCGCGTTTATTTCGAAAAGCCACGCACGACGGTCGGGTGGAAGGGCTTGATCAACGATCCAGACCTCAACGGTAGCTTCCAGATCAACAAAGGTCTGCGCATGGCTCGCGAGCTTCTTCGTGACATTAATGAACTGGGGCTTCCCGCTGGCTGCGAATATCTTGACATGATTACGCCACAGTACATAGCCGATATGGTGAGCTGGGGCGCAATCGGTGCCCGCACAACCGAGTCACAGACCCATAGAGAACTAGCTTCTGGTCTCTCTTGTCCAGTTGGTTTCAAAAATGGTACTGACGGCAACATCAAAATAGCAATAGACGCAATCCGCGCGGCATCCCAGCCTCATCACTTCCTATCTGTCACAAAGGGCGGTCACTCAGCTATCGTTTCCACAAACGGGAACGAAGATTGCCACGTAATTCTGCGCGGAGGCAAAACGCCCAATTACGATGCAACTAACGTGGCTGTTGCGAGTAAAGAGCTGAACAAAGCAGGTTTGCCAGAGCGCCTTATGATCGATGCAAGCCATGCCAACAGCAACAAAAAGGCTGAAAACCAAACCAATGTGTGCGCCGATATCGGCGAGCAGATCGCGCAAGGCAACCGCAATATCGTGGGCATTATGGTTGAGAGCCATCTCGTTGCCGGACGCCAGGATCTAGTTGCAGGCAAAGCTCTGCAATACGGACAGAGCATCACCGACAGTTGCATCGGGTGGGACGATACGGTCAAACTTTTGGACGCATTAGGGGCAGCTGTAACTCGGCGCCGAGATTAACCGTAACTCAATTATTCTCTAGTCAGGCAGTGCCTGTGCGGTGACGGACACAAGTCGCGTGCGCCACTGGATTTACTCTCTTAAGCTGAAAATCTGGTCGCCGGAAACGGGTATATCCCGAGAGGAAGGCAATTGAGCCGGACCAGTGAAAGAGCTAACCTGCCTCATCAAATACTCACCAGTATCGAAAGTGCGCGCAACCACAGTTTGCATACTGTGGTGCGCAGTCATGGTTGCCCTATTAGTCGCAATTATGCCGGTCTTGCACATCAAATATTTTCTCTTCAACTTTGCTCTGTGGCTAATAGGTGGCTTGGTTTTTGTGTATGTTCCCTATAGCGTCGTTAGCGCATACACAGAAGGTGGTCTGCTCATAGTAAACAGCGACGGTATCACATTTCCGCCCGGACTTTGCGGCTTGGGAAACCGGCTCAGCCTACGATGGAAAGACTTGAAACTGGTCGACTACAATCAGAATAACCGCTGCCTGAAGCTTCAAACAAAAAGCAGAACGACACACACTATCTCAACTAAAAAAATCGCACAACCAGAAGCCGAACAGCTTTTGTTTGCGATGGAAGTTTGGAATCCAAAACTGATTTGGACTCAAGCGGCAGCAGACTACAAAGATGAGACGCAAAACGCGAAGCTTGGCACCGACGATATCTTTACACGCTCTTGGGAGACAGAGTTGAAGAGACGATACGCTGTCACTACTTTTGCGCCTCATCAGCCTGGAAAGAAGCTGCAATCCGGCAGATTGAACATATTGAAACAGCTGGCATTCGGCGGTTTCTCGGCAATTTATTTAGCAGAAGACGAAAACAGACAGAGAGTGGTGGTAAAAGAGCTGGTACCAAACGCTCAAAACGGCGCTGGTCAAAGCAAAGCGATCGAGATGTTCGACCGAGAGGCGAAACTCTTATCGCGCATCAATAATCCACAGATCGCTCGAGTGCTCGATTCTTTCGTCGAAAATAATCGCCACTACCTCGTTCTCGAATTTATCGATGGGGAGAATCTGCGCGAGCTTGTTAGCCGCAAAGGACCTCTCAGTGAAGAGTTGGTCGTCTTTTACGCCAAGCAAATGTTGAATATCCTCGAATATTTGCACCGCATGGAACCACCTGTGGTGCACAGAGATTTCACACCAGACAACTTAATTGTCACAGTCAGTGGTACACTCCATCTTGTGGACTTCGGAGCGGCAAATGCGTTCGTATCGGCGTCCACCGGTACTCTGGTCGGGAAGCAAAGCTACATGCCGATAGAACAGGTTAGAGGCAAAGCGGAACCTCGCAGCGACCTTTATGCACTCGGCTGCACACTTGCTTTCCTGTTAACAGGAAAAGATCCAGAACCGCTCACGACTGTAGAAGTTACTAGCGCTAAAACTGCACTCAAAGAGGTTATCAAAAAGCTAACGGCTCTGGAAGTAAGCGACCGCTATGCGTCAACTGTTGATGCTCAGTTGGCGTTGCCAGCCAAGTCGTCGAAGGATTTTTGAGAATGAGCGAAACAAAACCACCGGCATTCAATAACCGCGACGGGCTCGTCAATCAAGAACGCGACAACGCCTTGAATTTTCTAGCCTGCGAAGCCAAAGAGCTGCCTCAATGGAAGGAGATCTACAAATACAAGCTTGAAGAGTTCTCTATTACAGAGAAAGACGTGCAAGACAGGATAACCTCTTTACGAGAAGAACGGATACTCGATAAAAACGGAGCGCAATCCTCTCCCCATTTCTCACTCATCAGTCACACGAGTTCTAGCCCGAGCGCACTTGGCGGCACGAATGCAGTTGGAGGTAGAGGCACAAGTAGAGGACTCAGTCGTGGTCTAAGTGGAGGGCTAAGTGGTGGTCTCAGTGCCAGCCTGCGAGGCGGCGGTACCTCTCGTACCTCCAAAAAGCACGACGCACGCAACAACGAGATAATCATTTACTGCTGGCCGTATCATGCTGAAGCTGTGGATGGAACAGCGTTTGGTAGGGTTCGACATGTCGATCCGATTGTTACCATCGTCACTGTATTTGCTTCCGCATGGATAATCGCGACTATCATTATCCTCGGTATGCACTTGCACTTTTATAACTGGACGCTCCTCAAAGGACTTCCAGTCGTCATACTGCCATTGCTCGCTAAATTAAAAGGAATGACTCACATTAGACTGAACAAGGGCGGCATTGTCCTGGAGTCCACATCCGGAAAAGTTTCACTTGCAAAAAAACATATTGGCTGGTGGAAGATTGAGAAGATCTATGTCGATATGCCGAAGAAGAGCAAGTCTCCGCTGGCTGGAAATTTGATTCTCCAGCTAAACACCGGCCAAAAACAGAAGATTCCGCTGAAGAAAATCGCCAGCGCAGAACAATGGCGGAACTTCGTCTTCGGTGTCTCAAAATTCCTAAGCGTAAAGAGTCTCGATCCTGCACTGCTCGATGGTCTCAATCAGGGAGCGACAAGAGACCCATCATATACTCGACTCTGGCTTGACGCACTGTCTGCGCCACCAAAAAGAGAGCGACTTCAACCTCTTGACCCGGGCGTCGAACTACAAAAAGGGCAATACAAAATTCAGCAACTTCTCGGTGCTGGTGGGCAGGGCAGTGCCTATCTAGCACTCGACAGCAATTCGAACCAGCAAGTGGTGCTCAAGGAATATATTTTGCCTGTTTATGTTGATGTGAAAGTGAAGAAGCAAGCTCTCGAGGATTTCGAACACGAAGCGAAAATTTTGGCTTCATTAAATCACAAGAATATCGTGCGCAGCCTGGGTTCGTTCATTGAAGACCACCGCGCTTATTTGATTCTCGAATACATCCAGGGAAAGTCGCTACAGCAGCAAGTCCGAGATAACGGTCCCTTGCCTCAGGCTGAGGGTATAGAGTATGCACTGCAGATGTGCGAAATCCTCGACTATTTGCACAGCCAGGTACCGGCAGTAGTGCACCAAGATTTCACTCCGGACAACCTATTGATCGCTCCAGATGGCTCGCTTAGACTGATCGATTTTATGGTCGCTAAACAGGCCGCTTCAGAAAGTGCAACCGGACTCGTGGTCGGCAAGCATCATTATATGCCGCCGGAGCAGTTTCGAGGCAAAGCGACTGCGAGCAGCGATATCTTCGCATTTGGTGGCACCTTGCACTTCATGCTCACAGGTTCTGAGCCCGAACCAATGTCTACTTCTCACCCGATTTTGCTCAACGAAAATATTGCCGGCGGACTGAACAGCATTGTCGAAAAATCGACGATGCTCAATCAAGATGATCGCTACGACAGCGCGCAAGACATTAGTCATGATTTGAAGGCAGTGCAGGCCGCATTGCGAGAACAAACGCTTTAAGAAGCGCTGGCCCGACTTCAAACCGAGACTTTTCCAAGCCCGTGCATGCGGCCGTTCAGAAGCTTCTGGTTTGCAGCCGTGAGCAGATCATTGACGTTGTCCGCATCAGCAGGGAAGGAGGCAACACCGGCACTAAATGAGGCCTTAAAGTGACCGTAGGCTACGCTCGAGAATTTGAGCTCTTGAAAATGATGCAACAACATGTCCAGTGAAGCCGACAATGTCTCTTTCGATTCGTTGTAGCACGCGACGGCGAAAGCCTCTTCGCCCAGGCGCCCACGCACATCTTCCACCTTAAAATGCGACTGCAGAAGTTGTGCGAGCCCACTGACTGTCTGCTCCGCCGACATCATGCTGTGCAAAATGCCCAGACTGAGAAAATCATCGAGAGTGATAAGACCAACGGCCAAGTTGGTCTTCTCAGCTCTTGCGATCTCAACTTTTTCTGCCAGGAATGTGAGGAAGCTCTTGCGCGCGAGGAGTCCGCTCGAATCGGTGCCTGCTGATGACTGCAAACTTTGCTTGTCAATTTGACCATGCACCCGAGCGAGCAGTTCGGCAGCCATAACCGGCTTGCTCAAGAAATCATCTCCGCCAGCCTGGAATGCCGCGGCCCGGCCTTCAGCTGAACTCTTGGAGGTGAGAAATATTACAGGCAGTGCCTTAAAGTGTTCGCTGTGTCTGATCATGCGGCAAACATCGTAGCCGCTCAGGCCAGGCATCATCACATCGAGTATAGCCAGGTCAGGTTGAAATTCCTGCAGCGTCTCCATAATTCTTATTGGTGCAGCCAGTGTTTCGACGACCATATTTTCGCCACTTAATATAGTGGCAACGAAACCAGAGAGCTTCTCGTCATCATCCACCACCAAAACTCGCGGCTTACGCGCCTGGCCAATAGTCTGCAACTTCGAAATTGCGGCGCTAAAATTCTCTTGAGTCAGCTCTCGGTCGAGAATGACCGAGAGCCCATAGAAGTTAATTTCGAGTGCGTTTGGACTGGTCTTCGCGTCGCAAACGACACCAACAGGAATCAAGTGATTCACAGGCACAGAACGAATCTCTTCGATCAACTTGAACAACCTGTCCTTGTTATCGAACGTGAGGTCGACGATCAAGCTATCGAACTTCGTTTTCTTCGCACGCGTAAGCGCTCCAGCCTGATTGTCACTGATAGCAAGGGCTGTTTGATTCTTCTCACTTACGTAAGCCTCGATCGCTTTGAATCTCTCTTCATTGCCGATAACCAGCGTTTGAGAGGTATGTGACGCCTCGCCGTCATTCTCCTCATAGTCGTGCAGCGTCGAATGCACAAGTGTTTCGCCTTCGGCAAGAGCGCGAAACGTTTCGTTCCAGAGAACTTCCTGCAACGTATCTTCTGGGTCGTATGCACGCAAATAGCCTTCGATCTTCTTTGCTAACTCACCAACTGTAGTGAATCCGAAAGTGCCGGCAGAGCCTGAAATTCTGTGACTAGCCTGAATGCCTTCATCTAAGGCGATTCTATTTGTTTTATCGTGCTGCGCCGCCTGTACCAATTTCCCCAGCTGCTGCCACTCAACCAGAAGCTGTTTCACATAGCCACCCCGCGCCTTGCGCAATTGCTTCTCTACATTCATCTTCATCTCGAACTTACGCAACTGTGCGAGCAAATCTTCATCGTTTGTAGCTGAATTGGCTAACTGTTCAAGTTCGGCCAGAGTCTGTTTGGAAACGGTCTCCTTATCGCCAATCAGTTTGTCGAGCAATATCATCGCTTCGTCATTGGCCGCTTGAGCCTTTGCATCAAGTTCATTAGCTAACGACTGCATGACCTGGGCCGGCAAGAGTGGCTCAACCTGCTGAATAAAAAGATTCGGCACGACAGGCTTGGTCAAGATAAGGGAGACTTTGAGTATATTGCGCAGCCAATTGAATGTCTTGGCGTCGCACCAGTCAGCCGATATAAACACGATGGGAAACTTTCGCCCCTGCTCGCGCAATTGGCTAATCCAGCTGACACCATCTGTGCCACCAGGTAAATGATAATCGACGATTACCAGAAGAGGCTCGACCGCAGCAAGTATGCTGCTCGCCTCCTGGGCGGTCGATGCCTGTAACACCGTAAAACCTCTTGGCTTGAGAATAGCCACCATCGATTCGCGAAACGCCGGGTCATCGTCCAGAACTACGATTGAATGAGCGGCTGCCATTTTTGTTTGCTCCTATCCGGAATATTGACCAAAGAACCTGAAATCTTTAACCGACCGACTTAACCGTACCTGCCCTAACATAACTCGCGACTATGAAAGTCCCGTGAAATTTTGCTAGGAGAGTGTTGCCGCAATTGCGTGAATTGGCAGTTCGAACCTCTTGAAAATGCTCAATTGCACGGACACCTGACCGGCGATTAGCAAAACCGCAATCGCTGACAGAGCCAGGATATAGAGCCTGGTCAAATGTTTAGCGGAGCGGTCTGCCTGTTCGGTTTCTGAGGTATCCATCGGAGTATTCTTCGTTTGAAGGTTATATGCCCTCCAATCGAGTTTCTAAAAGTCTCTGGCATCAAGGACTTCTCGGTTTTCGACTCCGATAACTTTGTCTTTAACTTCGTGTTTAGTTAGCTCGTTGATTAGGCGTGCGCTTACTGATCAAATATCGCTCCACTTAACGTTTCGGAGAGTCGGCAACGGCACGCGTCAAGTCTTCAGGACTAGTCAGCACCAGATCTGGTATCACTTCAGATTCTCCGGTTCTTGCATACCAGGTTGCCCAAAGACCCTTCATGCCGACTTTCTTTGCCCGTGCAACATCTTCGTCGATGTGATCGCCAGTCATTGCAGCTTTTTTAGGTGCAATTTCTGCATCTCTCAATATCTGCCTGTACCCGTCTACACCTGCTTTAGGTCGCTCACTCAACTCGATGAGTTTGGCGCGTGATTCAGCGGATGCTGTAAGATTCGAGCCTATCAAATCTTCAAATGGGTGCTTGGCATTTGTGTAGACCTTCTCGAAATACTTTCCTAGGCCGGTCGCATCCAATTTTTCCGCGGTGTGTATGGGTGAGCCGGCGGTGAACAAAATGAGATTTTTGTCTTTGGCTTTGAGCGCCTCCAGCATCTCGATCGTTTCAGGGGAAGGTTGAAGCGCAGCATGATAGGCAGTCTCTGCTTCCTTCGCTACTCCATTAAATTTCCAATTAAAGTCTAATCCCGAAGGGAAGTGCGGCTTCAAAGAATCCATCAAATCCAGGCGACGCCCATAGAACTGCGTATCGAGCTTAGCTTCCGTAGCATCCATCGCTGCACGCACTGTTTCGGGCGGCAGTCCGGAGATTCGCGTAATACCAGCGTGCAGAGTATCTTTATATGCATTGAGGGCCTTCGTAGTATTGACCAACGTTCTATCCATGTCAAAGATATAGGTATCGACGTCTTTCAGAAGAGCCGCGGCATGAGCAGAGTTGAAGCCAGCTGATTCACTAAGAGCTAACGAACCCCGCGCTACAACACCTTCGCTGGACACTGCAGACTTGATCAAGGCAGCAGTCTTCTCGAAGGCGCCAAACTTCGCGCCGCCTACGATCGCAGCAGTT
>DATNPY010000048.1:0-97101 GCA_036702955.1 Drouetiella sp. | reverse complement strand
AAGATCGAACTCCAATCAGTAGAAGAACTCAGTGTTGGTCTCGACGACACAGCAACAACAGACGGAGACAATCTAGAAATGAAACGCCAAACAGCAACAAAGGTAGCCAAACCGAAGGTAAGCATGGATCTGTCAGTGATTCAGCGCCTTGATGAATCATTGCCTTTGCAGACTGACGAATGGAATCGTGCAGAACAGCTGCTTATGCAGCTTACCGAATTCGCACCTAACAGCCTGGTCATGGAAATCGTCAATGCGATTGCGGTTTACGCAGACGACCAGGCTCGTCGCGGTTATATCCTCGGTCAAGAAGACCTGGCCAAGGAGTTGAAACGTCGCGTCGCTTAAAAGGCGTCACGTGTAGACCGTCTGAGCCAGGATTGGCTCAAACAGTTGCCTGTCAAGCATTTCCGCAGATTTTGCCTGGCTCTGGAACAGCTGCACAAAATCAAGCATCAGTTCAGCGCTCGATTTCTCAAGCTCAAGACTTTTGTCTTAAGTAGAGAGCGAGCGCTAAACTATATGGATGACTCTACAGCCCAGCCAAACCGAATCACCTTTACTCGTCGCTATTCGTCCTGCCGTCGAGCCTGATATTGCAGCCATTCGCGATATCTACAATTACTTTGTCACCAATTCGACAGCCACTTTCGCTACCGCCGAAGAAACGCTGGAGGAGCGCAGAGCCTGGTTTGTCGCTCACGATACAAACAATCTGCCAATCATTGTCGCCGAATATGACGGGCGCGTGGTCGGTTGGGCGAGCTTGTCTTTCTATCATCAACGATGCGCGTATCGTCAAACTGTCGAGATCTCTTTCTACATCGATAAAGAATTCGTCGGTCGCGGTATTGGCAGGCAGTTAACTGAAAGTCTGATTGAGTCTGCAAGAGAACATGATTTCCATTGCCTTGTTTCGCTAGTGTGCAGCGAAAATGACGCGAGCATCGCTCTGTTGAAAAAATTTGATTTTCAAACCGTTGGAGTTTTGAAGGAAGTAGGAAAAAAATTCGATCGCTGGTTGGACGTAACGCTCATGCAAAAGATGTTGTAGCGATTGGTTATTGGTGCGTTGTTGGAATTTGAGGGATGCTCGGAACTGCGGCAATCTATTTAATTGGTGGGGCAGTACTGTATACGGTGCTGTCGCCTCGATTCAACCATCGCTTGTATCGCTGGTTGATATTCCATCCATATCCGTACGAACCTGGAGCTGATCTTCCACCGACTATCGAAAATGCCCAGTTCGAGGAACACTACGTGCCACTCAAATCTGGTAAAAAGCTGCATTGTTGGTATTACAAGGTTACCAACGCCACCAGAACTATTTTGTTCAGTCACGGCAACGCCGGCAATTTGAGTTCGAGAAATTCCATCTTGAATCTGCTCTGCAAGACGGGAGCCTCTGTTTTTATTTATGACTACGAAGGATTTGGCAAGAGCGAAGGGCTGCCTTCGATTGATGGAATCTGTGAAAACGGCTTGACCGTCTACGACTATCTGGTCAACACTGAGAATCTCGAACCTGACAATCTAATTGTGTACGGTGAATCGCTGGGAACTGGTGTCGCAATGTATCTGGCTGACGAGAAACCAGTGGCCGGGGTGATTTTGCAATCTGGATTTTCATCGCTCAAGACGATTGCTCAAGAGTCTTATCCTGGCTTACGCGCCTTTCCCTCATTCCTGTTTCCGGTGCAACAGCTCGACACGCTAACGCTGGCAAAGAAGCCGCATCCGCCACTTTTGATAGTGCATGGTGTGCAGGATAAAGTTGTTCCCTATTCGCACGCCGAGAGGTTATATAAGGAAGCACTGGAGCCGAAAGAACTCCTGACATTGCCAGAATCTGGTCACACGGATATATGTTCGACCGCACCGAATGAATTTCTCAGCAAGGTGATCGAGTTTATTGGTCAGACATGTGGCGCGGAGCAGTCGAAGGAATGAGACAGGCTCGGGATTCTATCCTTCGCGATTTTTCTTGATCAGGTTCAAAGCTGATCCACACTTGAACCACTCGATTTGCTCGGGCGTCATCGTGTGTTTCACATGCGTTGTCACTTTGGTTCCATCACTGTGGGTGATTACCATTTCGACGAGCTGCTCTGGTTTCAGGTCTTTCAAGCCAGTGAAACTGATTCTGTCGTCTTCCTGAATCATGTTGTAGTCTTCAGGCTTTTCGAAAGTGAATGCAAGAATACCCTGTTTTTTCAAATTGGTTTCGTGAATTCGAGCGAAGCTCCGCACTACAACGGCTTTGCAGCCAAGGAAGCGGGGAGACATGGCGGCGTGTTCACGGCTTGATCCTTCACCGTAGTTTTGATCGCCTATCACTACCCACCCGGTGTTGTGAGCTTTGTAGTCACGCGCAACGGCTGGAAATGGGCGGGTCTGACCATCAATTTGATCTTTGCCCGTTCCTGGCTGCTTCGTGAAAGCGTTGATTGCACCAGTAAACATGTTGTCGCTGATCTTGTCGAGATGACCACGGTAGCGCAGCCATGGACCAGCAGGTGAGATGTGGTCGGTGGTGCACTTCCCGTCTGCTTTGAGAAGTACTGGCAAATCAATATAGTCTTTGCCATCCCAGGCGCTGAAGGGTTCGAGCAACTGCAATCGTTCACTGTCAGGCGAGACTGCAACGGCAACGGTGTCACCATCTTCGGCTGGTGCCAGATATCCTGAATCGGCGGAAATAAATCCTCTGGCAGGCAGTTCTGGTGCCTCTGGTGGTGTCAACTGGAATTGACTGCCATCAGGAGCTGTCAGTTTGTCTTTCATTGGATTGAAAGTCAGCGAGCCTGCTAGCGCGAATGCTGTAACGATTTCGGGGCTGCCGATGAAAGCGAGCGTTTGAGGATTGCCATCATTTCGTTTCTGGAAATTTCTGTTGAAAGAAGTGATGATCGAATTTGCTGCACCACTTGCGTTATCTTCACGCTTCCACTGCCCGATGCAAGGTCCGCAAGCATTGGCGAGTACGGTGCCGCCGATGTTTTCTAGTTTTTCCAGCTGACCATCGCGACCGATCGTTTGATGAATCTGTTCAGATCCAGGTGTGATCAAAAATCCGATATTAGCTTTGACACCGTGGTCTGAAGCTTGTTTAGCAATGTGTGCGGCACGGCTCATATCTTCATAGCTAGAGTTTGTGCAGCTGCCGATCAATGCGTAAGTAAGCGCTTCAGGATAACCCTTTTCTTTCGCTTCTTTGGCCAACTCCGACACCGGGCGTGCCAGGTCTGGAGTGTGAGGACCGACGACGTAAGGCTCCAGTGTATCCAGATCGATTTCGACGATCTGATCGTAGTAGGCAGTTGGATCCTTTTCTACTTCAGGATCTGCCACCAGGTACTCTTTGTATTGATCGGCTAGCTTAGCAATTTCCTCGCGACCAGTGGCTTTTAGATACTTAGCCATACGCTCGTCATAGGGGAAGACTGAGGTTGTGGCACCCAGTTCTGCACCCATGTTTGTAATGGTGCCCTTGCCTGTGCAGCTAATTGATGAAGTGCCTGAGCCGAAATACTCGACGATGGCACCGGTTCCACCTGCTACCGTCAGAATGCCTGCGATCTTCAAAATTACGTCTTTGGGCGATGTCCAACCGTTCAGCTTGCCTGTGAGGCGCACGCCAATCAACTTCGGCCACCGAACGCCCCATGGCTCTCCGGCCATCACGTCGACAGCGTCAGCGCCGCCAACACCGATGGCTAGCATGCCGAGTCCACCGGCATTGGGGGTGTGCGAATCGGTTCCGATCATCATTGTGCCCGGGCACGCATAGTTCTCAAGTACAACCTGGTGAATGATGCCTGCGCCTGGCTTCCAGAAACCGATGCCATGCTTCTGACTGGCTGTGCGCAAGAAGTCATAAACTTCCTTGTTATCGTCCAGTGCGCGTGCCATATCTTCCTCGGCTCCGACACGAGCTTGAATCAAGTGGTCGCAATGAACGGTCGATGGGACCGCAACTTTTTTCAGCTTCGCCTGCATGAACTGCAACAGTGCCATTTGCGCAGTTGCGTCTTGCATGGCGACGCGGTCAGGGCGCAGAAACGCGTAACTGTCTCCGCGAACTGGTGTTTCAACACCTTCCGGCCAATGATCTAAGTGAGCAGTCAGAATTTTTTCTGTAAGCGTCAGCGGTCGCTTATAGCGGCGCCGCGCTTCTTTGATTTTTTCTGGAAAACTCTGATATAGCTTTTTGACATCATTAACATCGAGAAGGGTCATCGTAAGCCTCTTTTACAAAAGTCGCACAAAGATCAGGCTGTCAACAGAAAGGCACAAAGTGCCTCCAGTGAGCCTTTTACCGACATTCCTCATTGTACTCTCTATAAAAAGAAGTTTTCTGAAATCATCTTATTCTCTTCAAGAAAGATTTCACTGCGACGTGCTCTGGTCTTGTTGAGTGCGTCTCCGTGCGTAGCGATAGACGGCGAGCTTGTAGTGATAGACGAACAGTTTGTGAAAACCTGCTGACTTCATTTCATCGTAGGCTTGATCTACTGACCAGCCATCATTTGTCATGCGATAGAAGGCGATCATCATTCCTGTCCGATCGGACCCATGTTTGCAATGTACGAAGACCGGCTGTCTTGAAGGGTCGTTGACTATAGAAAAGAATCTTTCAACCTGGTCGTCTGTTGGATAACCGAAATACGATAGGGGTATTGAAATGTAATCAAATCCCATTGCTTCCGCTTCTTTCCGCTGCAGAGATCTGACTTCGGTGCTACGGCGCAGGCAGATAATCGTTTTAATTCCCAGCCTCCTGAGTTCGGCGAAGCCCAGCGCATCAGGCTGCCCGCCGCGATAAAGCCATCCATTAATCTGTTTGAAGTTGGGAATCGGCACGTTATTTTGGATTGTTCAAAGGAGGCAGCGGTTTCTTCAAAAGCGGCATGAGCAGCTCTTTTGCTTTGTCCAACTGAGCTTGACTGACATCGCCCTTATATTGCGGATTCGGCATGGACAGATCTGGTTCAACGCCCACACCCTCGATTCTTGTGCCGTCTACGTCGCCATCAGCGACAGCGAGATACAGAGCAGATCGCTCATCTAGTGGATACAATCTTCCGGCCAGCACGTATCCAGCCGTTCTGTCTCCAATGAGTTGCGCACGCCCACTTGTTTTCAAGCTATAGGCAAGCAATTCTTTGCCGCTGCGAGATCCGCCATTGATCAAAGCTACTATCGGCTTGTTGTAATACTCTCGGTATCCGGACTTGTGTCCTGCCCTGTCTTTCATGGTAAAGATCGGGTAACCTGCGGGATTTCGATAGAAAAAATCCAGATCTGAAAGTGAATTTCCACCGTAGCCGTCGCGAAGATCTAGAATCAATCCGTCTGTATCTGCCAGTTTCGTTCCGATCAGCTCTTCAAAGGTGTCGTGAGACTCCTGACCACCTGTCCAGAGGTGTATGTAACCCATCTTTCCTGAGGGTGTGTCGATGACACGAACACTTTTGACCATGCCTTCAATGTAGGATGAGTACGGATCTTTGAGCGCAGGAACGAGCATCAAAGTCACGCCTTTCCCATCGCGTTCAACGAGAACAGAAATCTTTTTGCCTGAAGTCTTGAAGAAATTTGCCTGTCCGACGTACGGCTCACCGTTGACTGTGACGATTTTATCGCCCATCAAAAATTTTGCGGATTCGCCCGGGCTGCCATCGACAATGTAGCGAACCTGATTGAAGGGCAAGCCATTGCCACCACAGATGACACCAGTATAATCCATCCTAGTCGGTGTGAGCTTGTGATCGAAACGGGAAAACAGGGCGTTGAGGAAGTAGTAAGTTTCATCGTTTGCAGTTACGAATTGACAATGGCTGGAGTGCAGTTTTTTGATCGCTGCATTGAGCGATTTATCAAGATCCATGATGGTCTTGTTGTCGTTGATTGTCTTTTCGAACTCCGCTTTCGCCCTGGGCCATTCGTTTTTTGCTATTTCGGGACTATACAGATTCTTCGAAATAAGTTGATCGACTCTGGAGAGTATTTTCTGACAATACTCAGGAGTGACACGCAAATCATAAACAGAACTTACCGGTTTTGCTTCGAGCGCTTTGCTCGCGGCGTCTAAGATCGGCGTTTTCGACGCGGGATTGGCGGCAACAGATTTGCCCTGAACGGCTACGCTGCAAAGCAATGCGGCGAGTGTGTGGACCAGAATTTTTTTTCTCACCATTTAAGCGACAAATTTTTGCCGTAAGAGAAACACCACATACTATACTACTGGGTTTGCGCTGATTACGCTCAATGCCAAGTGCTGCAGGTATCGATTGAAGCCCGCTATTTTCATTCCAACGCTCTACCTTGCATCGGGGCTGCCATACACTATCGTCAACAGTATGTCAGTCGTATTCTTCAAGAATATGCATGCAGACAATGAGTTTATTGCTCATTTCACCAGCCTGCTGCAAATTCCCTGGGTGATAAAAGCTTTCTGGGCACCTACAGTCGATCTGCACAGCACCCGCAGGCAGTGGATACTGGTATCGCAAGTAGTGCTTGGAGCTCTCGCCATTGTTCTGGCGGGAGTTGCTCAAATACCTGATCCTTTGCGAATAGCCGTTGGTGTCCTCGTGCTCATGGCTGTAGCTTCCGCCACGCAAGATATCGCCATCGATGGCTTTTATATGGATGTGCTTGATAAGGCTCAGCAGTCCTATTTCGTCGGTGTGAGAAACACCTTTTACAAATTGGCGGTTTTGCTCGGTCAGGGAGCTCTTGTTTGGGTGGCGGGCGCGCTGGCAAAAGGCGGATTCGGCGTTGCGAACGGCTGGACGGCTTCCTTCGCTGCCTGCTCTGCGCTCTTGCTTCTGCTGTCGTTCTTCCATAAAGTTGCGCTCCCTGCGCCTGAACAACAAAAGCGACCAAATCTAACGTTTTCAGAGTTCATCAAAGTCTTTCGCACTTTTTTCGAGCAAAAAGCAATTGTGCCGATTGTTCTCTACATCCTGACATTTCGATTGGGGGACGCTCTTATGTTGAAAATGGCGCAGCCATTCATCTTGGACCCGATTGATAAAGGAGGTCTGGGATTTACGACCGAAGACGTAGGGCTCGTTTACGGCACGATTGGAACTATTGCGCTGCTTGCCGGAGGAATTTTTGGTGGCTGGCTTGTGTCAAAGGTAGGCTTGAAGCGTTGTTTGTTTCCTACGGCAATCGTCCAGAACTCAGCAATTCTTCTCTATTGGCTGCTTGCCATTTTGAAGCCACCATTGATTGGTGTTGCTATTTTGAACGCGTATGAACAGTTTTCTTACGGACTTGGCGTAGCCGCTTACACAGTCTTCCTCCTTTCAACGGTTCGACCTGAATACAAGGCGGCTCATTACGCGACTGCAACCGGTCTAATGGCGCTTGGAGTTTTCATCCCCAGCTTCGTCTCGGGGGATATTCAGACTGCGCTTGGTTACAAGGACTTTTTCCTTTTCAGTTTTTTCGCGTCCCTGCCTGGTATCATCGTGATCTTCTTTCTGCCTCTTAATAAAGAGGTTGAGAACCCGTCTTAATTTGCAGGGTGAGGTTGCGTCATGGAATATCGTAAGTTAGGAAAGTGGGGCGTCAAAGTCAGTGAAGTTGGCTTGGGCAGCTGGCTGACGTATGGTGGCTCTGTCGACGAGAAGAGCACGGCTAAGCAGATCCATTACGCTTTTGAACAGGGGATAAATTTTTTCGACACGGCTAACGTCTATGCGCACGGAGCCAGTGAAGTCGCTGTTGGCAAAGCGATCAAGACATTCAGTCGTGATGCAATCGTGTTGGCGACCAAGGTCTATTTTCCGATGGGGCAGGGACCGAATGACAAAGGACTATCGCGCAAGCACATTTTTGAGCAGTGTCATGCCAGTTTGAAGCGCCTGCAACAAGATTACGTCGATCTTTATCAATGCCACCGCTTTGATGTCGATGTGCCGATGTATGAAATTGTGCGGGCGATGGATGATTTAATTCGTCAGGGAAAGATTTTGTACTGGGGCGTGAGCGAGTGGCGCGCCGAGCAGATTGAAGACGCAGTTCAAACTGCGCTGTCAATGAATGCGATGCCGCCAGTTTCGAATCAACCGCAATACAATATGTTGGCGCGCGATATCGAGAAAGAAGTTATTCCCACATCTCGTAAACTGGGCTTGGGTCAGGTCGTTTTTTCGCCACTTGCCCAGGGCGTTCTTACTGGCAAGTACAAGCCGGACCAACCCTTTCCATCAGACAGTCGAGCCGCTGATAACAGAAACAACGTCTTCATGGTCGGACGCAGTTTGATGGCTCGCGAAACGCTTGAACTGGTGCAGAAGCTGGAGCCGATTGCCGCGGAACTCAAAGTTACGATGGCGCAGCTTGCCCTTGCCTGGTGCCTACGTTTGCCTGAAATCAGCAGTGTCATCATCGGAGCAACCAAATCTTCGCAAATTCAAGACAATATCCAGGCTTCGGCAATTGAGTTGTCGAAAGAGGCTGTCGATAGAATTGAGGAAACTCTGGCGGTTGGCGCGCGAAGTTAGTTGTCTCTTCGAATCTGTATCGATGCTCAATTTCCTGTTTGCTATTCGGGCTCTAGTAAGCTCGGTCGATCGGACGCGTTTATTTGGAGCTGCGTCTTAGAGATGTTTATACGTAATAACTGTACTTGCCGCAAAAACCGCACCTGCGTTAAAGACTAGATCTACTGCAATCAGCAGTGCTGAAACCGCAAAAGCTGCCTGTCCGCTCAGTTTAAACCACTGTGTTGTTTTGCCAAGAACGTGCAAAACAAACAGGGTGACGATGAATATCGGAATGGCAGTGTATGCCATGAGCTGAAAAATCAGCGTGCTCTGCGGCGGGAGTGTTTGGGGCGCCATAGCTGCTCCCCAGATGGTGAGGAAGGCTAAAGCCAACAACCAGCCAGCCTCGATCGCGACATGGGTAAGGGCTAAGGAAGCAGATACCAGTGCTTTGGCAAACGTTCGAGGTTCGCCTCTTGAACCGGTCAGGGTCAATATCAAGTAAGTAATTGCCACTACGTGTGCAGCTATTAAAAGTCCCGCGTAGGCAAAATTCACCATAGTCTTCTACTCCGATTCGAGATAGTCACAATCGCACTGGGCTGAAATTGCCTGGATGCGCGTTAATTTGATGACTCAGACTAATGGAAAGAAATGTCAGTTTTATGTCGAAACGAACTTTTTGCAAATGTTTTCGACGATGACGGCGGGTTGGTCTGACGCCTCAACTATGAAGACCCCATCAGCGGGGCTGGGTTCCTGGAGAGTTTTGAATTGACTTTCAAGCATTGTCGATTTCATAAAGTGTCCCTGGCGGTTGCTCAATCGATTCATAAACAGTTGAAAGTCACCTTTGAGGTAAACGACGGCGACCTGGTTGACATCAACCTGCAAAGTTTCCCGATAACTCGATCGCAAAGCGGAGCAGGCCAGGACGGTGTGTTGTTCGCTGGCAATCCATTTTTCAATTTCTCCACGCAGGTTGCGTAGCCAGGGTTCTCTGTCTGCATCTGTGAGAGCATGACCGGCCCTCATTTTCTCAACGTTTGAGGCAGGGTGGTAATCATCAGCATCCACGAAATTCCATTGCAGGCGCTGGGCCAGCAATTTTCCAATCGTTGTTTTGCCGGAACCAGCAACGCCCATAACTATTATCACTCTCAGCATTTTTTTGCGCACCATATTTGGTGTCAGGATTGACTCTTGGAATCGCGTCATCGTTCGCTTTATAGTTTACAGCTTCGATTTGGCAGTCGGTCAGACTCCATTTTGTAGCGTCAGGGTATAAACTAGACAGAGTCCCCTCTCAAAGAAGTGTCATGGCAAATAAGCTCTCAGTCGGTCTGGCAATCTCGTTGCTCCTTTCCGGTTCGTTCGGCGGTTTGGCTTACGCAGACAGCGCTCAGTCGGCTCTTGAAAGACAGATCATGAACGGCGATGCCGCGCCTTCGGCTGGGAACCCCGACAATATTCCGTGGATGAACAAGGATGGTACGGTGAAGCCGTCCGGCACGAGCAATGACGTAGCCCCGGCCAACTCTGTCAGTACGCCGCCTCCTCCTCCCGTGAAAGAGAGTGCAGCACCACCGGCTGCTTCAGCTCCCCGCTCCGAGGGTGTAGTGCGTGAAGAGAAACTGAAAGTCGAGCATGCAGAGTCAGCTCCAAGGCTGGAACCGGAGCACGCGAGACCGGCTGAGGCGCATCCCGTCAAAGAGAATGAACGAGCTGCTCTGGAACGTTCAATGGAAAAGGCGGCGGAAAGACCGGCAGAAAGAAGTAACGAGACAGCTTCCGCCCATAAATCCACTATGTTGTACGGACGCATCGAGCAACTTTCCGCCAGTGCTGGAGCTATTTTCCCCTCATTAAAAGCTCAAACTCCGATAATGGACCCGCGAGGTATGTTGGCTGGCAAAGCTACTGCCTCGCCTCCACTCCTTACTGGTGTAGTCAAGTCTTTTCCAGTCAACTACCAGGGGAATTGGGGCGGACGCCTTGTTTTGCAGCAGGTGCAGGTCGATCCGAATTACTATCGCGTCGATCCTGAAGAAGCCAGACGTACAGTTCAGGCAATGAAACCCGGTAATATCGGTCAGGTCAATTTCCTTTTTGATCGCTCCCGCGGTGCTATCACTCTTGAGCCAGCCCGCTGCCTCTTCATGGTGCCAATCGGCGATACCGATCAAGGCGATCAGCTCAAGCAGATGATGGGTGGTGGCGCAGGTAATGCCGCACTTGGTGGCATGATGCGACAAATGGTGACTGGAATGAACGTTCCTCTGGTTCTGGAATTTGGTGACGTACAAACTTCCGGCGCTGAAACTGGTCTTTCGGGCAATCAGTTGCGACAGCGTGTGCTCAAAAACGAGACTCGTGAACTAGCTTCAAATGTGATCGAACAACAGATTGTCACGGAAGAAACGAAGTGGGACAAGCGCACGCATGTCCCCCACACTGGTTACGGAGAAAGCGTCATCCGGTTCACTAAACAATCTCCAACTGTCCTTTACGTTCAATGCGCGACAGTTAGCTACGATTCGAGCAAGCGCTTTCTTTCCAAGTTGGTACTCTACGGAAGCGTTGGTAAAGGGGTCGTCATGAACACCGACCCGATGCAAGCAGCCATGCAAGGATCGGGCATGCCGGCAGGCATGGGTGGCATGGGCGGATTGGGCGGTCTGCAGGGACTCTTTGGTGGAGGCGGCGCCGGCGCCGCTGGCGGCCAGCCTACAATGCCAGCCGGCGGTTTGGACGGAATGCTGAAAAATCTCTTTGGCGGTCAATAATTTCGCCAAGCGGATATAATTCTGAGCATGGAATTATCTGATCTCGCCGAAATTGTCGACAATATGATCGTGCAACACGATTATCCGGGCTTCGAAGTGCGTGCGCTCAAGCTTGGCTTGCCTGAAGAGGCCTTAAAGATGCACGCTAAAATTTTTGTGCAAGCGCTCGGTCATGAAAGCATTTACGTGAAGTTGGCTGCGCTGCGCTGGTTGCAAGAGCGGCCGGGCGTCGCGAAGTCTTACGTCAATGCGATTGCAGGATTGCTCGACCACGCCGATGAGTGGGTGAGAATGGAAGCCGTGCGAACTATCGAACGCATCTCCTCGCCGTCCGAAGATGCAGCGTTAAAAATAGCGCAACTTCTCAGCGATTCGAATGTTGAAGTAAGAAAGACTGCGGCAAAAGCGCTTGGCAAAATTTGCGCGAAGAAATTCAGCAAGAACGAAGTGATAGTGAAATCTTTGCGCGATGCAGCTTCCGATGAAGATTCTCAAGTGCGTTGGAAAGCGCAGAAAGCATTGCGTCAGATTGGCGAATACGCTAGTTAGACACGGTTACCTACGACCGGCTACGTACTATTTGCATTTCGTACGAATAGTACAAGTACTACTGCGATCAGCAAGAATCAAACTTATCCTATATAAAGAATTTGATTCCGCCCCGTTTGCGTGTCGACTTTTATCTGCACCGCTTACCGGCTGGAGTTTGCAACGGCTGTCCGCAAATCTTCTACGATTTTTTGAGCCCGGTCGACAAATTTGTGATCGTTCTCAAGTCGGCTCAAATAGTCGTATTCATAATACTGTTCCAAAAAATTCAAGTTGTAGCGAATAATTTTGAGCAAATCTGCCACCACATTTTGCACTTCGATACTCAGGGATTGCAATTCGTCAAGGGCAATTTCAGCATTTGCATCATAATGTGAAGCTAGCATCTGGTGCGCTTCTTGCGTGACTCGCGCAAACAGAGACGACAACTGATGCAGATGCATACGAATCATTTTTTCTTCTAATGTGACTCGCTTTTCACTGAGCGCGCTCAGTGCAAGTCCGATTTCCATTTGCAACTTTGACAGATTATTCAATTCCGGCATCCAGGCCGAGAGCGCGTTGTAATACTTCTCAGATTCGTGCATGGGAGTTCCTTTGGAGTGCGCCATCATAACAGTTCTAAGAGGGCATCCTGGGGCGTTTCACTTTCACTTCATGTTCGCGATCAAGGGTTTTCTACAGGCTGTGTCAATAAAATGCCTCAGAAGCGATTTTAGAGCTGTCTGGTGAGCTTTAAATCAACAGATTAGTTGACCTGCCGACGAGCAGTATCAAAATTTGCAGTCTCTGGCAATGCTTGAGAATCACGTCAAATCAAAAGGTCGATTCTCTTTGCCCGTCCAGGCGCGATTAGCCTGTTTAAAAGTGGTGCCAAGCTAAAAGCCGCTGTAAGTCTTGCTTACAACGGCTTTTATTCTCTAGTTGGAGGAGTCGGTAAAACTTCTACGAAAGAGTATTGGCAAAGGTATCAGCAGATTCGAGCGTGCTGACTGCCAGGTGAGCACCTTGAGTGCGTCTGAAATTATCGAGATAACGACGGAGAGCTTCTCTTATCAAATCTGAGCGGGTGCGGTGTTCGCATTGAGCGATGAAATCGACTTGTTCGAGCATGGCAGGTGGCAGAGCAATCAGTACCTTCTTGGGCATAAGCTTAGTTCCTCACGAAAACAGCAGGGGATATCGGGAGCCACTTAGTTATCTCTAAGTAGATCCAACAATTACGGTTCTTAACAAGAACTTGTAACTTCAGAGGCGGCAGCGCGATTAATCAACCGCCTTCTTTATGCTATTCACTTTACACACTGGAACGAATATCGTAAAGGTCCAAGAGAGGCATAAATGCTCATTTTAGCTAGTTGCGACATAAAAGAAGTTTCTGAATCTCTACAACGCAACAAGGACAGCGATCTGTGTGTAAACCGCCGCAATCATGCCTGTTTCAGACATGCGTTTGTGTACTCTCGGACATATATCGTCACTTGCAATTCTCTGTTGTTGTGGTAGCACTATTTTTGAAAGTGCTCGCAACCCTGATTCTTTCATTGAAGCAATTGTGATTGGCGATGCTTCATTATTCAGTGGCTTTGAAACTGAGGAGCGATGCGGCTTTGCAATAGGCATTGATCGGTAAGGCAGCTGAACTTCAGGCAGTCATAGAAGTTGGCTATCTAAAAGATTGTCGTCTCTATTTACAGCGGTCTGATCGCGAAGGCGCCCGGTACAATCGCCAATAGCTGGCACTGATCTGCTTTTGGGCCGCTCAATTGTTTTCTCAGCAGTGCGGACATATTTCCGAATTCGAATCAAGACAAGCTGTTGCAGGATCTGACTAGTATCAATGGTGGTGGCACCATGCGGCAAAGCGTCTGTAGTTGCAGCAGCAGCGAGACAGGCTGCGCGTTCAACTGTCGGAACCGCGTCAACGCAGCATACTTGCGTCTAAAGTCAACCGCATTTGTCGCAGTTCGGCGAAATTAATTGAGTGCTTATGGAGAGTCAAACCTATTGACCTGTCTGTTGAACGTTCTATGAACAGCTAAAGGTAAGCTGAATTGTGCCGGCTCACGTCCTCGTTGAAACTGGCTGCTTATGTAGTTTCTACGAAGAGTCGTCGTACTAGCGCAGGGCTATTCTTTCTGATCAACAGATCATGAAAGTGTGCAAATAAATCTGGTGGGGTGGTGCTAATAGTCAACGGGGACCATCGTGAAAAAAAGTAGATTCAGCGCACATCATTAATATTGGCATCACCCTTCGATCTCGTTGCATGTGCCTGAGTCGCTGTCTGATTTTTGTGGCGACTCGAGCAGTTAAATAATTGAGTCTCGTATTCAATAGCTATTGGTTTGAGCAAATTCAGTCTCGAAGGTTTTCGAGCTTGCCCGCTTCAGGACACGCCAAAACCTGGCTTTAAGCATGATGATTTGAAATTGCTGAGCAACATATCCAGAAGAATAACGATGTGAGTAGGGAAATTGTGCTAATAGCGATCTCAAGATAGTTCCAATGGCTGTCGATTTCATTGACGCCCATACACCGCTGCGTTGTGGTATTTGCCCTGCAACGCAAGAAAAAAGCGATGGACGTCGCATCATCCATCGCTTCTTTTTTTTGAGCCTCTCAGCGCCTCTTATTGGCTCTGGACCATTTGGTCTAGTGAGTCAATTTCAAGCACCGACCTTTGACTTTTCTTTCGATTCTGTTTTGTTGGTGTATGGAAACAAGATCTCGTCCTTATAGATGGAATTCAATGAAGGAATGCTGCCGCCGATGATCATATCTGCGAGTTTTCCGCAAGCGCGGAAATATTGATCTGACGGACGCTCACCATTTAGCTTGCGAGTCAGATCCTGGCACAGGATGTCGGCTGCGGCGATCGTTGTCTGGTCACCTTGCTTGTGCGCCCACAAAGATGTCACCAAAATAATTATCGTGTCCTGTACCCGTTGCGACATTTCTGCGATGCGACACTGACGGTCAGCCAGTTTCAACTGGTGCTTTACCATAGCTTCGCTTAATTCGATCGGACTCGAATTCAACATTTCCATTGCAAAATCGACGTGTGTTTGCAATCTCGCATCCATGCCTGCGATCTGATGCTGATCGGCGCCAGTAAACATTTTGCCCAATCGCCATGTAGCGTATGGAATCATCTCGTTGCGCAAAGCCCATGCGTGTGCGGGATTCATCGGGTTGAAGCTTTTGATTTTTTCGCGCAGTAATGCTTTGCCGACTGGTTCAAAATATTTTTGCCCGTGATTTTTAGCCAGCGACTTGAAAAATGCCATGCCAAGAATTTCGCCTTCGCCTTCGTAGATACACGGCGCCAGGAAATCATGCACGTTATCACCGAACATGTGCCCATGAACGAAAGAGCGTCCGCCGTGCGTTTTCATGAAAAGCTCGATGGCTACCTCTTTCTCTGCTTCGCTGCCGAAGATTTTCGCAATTACGCATTCGAGCTCACCGCGATATCCCTGGTCAAGCAACCACGATCCCCACTGATAGAGTGCGGTAGCACCAGTGATCAAAGCCGCACAGCGCGCTATTCTCCGCTTGATCAGCTCGCGAGTCTCAATCGCATTACCATAAGTCTCACGAAAATGTGCCCAAGGTAACATGTTCGCAAGCATTACTTTCATCACACCCGCTGCATTGGCACACAATGCCAAGCGACCGAGGTTCAGTCCGTGATAGGCGACAGTCAATCCATCGCCAATTGGTGGCACTAGAAGGTTCTCTTTTGGTACCAGGAAGTCTTTGAAGATCAATCCGTTATTGAATGCATGTTTGAGCGCGTGCAGACCATAATGATGAATTTTGAAATTCTCGTTCTCTTGTTTCGGAAGGTCTGCAATCAGAGCAGCCGGCTTTCCGTCAATCAGACAAACGATACCGACTGTTCTGCCAGGAATAGCGTTGGTGATGAAGACCTTCTCGCCGTTAACCACGTAGTTATCGCCTTTCAGCACGGCAGTGGTGCGCAGGGCAGTCAAGTCAGACCCGGCCCACGGTTCGGTCAAAGCGAAGGCTGATAGTGTCTCGCCTGAAGCAAGGAGCGGCAAGAATCGCTTCTTTTGCTCTTCAGTTCCAAATGAATTGACAGGGTCGACCGCTCCGATACAACCGTGAACAGACGCCAGACCGGCGCTGGTTGGATCGATGGTGGCAACTTCGGACAGGAAGGACATGAACTGGCGAACGGTGGCACCCTGCCCACCGTATTTCTTCGGAATCAACATGCCCCAATATCCGGCTTCGCCCAGCTCTTGCAAAATCTGATCCGACACCTTGCCTTTCGCATCCCATACAGTCTTGGCATTACGATGCTTTTCCAACACCTCCAGGCACTTTTTCATTGCCGGGATGGAAGTGTCTAAGTCTTCGGCCTTTGGCGTCGTAAAAAGGTCAATCGGAACATTATCGTCCCAAACAGCCCGGTGTATGGGGCTATTGACTGTTTTATATTCTTCAGCGAACATCGATTCGACCTGGTCATCAGCCCGGTCCATCGCGCCTGTCTTTGTCGCTTCTTCCTCGGTCTTTCCGCCCAGCCGCAGCGCGGTTTCGGCGAAACTGACGTCATTATTTGGATCCGTTGTCATTTGATTGCCTTCCTTGAGCCGACCAAATTCATCATAGCCCATTCTGGGGCTCTGGCAGGCCCGGCAGGCAACCAAAACCGTCAATCAAATCGGCTTTGCGGGGTCGTCAGATGTAGAAACCATATATAGTGCTCCTGCAGGTACACCGCCAATGGTGTCACCACAGGTGCGCGGCCTGATTTTGAGTACTGGCGTTTTTCCGAGCAACCCTTTGCCACACAGGTGACGGAATAGAGCGAACTTCCTGACAAAGTTCCCCTACCTTCTACAAAGTTTCTCTAGCGCTTAAATTGAATGGGCGGATCGGCATTGTTGTCTACGCTAACGGTGAGCGCCTCTCCATCGAGCAGACTGATCAAATTGTTGCCGGCCATATCGCGTCTCCACCCTTGAAGCAAGGGCAGAGGAGATTTTTCCAGCGAGCGTTCGCGGTGCGCACGGACAAGCGCCTGCAGATCGTCACGGGTACATACGAGCTCAGTGGCTATGTCAGCGTTGTATGCGATCACTTTGAGAATGGCAAACAAGTAGTCGGCCAGCAGGACTTCTCTTTTCGGAGGAATGCGAGAGCTTGGCCAGGACGGCAATTCAGACTCAGGCACTTGCATGCCTTTTTCAACCGCTTTCAACATCAAAGCGCCAAAAGTGCGAATTTGATCTGGTCGAATACCTCTCACTCTCTGAATATCAGAAATACTCTGAGGAGGTCTCCGGCTGACTTCGACCAACGAATTGTCAGCCAGAATTGATTTTGTCGGTTTGTTGGTGCGCACTGCTTCTTTATTTCGCCAGTCGGTCAGGGCCTGTAAGACCGCCAGACCGCGACGATTGAGTCCGCTAGCACCTTTGATTCTCAAGTAATCACCGCTGCGATCGCGCTGATATTTTTCTGCCATGACATAGCGCTTACATTCTTCTTCAGCCCAGGAAAGACGTCCCTGATCCTTGAGTACCGCGCAAAGTTTGTCGTACATCGGCAGCAGATGACAAACGTCTTCAAGAGCGTATTCAATCTGAGATTCAGTCAGCGGGCGCCCGAGCCAATCAGTGAAGCTTTCAGTTTTGGCAATGGTGACTCCCAGCAATTGATTCAATAATTTCCCGTAACCGACTGGATAGCCAAAACCACCAAAACCTGCGCCAATTTGAGTGTCGAAGATATTCGAAGGCACCAGTCCCGATAGTCCGTAAACGAGGTCCAGGTCCTGATTTGCAGCATGCAAGACAACCAGGATTCTGGGATCGCAGATGCGCTCCCAGAGAATCTTCAGATCTGGCAATGCAAGCGGGTCGACTATATGAGCCGAGTGGTCGGTTGCCACTTGTACAAGACACAAAACAGGTTCGAAAGTGCGCTCAGGAATAAATTCAAGATCGAGCGCGCACCTGCCGCTGCTGTCAATTTCATGGCAGAGTTTTAGCAGTTCTGAACGATCGGTAATGATGGACATTCGTTTAGCGGGCGTCCTGAGTTTGTGGTCGCAGATATCTTCTGCACCATGCCAGTGAGCCCGGTCGTCCCATTACAACGGGCACTGCATGCAAGACGGTGTCGCTGGGAAATGCGAGGACATCATGATCGAGTGTGCCGACATCCAGGCTGTTGCCGAGGGCGACTGCAGCTGGACCAGCGGTGTCCCAGGTTTTCAACTTGCCTGAAAGATGCACGAAAATGTCGGCGCTTCCTTCCAGAACCTTTGCGACTTTCAGCCCGATGCTACCGCCTTTGACTAGTACCACTTTTGGATGTTCTTTCACCCACGGGTGGGAAGTTCGGTCTCTGTAGCCCATAATCACTCTGGCTGAGTCTTCCTGATCGAGATCTGGCAGGCGTTTAAATTCAATTGGTTCATTTTTGAACTGTTTCTTCCACGCACCATATCCGGGACCACCATAGTAGATGGTCATGTTGGCAGGAGCGAACACCCATCCGAAGACCGGCTTCAAATCGACGACCAGACCGACCATTACTGACCACTGACCATCGTTTTTTATGTAGTTGTCTGTGCCGTCGATGGGATCGATCAGCCAAACACGAGACGATTTGACGCTTGATGAGTGGACATCATCTTCTTCTGAGACTACAGTGTCATTTGGAAATCTGTTTGAAAGAGCTCGGACAAGCAGGCGAGACAGTTCAAAATCTGCGGCTGTGACTCTGTCTTCGGGTCCAGTCTTCTCCTGAATTTCAACGCCGTCTCGCATGGAGGCCGCTAGAATTCCGGCTTCCTGCGTCAGCTCATTGACGAACGCGATGTCGTCATGCGTCAATCCGTTTACTTCAGTCACTGCTGTTACCAATTTCACTTGTATTCTGTCTATCTTTTTCGAGATGCTTTCTGATTCGCATCGGTATCTTCTGAATACATGCGCGCTTTGAATTCATCTGCCAACTTATTATCTAGAAGGTCTGCTACGTAAGCCACATTCCAGACCAGTTCGTCGAGTTCTTCTTGAACCAGACCGAGTGTCGGTCGCTGACAGACAACGAGCACAATGTCGCCATGTGTGGCCAGGGCGCAACTGGTTAGATTCGTGTTGATGTCGAGGCAGCGGTGGAAGAAAGCTTCTCTATTTTGATCAGGAACGAAAACGAGAGGGCTGGTAATTCTCAGCACAGCACCGTTTGGTCCGTCCTGGACGAAAATGTAGACTTTTGCGCTTCCTTCGGTCAACCACCAGCCGAAACCGTCCGAACCTGTGAGTTGGTGATCGTTGACATCGAGTCCACGATGCTGGTAATACGTCTCGACCATGGTGACTGCTTCATCTGCCAGCCCTTTGCTGACTTTCTGCGTGCCGAACAGTCCCATGTACGAATCCTTTTATATGAATGAAGCGCCCAATTAACCAAAAGTATACCGGTATCGCCGGTTTTGATGGCTAGGGCTGTCTAATTTAGTATTCCGGACAAGGTCGCTATATTGGCTATAACTGCCATGCACGGCGGTTATTGGACCACGGTTCAGAAAATTTGTCGGCAGGCACAAATGATTAAGAGCGATTAAGGCAGTCCTCGCGACGCTTTATGACCGCCGAAGGGTCAATTAGTGGCGTTCTCGCCTGTGTAATTTTTTTGCAACGGAAGATATGCAGACCCGGTTAACTACCGGGTACGAGCATGATAAGATACGCAGAAGCGCCTGTTCCCGAGTAGCGCAGCGGTAGCGCAGTTGACTGTTAATCAATTGGTCGCTGGTTCGAATCCAGCCTCGGGAGAATATTCAAATGCGGTCTTCAGGGACCGCATTTTTCTTTTGAGCAAATATTCAATGGTTTAAATCCAAGCCATACTGTGCTCGTGCAGTCTGGGAACTCAAGACGGTGAGAGCGTAAACCAGAATTCGCTGCCGCGTCCGGCACGGTTGCGAACGCCTATCTCACCGTTGTGTCCCTCAGTAATGAGCTTGCATATCGCCAGTCCCAACCCGGTGCCGCCTTCGCTGGTCTGCTTGCTGCCAGGCGCGCTCTCGAACGGCGCGAAGACGCTTTCATGGAAGCCCTCAGGCACTCCGGGTCCCTCGTCTTTTACGCACACTTCGACAAGCTGATATTTCTTCTGGCATTGCACCGTCACTGGTGCGCCCGGTGGTGAATATCTGATTGCGTTGCCCAGCAAATTGATCAGCATCTGGATCAACTTCTCTCGGTCGCCAAGAACGTGGATGTTGTGCCCATCAGATTCCAACCGAACATTTTTTGTTTCTGCCAGGGCTTTGACTTCTCTGAAAGCTTCAGACACCACTTCGTCCATGTCGACCGGTGCCATGACGAACTGCATTTTGCCCGCTTCCATCTTTTCAAAATCGAGCAAGTCGTTGATCATTGCCACCAATCTATCGACTGTTTTTTCTGCACCATCGAGGTCACGCATTACGGCCTCAGAACATTCCCCCAGTGCCCCGCTTTGTACCAGCGCGATGGAACTGGCGATAGACATCAACGGAGTTCTCAGGTCATGGCTGATCATACCTATAAAGTCTTGCTTCAGTCGCTCGATATTTTTCCGCTCGGTCACGTCTGCGACCACGCAAAACAGGCTCTTGTCTTGTTGGGAATAGAAAGTCGACCATGACGTCTCGACGATTTGCTCTGCCTGCGATTTCAGTCTCAGGTCGAAGTGATTGCCGAGAATTGTGTCAAAGGATTTGTTGATTTGCTCGTCAGCGAGAGCACAATCTTCGGCGATCACGAGATCTATGACAGGAGTATCAATCAACTGTTCTGGCTCGCGTCCGAGCAAGCGACGCGAAAAGCGGTTAGCGCTCTGGAAGTAGCCGTCTCTGTCAACGGAACAGACAAGGTCGGCGGCGTTCTCTATTAAGTTACGTGCTTTCGTCAAAACATCCTCGACTGCGACGTCCATCGCGTGAATATTTTGGTCCACACGTGCTACTTCGTCGCTGCCTTCCAGTGGCGGAATCAGCGGCTCCCGACGGGCAAACCGACCTGCGTTTTCTGTCATGTGAGCGATCAGCTTTTTTAATCGCAATGCGCAGACCACGGCAACTGTGGCACTAATAGCGATGCCAAAAGCTGCAAAAGAAATCAGCACTACCTTCATAAGGTTTCTGCGCGCTTCTTTTACTTTTGTTGCTTCTTGAATCTTCTCGCCTTCTGTTTGTATGATGTGCGACAGAGCAACCATCAGGTGTTTGGTCAGCTCTGAACTTGAGCTCACGCCCTTCACCTTGGAGCGGTTGGTCAATGTCGACATATTGTCAGCTTCCTTGAGCAGAAGCGCGTCATTGTCTGACTGCAGAGGATCTCCTGCTATCTCATTATGTAATTTAGTGACCTGTTCACGAAACTCATCGTTCGCTTCATTTACAGATGGGGTCAGCGGTGTACTCTGATTTGTGTGCATCATCGCGTACGCACCCATTCCCTCGAAGACACGCATGACAATGAGGTTGCATTCGTTTAAAACGGATTCTGATTGTATGTTGCGGTTTGCGTCTTCTTGTGCCTGAGAGATAAGAATCAGCAACGTTGCAACCAGAAGCATCTGAAATGCCACTGGGCAAAAAATAACCACAAATCCTTGAGTCGTCAGTTTCATGGCTCTTCTTCGACCTCCATGGAACTATAGTTGTCTCTGAATGTCGGAATGCGCACGTAAAATCGAGTGCCCTGACCAACTTCGCTATCGACTCCGATAGTGCCGTTGTGACCCTCTGTCAGTACTTTTGCGATGGCAAGTCCCAAGCCGGTGCTTTTGATGGGCGCAGTTGAGGACACCGATTTGGACTGGTGAAACTTTTCGAAGATCATTTCTCGGTCAGCCGCCGGAATTCCCGGACCCTGATCGGCGACGCTCATTTCGATAAAATCGTCTCCTGCTTTGATGGCGACGGTTACCGTGCCTCCACGCGGTGAGAATTTTATTGCGTTGGAAAGGAAGTTGATCATAATCTGGACAAGGCGTCGCTCGTCGCCTATCATCAGGGCATCTTGCCATGGTGGTTGAATCTTGACGTTCATCTTCTGCGCCAGTGTGCTGAGCGAGTCGATTGCTGCTGAGCAAACATCAAGTGCGCTCACACTTTTGAGTTCAAGCACCATTTTGCCGGCGTCGAGTTTTTCAAGGTCAAGTAAATCTCGTACAAGTTCCATAAGTCGCTCGAGACTCTGACCGGCTTTAACTAATTCCTTGCGAGCGTTTGCGCTCACATCCCCTCTTGCACCTTCCCCTATCAAAGCCAGTGTGCTTGAAACCGATGTTAACGGCGTTCTCAAATCGTGGCCGGCAACTGAAATGAGTTGTTGTTTTTGCCTGGCTAGCGCGCGTCGTTCTGTGACATCGTGTGCTACACAGTAGAATATTTTGTCCGATTGCGACCAGCTGGTTTTCCATAGGATGTCTCTGATATTGCCGTTGCCCGTCAGGAGCTGACATTCAAATTCAAACTCTTTCTCCGAAGTCATATTCTCGAGCATCAGTGTAGTCAGTCTGGTGCGCTCTAATTCAGGCACCATAGTTAGTATCGAGCGTCCGATCAATTCATCGGCATTATATTTCCATGCTCTTGAAACCGAAGCTCCTACATCAACGATACGCAGCCGTCGATCGAGCGAACAAAGCACATCGACCGATTGCTCGAGAATAGCGAACTCTTTCTTTCTTGCGTCTTCCACCAGAGATGCAGCGCTATGCAAAGCGGCGTCCAGCTGACCTATTTCATCTTGATCTTTCAGTGGTGGCTGCAGTTGCTGACCGAGAGCAACGCGCTGAGCATTCTCTTCGATAATTGAAAAGCGTTTTGCGATATTTCTGAAAAATAGAATGCCTGCTCCGCAAGAGATAATCAAACTAAAGATAAGGCCCAATCCGATTGCAATCATTACTGATTCACGTTGGGCTGCCAGTTCAGCAGGTGCATAGACATGCATGGCATTTTCTGCCTGGGCAACACGGTCGGAAACGGGCTTCATATTGAGCACCATGACGACCAGTTGCGGTTCCAATTGTTTCTGCATGTCATGACGCTTTTCGGGCGGACTTCGCATCATGACCTTGATCTGTTCAATCAGTTTTTCGCAGCCATGCACTAGCTCCGGAACAGGTTCGAGCGCATCCTTGAGCTCGGGTCGAACACCGAATGTTGATTCGACGATGTGATGAAAGTTATGCAGCTTGGCTTGTAATTCGTCGAATTCTCTTGAAAACTCAGTTTCACTGACCTTGTTTATATTTATCAGTGAGAATGCCGTCTGAATTAATGTCTCTTCGGCGGCGTGATACTGCAGCAGAGCTGTCTTGGAGGCTTCGAATCGATCTGAGAGTTCTTGCGTCTGTAGCAGCAAAGCAGCCAGAGTGGCAACAAATATGATTTCGAAGATGACCGGCAAAGATACTATAAGCAGGATCTTCTGCCAAATTTTGAGATTCATCGCTAGATCATACTGACTGTCTATGCGCCATTACAAGTGCGCTAAGCCGGTCAATTGTTCTGAACGCAATCTCCGCGAAACGTGATTATTTCTGTGGTGGTGATTTTGTTTGACGGTTTGAAATAAAGAGCATGAGTGCGATAACCATAAAGATGGCCAGAGCGCCTGGGATGAAAGTAGTCCAGAGAATTCGGTACATTTCCTGCGCATCCGCTGCGTTGTACTCTTTCATTTGCTCGACAGTGAGATTGGAGATGAGTGCTCTGGTCCAATCTTTGCCCTTAAATAAAAGTGTGCCATTAGGTTGAGACCATACCGTTCCTACAAACGTCACTGGTTTATCCTTTTCCACGCCGAAGATCCAGACATCAGGCTTTCCAGCTTTTTTCACTGATTCCGGTGTCGACTCGGGAAAATTCTTACCGTCACTGATAAAAGCCAGCTGATTCATAAAACGATATTCGGGAGCGGTGAAAATCATCTTTGTGCCGAATGTATCTTCAATTTCCACAAGGCTGGGCTCCAGGACCTGTCGATAAGAGGTACCGCGCCCACCTTTGCCGAAGCGCAAAAGGTACTGTTTGAAAAGATATGGTGATTCGGGATGCTCTCTGCTGAAATTTGACGTGACGCCATTCAATGTAAAAGTTATGACTTTCTCTGTATCTTTGAATGCTGATAAGGACGTTGCCTGACAGGGAACTGCTTTCTGTAGGAGTTCGCTTTTGTCCTGTCCATGCGGCAGGACTGCGAAAAAAAATATGCTCGCCGAGCCGAAGATAGCAACTACTGCTAAGAGTGCTCGCAAGCTTTGTTGATTTGCGGTAAGTCTCGTTGGGACGGTTTGCGAATCAGTCTTTTTCGAATCGTCAGACATGCACCTGTCTCAGCGGAATGTATAAGGAGAGTTTACCCGATGTCAGGATCACGCTCTTGCAAAATCCTGTACTTGGGCTCTTCGAGTCTGTCACGGAGCCTGGGTGAACGCAGCCAGGCAATCACAAATAGCGCCACCAGTGCCGTCATTAAAATCAGAGCGTATTGCAGCAACATCGGTTATTGCTCTCCTTCGTACAGGGAACGCACGTATATCGCCAGTTGCCTGCGTTCATTCTCTGTTAGTTGCGCACCCCAGGGCGGCATTCCTGTTCCAGGTACGCCCTCGCCGATATCAGATATGGCGTCGGCTAATGTCGGCTGAACTTGATGAAAGTTTGTCGGGCAGCGAGCCATAGCAGCGGCTGACACGCCGTCGCCAGCACCGGTGCTGCCATGGCAGGAAACGCATTGCTTTGAGAAAAGCGCTCTTCCACTCTCTAAGTCTGCCGCACTTGCTAAGGTGTTCTCTTTGTCGGGTTTATACAACGTGGTGAGATAGACAACCAGAGACTCAACATCTCTTTGCGGCATGTCACGCCAGGCTGGCATGGCCGTGCCCGGCAGTCCATTGACGATAATTGAACTCAATGTTTCCGTCGACATTCGGCTTGCTGTTAGATTGCCCGGATGAGGAAGCAGAAATTGTGCTGCCTCTCCATTACCCTCACCCGATGCGCCATGGCAACTGGCGCAGTTCTGCAGAAAAATCTTTTGCCCGTTGCGCGTATCCGTGGCTAACTGTGCTGGATCTTTTGGCAGCGCAATAACAAGCCTTGAACCAGATCGTCTTGCTTTTGCGGGGCTGGCACCGACGACCGTCAACTCAGTTTCCAACCTCTTCACAGGCAGTGGACAGGAGCAGTTTGGAGCGAGCGTAAACTGATTTGCGTCCGCACCAGTCAACTGTCTGGCGCGCCCAAGCGAGTTTATATACTTCAGCAGATCTTGAGCGTCTTTGCCTGGTTTCCCTGCGCTTCCCTCAAACAACCACGGATAGCCTGGCATCACAGAGTCAGCTACTGTGAGTCTGGGATTGTACAAATGTGTGAGCTGCCAATCATCCGACCTGATACCTGATTCGCGTGCCAGGTCTGGACCAATTCGTCTTGTGCCCCACAGATGCGGATAGTCGTATTCCGTCTCCCAGGCTTTAGTTGGCGCTCCAAAACGTGCGATATCCGCTTCGACCAGCCTGACTTGCTGCGTGTGGCAATACGCGCAGCCTTCGCGTGCATAGACAGCCCGTCCATTCTCTTCCGCTTTTGTCAGCGGCTGCATTACCTGAGGTCTTGTCCGTGCCACCTCTTTTTCGAGGGCCTGACCGGGCAATAAGCCGAGCACCGCAAATGAGAAGAGGAAAAATCCGAAACCCGCTAGCGATGCGGAAAGATATGTCATATTGAGCCATTTGCTTCCACTCTTTGTTCTTTCGCTTTCTGTTTCGTTTTCATCTTCATATGAAGGCTGTGGTGAGGTAGTCAAAGCTTTATCTGATACCAACTTCCCTGTGGTAAGCGAAACAAGTAGGAGGATAAACCCGGACAGGATCGGAATACCAGTAAAGGATCTGAACACCCAGTAGTCTCGAACTGTTCGGACAGAATCCAGCCAGGCAAGGGAACTTTGCCAGATGTGAGCTTCAACGAGCCCAGCCACAGTTGTAATCGAAAACATGGCGGTGAGCCCGACCAAAAGCGACCAGTAACTCCAGGTCAGCGCGCTTTTGTTGAATCGCACACCGGGCAATCGTTGCCACACATGAGCTATGCCACCAATGGCGGTGAAAGAGGCAAAGCCGAGCATGGCAAGATGTGAGTGACCGATTACCCAATCGCTGAAGTGCACGAGTTTGTTTAGGGGCATCAGAGACTGCATGGAGCCCTGCAAGCTGACGATCAGATAAAGAATCGTGCCCATCCATACAAAGCGCAGTGCTATGTCCTCTTTGAGTTCAGACGCCGATCCCCTAAGCGAAAGGAGCAGGTTCGTCACGACAATGATTACGTCCAGCCCCAGATAGACTGAAGCAGCTATGGCACCCTTCTGTGCATCCATCGGCAATGCCGAAAAAATATAGTGATGCGTTCCGTTCAGTGGATAAACAAAAAATAGGATCCAGAATCCAACCATCGACAAGAAATGGCTGTGAATTGGACGTCGTGTGGAAAGCGGAATTACCAGGTAAGCAATTGCAAGAGCGAGCGGGGTTACGTACAGCCCGACTGCATCATGGATCCACAGCCCGCTGAAAGCAGCGCCTTGAGCTCCGGGCAAAAGCTCGGGAACTATATTGCCTACAGGGTATGCGAGCGCAGTAAAAACAAGTGAGCCCAGTATGTACCATCCAGATACGTACAAGTGAGACAGCTTTGCTTTGATCAGCGGCCAGGCGAACTGGACGATCATGAGAACAAATGCCAGAACAACAAAGGCATCAACGATTAGCGGAAATTCGCCCCATTCAATCGATTGGCTCACACCATTGAAGACAAGCAACCAGCCAGGGAGCACGACGACGAAGTTCCAAACTGCGAACAGCAACCACCCGAGGCGTTCACTTGTGACTGGACGGAAAGCCAATTTTGGAACCGCATAGTATAAAAACATGAGAAACGCGTTGCCGAGCCAACCGAAGAAAATGCCCTGCGTATGGTTGTATCGCAGCCTTCCCCACGTCAGCCAGGCATCGTTACCGGCAAAGTCTGGATGATGCAATTTGTAGGAAACCAGCAAACCAAACATGGCTGAAGTGAGCAAAGTGACAAGCGCCGCAAAAGCGTGTGCTTTGATCAGTCCGACACTAAACTGCGGAGCGTTATTTTCACTCTGTAGTTTTGCCTCATTCATTTTTTAGTACTCGCATGTGCCGCGGGGGCTGCCCCTTTTATCGTCGAAAGATACTCGGTTATTTGCTTTGCTTCCTCACCTGAGATATGGGCACCATAAGTGTTGATCATCTTCGCCACTTCCTTGGCCCAGACCTTCTTCGGAAAATCTGGTTGCATTGTTATGTATCTAAGCGTGTGGCACACAGTGCAACGAGAGATAAATAGTTCGCGTCCGGGACCTGACGGAAACTCAGGTTCGTCGTGTGGCAGCGTGATCTGATGGATGGTGGATTCAGAATGTTGGTCGACTAAGTGTTGTTGTTGTTGTTGTTGTTGTTGTTGTTGTTGCGCAACTGCAACAGGTGATTGACCGGATTCAAGATTGGCACTGGTCGTATCCCGTTCTACGAGCCAGAGGACAATCGCAGCCGTGATGACCAGAACAACAAGCATCAATGTTTGTTTGGAGGGAGCCATTTAAACGACGTTTACCCCCCACTCTTCGATGACGTTCCGCATGTAACCGCTTTTGTTCCACTGGTCGAATGATCTCTGAACCTTTCCATCGTTGCTGGTAGCGCGTGTCATGAGCTTGTACGAACCGGCGTTTTGAGGTGTCCAGTTCATGCGGAAGCGTCTGAAAGAGAAGTTTCCGAGCTTGTCAGAGTCCAGGGTGGTTGTCTGCCAGGTTTTTCCGCCGTCGGCCGAAAATTCCACTTTACTGATTCCTGAGCCCGAATCGAAAGCTATGCCTTGAACTTCAAAAGTTTTTCCGGCTTGCACAACGTCTTGAACGTCAGGAGAAACGATCAATGATCTGACGTTCATTTTGTTGATCGGAACTGTGTCTTTAGCCAGATTCTCAGGAGTTTCTACGGCGTCTTCGTTTTTTGGAATTCTGTAGGCTTTATCCATCCAGAATCCCTGAAATTTTTGCGGCAGCACCTGTATTGCTGCCAGCGACTTGACCCAGTACGTGGCATACCAGCCTGGAACTACAAGGCGCAGAGGAAACCCATTCAGCATGGGTAAAGGCGCACCGTTCATCTCGTAAGCCACCAGCACTTCGTCACCCATGGCATGGTCGACCGAAAGTGCTTTCACGAATTTGTGCATATTGAAAAGTGGAGCTTCGTCCAGACCGGCGACGCTGACATCAACGGCACCGGGCTTGATACCAGCATGTTGCAGCAGATCTTTTAGCTTGACACCTGTCCAGCGCGCATTGCCCATGGATCCGTTGCGCCATTGCCCACCCGGAACCCGCGGCTCGAAAAAACTGCGGGAATTGCCGGAGCACTGATTTACGGCAACAATAGTCGTTGGCTCGAACTGCTTTTTCAAATCGTAGACAGAGAGTTGCAATGGCTTGCTGACATGCCCATCTACATGCAATTTGAATTTGCTCAGGTCGATATAAGTAGGTATACCCTCGTAATGCCACCGCACGAAGAACGCGTCGTTAGGCGTAAGATCGTCTCGAAAGTAATGCAGCGGTGTCTCCAGTTGTGGAGGTCGGTCTGTAAGAAGAATCAGCTCCGTTTTTTCAGGAAATCGGCCGACAGTCTGACCGGGTGGAAGAATGATTGAGCCTTGTTTCTGTTCATGAGAATGACACGAACTTAAAATTCCAGACATTGTCGCCGCCGAAACCAGATGCAAAAACTGCCTGCGACTGACAAAATCACTGTGGGCGCGGCGCTCGTTCAGATTTTCCGAGTTGAAAGTCATCGATAGAGTCTGGGTTGACTGTAACTCACTGCTGCTTGACCGGGCAGGATGGACCGGCAACAGGCGGTTTTGCGATACCGTCAATGGTGCTCTGCGAAACGACGGGAAGCTTTTCTTGTTGCCAGCCTTCGATGCCACCGCGGAGGTCAGTCAGGTGAGTGACACCACGTTGGCTGAGCAGACTGGCTGCTGTGGATGAGCGATTGCCTGAGGCGCACATGATGATGATTTCGCGGTCTTTTGGCAGGCTGTCGATGTGTTCCAGCACATCATTGAGAGGCAATAGATGCGTTTTGTCGATATGAGCGGTCTGCCATTCACCTTCACTGCGCACGTCGAGGACGTAGGGAGGCTTGTCGGATTGCATCAGCTTGGATAATTCCTGCGCGTCGACGCGGTTATTGTTTCGCTCGAGGTCTGCTCTTCCATCGAATGCTTTCATGCCACCATCGACATAACCAGCGACTGAATCCAATCCAATTCTGCCGAGTCTCATAGCCGCCTCTTTTTCCTGCCCTGGATCAGCGATGATCACAACCGGCTTGTCGTGATCTATGAAGGTTCCAGCCCATGTAGCGTACCTTCCTTTTAGCGGGATATTGACGCTGTCTACGACATGATTTTTTGCGTACAGGTCAGACTCTCGCCCGTCTAGAATGTATGCGCCAGAGTTTTTCAACTTCAACGCTTCGTCGACGGAGAGCGGTTTAAGGTTTTTTATCAGTTCATCGAGTGACGGATGCGTTTTGCAGTTGAAAGCCGCATCATATGCGAAATATTTTGGCGCAGGCGGTAAATCTTTCGTCAACAGTTCGACCAACTTCTCTTTCGTCATTGGCTGTAGAGCGTAGTTGGTGCGCTTTTGCTCGCCGATTGTCGAGACTGTTTCCTTGCTCATGTTTTTTCCGCAGAGCGAACCGGCGCCGTGCGCTGGATAAACGAGCGTCTCGTCAGGCAGTGTCATCAGTTTGTTATGCAGCGAGTCATACTCCATAGCTGCCAGTTGAGTGGCGCTGACTCCTTTAGATGAGAGCAAGTCAGGGCGCCCTACATCGCCGATGAAAAGGCTGTCTCCGGTTAAGACAGCATAGGGCTTGTCCGCGTCTTTCCTGGTGTCATAAACGAGAATTGAGATCGCTTCAGGTGTGTGACCAGGTGTTTCAAGCACTCTGAAGCGGATGTTGCCCATATCTAATGAGTCACCGTCTTTGAAGGCAGTGAATTTGAAACCGGCGTTAGTTTTAGCGCCCAGACAGATTTTTGCTCCAGTCTTTCGTTGCAGTTCAAGATGCCCTGCGACAAAATCGGCATGCACATGCGTCAGAAAAACGTGTGTGATCTTCAGTCCGTTCTTTTCTGCGTCTGCGATGTACTGGTCAACGTCACGCTGGGGATCGACAACGACGGCTGTTTTAGTTGCCTCGTCACCGATCAGATAGGAAGCGTGTGACAGGCAGCCCAGATAATATTGATGAAAAATAATTCCTGGATGAGTGGGTGTCGATTTGATTTCGGCGACACAACTGACCTCAGCAAGCGCACCGGTCGTGAATGACTGGCCGACTGCGCCCAGTGCGATCAAACTCAAAGCCAATCCGAATAACTTACGCACCTGCTTTCCTCCAGGGAACTGGTCCACCATCGCGGTGTCGTTAGTTTATAAGCCTGACAACTCGAAAACGCACAGATTTAGTGCGTTGGAAAAATCTCAATCGCCGACTCGAAGCTGTGAATTGTGCAATCGTCTCTCGAACCGTCTTCGCAGACCAGGCAGGCAAAGTCGATCGACTCGCCAATCGCGGTCATCGGATAGTGCCAGACTCCGGGCTTGTAGCTGATTCCCTGACCATTCCCTGCTTCGAAACACATCAGAGTGCTCAGATCTGGCTCGTCTTCGCCCAGGCAAACGACCACGAGAAAGCGGGCATTGTTCGTCATTGGCAGGAAAACTTGAGTGGAAAACTGATGCTTTTCCAACAGTTTCATTTGCAACGAAGGCTTTGCCAGCGGGCTGCAGCTGAACACACAAAGGTTGAGCTTGGCTTTATCGGTTCGCAAATTGGCGATTTCAGCCAGAAAGTCAAACCGCTTTGCCGTGCGCATGTTGGCATACTTGTATGGAAGTGCATCATCAGCCGCGATCAAAGAACCGTAAGGCTCGTACGCGGCACGTGTGATGGGAACAGCTACGATTGTCGATGCGCTTACCATGTCAAGTTATCAAATTAATGCTAGTGGTGCTCCGCTCATTTTGGGCGAAATGGGTTCTGTCATATATACAAATTGACTGGAGTGTAATATAACCTGGCACTGGGACGGTTGTACAGTTGCCAGATTCCGGCACAACGGTCCAAACGACGGCTGAATGATGCGCACCGCGCATTGGCGATGACGCGCCGACTAACTTCTGGGAGAAAGAAATGACGCAAGTAGCTCACCAAGTAAAGGTCCTGGGCAAGCTGACACCCGAATACGAGCAGATTTTGACACCCGATGCTCTCAATTTTGTCGCCGAATTGCACAATCAATTCAATCAGACTCGCGAAAAACTGTTGAGCAATAGAGCCGCGAGACAGAAAGATATCGACGCTGGAAAGTATCCGGACTTTTTGCCTGAAACCGCTTCAGTTCGTGGCGGACAGTGGCAGGTTGCGGAAGCTCCAGCTGATCTGGCAGACCGTAGAGTCGAAATCACCGGTCCGTGCGAGCGCAAAATGATGATCAACGCCTTCAACTCAGGCGCAAACGCTTTCATGGCAGACCTCGAAGACTCGTTATCTCCAACATGGGATAACGTCATCGAAGGTCAGAGAAATCTCAAAGAAGCAGTAAGAAAGACACTTTCGTTTGACAGCCCGGAAGGAAAATCATACCGTCTGAAAGACAAAATCGCCACACTGATCGTTAGACCGCGCGGTTGGCACTTGCTCGAAGATCATGTCACCGTCGATGGTGCACCTGTTTCAGCCAGCCTTTTTGACTTTGGTTTGTTTTTCTACCACAACGCTGCCGAACTTCTCAAACGCAATAGCGGACCGTACTTCTATTTGCCGAAGATGGAAAGTCATCTGGAGGCAAGACTCTGGAACGACGTTTTCAACTTTGCGCAAGATCAGCTTAAGGTGCCCCGCGGCACGATTCGTGCCACTGTCTTGATCGAGACGATTATGGCCGCTTTCGAAATGGAAGAAATTCTATACGAGCTGAAAGAACACGCTTCTGGCTTGAACGCCGGGCGATGGGATTACATCTTCAGCACGATCAAAAAGTTCTCGCGACACAAAGAATTCCTGATGCCTGACCGCGCTCAAATCACCATGCGCGTGCCATTCATGAGAGCGTATTGCAGATTGCTGGTCAAAACCTGTCATCGTCACGGCGCCCATGCTATGGGTGGCATGGCTGCATTCATACCGAGCAGAAAAGATGCAGCCATCAACGAAGTTGCAATGACTAAAGTGAAGGATGACAAAGAACTCGAAGCCAGCACTGGTTTCGATGGCACCTGGGTGGCGCACCCTGACCTGGTTGCAGTGGCCAAAGATGTGTTCGACAAAACCCTGGGCAATAATCCAAATCAAAAATCCAAGCAACTCGATGACGTTGTGAATGGACCAGAGCTGCTTGCCGTAAAAATAGACGGTAGCGCGATCACAGAAAAGGGTCTCGTCAACAACGTCGATGTTGCCTTGCAGTACATTGAGTCATGGCTGCGTGGAACTGGAGCTGCGGCAATCCACAATCTTATGGAGGACGCCGCAACTGCAGAAATATCTCGCGCCCAGCTGTGGCAATGGATTATTTGCGGCGCAACACTTGATGACGGCAGACAAATTACAAAGGAGCTCTATCGTTCAACCCGTGATGCTCAGCTTAAAGTGCTCAGTGCTGCTCCGGCAAATCGTTATAAGGAAGCCGCCGAGATTTTGGATAGGCTTGTGGAGAGCGAGAATTTTGCGGAGTTTCTGACCACAGACGCCTACAGATACTTGAAATAGGAAGGTCACATATGGCTGCAACTTTTGGCATTTCGAGTCAGCGCATACTTACTGATAGCGGTATCAAAAGCGGATGTCTGATCGTAGAAGACGGTCGTATTTGCCGAGTGGTTGACGGCGACATACCTCAGAGTATGGACATTTATGATGTCGGGAACTCTGTAGTCATGCCCGGTCTGATCGATTCTCACGTCCACGTCAATGAACCTGGCCGCACAGAATGGGAGGGATTCGAAACGGCGACTCGAGCAGCTGCCGCCGGTGGAATCACGACAATAGCCGACATGCCTCTGAATTCGAATCCCGTCACCACTTCATTGCCGGCTCTGCACGAAAAACTGGCAGCGGCTGGGGGTAAATTGAGCGTGGACTGCGCCTTCTACGGCGGTGTGGTTCCAGGCAACACGGTTTCGCTGGAGCCGCTTATCGATGCCGGTGTTCGTGGATTCAAGTGTTTTTTGATCCACTCTGGAATAGATGATTTCCCGAACGTGACGGAATCTGATCTTGACGCCTCCATGCCGGTTCTGGCGCGACGCAAAATTCCTCTTCTGGTGCACGCAGAACTTGAATGCGAAGACTCCCACCCGGATGACTGGAGCGACCGTCCATCTTCATACCACGCCTTTCTTCACTCACGACCGCGGCGCTGGGAAAATGATGCCATCGACTTGATCATCAAGCTTGGAAAACAGCACAATTGCCCGGTCCACATCGTTCATCTGTCCTCTTCCGACGCAATACCTGCAATCGAAAAGGCGAAAGCTGCCGGCGTTAAACTGACAATCGAAACCTGCCCGCACTATCTTACTTTTGCGGCAGAAGATATTGTCGACGGCGATCCCAGATTTAAATGCGCTCCTCCAATTAGAGAGCGCGAGAATCGTGAAAAGCTCTGGGAGGCGCTCAAAAAAGGAACCATTGATTTTGTAGTTTCGGACCATTCACCATGTTCGCCCAGCCTGAAATTCCTCGATGAAGGCAATTTGCAGAAAGCCTGGGGCGGCATCTCCGGTTTGCAATTTGTTCTTCCTACCGTCTGGACACAAGCGAAGCAACGTGGTGTATCCATCGAGCAATTGTCTAAGTGGGTATCACAGGGCTCCGCGAGATTTCTGGGACTGCACGAGTCGAAGGGGCACTTGAAACCTGGTTACGACGCCGACATCGTCGTATGGAATCCCGAAGCAGTCACTAAGATCGACTCGTCGATTATTCAGCATCGCCACAAGGTCACTCCTTATGACGGCATGGAGCTTTTTGGCAAAGTAGAGAAAACTTTTGTGCGGGGTCAGTTGGTTTACGACAACGGTAACTTCGCTGCAAAGCTGGTTGGACAGTTTTTGTTGAAAGAGCGCGTGGAGAGTAAAAAATAGATGGAAAGAAATTCCGACTTTACAGCGGCTGTTTTTAGCGGCTTCGTCGACCTCGCTTCGGAGAAATTGGGTGGCAAAGTTTTGATTGCCAATGACGAATTTTTCGCCGAAAAGGAGAATCTGATCAAGGCTGGCCGTGGCGTATGGATCGCTGACAAGTACACAGATCGCGGCAAGTGGATGGACGGTTGGGAGACCCGTCGCAAACGTGTTCCGGGTTATGACTGGTGCATCCTTAAGCTGGGTACGGCAGGTGTGATCGAAGGCGTCGATATCGACACAAACAACTTTCTGGGCAACCACCCTCCCTACGCATCGATTGATGCGTTGTGCCTGGATAAAGATATTCCTCAAGAAAAATTGCCAGAAGCTGCATGGGTCGAGATTTTGCCAAAATCCCCTCTGAAGCAAGGTTCTCAAAATATCTTTGCCATCGCCGATGCTAATCGATGGACACACGTGCGTTTAAACATTTATCCAGACGGTGGTGTAGCGCGCTTCAAGGTTTACGGTACAGTATCGAAAGATTGGCACTCAGTTCCGAAAGACGAACAAGTCGACCTTGCTGCCGTTGAAAATGGTGGCAGTGTGGTGGCATGCAATGATATGTTTTTTGGCAACAAGAACAATATGATCATGCCTGGTTCCGGTGTCAACATGGGCGACGGTTGGGAAACCAGAAGGCGTCGTGATCAGGGTCATGACTGGTCTATCGTGCAGCTTGCTCGCCCGGGGCTGCTGAGAAAAATCGAGGTCGACACCAAGCATTACAAGGGCAATTTCCCCGATTCTTGTTGGATTGATGCCTGCTACGCTCCAGGTGCTGAAATGAACAATCTCACTGCGTCAGGTTTTGAGTGGACAAAAGTTCTTGCGCAAACCAAGTTGCAGGCTGACCACAGGCATTTTTACGAGAAAGAAATTCTCGCCGAAGGTCCGTGGACTCATCTGCGTCTGAATATTGTGCCCGATGGCGGTATCAGTCGTTTTAGAGTCTGGTGTCTTCTAGCCGGCCCGGTCGAAAATGGATCTGCCAGAGAAAAAAATGATAAGCGTAAAGAGTATCAACGAACTTAGCGATGAAGCTGCCGCAGAGATGTTTCGCAGATGCTGCGGCAGTGAGGCCTGGGTAGAAAAAATGGTGGCGGCTAAGCCGTTTGCCAGTGCTGAGCGACTTTTTGAAAAGTCTGCGCAGTCCTTTGACGAGTTGACACACGCTGATTGGATGTCCGCGTTTGCTGCTCATCCTAAAATCGGTGACATCAACACGCTCAAGGAAAAGTATGGCGCCACCAAAAATTGGGCCCAGAACGAGCAAGCCGGCGCCAGCGGAATTTCAGATGAGGTTGCGCAGGATCTGGCTGCTCGCAATGAAGAGTATTTGCAAAAATTCGGATATATTTTCATCGTTTGCGCAACTGGCAAGTCCGCCGATCAAATGCTGGCAATGTTGAAGGAGCGTCTCAAAAACGCTCCCGACACTGAACTGTTGATAGCCGGTGCTGAACAACAGAAAATCACTCACTTAAGATTGGAAAAACTATGAGCGCCATAACAACTCACGTACTCGATACATCCAGAGGACGCCCGGGCAGCGGCATCAAAGTCGTGCTCGAATTTAAAAATGGTGAGCAATGGGATGAACTTGCATCCGGCAAAACTAATTTCGATGGAAGATTGCCTGATCTCGTCAAAGAAGGATTCCATTTGCTCGAAGGAATTTATCGGCTAACCTTCGACACGCAAAGTTACTATGCATCTCAGAACGAGCATGGCTTTTACCCGACAGTCAGCATCGTTTTCGAGGTCAAAGATCCGACGCAGCACTATCATGTTCCTCTGCTGCTCAGCCCGTTTGGCTATTCAACATATCGTGGTAGTTGACTCAAGTACCGCACGCCGCTGACCCAAATAACGCAAGCCGCTGAGCCATGGATTAAGGCATCTTGATGGATAAAGGCGTATAATTTTTTGCTCTATAGCTGCAAGGAGATGCCGAAATGACTGGTACAGAGCAGGGCACCATTACAAAGGAAACTCGTGCTGCAGGCGTTCTTGTCCAAAACGCGTACGGCAAATCCCGAGTACGTGTGAGCAAGTTGACGCGTGCGAATGACCGTCATGTCTTTAAAGAAGTTTGCGTCGATATTCAGCTCAAGGGAGATTTCGAGCGCACTTACACCGCTGGTGATAACAGTCAAGTCGTTGCGACAGACTCGATGAAAAACATGGTTTATGTTCTTGCCAGCAAGCATCCACTAGACACTATTGAATCGTTCGGTCAGTACATGGCTGAGCATTATTTGAAAACCTACAAGCAAGTCAGTGGCGTAAAGATTCGTCTGGTAGAGGAGTTGTGGCATCGCATTGTGGTCAATGGAAAAGAACATGCGCATTCATTTTTTGGAGCCGGACCCGAAAAAAGAGTTGCCGAGATTGACGCAACCAGAGACGGCGTGACAATCAATGCCGGTATAGAGGGACTGAAGTTGGTCAAGACAACCGCATCTGAATTCTGGGGTTTTGTTCGTGACGAGCACACGACTTTGCCCGACGTTACAGACAGAATTTTTGGAACGAGCGTCTCATGCCACTGGCTCTACCGCGACGGTAAGGTCGACTTCCAGGCGGCGTATGATTGCGTCAGGAATGCATTGCTGGAATGTTTTGCAACCCACCACAGCCTTGCTGTTCAACACACGATCAATGAAATTGGACAACTGGCGCTGTTGCGAGTGCCCGAAATCAGTGAAATCACAATCGAGATGCCAAATCAGCATCGAATACCATTCAACCTTGAACCATTTAAACTGGAAAATAAAAATGAGATATTCGTGACCACTGACGAACCGTATGGATTGATATCAGCAACACTTAGAAGGATTTAGAGACGACGATGCGCCCGGAGGAAGACAGCTTCACAGCGCATGTTCTGGACTTGCTTGGCACCTGGTCGGAAGTAGTCGCAAAGCGAATGTTTGGTGGCATCGGACTCTTTTCTCACGGACGTATGTTCGCGATTATCATCGACGATGTGTTGTATTTGAAAGATTCAAAAGACGAAAATGGTGTTTCTTTAAAGACTGATTTCGACAAGGAATATTTCGAGTATGACCGAAATGGGAAGACCGTAAATCTTGGCTATTTCCGGGCTCCAGAGGCGGCATTGGAAGAATCTGAATATCTGATCAAACTGGCTAACGACAGTTTTCGCAGTGCCAATCTTTCAGCGAAGAAGAAGGCTTCCAAAGTCTCGAAAAAATCTAAGTGCAATTTCAAAAGTAGCCAAGAAAAAGCTCAAAAGAAGCCTGGACGCGGCCGTTTCTGAAGAGCAAATCTGGAAACAATGACTCAGCCACCACGCTAAAACACTCTCAGTTACGATAAAACGAGACGAGTCACGGTGCAGCTTTTGAATCTAATCGCTGCACGAGACCGACACTGATGACCGAAACCAGCGTGAAGAAAATCAGCAGGGCGAACGCACCGGCGAAACTGTTGGTCCTGGCAGCAATGAATCCTGTCAGTGCAGGCGCCATGATTGAAGCTATCGCCGAACAGCAATTCATCAGTCCCTGACTGGTCGCGGCTCTGTCTTTCGCCAGGTCGCAATTGATAGCGTAGAAGGCAGCATTCGGCATCATTCCAAAACCAACACCCAGAGAAATGAAAAGCATCGATGTTGCCAGAGGTGGATTGAACAGTAGTGGAACGTAGGAAAGTCCCGAGATCAGCTGGCATATGCATATCAGATACGAGCGTGAAACTTGTTTGCTTCCTGTTTTGATCCACAGCCAGTCCGACAAAAAGCCGGCCACCGGCAGTAGTATCGCCGCAGTTAACCACGGAGCGATTAATATGAAGCGAGCATCTTCCAGTTTCACGTTATGGGAGTGTTCCAGATAACCTGGAAGCCATGTCAGGGCAAAGAAGAGCGAATAGCCAAAGGCAAAATAGGCAATATTGTTTGATATAAGGGCGGGATTTGTGAGCATGTCTCGCCAGGTTGTACCGCCATCGTTGCGGTTCCTGGCGCGCCGTTCTTCGTCGGTGATGGAACGGTCGTGCGTTTGACCTTCATGGATGTGTCGAAGTTCTGACTCACTAACAAACGTGCTCGAATCTGGATAGTCCCTAAACATGATGTACCAGATTCCAGCCCACACGATGCCTGCGCTAGCCATTACGAGGAACATCGCTTTCCATCCAACTGTAATGATCAAAGTAGATATAAGCGGCGCGCCAATCGCTGACGCAAGGGGCACGGCACACAATCCTAACCCTGTTGCGCGTACCCTTTCTGTTTGCGGCAACCAGTCAGCGACGACGCGCGTAAGGGCGGGGAAATGCGGACCTTCCGAAAGACCTAACATAATCCGTAGCGATAACAGCGCCGGAAAACCAACGACGCAGCCCATTAGCGCCGTGAAGCCCGACCAGGCAATCGCAGCTGCGGGCCAGACTTTTCGAGCTCCCCAACGGTCTACGATTATGCCACCACCAAGAGTCATAACTGCATAACCAACGCCGAAAGCGGCTAAGACCACGCCGAACTGACTATCGTCGATGCCGAATTCCTTTTTTATTGGTCCGATTGCGTAAGAGATCGAGGCGCGGTCCATGTAATTGACTAGAGTGATCAAGAACGCCAGTCCGAGAATGACGTAACGGTAATTACCGCCACCTTTACAGCTTTTGCCTTCGCTCGCTTCTAAACTCTCTTCAGGGTTTTCCAGTTGCACAGACAAAATCGTCCTCGCCTCTCGAGATGCTGGCAACCGCACGCCAGTGTGCGTCTATTTTTCCATATCGCAGCGCCAATTGAAGAAATTCCGCGTGCAAGAAATCTGCAATAAACCTGCAATCGGAATGCAAGAAGTAGCAACTAGTATTCAGTCATCGGATCGGCAAGTCCACAGACGATTTTTGGAGAGGTGCATATGTCTAAGTTGAATCCTGAAGTCGAAGCTCAAAAGACTGTTCAGAGCTTTAGAGAAGCTGCAGAAAAGCACACAAGTATCGAAAATGTGTGGGGCGAAATGGCTAAAGACAGCAAGCAATTCGGACGTGGTAGTGCGCAGGATAGAGCCTACTTCCACGCCGTCACTGAGGGACTCAAAAAAGAAGGATTGCTGCCCGAATTGACAGTGGCTTATGCGCAGTGGCACAAAGCTGACATGCCTAACGACAATGGTGATGTAGGCAAAAACCACATCGATGGCTGGGCAAAAATGCGCAAGCTTGAGAATGGAAGAGTTTGTGAGGTTGAACAGGCTTTCATAGATACTCTAAAAACGTCCTACGACTCGATGAAAAAGACTGCGGAACGTAAAACTGGTGATTACGATCACAATGGGCTGAGCGACCGTGATCTGAATGTGGTTAACGCTGAATTTTCGAAAGCACGTCATGCCAATGAAAGCCGCATCGCACATGAAGCACAAGTGAACGCGGATGCTCAGCAGCTGAAACACGGTCTGCTTGATCCGCGCAAAGATGATGGAACGGTTTTATTCGACAAGCTAGCTAAGGCTAACGGTGGTGCTTTCATTAGTTCGAGCAGTATCGAAGACGCTCTTAGTTATGATGTTAAGAATCGGGATATGCAGCACCACGCTGGTGACAAAAACTGGCATTCCTATCTCAATTATCAGGACCATGTAGCGATCGAAAAATTGCAGCAGTACTTCAATGACATTTCACCGCTCACAGGTGGTGGCAGGTCCGGTGCGCGCCATGCCGATAAGGTTGGACGTGATGATCTCGATCGTTATCTCGCTGCCCATGTTGGCAAATAGCACTCTCAGAGCTATAAATTTTTCAGGCAAGCGGCACCGGGTTCGCATCATGTTCAGGGCATGATCGAGAATCCGGGGCTAGCCTGTTTGAGAATCTTTACAACCGCTCCTCTCTCAGCTGCGATGAGCAAATTTTAATCGCGCTCGGTATACAGGCATCTAGAACTTTTATGGTCTCAGTCATGACACTGTGCGCGGTGCAAAGTTGTTCCTAATTACTACTTGAATACTTAAATAAAGCTCAGAACTGCCCTGATTAGGTCATCCCTATGGCTCATTGAAGACAAAAGACCTATTATTGAAAACTCAGTAATTCCCGGTTCGCTATGATTTAACTACCAGTAGCTCCAATCGTGATTACCTGGGCGACCGAAATTAAGGAAGCAGTAACTGATGATTCGTTCAATCCTTTCTAAAACTTCCCAGCGCATCGCAACAGGGGCGTCAGTCCTTGCTATCGCTTGCACGCTGCCAATGCCTGGTGCATTCGCTCAAGATGAAAGTGGCGTTGGATATTACTCCAATGGCTACAGACCGATTCAAAATAATGATTTCCTCGGACTGGCGCACAACACTCCCGAGACATATCTGTTTCGTGCAGAAGTTGCGATCAACCGTGAGCAGTGGGCACAAGCAATCAAGTATTTGCGCAAGTCGATGAAAGGCAACGACGACGACATCGATACACACAAATATCTTGCCATTTGTCTTGAAAAACAGATGGACGAGCAAACCGATCGCGACCCCGGCATGTTCAAAGAGTGTGTAAAAGAGTGGCTTATCGTGCTGCGTAACACAAAGGGTGCCGAAAAAGGTCTGACTTTTAAAAATGGTCTGAGTCCGACTAATAACAAGAAATGGGAAGACGAACAGACCGCTGGAATGGCGCGGCATCACTTGAAAGAATTGACTGGTCAAGAGCCTAAGCGTTGGGAAACTAACGACAAGTTTATTGCTCGTGTGGCTAAACCGGCCGAAGAGAGCGTTCAAGCAAAAGTGTTGAGCAAAAAGCCGGCTGCATTGCAATCAGGCGTCGATCAATAGATCGAAATTCTTGCAAAACCAAAGTCTTTTTCTTGCACAGGCGAGTCAGTTCTTCACGAAATATACACCAGCGCCGATTATCGTGAATGTTGTGAATGCAATTTGAGCATTGTGTGCAAGGAGATCAGCAATGAAAAAGATTAGCGCGTTATTGTTGGCGTTGGCGACTGCAGCCTCGTTTGGATTCAACCAACACGCGTTTGCAAAATCGACGAAATCGGTCAGTACATCTGACACCGTGCAGGTAGCTGGCTATACCAGAAAAGATGGAACCGTAGTCAAAGGTTATACTCGCAAAAAATCAAGCAAATCGTCTGATGCGAGTAAAACAGAAACCAAGTCCGCAAAGGTCACTGAGACACCCGCGACTACAGCAGCGACTGCAGCGACTACGACAGAAAAAACTGAAACAACAAAGGTTGACACCAAAAATAGTACCAAGACAAGCGCAGGCAAAAAATCTAAGTAACCGCTTTTGGATTATGCTCGGCAAAAAGTGGAGCGGCCGGCAACCGTTTACCTTGAAAAGCGCCCGAACATCTTCGGGCGCTTTTTGTGGAAGTAATTTAGTACCTGCTGCCTGAACTGCAGAAGACAGCCATGGCTGCGAAAAACTTTGGTTTAGTAACATCATGGTAACGCTGCAAAGGTACACTTCGGACACAGTGAACAACTAGTATCAGGTCGTAAACTGTAAGATCCCGCAAAATCCCGTTCATTGGCCCTCAGGCTTACCAGAGACCGCAAACTTTCCGCCAACACTCATTCGAGCTTATCGAAGGAGGATTCTGTATGCTGTTTGACTCAAATCAGAACCCTGAGGCTTGCCTCGATAGCGAATCCAACAGTCAAATGATCTTGTTCGTAGCTATTGTCGTCCTGATCAGCATCAAGACTTTGTTTGTTGAGATCGCCGAAGCGATATTGTCGGTCGTGTCATTATTTGTCAGGCTCATCCCGACTAAATCAGAAGTTTGATTGTGCGCTGATTGGCGGCGGTCAGGTCGGTGCTTCTGCGTCCTCGGCTGCACCTCCGTGGTGTTTCTGCGTCCTCGGTTGCGGTTTAGAACACATCCAGACCGGGGCGCAGAAGCGAGCGCCTGTGCGCTGAGTAAAAATCGGCATACTGAACAGTGTCACGTACTATTAAAGTCGACAAACAGCAGAGTTAGGGTCGTTGAAAGTCGGCATTTAGACTCAGTACAAACAAAACGTACTAACAAAGTCGACAAGCTTATGCCATTAATTTGACAGCAATATCGATTTGATGTCTAATCCAGGTGTCAAAGCAATAGCAAAACCTAGAGTATCCAGTGATCTTCTCGACCTATTGGTTCCTTTGCGCGTCGTCTATTTTCCTTGTTCTCTACGCGATATCGGAACCGAAGTTGCGCGTAATTTTGCTCCTGCTTTTTTGCGTCATCTTTCACACACATTTTGCCGGCGCGGCAGGAGTAATGCCGATCGTATGTCTGGGTGCCGTGACTTACGTGCTGGCGAGGTCTAACGACAAGCGTGCACAAACCCTTGGAATAATTCTCTGCTGCCTGGCGTTGACCTTCTATAAATATTCGCATTTCATATGTCGCGAGCTTTTGGGTGTATTTGGAAAAGCACAAGCTCAGCAACTAGATGCCTGGCTCGACAAGCTTTTGCCCGCCACGGCGCCGCTGGCAATAAGTTTTTTCGTCTTTGAATTTGTGCATTACTTATGGGATCGTCGTCACGGAAAGCCAGTCATTGAGAAGCCGGTCGATTTTATTCAATTCGCACTGTTCTTTCCATCGCTTGTCGCCGGGCCAATCAAAAGATACGAACAGTTTCTACCGTCGCTGACTATCGGCACGAAATGCACAAGCGGCCTGGATTTCTCACAAGGACTGACGCAAGTTGCAGCTGGGTTCTTCAAAAAAATCGTTCTGGCAGACAACTTGACACTGTACATAAACTCGGCGACGCAAGAATTTCATGCCATATCCCAGCATGAGCGTTGGATTTTTCTCATCGCCCTGAGCTTGCGAATCTACTTCGATTTCAGCGGGTACAGCGATATCGCCATCGGTGTCGCACGCATGATGGGCATCAATTTACCGATAAACTTCAACTGGCCCTACACTGCCCGCAATATTCAAGATTTTTGGCAGCGGTGGCACATATCACTGAGTTCCTGGATCCGAGACTACGTATACATTCCGTTGGGCGGCTCACGACGCGGAACGCTCCGAACTGTTGCCAATGGAGTTTTCGCTTTTGCCCTGTGTGGACTCTGGCATGGTGCGGCTTGGAATTTCTTATGCTGGGGTCTTTATCACGGATTCGGTCTGGCAGTAGCTTCCAATTATCGTGATTTCCTGGGCAAGCTGGGCAGGTCAGTTGGTTGGATATTCGACCGAATTCCTTTTGCTGCACGCGCCACTACTTTTGGTTTTGTCAGCTTTGGCTGGTTGCTCTTCTTTTACCCCCTGGCTCAAGCTTTCGAGATGTGCAAATTGCTATTTTCGAGCACAACGGTTCAATAGTATGTGGGATGAGCTGCGCAGTTTCATGATGCCAAAAATGTTTTTTTCTGGCGTATTGCTGGGACTGATCGTATGCACAGCTGCTGGCAGGTACTGCGCTTCCAGAAACCCCTACGAAAACTTCCGGCGGTTTCACTCATCATTGAGTGCAGAAACCTTCTTTTTCGCTACGGTATCTCAGATGGTGGCAATGATAAACGAAGCACTGGCTCAAGGTAAAATCGTCGTGGTGGTAGGTGGAAATTCGATTGCGGAAGGTCGAGGTCAGGGCAAAGAACTCTGGACGACAGATCTGCAGACGCGCCTGGGCCCATCTTACAAAGTTTTGAACCTCGCTCAATCAGGAATGCCCTCTTTTACAGGGCCTTACATAGCATTTTTAAGCCTGGCCTTGAGACACCAGGACCTCTACTACGTTGCTGTGGCGCAGCCATTGTACGCAAATGGAGTCGAAACACCTTTTGTTGGATATTCCTACTGGTGGGACGCACACTATAAGGGTCTTTTGCCATACTATCGACGCCTGGATGAGTACATCAGCGAAAGAATCAAGGTTGAAACAGTTGCTGAAAAGGAGATCTTGGAAGAATGTCAAATCGAGGAGCGTCTGGACTCCATTTTCTATTTCAAAGATCTCTGGTCAACGCTCGCCTACAAATCATTTTTTACGGTCTGGACAAAACCTACTGCCAACACTTTTATGGCACCGAGGAAGATTTATCCAGACGAAGAACCGTCGCCTCTAGAGCCTGTTGCGCATCGATTTGACGACCTGAATCTGGAATTCGAGCGCAGAGATGCACTGAGAGATTTTGATACGTATTTTGAAACGAATACCGAAACAAAAAAGAGGCAATTTTCAAAACAAATGCTTGATTGGTACAAATATTCGATAGATGCGACCGTGCCGGAACAGCTCCGTTCGCAGGTTTTACTGATTGACGTGAGAAAAAATCCTCTGGTTTTGTCACGGATACTCAATGAGGAGGAATTCGGTCTGCACGAACAAGTCTCTGAACTAAGTGTGAAGCTCTGGGAAGGCATAGGTGTATCTGCTCTTTACGTAGGCAAAGACTTTAAACCAGACGACTACCTCGACGGGTGCCATTTGACGGGTCCGGGCGGGGCGAAACTGAGTGCTGCAGTCGCCTCCAAGATTTTTGAAATGCAGCAGATCAATAGTCAGCGCAAATTTAGATTCATTCAGCGATAAAGATTAGAGCATGAAAAGGACGATTTTGAACGGATGTCTGTCATTGCTTCTAGGCATTGTTCTTGGAGTGTTTTTCCACTACCTGCTTTATCGGTTTTCATTACCGAAAGAGCCTTTCATTTATGCGAATTTCTGAACTTGTCCTAGTTCATGGGGCGATCAATTTTTTGCATGCCAATTTTGTCCTGAAAGATCATTTGATCTACTTTGAAGGCGTCCGGCTTAACTATTAAATCTCCAGAGAAAGGATAACCGAACAGCAGAACCAGGAATAAGTTCAAGCAAATAATGACGCTTACCATAGTGGTCATCGCCACTTGAGCAGCCAGTGATTCGACGTAAAAGAAGTACGTGAATACGATGGTTATTATGCCGCCGACAATGAGCACTATCCATTCGATATAAGGCATTCCGTTCGTAGCCATATTGGTGCGTGCGCGTCTGTTGTCCCAGAGTTGGCAAACCTCTTGCACCATGATCGGATAAACGCCTTTTTCGTTCTCCTTAACAGGTTCATAGTCCATCGTTGTTTTCATAAGGGAAATCGCGGTTCGGCGCGCAGGTACGTAGACTTTGCCTTCGTCCATAGTCTTCCATTCCTCGTCTACCACCTCGTTGGCATACTGGACACACAACCGCTGAATTTTGTCGCGCTGCGAGGTTGGCATGCGCTCGGATAGAAGGAAAACGTCAGCAAGGGAGTTTGCTTCCTGTTCCACAGCGATAGACGCCTGCTGAAATTTGTTCATAGCATCGACAACAATCAATCCCAGCAAAACGGCATACATTGTGCCGATCACAGCTAGAAACTGTCCACCTACTTCATGACAATCTTCTAGTCTGTTGTTGTCTATGTAGTTGCGCACGAAAAGCTGACCAAGAACCGCGACCGTTGTGGTCGCAGTGATCAGCATGAAGCCACCGATGTAGGAGTCGTTCGTAATCATTCTTGCTCTGGTGTCTAAACGAGATTGCCTTCAACGAATAAACGAGATTGCTTGAAGCGATGTTGCTCAGCATTTAAACAACGCGATCATAGCCTGTTTGCCTCCCAATACCAACCAGTGCCTGAGAAACGGGAATGTCAGTAAATGTGGTTTGAGGGTCGACAATGACGCTATAGTTACACTTCTATGTTTGAATGGAAACTTGAGTCCCCAAAGGAGAACCGGATGTCAGTCAAGCGGCTTTGCACATTTCTATCTGTACTGAGCGCGCTAACTCTAACAATTTCTCCTGGCATCGCTGGCGATGATGTAGTTCTGAGCGCGATGCAGAAGGAACTCAATCGCTCCTTTTCTAAATTGAAGACTGAACAGAGCGAAGCCAACCTGTATTTCCTGGCATATCGGCTTTACGACACGCACTCAATTGAAATCTCTGCGGAATACGGTGGTCTGACAAGCGATAAACCTGAAAGCCACAAACGCGTTTTGGATATTGAAGTGAGAGTCGGGTCGCCCAAAATCGATAATACTCATCAGACGCGAGGCGGTGGGATGCGCTCCGGCGACTTCCTCAGCTCCCGCACGCCGATTCCGCTTGATGACGACGAAGCGGCTTTGAGAACCACGTTGTGGGAGCGCACAGACGCTGCGTATAAAGCTGCTCAGGCTGACTATCAGAAAGTATTGACTAACCGTGACGTTCGCATTGCGGAAGAGGATAATTCTGATGATTTTTCAAAGGAAAAACCAGCAGTATATATGGGGAAACCGATCGATATGGAGGTCGATCGAGCCGCATGGGAAGAGCGATTGCGTAAGCTGTCTGCAATTTACAAAACCTATCCCAACATAAAAAGTTCAATGGTGCGCTTTTCTGCCACCAAAACGCGCCGCTATCTAGTGACGAGTGAAGGCACAACGATTGGAGATGACCATGTGCAATACCGCATCTACACAATTGCAGATGCAACTGCTGATGATGGCATGCGTGTCTGGCTCTACGATGGCGTCGAAGCCCCCACAAGTATAGATTTGCCTGATGACCAGAAGCTGGAGACAATGGTGCGAAAAGTAGCATCTTCGGTGGAAGCTTTGAGAGTAGCCAAAGCTGCGGAACCGTTCGCGGGTCCAGCTATTTTGCAAGCAAAATCTGCAGGCGTTTATTTTCACGAGATCTTCGGCCATCGCATCGAAGGACATAGACAGAAAGATGAGGGCGAAGGGCGCACATTTACAAAGCTGATTGGCAAAGAAGTGATGCCGACCTTCATCAGTGTCGTCGATGATCCGCTTAAAGAAAGGCTCGGAACAAAGGCTCTGAATGGCTTTTACCGTTACGACGATGAAGGCGTTCCTGCACAAAAGGTTGTTTTAGTCGACAAAGGAATTTTGCGCAATTATTTGATGGAGCGTTCACCTGTAAAAGGATTTCCAGTGTCAAACGGTCACGGGCGAAGCTCTCCTGGAAGCAAACCGGTTGCCAGACAGGCGAATCTCATCGTTGAATCATCGAAAAAGGTGCCATACGAAACATTGCGCGAACAATTAATCGCGGAAGTTAAACGACAGGGCAAGCCGTATGGTCTCGTATTCGACGAAATCGCAGGTGGATTCACGATGACGCAGGCATTCATGCCGCAGGTCTTCAAACTGAAACCGCTTCGCGTCTGGCGTGTATTCCCCGATGGTCGCCCCGATGAATTGCTGCGCGGCGTTGATCTGGTCGGCACTCCGCTCACCTCTTTAGAGCGAATTCTGGGTGCTGGCGATGATGATGACGTCTTCAACGGCACTTGTGGTGCCGAATCCGGCTGGGTGCCAGTGTCCGCCATTTCCCCCAGCCTGCTTGTGCAAACTATCGAAGTCGAACGCAACATCAAAGAGCAAGATAAGCCACCGGTTTTGCCGCCTCCTGATCGAGATATAAGCGTGAAAGCCGAAACGAGCAAAGATAGCAAACCCGGAAGCCATGACGATGGCAAATCAAGCAGTGAAAGCAAATCCGCAGACAAAAAGGAGGCAGGCAAGTGAAGTCATTATTAGCTATGCTCCTCGCTCTCTCCGCGACAGTTGCACCAGTTGCGACGCAAAACGAAAATATTTTTCCAGCGATGAAAGACGAGATGGAAAGGTCGATCTCGAGGCTCAAGCTTGAAAGCCACGAGGCGCCGTATTACATCGGTTACACCGTTCACGATACCGACTCTCTTTCGCTTGGTGCTACATTTGGTGCACTAACCGACGATACTCGTGAGCATGCTCGCACGCTCAGCGTCGACGTTCGAATCGGTGACTACAAATTAGACAGCGCCTCGTCTTCAGACCTGGGCGATCTGTTCGGAAGTAGTAGATCTGTCGGGTCGTCTTCGATCAGCGTGGATGACAACTATGACACCCTGCGCCGGGAACTCTGGTTACGCACCGACGCCGCATACAAGCAAGCTATCGAGGGTCTGGAAAGTAAAAAAACTTACTTGAAACAGAATACTGTAGAGGATCGCCCTGATTCCTTCTCTCGGGAAACGCCAGTAGTTGCAGTAGAGCCGCTTGAAACACTCGATGTCGACAAAGAGAAATGGAGCCATATCCTTCGGGAATTGACTGCGACTTTTAAAGGTAGACCTTTGATTCGCTCGTCGCAGGCTAATCTTGCCGTTATGGCTGACAATCACTGGTTTATGAATTCGGAAGGTTTCAAAAATCGCATCGGCGAAAAGGCCTACATGATAACGATAAGCGCCCAGGCTCAGGCTGCTGATGGCATGAATTTTTCAGACGGGGAGCTCTTCCCAGCTTATACAGAAAAAGAGTTGCCGAAACTCGAGGAATTGAAAAAGCGAGCCAGCGATCTTTGTGACCGTCTCGAAAAGTTAGCTGCGGCGCCAAAAGTTGATGACTACCGCGGTCCCGTATTGTTTGAGGGACAGGCAGGTGCTCAAATCTTTCACCAGATTCTCGAACCGAAGTTAGCTCGCTCCGCCAGCGATATGCGCAGAATGCTTGGCACAGATATGAGCGAGAAAATTGGTCAGCGTATTCTGCCGAAGTTCATCGATGTTGTAGATGATCCGAATGCCAAAAGCTTCGAGGGCAAGCCACTTTTCGGCTACTACGAAGTAGATGAAGACGGATTGAAGGGGCAGAAAATAACGCTTGTTGAAAAGGGAATCTTAAAAACTATTTGCATGTCGCGCATCCCAACTCGCACATTGTCGCGCAGCAATGGTCACAGCAAGCGAGGAGGCAGTGCCACAAGTAACATCTTCATCAATTCAGAGCACAAACTGTCGGCAGACGCATTGAAGGCTCGATTACTGGAACTTGGCAAAGAAGAAGGGCTGAAGGACGTTTACATCGTTCGTCGCATTACTGGCAACGCGAGCGATCTCGATTTCTCCAATCTGCAATCCTTTTTCAAAGCCTTTATGTCTGGCAGTTCGGGAGTTTCACTCTATCCGCCGGTTTTGCTCTACAAGGTTTCTGTCGCTGACGGTTCTGAGCAACTTGTGCGCGGTGGTAATTTTTCAAATATTTCGATGCGCATTTTGCGCGATATCGACGCCACTGGTAATGACTTAAAGGCTTATGCTGTGCAGAATTCGAGAGAGATCACCAGTGTCGTTTCTCCTTCAGTGTTGATAAGCGAAGTTGAAATTCAAAAGCCGGACAAGACCAATACGAAACGTCCGATTTTGAAAAATCCAAATTTCGATAATTAGACACGTCAGGCGTTGCATTCAATGGATTGATCAGTCCGGCAACACGTCCGTCCCCGAACACGACCACGACCACGAACACGAACACAAAAACATCCCCATCCTGCAGGACCAATCCTGCTAAATGCGGTCGATCAAGTTGGAACGTGACGATTCATCATCCACAGCACCATGCAGATGATCAAAACTATAGTGACAGCCAGCATAATTCCAGCGCCTATCAGCCACTTGCTCTTTGAAGCTTTGGTCTCGGCATTTTTCAGATCACCGAGCTTCTCCTTGTTAATACGCGTGGGATCGTTAGCTTTGCTGTGCGGTGTGTATGCCGCTTTCATGCCGGTTTGACTGACACGTGAGATGGACCCCATCGGAGTGTTCATCACTGGTGTGCTCTTGACTGGAACATTCTCCAGCTTTTGTGACGCTGATATTGATGATATTTGCGGCTTGGGCAGCGAACCAGCATTTGTGTTGCGCTGAGGAGACATATTCTGTTTTGTCGAGCGCGGCTGCGTTGAGACCGGGCGCGGCTCGAATTTATCCATCTCGATAGTGCGCGCTACATGAGCGAGGGCGTCGCGGAACTGCTCCATGGAGGCATAGCGGTCTTCAGGCTTCTTCTCAAGAGCCTTGAAGACAACAGCTTCAAACTGTGGATGAATTTGCAGGTCATGCCGCATATCAGCAAAGCTTGCAGGCGTCGTTGAGACGTGCATCTGCATGGTATCGATGATGGTATCACCCATAAGTGGTGGCATTCCCATCAGCGACTCATAAAGCATCGCGCCCATTGAATAAATATCTGAGCGGGCGTCGAGATGCGACCCGAGACACTGTTCAGGGCTCATATAAATGGGGCTACCAAAAATCTCGCCTGTCTGGGTCAGATTCTGAGACGCCTTACCGGAACTCGGCATAAGCTTAGCGATTCCAAAATCTACAACCTTGACAACGTCTGTTTTGCCTTCAAAATCGACAAGCATGATATTGCTGCTCTTCAAGTCTCGATGCAGAACGCCCTTAAGATGAGCATGTTCGAGAGCGTCGCAGGCTTGAATGAAAATATTCAGCGCTCGCATTTGCTCAACGTGATTCTCGCGCTTGATTATGTCGGCGAGGCTGTCGCCAACAAGATAGTCCATGACAAGGTAGGGTTGACCGCCCGGCGTCACGTCACAGTCATAGACCGTAATCACGTTGGGGTGGGTGAGGCAGCTGGCTGCTTTAGCTTCTTGCTTGAAACGTTTGATACTTGTCTGATCGTTTACCAGTTGAGCTTGCAGCATCTTGATGGCTACCATTCGGTCCATCATTTCATGTCGACCTTTGTAGACGATGCTCATGCCGCCGCGCCCAATCTCAGATTCAATTCTGTATTTGTCGGCAAGGGTCGTGCCGAGCATCAAATCTTCTTTGATGGGAATCAGCAACGTTCCATCGTGCTTACAAACTACAAGAGTGCCGGTGAATTCGCGGCTACAAGCCGGGCACTTTTTGCGTTTCTCTAAAGATTTTTGCGCTTCGGGATTCACAATCGTTCTCTAAACCGAGAGTCACACACGGCCATGAGCTCTTTGCATTCAAGAAACATAGCATGCGTTGCTCAACAAATAATAGCAAGCGCACCCTGCTCTCTTGGGTATTCCCAGTTCAAGCAAATTTCAACATCTTCAACCAGGTTTGCCTTCTTCTTTCAGATCTTTCAAGATGGCTTCCGCCGTTCTGCGACCTGAGGCGAGGGCGCCGTTGATCGATGCGTCGTCTCTATGGTCGCCACAGACGTAGATTCCTGGTCTGAGCTTAACCGGCCTTTGCGGCATTGCCAGCTGCGGCGGGCTCTGATCAGGCAGGGCATATTTGATTTTGTAAGCCCTTAAATAACGCCAGGATTCGACCTGTTCCCCAAACCAGTTCCTCAGCTCTCGGCGCACTTCTTCGTCGATTTCACGGTCTTCATCTTCATCGCGATCGTCTAAAATCGAAACAGAGACTAAATGTTGCCCCTCTGGAGCGTACGCGCGAGAAACATTACTGGGAACGCAAACGTTGTTCACACAACCCTTTCCTTCACCATTGAGAACCAGAATCGGCTCTTCGAAGGGAGCTGTCTGGGCTGCATAATAGACACAGAGTACCGATCTTGCCGGAGTTACATGAATATCTTCACCAAGTAACTTGGTGGCTTCCGGACCTTCAGTTGCAACGACAATTATCGGCGCCGCCATCGTGTCGCCATCGTCCATAATCACGAATCCGTCTTGTACGTTTCGTACGTGTGATTTCATGCGTATCGATGCTTTGGGCAATTTCGCTGCCAACTGGTCAGGAATAGCGCCCATGCCGCGGGCCGGCAACGCCGTGTCGCCTTCAGAGAACATTTTGAAGACGAATTCGAACATGCGACTCGATGTTTTCAAACTTTTGTCAAGAAAAATGCCGCCCAGAAAAGGTCTGAAGAAGCTCTCGATCATCTCGCTAGAGAATCCCCTGTCTTGCAACGCTTTCTCAGTTGTCGTTTCGGGCTTTTCAAACAGCTGTTTGAGGGTTGTGCCAACCAGAGATTGCCTTAATTTGCCGACCTGCATCTTATCGGACAGTGTGCCGATGGGCGAAAAGGCAGCTGAGACAGCGTCAATAGGATGTCTAAATGGGTCGGCAAGCTTATGTAGTTTCCCGCTCTTGTAGACCAGAGCCCCGGGGTAGAAAGGGTGCAACCCCAGTTTGGAGTAGTCCAGAATCTTTCGTGCTTCCGGATACGCCGTCAGTAGCACCTGGAAGCCGCGATCGAGAATGAAATTGTCATATCGATCGGAGGCGACTCTTCCACCAAGACGCTCAGACGCTTCGATGAGCAAGAACGGTACTTCGGCTTCCTGTAGCTTCACCGCGCAGGTTAGACCAGCCAATCCACCGCCAACGATAATGACCGCGGGAGTTTTCTTTGCCAAAATCAGCCACCATTTTTGGGAACGGAATCTTCTGCAACGATCTCAACTGCGTTGCCTGCAGGATCTTTGATATAGACGGAACGTGTGCCATCGCGATGAGTTTTCAGTTCTCCGTAGCTCTCAGCTTTATTACTGAGAAACGCAAGATGCGGAGGATGTTGATGCTTAACGACGAGCGCCAATTTGATATTTGCGAATTTCAAAAATGCCCAGGTGTCGTCCTGGTATTCGACTGTGCAGCCAAACTCAGATTTGTACCAATCTACCGATGCGGCAACATCCGTCACGGGTATCGCGATGTGATCTATGGCGGCAGGCTCAGTTGTGGTGGTATCAGTCATGGCGCCTCCTCATCATTTGAGGATTGTATCCTCTTTGATTGACTTCAATGCGTTAAGGGCCCGAAGTCTCGCCACCGAGTGGTCGACTATCGGTCTGGGATAAGTGTCACCAAGTACAATACCCGCTTGTTCCAACTCTGCGTCGGAGAGCAGCCACGGTGTGTGAATTTTGTCACCTGCCAGCGCTGCCAGTTCCGGCACCCACTTGCGCACATAATCGCCATCGGGGTCAAATTTTTTGCCCTGCAAGACTGGATTGAAAACTCTGTAATACGGCGCGGCATCGGCTCCGCAACCAGCTACCCACTGCCATCCCATCGTGTTGGCAGCCAGGTCGGCGTCGACAAGAGTGTCCCAGAACCACTTGGCTCCAGCCTGCCAGGGTAGTAGCAGGTCTTTAACGAGGAATGAACCGACCACCATCCTGACGCGATTGTGCATCCAGCCTGTCGTCCACAGTTCGCGCATGCCTGCATCGACGAGCGGATAACCGGTCAGTCCTTTTTGCCACCGCTTCAGTGCGCGCGCATCACGCTTGTAAGGGAAGTGATGGAACTTTTCATCGAGCGGAGCAGTATCAGTGTGCGGGAAATGAAAAAGCAGATGGTATGCGAATTCACGCCAGATGATTTCCTTCAAGTAGATCTGCGCACCCTCCTTACTTTTTGCACCACGACTGGTGCCCACTTCGTCTTTGACTCGATGCCAGATCTGACGCGGACCGATCTCACCGAAGTGTAAGTGAGGAGATATTCTTGACACTCCAACCCGATCTGGTCGATTGCGTCCTTCTCCATACTTTTCGAGCACGTCACGCAGAAGTTTTTCTACCTGTGCCTCGGCGCCTTTTTCGCCCGGAGTCCAGGCCTGGCGAATTCCTTCTGCCCATTTGATTACAGGTTCCAGCTTCCATTCGTTGAGCTTTTCGCTTTTAGGAAATTTTGCTGGAGACTTGATTTTATCCGGGGCGTTCAGCGGCTCAGGAGGCTCAGCCAGGGAAATACAGTGTCTCCAGAAAGGTGTAAATACTTTGAAAGGTTTGTCAGACTTATTCATTATCGTCCACGGTTCAAACAGCAAGGACGCGTTGTATGAGTGAACCTCAATACCATCTTTTGAAAGGGCTTCTTTTATTTTGGTATCGCGTTCGATGGCAGCCGGTTCGTAGCGGCGATTCCAAAAAACAGCTGTGGAACCTGTCTCTTCAACCAGTTTGCGAAGCTCATCAAGAGACGACTCAGCGCTGCGTAATGTCAGTTTAGACTCAAGTGCGTGTAGATCCGCAGACAAACTCTTCAGTGACTGGTGCAACCAGAACCTGGTAGCGCCTCCAGGCGGCCATTTACCTTCCTCACCAGGTGCATGAATGTAGACGGGGACCACCGAGTAGCCGCGCTTGAGAGCATCATGCAGGGCTGGGTTGTCAGCCAGGCGCAGATCTTGACGAAACCAAACCAGGGCGTGGGAGGTCATAGGGTTCACCGGTTGTTCACTGTTTACGTAGATGATATTAGTGCAAAACCGAAAAAAAATGTTCTGAATATTTGCCTTCGCTAAGTCCGGGGAAGCCCGTATTTAGTGGACTCTCGCTGTTGAGGTGTAAATGAGAGACGAACCTGTTCTGGTCACTGGCGCAACTGGATACGTAGGTAACAGACTGGTTCCAAGGCTTCTCGAGGCCGGGTTCCGTGTGCGTGCATGCGGTCGAAGCATGGAGAAACTGCGCAGTAAAGCCTGGGCTAAGCATCCACGTGTCGAGTTGGTGACGGCTGATTTCTTTGATAGAGAGTCTGTTGTGCAAGCAGCACGGGGATGTTTCGCTGCGTATTACTTCGTCCATTCCATGGATGGCGCATCGCGCGATTTTGAGGAGAAAGACCGTGAGGCCGCCCAGAACATGGTGGCAGCGGCTGAGCGAGCTAATCTAAAACAGGTCATTTACTTAGGCGGTCTCGGTGATGACAATAACCTCATCAGTAAACATTTGAAGTCTCGCAACGAAGTTGCTGAGCTTCTTCAGGCTGGCTCTGTGCCAGTGACGGTACTCCGCGCGGCGATGATCATTGGTTCGGGCAGCGTTTCGTTTGAAATCCTCCGCTATCTTGTCGAGAGGCTGCCCGTCATGATCACGCCGCGTTGGGTCACCACACCGAATCAACCGATCGGCATTAAGAATGTTTTGACTTACTTGATCGGCTGTCTTGATAACAAAAAAACTTTTGGTCAAACTTTTGATATCGGCGGCGAGGAGATTCTCACTTATCGCGATTTGATGAAGACATATGCCAGAGAAGCAGACCTTGCGCCGCGCAAGATCATTTCGGTGCCGGTTTTTACCCCGAGGCTCAGTTCGCTCTGGATACACCTGGTCACTCCGGTGCCTGCATACATTGCTCGCCCTCTGGCTGAGGGACTGAGAACACCGGTTGTGTGCAAAGAAAATCGCATTCGAGAAATTATTCCGCAAGAATTGATGACTTGCGAAGCCGCCATCAGATTGGCTTTAGATAAAGTTCAGCATCATCAAGTCGAGAGCCACTGGACTGACGCCGGGCTTCTGCAACACCCGGAATGGGCCAGCCCAGAAGAACCGCATTGGGCAGGCGGCACCGTATACAGTGACTGCCGTCGTTTGATTGTCGAAGCTCAACCGAGTGACGTATGGAAGCCTCTGGTGCGGCTCGGAGGCGCGACCGGTTGGTACTATGGCAATTGGCTGTGGCGTCTACGCGGGGTCATGGACCGGATCGTGGGCGGAGTGGGACTGAGAAGAGGAAGACGCCATCCGTACGAGCTGTCACCAGGAGATGCTCTGGATTTCTGGCGCGTTTCCAGCGTTATACCTGACGAGCGGCTTGTACTTGTTGCCGAAATGAAGCTTCCCGGTCAGGCAGTTCTGGAGTTTCGCTTAAAGAAGCTCGATGCAACGAGAACTGAAGTGATTCAACTGGCGAGATTCTTGCCGAAAGGTCTGCTGGGAATAGCTTACTGGTACGCGGTGATGCCGCTTCACAACTTCGTTTTCAGCGGCATGCTCGAAGGAATTGCCCGAGCCAGTGGTTTCAAAACACTCGAGGGACCAAAGTTGGCTAAATTTCCCCATCCTCAGCGGAAATTGTCTTCAGCCAGTACGTAGCCGCACGCAAGTATCCATCAAAAATCCTCAATAGTCTCTGAGTTCGGTCGGGTGGCGGGCAAACTGGGAGTGCCGACATTGGTATCAAGAGTCAAGCTTCCTCCACCCGCGTTTGCAGCAGCAGCCTTGTATTTTTCAAGCAACGCGTCGGCACGATCTTTCATGTTGTTCAAGTTGAGCACGAACGCTCTGCGTTGAACTTCCTGACCGAGGAATTTTGAATCGACGCCTTGCGATTTCGTCAGGTCATCGGCGGCCTCTGCAAATACTTGTTCGGATTCCTTCCACAAACTCTCGCTCAGCGCAGCCTTTTTGATGGCGACTGATTCCTCGAAAAGGATAGCGGCGAACTCGAACCGATAGAGATTACACATCGTCGAGTCGGGGTGATTAACCTTTTCGAACTCAATTGCGTCCTTCAAAAAATCTTTTGCCACCGCCATCTGTTTATACTCAGCGCATGCATGCACCAGGTTTCGTGCTGATAATCCGTGCTTATTAGAAGACTGAGGAACGGGCACCCTGACGGCTTCAAGCAGGGCATCGCTCGCGTAGCGAAGCGCTCCCCGGGCGGCATAAGCCTTGCTGAGCTCTGCCAGACTTAGCGAAATCGCTACTGCATCTGTTGCAGCAAAGTTCAATTCTGCTGCCTGTCTTTCGTGCTTTCGTGCCGCTGCTATCTTATTGTCGTTTGCTTCCGCACGAGCGAGCAAAAGCAACTGTTTAACTAGTTCTGGCTTGTTTGGAGTTTTGTTCTTTTCAAGTAAGCTGACTATGGAGAGATTGGTTCTGGTAGCGCTAGCGGTATCATTGAGTTTGCTTTCCAAATCAGCTTGTTTGCGCAAAAGAATCAATCGGTTCGTATCGTCTTGAATGTGTTGCTCGTCACAGAATTTGACCAGATGCCTGATTAACGCCAGGTGCACTTTTGGGTTCCTTTCGAAAGCAGCGTTGTTCAAAATTGTCGTAAGAGGCATCGCCCTGCCGAACTGAGCTTCAGAAATCAAGCTGCCAGCGGTTCGTCTGTACTGCATCCTCAGGAGCCCTTGCATGGCATTGGTCGTGAACTCGAGGTCAGGCTCGGTTTTGGCCAGAATGGCAGAAAACTGATTAGATAAATCCCAGTAGTCGCTCATTGAATATGCAGGATATTTCTCGGATAAAACCTCGTGCAAGCTGTCCAGAAAATTTTCTTTAGCTCGCTGGATATCTGGCTTCGGCTGCGCCAGGAGATTTGTAACCAACGTGGTTCTGGCTTGAACTCGCTCTGTTGAATACGGAGCGGCTTTAGCGATTCGGCTTTCCGCCACAGCGATATTGCGCTGGATGTTGGACTGCGTTCGAGACTCGAGATTTTTCTTGATCAAGGCATCTATCTGTATTGCTTCCTGGGTTCGACCGAGGGCGCGCAACGCTCTCAATCGTGACTGCTGCAGGGTGTTCGATCGTGCTCGTTGCACCAGTGTGCTGTCTTCAGCATCCAGCGATTCCATCATGTCGCACAGAACGAGCGCCTCTTGAGCTTTCGAATTTTCAGTCAGATAGTCGACGAGCTGCTGAGAGGCAGATTGTTGCTGGATGTTGTGTGTACGAACGGCGAGTTTAAATGTCTCTTTCATCAGTCGCTCTGTTGACGACGATGGTGTGGAGCGACGGTCTCGCGCGCTCAGTTGTGTATTCGTTCGAGCAAGTTCTTGTAGAGTGCGGGTGAGAAGATCGTTGCGAATTTTGCTGCGCGAATTTCCATCTGCAGCCAGGCGGGAATATTCGCCATATGTCTTGTCTGTCGTTGACAGCGTCGACGTGCTGATCAACCTGAGAATTCGCTCGACCAGGTCATCAGCTTGATTGGCTTTATTCTGTCGTAGAACCATTTGCAATTGTTTGCAGGCGGCATTTATGGCAAATAGGTTTGTTGGATCTGGGTGTTTGCTTTCCCAAACGGCTCGTTGATTTTCAACTTCTTGCACAGCGGCTGTATCGTCTTGCGATGACAGGAAATTGATCGCAGTGTCAAAAGCCATTTCGATTTCCGCAGGCTGTGCATCATTGTTTTCAAGCATTATCGACAGGCTTTTTTGAAATGAAATCTTTGCCTTGTCGACGTTGTTGATTTCCTGGTAAATTTTGCCGCGCGATTGATAGTAGAGAGCCAGACGGGCCAAGTTTTTGGATGACGATTCTTCTAGAAATTGCTGCGCTGTTGATAAAATCGCGTTTACGCTGGCGGCATTTTTCGCCTGCAGTTCTGGTGCACCAAACGGCATGCGAGAGTGCACGCGCTCACTGAAGTTTACGAGAGACATCGAAATGTTGAAGCGTTCGCTGTCTTTCAAGTTCGTGCTCAATTTCCTCAATTTATCCAGGATCGTTCTGACCGCTTCGGTATCACCAGATTTGTATGGCTCGGGAAGCGCTAGAATGAGAGCCTGTGCGGCCGCTAAGTAACGGTTTTGTTTGCAATACTCCGCAGACTTATCGAGCTGAGCTGATGATTCAGGAACCTGGTTGAGTCCGTATTGCAGGTTGTCGAAGCTCAATTCGGCCGGCGCTGAATCCAGAAGTTTCTTTATCTCGGCATCAAAGTCTCTGTCAGCCTTTGAGTAGTTTTCGGTAGAACTGGTTACGGGAACAGCTGATTTGAGGCTGCCACCAGATGTGGTTCTGAAAGCGCCAATCCGGGCGGCAACGCGATCTGGCAAAACGAGGCCACCGGTGGCGTCTTCGGCGGGTCCGCTGATTTGCATTAAGGTTCCAAAGCTGCGGTACTGGAACGATTCGTTCTTAAATACATACAGGTTTTTCGGGTCGGGCACCGGATTGGCAAAGCACAACTGAATCTGCATTGTGTCGGAGCTTGAGCTGGCAAAACGCATTGGCTGCAGCTTCACTTCACTGAGCGCTTTCATCATCGCGGTATCAAGATCAGCACTGCCTGAGCTTTTAACTACCTTGCAGGAAGTTATTTTCCCGAGCGCCGTCAGGTTTAGTTGGATAACTGTTCTTGCGTACGCGGGCGAGTTTTTTACGGCATCGAAAATTCGACCGACAACGTCAGAGCGGTAAGCTGCCATGTCTGAGGCAGCCAGGTCGTAGGCGACAGCACTGGTTTGTGGCAACATGGCGACGCTAATTGCCAGGAGAAGACCGCTCCAATGCGACTTGCGCTTGCGCAGCTCTCTGTGCTTGGTGTGCTCACGACTTTCAAGCATCACTGACCCCTTTTAGACGCCATTTAAGCATCTGTCGGTGGATTTTGCTTGAACGCCGCGCCTGGTTGGCAAAACAGGCTTCAGGGTCCGCAGGTGATTGCCGGAACGTCGAGCACTGTTCGCACTTTCCACAGGTCGGAAAAGCATCTCTTCGTCAATGTCGAGCGCAAATAGCCGACTCCCTCACTACCACCTGTGCCTCGCTTGAAGCCGATCACTCGTTCGACGACAATGGCATGATTTCCGCGCCATAGTGCGATTTGCTCGTCTATGTCGATCAGCACCTCCGCTAAATCAGTCAGGTCGGCGTACTCCTCCGACAGGTCGTAGAGCTTGCGCAATGAGTTGATTCTCGTGTTTTCTCTGTCGAGCGACTTAGGGTCTGATTCATCGACTTCATATGGACCTGGCAAGTCAAATCCTTGCTTGCGCAATACATCGTAGAATGCGTCTTGAAGGGTGCGTCCCTCGTAACGCTTCATAAGCTCCGGATAGGCAATTTCATCATCTTTGAAGTGATCGAGAAGCTTTATATCTTTCAGACCACAAGCCATTTCGATTTCGCGAAACTGAGTCGATTGAAATCCGCTGGCCGGGTTCAGATTATTTCGGAACCCCAAAAAGTCTTGTGGAGACATTGTTTCGAGAATGTGGATCTGATTGACAAGCACTTTCATGATCGCTACCGTGCGTCGTAAAAAGTGAGTGGCTCGTCTGACGCGATGATCAGCCAAAAGCTTCATTGCTTCATCGATCTCATGCAGGATCAGTTTGAACCAGAGCTCGTAAGTCTGGTGGATAACTATGAAAAGAGGTTCGTCATGGTGAGCTGGATTCGATTGACAGATCTGCAGCTTTTTCAAGTCTGGAACTTTCAGATAGCTGTTGTAGCTCAGGGAAGTATGCCCGTACTGAACGCCTTTCTTATTTTCATTGTTGGACATTGGGCAAGTCATAATAACCCCTATTTAATGGCTTAGTTTGGTGCTGGCTGTGCCTTAACATCAGGCTTGGGAGTGGATTCCTTTGTTTCGATTGAATCTGGACTGTTGCTTTCCGAAGGTTTCATCAAATTAGATTCGCTCTGGTCGGAACCTTTGGATTCGTCTTGCTTTGTTTCTGAAGTTTCGTCCGGTTTCGTCTCCGTGGGCTCGTCCGGCTTGGATTCACCTTTTCCGGACTCTTCTTTCCTGGATCCTTTTTTCTTTAATTCGTCTTTTTTGGAAGCGTCCTTCTTAGATTCTTCCTTTTTAGATTTTTCCTTTTTTGAGCTTTCCTTTTTTGACTCAGATTTTTTGTCTTTCTTTGGTTCTTCTTCGCTCTTTTTGCCCTTCTCGCCTTTGTCGCCCTTGGCTGCCTCGGCCTGTTCTTTCTTCTGCTGTTCTTCTTTGGCCTTCTTCAATCTCTTTTCGTCGATCGGTTGAGCGGATTGCCCTGGCACTAGTGGGAGCAAAGCCATGTTGTCGATTCTGCCACCCACAGCCAGATCTGCAAAAGCAGTGGGTTTCTGCTCGTTGTATTTAAAGGCTATCGTTGAACCGTCCAGCTGTACTTTTGCTTTCTTGATCAAGGCAGGGTAGCTGATCTGATAAGTTTCCATCTGGATGGTTTGCGGAGTGATGCGAAAGATTTTGTAGCTACAAGGGTAAACGTCCAGGCTGGAGCAAGACACGTACCAGGTCGACGATTCTTGCTGCAACTTGTTGACGTGTAAGTGACCGTTTACAGCTAAACGCACGTCTTTCGAGCCGCCCAGAATTTCGCGCACCGAAGCACCATTAGTGGTGACGTAGTCATCCCAGGGCGGACCAGCATCAAATGGTGGTGGAGCGAGAAGCGGATGGTGACTGAAGACAATCGTGAATTTGCCGGCGTTCTTCTGCAAATCGTTTTTGAGCCAATCCAATTGTTCGTTAGAGACTTCACCGGCGGTGCTCTCGGGACGGCTTGTGTCGAGTCCGATGATGTGCACACCTGGAAGCGGAGACTGTGACCAGTAGGAGGCATCCGTTTGAATTCCCTTCTGCTTCCAATCAGAGCCGTAAACTTTCATTTTGTCGACGGGAGGAGTTCCTGACACATCTTTTTCACCCAGAACAAAAGTCCATGGGCATGACAAAACTTGAGCGCAATCTACAAACAATTGCCAGTTGGCTTCATCCACGCCTGGTGTTTCGACTTGATCGCCGCCAAAAATGACGAAATCCAATTTCTCCCCGTTCAATTGCTTGATGCAATCTTGCAGGAATAGTTGACTCTCTTGCAAAAGCAGATACGAATCCGGCTTTCCATGAACGACGTGAGTGTCGGTGACGTAACCAAACGAAAACGGCGCAAAACTGTTTGCTGCCCTGGTCTCAGTCGGTATTCCGAAGCATGTGACTGCTGCAAGAGTAAATAGGAACGATCTTCGACTGACAAGATGATCAGAAAAATTGTCTGCCACTTTCGCTTCCAATCTATTTGTTGTGAATGAATGCCATTACTTCTGCTCTGGCGTTTTTATCTTCTTGCAAGACGCCCCGCGCGGCGCTCGTGACCGTCCGCGTGCCAGCTTTGCGTACACCGCGAATGCTCATGCAAAAATGCTCCGCTTCCAGAACGACCATCACGCCCAGAGGGTCAAGCCTGCGCATGATTGCGTCGGCAATCTGCCCGGTCATTCGCTCTTGCACTTGCAACTTGCGAGAGGCTAGTTCTACAACCCTGGCGAGTTTCGATAGTCCGGTGATTTTGCCCTGATTAGGAATGTACGCAACGTGTGCGACACCTATAAAAGGAACAAGGTGGTGTTCGCAGATGCTTGAAAACGCAATGTCTTTGACCAGCACGAGATCATCGTTTTCTTCATTGAAAGTACATGTGATTTCTGCGCCGGCATCAACGCCAGTGCCGTAAAGCAGTTCCCGATACATGCGCGCTACCCGAGCCGGAGTTTCGAGAAGCTCCGGACGAGTAGGGTCTTCGCCGACCCCTTCGAGAATCAGGCGTACGCCTTCGGCGACCTTTTCCAGATCCATCTTCAACGCTGCATGCGTAGATTCGCCAACAGCACTAGCACGCGTGGCGCTCGAGACTTTTGGCTTAAGCGGATTTGTTTTGGGCAAAATGGTCTCCATATGATCAACCCTTGAGTACGAACTGTGTGGAGACCACACAGATGATGCCAATCTTAACCGCTGGCAAAAGCGGTGAGATTATCCATATTTTAAACAGGTCCGGGCGCACTATTCTATTAAGTTCGCGAAATAGGAAGAATCTTGTCACAGGCTCTGAATATCTCGCCATGTATACTATGCTTCGCCTGAAACGGCGCCCAGAGCTGATTAAGCGGCTCTCGGAAAAGACACTTGCAAACAGGAGCGATCGATGAGCACTGCTACGACGACGGACATTACCTTGGACATCACGCAGATCAAGGCTATTCTGCCTCATCGGTATCCCTTTCTGCTGGTCGATCGGGTAACACAGGTCATTCCTGGCCAGAAGGCTGTCGGATTCAAAAACCTGACCGCCAACGAAGATTTTTTCAACGGACACTTCCCGTTCAAGCCCATCATGCCAGGCGTTTTGATGATTGAGGCGCTTGCCCAGTTGGGTTGCATTTGCGTTTTGATGGAAGAAGAGTTCAAAGGTCACCTTGCAGTATTCACTGGTATTGACGGTGTTAAGTTCCGCACCATGGTCGTGCCGGGCGATCGCCTCGATATGGAAGTTGAGTTGACCAAGCGTCGTGGACCACTCGGTAAAGCCAAAGTGCTTGCTAAAGTCGGCGACAAAATTGCAGTTGAAGGTGAAATTACTTTCGCCATAACCAAGCCAGAGGAATCGACAGCACAAGTATGAATTTGACAATTCACAAAACAGCCGTAATCGCCGATGGTGCTCAGATCGATGAGTCCGTTCAAATTGGTCCTTATGCAGTCATCGGACCCAACGTAAAAATCGGGAAAGGCACGAAGATCGGGCCGCACGCCATTATTGACGGGCACACCATTATCGGTGAGGACTGCAATATTTTTGCCGGCGTTTCGATCGGTCTGGAGCCGCAAGACCTCGGGTACAAAGGCGAGCCCACCGGTGTTCAAATCGGAAACCGAACCACGTTTCGCGAATATTGCACCGTACATAGAGGCACTCACGAGGGTGTGACAGTCGTTGGCGACGACTGTTTTTTCATGAACTACGCTCACATCGCGCATGATTGCAAAGTCGGTAATGGCGTCATTTTTGCGAACAATTCGACGATTGGCGGACATGTGCAGGTGGGCGACAATGTGGTTCTGGCCGGATATTGCGTCATTCATCAACACTGCCGACTCGGTCGCATGCTGCTTATGAGTGGCCTGTCTGCCACCCGGCAAGATATGCCACCATTTGCGATGTGCGATGGACGTCCGGTCACGGTTCGCGGCGTCAATAACGTCGGCTTGAAACGCAATAAAATCGCGCCTGCCAACCGCAAAGCGATTAAGGAAGCTTATCGATTGATCTATCGCAGCGAATTGAATTTGAGCGCTGCCCTGGAGCAAATTGAGAAGGAAATCGAGCCGTTCCCTGAAATAGCAGAGATTGTCGATTTTTACAGAACCTCCAAGCGCGGTGTAATTTCAAGAAGGAGCGATGAAGACGACGAAGAGGGCGGCTTCGAGTAATGCTTTGCCCACCCGCTGGTGGTAGAGTATTCTCATCGCGCTAGTTTGGTATCCACTGTGTCTTCTCAAACCACAGATCCTCCGACCACAACTTCAAAAACAAGCGGCTACGGAAGTCTTTTCCGTAATCGACAATTCATGCAGCTCTGGATTGCTCAGGTCTTTTCTCAGTTTGCAGACCGTGCTGTTTTTGTTTTGTTCGTGGCCGTTTTGACGGCCAAGCAAATTACACACGTGGCTGGTCACGAGGTAGGCGCTGCGCAGATGACCAGTATCCTCTACGTTGCCTTTACGATTCCAGCTGTGGTGTTAAGTCCGGTGGCAGGTGTATATGTAGATCGCTGGTCGAATCGCTCCGTTCTTGTTTTTTCTAATCTGGCGCGTGCGGCTTGCGTGGCTCTGGTTGCGGTTCCCTGGATAACCAACTCGCCAATGGCGACTTTTGCACTGGCGTTTTTCCTTTCGATCGGCTCGCAATTTTTTGGACCGGCAGAAACTTCGTCCATACCACGTATCGTCAAAAGCGAGGAATTGTACGCTGCCAATTCGTTATTCTTCACGACAATGATGATTGCCCTGGGTTTTGGTTTTGCCATCGGCGAACCAATCATTGAGCAGTCTGGTCGACAGGGTGCTCCATGGGTAGTGGCAGCGGGATTTTTGATAGCGGCAATTTTGGTCTGCTCTATTAAGGACAACAAGCGCTCTACCGCGTCCAGAGAAGCCTGGTGGGAGGAGCTGCGTTTCGGAATTGCCTACATCGTTAATAACCCACTCGTATTTCGAGCCATCATTAAGATCACTCTATTGTTCAGCACGATTATTACGCTGAACATTATCGCTGTTGGATTGGCCGAACAAGTTATGCACATTCAGGCTTTCCAATTCGGCTACATCATAGCTGCCGCCGGTTTGGGCATGGGTATCGGTAACTTTCTGGTCAGTCATTATGGAAGGCATGTCAACCCTCCTCTGCTGGCGTACGGCGGGTTCACCGGCCTTGGTTTTTTCATGTGCGGGCTTGCCAGTCTCGGTTACATGCAACTTTTCCTGTTTCCGCAGCTCGGTTGGCATGACGTGTATTTCCGCGGCGGTCTAATGACAATTCCGTTACTTTTTTCCGTCTTGATTGGAATTTCATGCGCTTGCGTTGCCGTGCCCACTCAGGCGGCTTTGCAGGCTGCTGTGCCCGAAGAGTTGCGCGGCAAGGTCTTTGCCGCCCAGAACACTGCTATGTCGGCTGCTTCGACCATACCTGTCATTCTCACTGGAGTCTTTGCAGACAACCTGCCTGGCGGCGTTTCAACCACTTTGCTGATTTTGGGTATTCCCACCTTCATTGCCGGTTTGCACCACTTTACTCAGACAAAACGAGAAGAAGCGAACCTGCTTAAAACCGGCTGATCGCTGACAGCTGTTGGCTTACCGTGATTTGATAGGCTGCCTGCGTGGTAAGTAGATATATGTCGTCGTTTGTGCAAAAATTATCGGGCAATGAGAGACCGCATAATACTAGCTGCATTAACACTGGGTGTCTGGATCGGGCTGAAATCCATCGACGATTTCGTCACTGGCCCGGAAGTGCTGATTCTGCTATCGGTTGCGGTCGTGATCATGGTCACGCACAGCGTCTGGCTCATGGCTGCGCAGGGCAGATGGCGTCGGAAGGCTCGTAAAGCGGGTCTGGTCAAGCAACCCGACGGCAGCTATCTGGCTGTCACCGGTAATGACAGCGCTCCTGATGACGCCTGGAAGCCGTGGATCGACATTTTCATCGCCGCCAAAAATGAGCAGCGTGTAATCGAAAACACGATTCGCAACTTCTTCAAACTCGATTACGAAAATTTCTATCTCTGGATTATCGACGATTGTTCCTCTGATGATACGCCTTTCATCCTGGAGCGTTTGAAAGCAGAATTTCCGCGCCTGAGAGTGCTGAACCGAGCTTACGGCAGCTGCCCGGGCAAATCTGCAGCCTTGAACGAAGCGTTGCCTCTGGCCAGGGGCGAAGTGGTGGCAGTATTCGACGCCGATGCTTATGTCGCACCGAACTTCTTCGCCCTCACCCTCCCGGTGTTGGACCAGGACGGGGTCGGAGCGGTACAAGCCCAGAAAAGAATCTTCGAACATCAAACTGGCGCGCTTGTTGAATGTCAGGCTTCTGAATATGCAATGGATACACACTTCCAGATGGGGCGCGACCTCATCGGCGGTGCCGTTGAATTGCGAGGTAACGGTCAGCTCATTAAACGTGCTGCTCTGATCGACGTTGGTGGGTGGAACAACAAGTCTCTGACCGACGATCTTGATTTGAGCATGAGATTGCTGGTAAGCAATTGGGATGTTCGATTCTGCCCTCACGCTTACGTATGGGAAGAAGCAGTGCCGACGGTCAAAGGTCTGCTCAGACAGCGCAGAAGATGGGCAGAGGGCAGCATCAGACGCTATCTGGATTACATTTTCCCGCTCAATTCACCAACCAGACTTTCACTCGTTGAACGGCTAGACACCATTGCGTTCACAGTCTATTTTGTCGTTCCAGCCTTGATGTTCCTTGAGGTCTCCTCTGAGATTTCTCGGCTGGCGATGGGTGTTCCTACCTACGGCAAGTTTTTTGCCCTGATATCACTGGCGGTGTTTGTAGTAAGCCAGTTGAATCTTTTTGTCGCTATCAGAATCTACCGAAGGAAAATGTCGGTCTGGCACACCTTGCTGCACAGCTTCCAGGTCGGTACTTATGTGTTCGCTCACTGGGTGCCGGTAATTTTTGTTTCTTTCTGTCAGATCATTTTCGGTAAGAGCGCATCGACGTGGCATCCGACGGAGCACGTTGGAGTTGCACATTCTCTTACTGACGCCACATAGAAATCTTCGTAACCATATATAGTGTCGCAGGTAATTTTTCTCGCTGCAGCTCGGTATCATTTGAACCCGGTGCGAGTCGAAGTGGCTGGTCAAAGACGACCGGCACTCGTGCCTTTGGCGCGGATGATTTTTTCATGGTCAGGCAGAGCGGGAACAATCTTCGTCAAAGCAATGTCGATAGTCTTGGTATCATCCGTGGTGTTTTCAAGAATCAGGCTCCTCTCTTTGCAAGCTGATTATCTGCCACACGTTTGGGTCATCGAGTTGTCAGAGTTTCACTACCACCAATTGATCTCTTGGAATCACCCGTGGTGCCCAGATATAACCAAAAAGCGCTTGGCGACCGGCTTTAGATATTAGCGACCGGCATATCGTACATATACGACTTGCAAAGAGATGACGTTTTCAAACAAACATTTTACAAGGATAAAAAACGCGCAAGAGCGCGCGCTGTTTTGCGTCTTCGCATACCTACTATAAATTTCAACAGCTACGAAGATGGACCTGAACGAGAAAATGGGTACAATGGTGCATGTCTTGTGGCCGAGTTGGTCCAGGATTGGTGGTAGTGATTGCTAAGAGATGGAGATTTGCATGCTTAAGAAGTTAGCGTCCTCTTTCATTCTAGCCTCGGCTCTAGTTGGCACGTTGGTTGCACCTTCGTTTGCTGACGATGACACTTTCAAAAGCATTGTGGTTTTCCCAGTGCGTGTAGTCGGGACTGGAGTTGGTATGGCTGCTGGAGTACCTCTGGGTGCTTTCAAAGACAGCGTAAAAGGCTACATAAAAGCCTCGAAAGCTATGTCAGGTAAGCTCGGAAACGAAGACAACGGCGGATGCCAGTTCTTCGGACAAGTCCTCGGTGGACCTTTCGGTTTCGTCGGTGGCGGTGCTTACGGAATGTTTGATGGTGCCGTCCATGGTGCCAAAGAAGGTTATTCGAAACCGTTCAGCAAGGACACATTCACTTTCAAAGATGAATAGTCAACAGATGAACTCTAAGTACTAAGTTGTTGTGAGGATTAAGAGGGTGGTTCACTGAACCATCCTCCTTGTCAGGTGAATATCAAAATGAAAAACAAAATGTTGATGTTGTTGAGTGCAGCAGTTGTTTCAGTCGGAACAGCAGCTCCCTCATTTGCAGATGGTCCGCTTAGCTCAGGCGCAAGCCTGGTTGGCGCAACCACAGCCGTCATCATTGATACGCCAGAAGGCGCTATCATCGGTGGCGTCTACTCTGGTCCTAAGCATTGCTGGCATGGACTTGCCTCTGCATTCGGCGATGAAAATGGCTGGAAGCAGAACATTGTTGGAGCAGTAATGGGCATTCCTATCGGAATGGTCTTTGGTGTTCCATACGGTGCAGTACATGGTCTCTACCATGGCGCAAATACTGGATGGGAAAAACCATTCAGCACCGAATCGTACATCGTTACTGAAGAAAAGTAGAAACTGACGGCCCGAGGTCGAGCCAAACCCTCGGGCCGTATTAACTGGAAAGACGGTGGTAAATGAAGATGAAATCTCTAGGTCGTATTGTTTGTTCGGCAATGATGTTGGTTGGTGTAGCGGCTCCTGCCTTTGCACTCGACTACGAAGCGAAACCAGTACATTGGGTACTGATGGCGCCTTTTAGAACCGCAGGTGCCTTGAGTGGCGCTGCAGTTAGCGGATTAGTAAGTGGTCCTATTGAAGGTGGATACCATGGTTCAATCCGTGGCATGCACCACGTAGCCGGCAAATTCGGCGACGAGAAGGGTGTCTCTCAACAAGTTGCAGCCGTGCCTCTCGGCGGCGGTTGTGGCATGGTGCTCGGTGGCGCTGAAAGCGGCTACCATGGCATGAAGCATGGTTGGAAGCTCGGCTGGGAAAAACCATTCAGCCGCTGGTCCTACATCACCATGGAAGAGAAATAAGGCTGGCTTTTTAAACTAGGAAGATTGGAGTTAAAAATGAAGAAAGTACTCTCCACGCTGCTTGCTGCTGTCGGCTTAACTGTCGGTATGTCAGTTCCAAGTTTTGCGTATCCAGAGCGTCCTGAATCAGCACGCGTCTGGTATGAAATTGAATATTTTCCTTGCCGTCTGGTCTCGATGGCCGTCACAACAGCTTGGGACATTCCTACAGCTATGTTCCAGGACGCTATCAAAGGCTCTATCGGTGGGACGAAAATGGTTGCACGCAACCTCGGCAACGAAGATGGCGTGTATGAGTTGATCGCTGGTGGCCTCACTGGCGGACCTGTTGGTTTTGTCGCCGGCGGCGCCTACGGCGCTCTCCACGGTGCTGCTTACGGCATCCACCACGGTTTTGTAGGCTATCCAAGCCCACACAGCGGCAGCCACAGCATGATCTTCCAGGGCAAAGGCTTTGTTGTTCCTTACGACGACAACTACTAAAAAGTCTTGATCTAGGGAAAAGTTTGGCTCTTGAGAGATATTGGCCCAATTTTGGGCCAATATCTTTCTGTTTTCATTTTTTTGGGGCATAAGATTGGAGAAGCTCGATCCGTGCCTCGCGATTGCTAGTTGGAATTCTTCCGCCCTGATAAACTAATGATCAGCGAAACGTAGCAGAGAGCCGCAAGGCGCACAGTTGGCGTTGAATTGGTGTTGGAACAACAAAGGGTTTTAAGAGTTTGGAGATTGCAAGGGAACGACGCGCCGGACCGAAAAGAATCGGCGAATTGCTGGTAGCAGCTAACGTAATCAAACCCGAGGTCTTGCTTGAAGCGCTTCAAGTCGCCAAGAAGTCCGCGACACCGCTTGGTCGCGTGCTCATGGGCATTGGCGAGTTGACCGAGCGCGACTTGCAGACGGCCATTGAAATTCAGTCTCTCCTTCGCGAAGGCGTAATCTCAGCGGAGTTTGGCATACGAGCTCTAAACGTCGCCATTAAGGGCTGTATTCCGCTGGAAGAGGCTTTTACCCGCCTTGGATGGAAAGCGCCCCAGCGCGAGACAATGCCCGGCAGTGAGCTTGGAGAGCTCCTTCTGGAGTCCGGCGCTGTGACACGAGAGAATCTTCAGGAGGCGATGACTCAAAGCCAGGAAAACAACCTGCCGCTGGGTCGATGCCTGGTCCTGGCGCGTGCCATCCCATCAACACTACTGACCTCGGCGCTGACGGCCCAGGTGCTTCTGCGAGATGGCAAAATCACTAAAGACCAAGCTGTTAGCGGAATGCGTGCGGCAGCCCGCAAGCACCAGACGATTGAAGTCTCTCTGCAAGAAGTTGGCGCTTTCAAACCTGTGCAGGCGAATATACGCGTTGGCGATTTGCTCATGTCCGCAGGTCTCGTCACTGAAGGTGACAAGATTTCAGCTATTGAAATGGGTCTGGTTCAACAGCAACCGATCGGACAGGTCCTCGTGCAAAACGGCATGATCTCAGAGACGATGCTGAAAGAAAGTCTAAAACTTCAAGAGATGGTGGCAAAGGGAAATTTGACCGGAGTGCAAGCTGCCGATATCTTGCGCGCAGCCAACGCTCGCAACTGCCCGATTGAAACAATCATTTCAGAGCGAAGCACCAAAGAAGATGAGATCGCCAGAGCCAATGCTGTAATTGAAATTCTCCAGCAGGCCGGATGCTTGACTCCTCAAGACATGGCAAAGGCAGAAGGCGTCAGTCGTCAACTCAACGTCAGTCTCGGAGAGGTCATGCTCTCGACCGGAGTTATCGACAAGAAGCTTCTCCAGGCCGCTGTTCAGGCACAGGGTTTTGTGGATGACGATATCTTGTCGAATAGTCACGCTGTAGCTGTTCTGCATTATTGCCAGAAAACAGGAGTCGATTTCCCTGCCGCGCTGAAAGAAGTGGCGTACACCCCACCAGCGGAGACAGCCGACCCGGCATTGCAACAAAATTCCGGGTGGCTTGGAAAACTCTGGTCGAAAGTTAAAAAACCGGGCGAATAGAAGGCACTGTCACCATTCGTAGTGCTTAAGTTGTCGTTCTATCTGCCATATGTTCTGAGGATCTGATCTGCTGGGGGTATTGTGCCAGGCAGCCTCTTGGCGACACTATATTTAGTGCACTACCCTGCCACATCTTGTGCGATCGCCACCACAAATGGTGCATTACTGTTTTTAGATCCTGCTAAATCGTCCAGTCTGACAGTGTTTCCATAGCCGGAAAAAATTTCTTGATCGCAGGTAATAATTCCGAAACTGGGAATAACAGTTTTAGAGTCGAATCAAATTCGATTGAGCAACGGTCAGATGTAGACTGCGTTATACATACTGAACAGATATGCAATGCTTAGCGTATGTTTATCTGAAAGCAATCCACTTCCAAGCCGTCAAGAGATAGACTAGAGAAGCAGTCCAGCAGGACAGTAAGCGCTTCCAAATAATTTCTTCGCAGCTGCTGCGAGGAAAGCGGAGTGTACCAGGATGGCATTTAAACCGATTACTCCAATCAAGACGATGACTGCGGCTATCGCCATGGCTGTAATGTTTATGTCGACCGCAGCTCAGGCTGAAACACCAGGGCAGTTTAAATGGTGGACCGAGAAGCAAGCGAATGGACATCGCTGGGTAAAAGCTCAGATGCTCATCCAGGCGACCCCAGACATAGTCTGGCAGAACATCCACAACGAGCAGAACGCCGACCAGGACCTTGTCTATCGCAAAGTTTTGAGCAAAGGTGTCAATGACGTTGTCTCGGAACAGAAATTGCACCACTTGCCTTTTATCGGCACAGCTGTGAGCACCATGCATACAACCGAGGTGCCTCTGAAACGCATCGACTACGAGATGGTCAAATCCGACCGTTTCAAAGCGTTAGAGGGCAGCTGGGTTTTGAATCCGGGACCGAACAAATCTACCTATCTCGAACTTTCATCATATTGCGATATCGGAATTCCTGTGCCGCGACCAATCCGGGAAGGAATCACCGTCAAAAAGCTCGAAAAGCGTTTGATCAACGTCAAGAAAAATTCTGAGTACGCCCAGGTCCAAATCGCTGAAGACAAGCCACAAAGCGAACGCTTGAACTAGTTTGAATTATCCTTGCAGAGCGGCTTCGAGCTCCTGCATGTCTTTAGTTTCGACGTTCTTGCTGTTGGTTCTTACCTTCGCGAAAAACTCTTCTGGGTCTTCGCCGGCTTGATCCGCGATGCATGCTACATGCACGTAGCGAGGTCCACTGCGTGGAAACCCGGATCCCTCATCTTCGCTCTCAATGGCCACGCGCAGATGACCCTTTTCGATCTTTTCCGAACAGCCAACGCAGGAAGCGCGTGCGGTCGGTGCATATTCGGCGTAAGGCAACACCGTTGGTTTCTCGTTTTTGGCGTTGGCTTCGATCGCCTTCAACAACTCTTCTTTGTCCGGCACTTCCTGATCAGTGTCATCAAGAGCTTGCTTCAACGCAGAGGGCTTCTTTTTAGCTGCACACGGCAAGTGATGCCAGTTGTAAGTCATGTCGCCTGCCGAAAATGCATTTGGCACTTCCTCGCCAAATCGAAGTTCGCCTTTTGCGATCGGCTGTTTGCAAGTGCGACAGCCTGCCCGTCCAGTTTTGGCTGTTTCAATTATGTTTGGCATAAAATCCTCACTGCTCCGTTGTAAGAAATGTTAGAGCACCTGACACTTATTGTCCAGGTCAGCATCAGGACTCCGCATGACACCATATTCGGTATCGCTCAGCGGCACAATGCAATCATCTTCTCTAACTTTATCCGATTGTCGGCCCATTCTCGATCGAGCATACGAAACCAGGCCGTGTCTCGGTTCCGGTCTTTGATGATCAAGTGCGATTCCTGCACGCCCTCGAATACAAAACCCATACGCAAGGCCGCGCGCCGTGACCGTTCATTGAGGGCATTACACTTCCACTCCAGGCGGCGATAACCGAGGTCAAAAGCATGTTTAAGCATCAAATAAGTGGCAACCAGGTTGTAGCCCTTCCCTTGTACAATCGGGCTGTACCAGATGCTGCCCAGTTCGACTTTCAGGTGCTCTGGAGCGTTATTCATAAAGGTTGCGATGCCCACTAACTGCTTGCTGGGTATGTCAGAAACGCACATCGCAAGACCGTTGGGATTGTCCGCTAGAGCTTTTAAATACGCATCGAACTCGCTCTGGTCAGCAAACGGTCCATTATTCATATATTTCCAGATCCACTCGTCTGCGTCGTATGGCGCAACTTCACCCAGCGAATTTTTTATAGGCGAACCATTTGATATCTCGAAAAGAGTCTTGCCAACAGCATCTACGTCAATTGGCGTCAGGCGAACGTAGGCATGCTCGAGCACGACAGGGTTCACCCTGAGCGGCAATTCATTCCGTCTCGCCAGCACTTCCAGACTCAAAGTTTGCGAACCGGTTATTGTCATGGCTGCTCCTTGCTGATATCACCCTGTTCTGGCTCCTTCCTGGCGCCCGGTCAGCTTATTACTAAAAGCTGATCATTTGCTAAGACTACTCCTTAAACTGTTAATCTTAATGGCTAGCGTGACGGAGGACTCAGCGTCTGACTCCTCGTCTTTAGATAAATTTGGGTGATGCGACCCGATCTAAAAAGGTGAAAACACATGGGACAAGTAATTGACAAAACGTATAACGGCTTGAAGGTTCCGCAGGGCGAAAAGATCACATTCAAAGATGGCAAGCCGGTTGTACCAAACAAGCCGATCATTCCTTTCATTGAAGGCGACGGCACTGGCAGAGACATCTGGAAGGCGTCACAGCGCGTGTTTGATGCGGCTGTGCAGAAAGCCTACGGCGACGAAAAGAAAATCGCCTGGTTCGAAGTATTGGCTGGCGAAAAAGCAAATAACGAAACCAAAGAATGGCTTCCAAACGATTCAATTGAAGCTTTGAAAGAATTTGGCGTTGGTATCAAAGGACCTCTCACTACACCAGTCGGCGGCGGTATCCGCAGCTTGAACGTAGCATTGAGACAGATTTTTGACCTGTACTGCTGCGTCCGCCCTGTTCGCTACTTCGAAGGCGTGCCAACACCAGTCAAGCACCCAGAAAAGTTGAACGTTGTTATCTATCGCGAAAACACCGAAGACGTTTATTCTGGAATCGAGTACGTATCAGGTTCTGCTGAAGCTAAGAAGATCATAGAATTGATCGAATCATTCGGCAAAAAGACGATTCGCCTCGACTCAGGTATCGGTATCAAGCCAATCTCCGAATTCGGTTCGCAGAGACTGGTGAGAAGAGCAATCGAGCACGCTATCAAACACAACCTGAAATCAGTCACCCTCGTGCACAAAGGGAATATTCAGAAGTTCACCGAAGGTGCTTTCAGAGATTGGGGTTATCAACTGGCTGAGAAAGAATTCGCTGCTCAAACAATCAGCGAAGAAAAGCTCTGGGCAGATCATGATGGCAAAACTCCAGCAGGCAAGATCTTGATCAACGATCGCATCGCTGACTCAATGTTCCAGCAAGTACTGACAAGACCCGAAGAATACTCTGTTCTAGCAACAACCAACTTGAATGGAGACTATCTGTCTGACGCTTGCGCCGCTCAGGTCGGCGGACTCGGAATCGCTCCGGGAGCCAACATCGGCGACAACTGCGCCATCTTCGAAGCAACTCACGGCACAGCACCTAAGTACGCCGATAAAGACGTGATCAACCCTGGTTCAGTAATTCTCTCCGGAGTCATGATGTTCGATTACATGGGCTGGACAGAAGCTGCCAAATTGATCGAAAAGGCCATCGCTACGACAATTCAGAAGAAGACGGTGACCTACGATTTGGAAAGATTGATGGATGGCGCGAAGAAAGTGAAAACAAGCGAATTCGCAAGCCACATTATCGAAAACATGTAAGCACCTGCACTAGCAGCAAGTTCAAAGAAAAAGAGCGCGTATAAAACGCGCTCTTTTTTTTTGCCACCTTCTGCAGTGCTGTGTAGATGTCATATGGCTTCATTTGAAGGCTACGTCTAGTACGATATTAGCGGCAATCTTTCTGAGGCGCTCAACCAGCGCAGAGCAATCCACGCTAGCATCTAACGGAAGAATATGAATTTATACCTGACTTTCAACAAGGCGCTTACACTCTGGCCAAAAAAGGAAGCAATAGTAGACGGAGATAAGCGATTCACTTACGAGCAGTTTGCCGAACGAGTGTCTGCTCTTGCAAATTTTTTGGTCGCTGCAGGTTTCAAAAAGGGGTCTGTTATCGCAGTGCTCAGCCCTAATGGACATGAGCTGATGGAGATTTACTACGCCTGCGCCATTACAGGAATCATTTTAAACCCGATAAACTTTCGGCTCTCACCGCACGAAGTCTCGATAATCTTGAACGATTCAGAGGCTCGCGCCTTGTTCTTACACTCTGACTTCAAAGACTGTGCCAGTAAGAGTTTGCCAGATTCTCCCACCGTCAAATATGTCATCGCATTCGGTGCCGGTAAGTTTCCCATGTTTGATGTCGAGAGCGTCGATTATGAGAGCGCCATAAAAAATCACGCTGGAAAAGCGATGCCGGTTGCAGATGTTGGCATGGATGATCTCGCGCAACTCTACTACACAAGCGGCACCACAGGTAAAGCAAAAGGCGTGATGCTGTCGCATAAAAATGTTTGTTTAAATGCGCTTGGCGCTGTCACTGAGCTGAATTTGAATGACGACGATACCTGGATGCACATCGGACCGATGTTCCATTTGGCAGATGCCTGGTCCATCTGGGCTGTTACCTGGGCAGGTGGCAAGCATACGTTTGCACCATATTTCAAGGCTGAAGAGGTGCTGGCAACTCTGGCTCAGGAAAAAGTCACCAAGACAGTCATGGTTCCCACGATGGTTAACGCGTTGCTGCACAGCCCAGATCTGAAGAAACACAACTACGAACGTTTGCAAATGATTTTGACGGCTGGCTCGCCCATTGCGCCGGAGCAGGTCAAATCCATCGTGCAAGAGTTTGGTTGTGATTACATGCAATTCTACGGAATGACCGAGACCAGTCCTTTCCTGACAATAAGTGCGCCCAAAGCGCACCTTCGCTCATTACCCGAAGACAAATTGCTCGAGCTGAAAAGTAAAACTGGCAGACCGTTTATCGCAGTCGAAGTAAAAGTTGTACGAGATGATGGTTCGGAAGTCAAAAATGATAACACTGAAGTTGGTGAAATTATTGCACGTGGACCGGTAGTATTTTCTGGTTATTGGAAGCAGCCAGAGACGACCGCCCAAACCCTGATAGATGGCTGGATTCACACAGGCGATATGGCGGTGGTAGACAGTGAGGGATACATCAACATTTGCGATCGAAAGAAGGACATGATCATCACGGGCGGTGAAAACGTTTACTCGACTGAGGTCGAATATGCGCTTTACGAACACGCAGCCGTGCTAGAATGCGCCGTTCTCGGCGTTCCGGATGAGAAGTGGGGCGAGTCAGTGAAAGCAATTGTCGTCTTGAAAGAAGGGCAGAAGGCTGACGAAACCGAGCTGATTGAATTCGTTCGAGATAGATTAGGACGGTTCAAAGCCCCGAGGACCGTCGAGTTTGAAAAGGAGTTGCCCAAGACCGGCAGCGGCAAGATATTTAAAAAGGGACTTCGAGAGAAATACTGGGCAGCCAGCACCAGAAAGGTAAATTAGACCAGAAAACTAGATTAGATGCGCATTTAGAGAATGACTGCGTTCTTTTTGAGACTGGCGATTTCTTCATCTGAGTAATTGAGTTCTCTCAGGACTGTTTCGCTTTGTTCTGCCCGGTCATCATATGCGGTGCTTGCCTCCATCGCGTAAGATAGAGGAGTAGTCACCTGTGGCACGTCGCCGAGTGTCGGATGCGTCATGTGATGGACCACAGCATGTTCTCTGACTGGTGGATGTTGTAGTGCTTCAGCGATTGTGCTGACCGGTGAAACACAGCAATTCGTCTCCTCAAATATGTCTATCCATTCCTGCAATGTCTTTCTTTTGATTGTCTCGGCTATTTTTTTCGATAGTTCATGGTCGCGACTTGTTACTACTTTTTTGGAAAGTTCGGGAATACCAGCTTTTTCGCAAAAGGTTTTCCAGAAAGGCGCCTCGAGCGAAGCTACAGCCAGATAGCGCTTGTCGCTGCATTCGTATACAGTGTAGTTTGGCAGTTCTCTTGGATAGGTGTAATGTTCGACTTCAGGATGCAACTCTTCGTACAACAAAGCGGTGCCCATGATGCCCATCGTCGAAAGCGCTGATTCGAACATGCTCACATCAATGTGCGTTCCTTTTCCAGTGTGTTCTCGCTCATACAAATGGCTAGCGATGCGAATTGCCGCGTACATCGCCGAAGTGTAATCTGACACTAGAACGGACGGCAATATAGGTCTTTCGCCCTCTTTCGCATTCATAGCAAGAACGCCAGATTCTGCGATCAAATTGAGGTCATGCCCCGGCTTCTCGCTCCAGCTGCCTTTTTGACCGTAACCTGAAATCGAGCAATAAATGATCTTGGCGTTCAGTTCGTTAATAGCTTCGTAACCGAGCCCAAGCCGGTCCATAACGCCTGGACGAAAATTCTCAATCAGCACATCTGCATCTTTAAGGACTCTTTTTGCCAGCTTGATACCATCCTGCTTCTTCAAATCAATTGATATTCGCTGTTTATTGCGATGCAGACTCCAGAAGTACAGACTGTGCCCGTCAACGATCGGGGGCAACATTTGACCCAAAGTCCTGGATAGAGGTTCTATTCGAAGCACATTGCAGCCCAGATCGCTCAGTGCGGTCGAGCACAATTCGCCCGGCAAAAGGTGAGTAAAATCGATTACCTTAAGTCCGCTGAGTGGTGCCATTGGTGCTGCCGTGGTGGGAAAACTAGTCTAACAGGACTGCGGCAATGATGCTTGAGTCTCCCTGACAAGCCGTAAAAGCTCTTATTGCGGTCTTTGTCCGGTTAGGCTAATCTAGCGGTAGAGACTGGTTGAGCGCCACCAGAGTTTACTAGCATGAGATTGAAACTGACAGCGTTTACACTTTCCATTGCGGCTTTGCTACCCTGTGCAGCTGCGTCTGGTGATGATTTGCCTGCTGAAAATTCAAAGCGGTGCACAGCACTAATTGAGAGAGGTGACGATCTTCTTCAATCGGATCAGACATCGAAAGCTATCGATCTTTATACACAGGCGATCAAAGCCGATCCTCAAAGCTCAGCCGCTCATCAACGTTTAGGACATGCTCTTTCTTTGACTGGCAACCTTGTCTCTGCTTTAGACGAAGAACGCAAATCACTGGAACTCGACCCAAACAATGGAGAGGCGCACTGCAACGTCGGTTGGATATTCGGGCTTCAGCAACGTTTCAGAGCGGCGGTTGAAGAGGAAAAATTGGCTATCGCTGCCAATCCATCAAACAGTTCTGCTTACTCGATTTTAGGTTTGTCTCTGGCCAGCCTGGAAGATTACGACCTGGCCATCAGCGCGTTCAATAAGGCTCTGGCGCTCGATCCTAACGATTTCAACACTTACATGAATCTCGGTGCGGCTTTGGGTCGAAAAAAAGATTATGCCAATGCTGTAACGATGTACAGGCGCGCAATCAATATCAACTCGAATAACCCTAACGCATATCTTGGTTTAGGAGCCGCGTTAGGAAAAGCTGGCGACAGACCGGGTGAAATTGAAGCGTATAAAAATGCGGTCGCGCTCGCGCCGAATAATCCTGCAAACCACGGTCGTCTGGGCTACGCACTTTCTCAAAGTGGTGATTGGAGAGGCGCGTTCAGAGAGGGTTCCATCGCTAACGGCTTGAGAATGCAAAGGTCATCTAGTGATTTCCTGAAGCTGTTTTTGACGACATGGGCTGCGATCTTTGTTGCGTTCGGCGTTTTATTTACAGTTATTTTTTCGGGTTCTCGATTTAGGCCCCAACCCGGAGAAGAGGTCGTCAAGTCGTTCTTCCTAACATTCTACAAAGACAAACCAGGAAGATTTGTGCTCACATCACGAAGGTTGGTTTTTGTTCCAGAAGCATTTTCAACCTGGTTTGGTAGTACCAGAGTTAGTATCGAACTCGAGCAAGTCTCCGAGGTCGAATCTCATAGCACCATTAGTGGTGGCAGGCTATCAATCCTTTCATCAAATGGAACTGTTCTGCAGTTCAGTATGCCAAACCTGGTCCTCGAGCCGCTTACAAAGCAGCTGAAAGAACTGGCGGCCAGGCAGACGAATCGCAAAAATCCTGGCGGTGAAGGCACCGTTTCAGATCAGGCAAGAGCTGATGATTTGCACAAAGGTGTTGAGGCGACCGCACTGATTGAGTCACTGCGTCTCGATGAACTGGCTCCCCAGCTTAGTTTTGATCCCTTCGCGAACAACATTGACGATAAAGATGCTGTAATTATCACCGTGGTTTCAAACGACGGTGAGTCAAACGAGAAAACCGTTTAATTCAGCGGTAAGTACGATGTGAACCTCGCTTTTCCGAGCAACATCTATGGTCAGTTCACGCTTTAGCTCTCACTATAATATTATGGTTCAACCATTCAATAGTGGGACACGTCGACTTGTACACAAGTTGAACTGTATAATGTTTCAACAGTCTACTTGTCGTATTGTTGACTGGCTGAAGTTGCTGGCAAGGCAGGTCGTTATTTATGCGACTGTTTTTGACCGTTGTAGTTCCAGTACCTTGCCGCTCCATAAGTACAAGAGACCACCATCAAAATGCCGCACCACGCAATCACAGAACCAGCACTGGCAATCTTAAAGAGTGCGGCTGCTCCAAGCAAACCAAGGGCATATCCTCCGGCCAGCATCATCATCCTCAGCGACATCGTCTTACCCAGCAGGTTAGCAGGCACCTCCTTCATGATCAGATTCAGAAGGAGTAAGTCTCCGGCCGCGCCACCAATCGCAGCTATCACCGCACCTGAAACGGCTGCTTGCATCGAGTTTCCCAGCGCTATGACGACGAAGCCGAGACCGCAAATCGCGTCACCCACAAAAACATTGAGCCACGAACTGCGCACGTGCAAATTGGCGCAAATGACGTTACCAATCACACTGCCCGTTCCATAAGCGGCTACGAGATACCCATAATTTGCTACATCGTCACCATATGCCTGTTTAACAAGAATTGGCAGTCCAACTGTAAAAGCTATTCCCCAGAGACCAGCCTGGAATGCGAGGCTTATGAGGCAATAGCGAAGTGCTTTGTCCTGGGAGGCATAGCCGAAACCGTCCACCACGTCCCTGAATATATCTTGCACAGAACTAATTGGAGCTGCGTTTTTGTGCTCAAACGCCCATGTCAGGCGTGTTCCAAGAAGCATAATAGTGATTGCCGAAATCAGGAAACTGAATGCTTCAACCGTGAAAAATTGAGTCAGAGGCATGATGGTAACGAGCACGCCTGTAAGCCCGGGACCCACTGCTCGTGCTAATCTCTGGGTTAAATCCATCAATCCCGTCATTGCTTCAAGCGAGCTCTGACTTTTGGTAATTGAAGGAAGGGAAGCCTGCAACGCGGGATCAAAGAACGCACCGAAAGCGCCTATTAATGCGCCTGTTACCACGAGGTGCCAGAGTTGGATTGCGCCACCATGGGCGATGACTGGCAATGGTACAACCGCCAGAAATCTGACAAGGTCTGACATAATCAAGACTTTTCTGCGATCGAAACGGTCTGCAGCTATTCCTCCTAATAGACCAAAGGTAATTTTGCCTATCCCGATAACTGCTGCGACGTAACCTGCCTGATTTCCGAATCGTTCCACCGCAATCCACATAGCCGCCAACATATATAGCTGGTCGCCGATGCCCGACAGCACCTGGCTAACCCAGAGGGATGCCAGGGGCGGCTCGCGAAGGGCAACGGCATACTTCATGGGATGGTCCGGCCAATCCTTTTCCTGAGTTTCGCAGGAGCATTTAATGTTAGCCCAGACCGATATTCTGAAACAGCCATCTGATCACCGCGCCACGTTTTTGCCACATTTTAGTTATAAATTGCTAATCTCCGCCTCTACCGCCCCACCAACTTGAAATTGCTAAGGAGCATCACCGCATGGTCAATGCATCTCCTCCCCCATCTGTTAACCCTGGTTATGACGTTATTGAGTTCAAACAGGGGTTTGGTCAGCTGGTCCGTGAGATTGATGGAAAAGATTCAGGGCAGTTCAAGCCTATCCGCCGCCCGGAGCCAACAGGCGAATCGACTCTAAAACTCACTTTTGGTAGCCGCGACTGGTGGCATTATAAGGAACTGGCTGAGTTGGCTGCTCATAACGGCAACTACAGTCAGGCCGAGGCTATGTGGCTTGCGGCGCTGATCGAATGCAATGAATTTGCTGATGACGACGAACGACTGGCTATGACTCTGGACAATCTCGCCAGTCTTTATTACTCACTAGGTCGTTATGAACAGTCCGAAATGTTTTGTAAGCGAGCTTTTGACGTTGTCGTAAAAGCCTACGGAGGCGAAAACAGCAAAGTGGCTTCGTGTCTGAATAACCTTGCAGGCATTTACTACAACCAGAAGCGCTACGACCAGGCTGAGCCTCTCTGTCTTGAGGTTTTAAGTATTTACGAAAAGCTGAAGGGAGCACATCATCCGGACGTTGGCATGGCTGCCAACAATCTAGGAATGCTTTATCACGCACAGAAGAAGCTCAAATTTGCTGAAACATACTATTTGCAAGCGATCCGCATCCGCACTAAAGCGCTGGGACGGTCCAGCCCTGTGGTGCAGACGCTCTACGCCAACTACGTAAATTTGCTACGGGCTATGAAACGAACATCAGAAGCCGAGGCGTTTAAGTTGTGGTCCGAGGCGCGACCTTCCGATGGAGCCGACGTTGTAATCAAAGCTGTCTAAATTTTCTTTGCTATCGAAATGTCAGCATGCCAAACGTCAACTTTAGTCGACACCCCTTTTGTTCGGCGCAATTGATGTCGATTATTTATGTCATCAAACATGGTATGGGAACTAAGTTTTAGAAAAATCTGACAGGCGTGTCAGCGCCGTTCGGTTTCGAGCTAAACTACACTTTCGGCAAAACTGTCTGACTCGTAAGAGCAATTTTTTTGCGGTCAAAGATATCTTACGTATCTCTGAGGTTGCCTGAGATCACGGTAAATGATTTGGATAAGGAGAAATAGTAATGAAGCTAAAGCAGTTTTGCGCTGCAGTAGGTAAAGGGCTTTTGGCACTGGCACTGATACCAGTTGTTAATTTCAGTTCGGCAGCGAATGCTGCCGCTGAGTCAGCCAAAGGTCCAGCTCAGTTGTTTGTTTGCAACAACGGAACAACAGCAAGTTTTCGGAACATCACATCGCATGACAAGCAATTTCAACTAGGAAACAATCTAGGAAAGGTGGCTGTGCTTGTCGATGATGGTCAGGATTCGAGCGCTTCTTGCGGAATGAATGTTGTGCCCACGAGAGCACCATTCAGTTTTATCAGCTGGTATTACAACGACGGACGCGCAGGAACGCTCAAGAACGTCACTGTCAGATACTGCTTCTCTAAGAAAGATGGCACTCCTCTTCCGACCGTTGATATCCAGGGAGGAAATGGCAACCGTGGCGGATCAGTCGGCAATGGATGGTCGGTAGTGGTGCAAGACAACAGAGTTTTTCCAAGCGAAGTATCGTCGGGTAACGCTTATTTGGATCGTGTATGTTTCATTTTTAGTGGAAAAGGCAGTCCTGCCAACATCACTTTAGGTGACGTGCAAGTTACGACGACACAGGCTCCAAGTTATATTGGCTCGCTCAATACAACTCTTGGTGACTGCAGTCTGGCCTCACCTTGCTTGCTGCTCCAGTAAGTAATCTCGAGCCCTACCTGAACAGCCCGAGGCGCATTTCGCCTCGGGCTGTTCGCCTTTAACCAGATGGAGCAGAATGAGATTTGCGCTTGCACCACTTGCTGCGATAGGTAATACGCATCGAGGACCCGGGTCGGTGTGTTTCGCTATTCCACGATTGTGCAACTCTTACATTTTCGGCCTGCCGACTTTTCTACGGTGCCTGATAATGTATATTATGTTTCATTGGTTTCCTGGAGAGCTGCAAACGCTGAACTGCTGGCAGTTTTTGATGGCACGGCTATCGCGCGTTCTGAGCTGTTTTCGAAAGGGTGGACGGTAGTTTGTACCTTTGCATACCTGATCTATCGTTTTAAAACCGGGAAATTGCAAATTGATCTATGCCGTGCTTTGTGGTCCCCCTTTCACTCAAATCAGCCAAGATGCGACCTGCGACGCTTGCAAATTTGAATCCATGCCCTGAACACACTGAAGCAATGACGACGTGTGGATAACCTGGCAGCTTGTCAATAATGAAGTCTTCATCAGGTGTTCGGGTGTATAAGCAAGTGGTGGCGTGCATAATTTCACCATGCGCTTCGGGAAGCGCAGTTTGAACGTAGTCACTCAAGCGTTGTATGCGCGTTTCATCTATCTCGAACGTTCGTGTTTCAGTGGTGGTGGCAATGCCGGGTGTCTGTTCGTCAGCAACTTTCACTCCGTCTTGTCCAAAAATGGGAAAACCATAGCGGCAGGTTACTTCAAATGGCGGGTCAGAGTTGAAGTGTATAAAAACCGGAAAAGAACCAATTTCGAATGGTTCCTTCCTGCTCGGTTTAAAAAAAGCATATTGCTCATGTGTGACGGTCAAAGGCAAGGTCAATCCAAGTCTTGCTAGAACTGGCGCTGTCCAAGATCCTGCTGCGATGATAAGTTTGGAGCAACTATATTGACCGTTGTCGGTTAGCACTCTGGCGCCACTATCAGTAATATCAATGGATGTTACTGCCGTTTTGTCGAATACCTCACCGCCGTGCTTTCGAACCAATCTAGCCATAACTTGAACAGCACGGTCTGCACGCACAATGCCGGCGTCAGCTTGAACAAGCCCGATAGTGTCGTTAGTTATTCTGAACTGAGGATAGCGCAATCGGATTTCACCTGCGTCAATGACTTCGTGCTTGATGCGCTCTTTTTGCAGACTCGCGATACGATTGTTGAGAGATTTATGATCCCTGCCAGCAAGATCCAATCCTCCAGTCATAAATACGAGCTTCTCTTCAGCGTCAGACTCGATTTCGGACCAGTGCTGGAAAGCAGCACGAGCTAATTTGATGTAGCCCGGATTTGCGTACGAAAGTCTTATGATCCTGCTTTCACCATGAGAACTACCGCGATTATGGCCCAGGTCGAATTGCTCTAAAAGCAAAACAGAGCAACCATCTCGCGCCAGATGGTACGCTGCTGAACAACCAGCCGCTCCCCCACCCACGACGATTGTTTCAAATTCCACCTCGCTTACTCCCGTTCAGTAGTCGCTTTAGAAGTAACCCATTAACCATTTTGCTTTTAGCGCGAACTTAAATCAGTCCGCTGGTCGTTAAGACTGTAATAGTCGGGGCTCCCAACCTTAAGCCCGATATCACGCAATTCTTTTCGTTGGCTTGTTGTCAATAAAGCTAATAATTTAGAGTTGAAAATGGCAAAGTCACGCTGTCTACTCTTTAGCCCTTTGGCATTACCACCTGAATAAATGACGGCACTTGGGGTGGTGGCAACTTCTTTGTTTGCATCAAGGTCGTCGGAGCCGTCTTTCTTCTGATCGACCAACCCCGCGAGTATCTCACCACCAATGTTGGCGGATTGGTCTGCGCGACGATGACTGTTTCTTGCATTTTTGAAATTACCGCGACTGTCCTCATTAGGATCGTTGCGTCCTGTAAGCCTACCATTCATGTAACTTTGTTGACGTTGTCTGAATGAGACATAGAGTGAGCGAATACGAGCTTGCTGGTCCTTCGTGAGACTGGGAATCATCAATATTTCGGCTAGCTCGAAACCCAGTCGACCTCCCATACCGCCTCTACGACCAGGGGGACCGTGATGCCAGTGACCTTCCTCGGAGCCAGACGGCTCGGATGGTGACGCTGCATCCGCTTTTAAAGGAGTGATTGGTGCATCTTTACCGTATGCGTTTAAAGAACCGCCGTGAATGCACGCGACACACATCAAGAGTGAACTGGAAACTAAACTGCCTTGACCGTACTTCAAAATCACATTCCGCAGGTATGCCTCTCATATCGAAAAGCCTGTTTCCAAGGGCGGGCTACATCGGGGTCGCCAGGGCCTTCAATACCTCAGCGTCGATCCAGCCGTGGCGTACAAATAGTTCTTCGGAAGGCTTGCCCTGTGTACGCTTTTCCATCTGAACAATTAAGACCATATCTTCGGAAACGAGCCCCAGAGATACCAGTCGCATGCCAAGTGGATCGGTCACCGCACTTGGTGCATCGATCATTTCCTGTCCGAGTAGTAATCCATCTAATTCTGCTTGTGAAATGAACTGCTTGTCCTGAAGAACTTCACCAAGAGGCATTCCGGTTTTGACTTGAGTGTCAACAGCTTCCTTGAGCTGGTCCATTGAAATCATGCCGGATGCGACACATAATTGACCGAGCCGCGGTCTACTATCACCCTGCTTTTCACCTTTCAAGTATTCTTGACGTTGTTGTTCGTACAATTGTCTCAATTCGGGCTGAATTAGAGTTGCGTGCGCCTTCTCGATAGCCGCATGGGCCTTTTCTGCCTGAGTTCGTGCCGCTCCCACTTTGAAGCGTTCAGGAGTTAGCACCTGGAGCAGGTGTTTATACGCAGCCTCAACCTGGGCAGTTGGGGCGGATTCATCAAGACCTAGAACGGCGTAGAGGCTTATCAACTAAGCGAACCTGGTTGTCTATTAACTCTAAAAAGCATACATGATTATGCCGCTTCTAATCTACCTCCTGTCCCCCCGTTGTGGATTGAGGCTGAGCGATCGAAATCTATGTGTTCGACGCACTCATGGCAAGCGAAACCCGATGCCAGAACAATTCTCCTCCACATTCAGATTATTGATAAAAAAGCACGGTACCAGTAGTGGTGGCATGTTCTATCCTGTGAAATGCGGTGGAATCCCTAAAAACAGCGTTTTTTACTGAGATTGCTCCAATGATTTCCCGACCGAAAATCGGTTAGAAACTCTAAATGCAGCATTACAATCTGATCTCTGTCGACAATACGACAAGACGATAGGACGATAAGTGCTCATGACGAATATGTGTCTTGCCGACTAGTCGAGCTGTCTATTGTTCGACGATAAGAGTCGTCGATAATGGCGATTTTCGCTTGTATAACTTGTCGAGTTCGCGAGCATTTAACTCTTCAACCATTGCAGCCGTCGACCGGTGCAAAATCAGTCAGGTCAACCATAGGGCAATAGAAATGGGCAACGGTACAAATTTACTCATGTACGGTTATATGAAACGTCGCACGGAAAACCAATTCACAGTTCATCAATTGCGAAAGGATATCCTGCCCCTCGTATGTTAGGCTCGGAATCCCGTTAAAGCGCTATTGAACTGTGCATTTCTGCCTAACCTTATCGATAATTCCATTGAGATATGCGCAAAAATACAGGCGGCCACTTGCTCTTCGCTCTATACTTGCAGGGGCTCATGAATTTTCGCCGTGACAAACCTGCAAAAAATAATTACTGGATGTTTAGTGGTGCTGATTTGCACTGCTTTTGCGATGTCCTATTTCAGCCGTCCACATGAGCCAAATGTTGAAATAGTGAATGCGTTGCAGGAACTTCCGGACCCATCCCGAAATTATCCACTCGATACAGGTTTAGCTGAGAGAATTTCGCGCTCTCACGGTTTGGCTCTGGTCCTTGTGATCAGTGAATATACGCAACGCAATGCTTTGGCACTCGACTCATTGAGATCATGGGCAAGGCAAAACTATTTACGAGATGCGGGTTTCCTTCACAACGACCTTCCAGAGCCGGTAAATAAACATACGACCATTGTAGAAAGTCTTTGTTACAGCCTCTTTGCCGCGCCAAGTTCTGCACTTCGTGAGTCGGCGCTCAACTTTGTTAGAGACCAAATCGCAGAATTTCACAACACGCCAGCCTTTGAAAAATTTAGATCCGATTTCTTTGATTCTTTCGGTTTAGAGATGGAATCCGCACTGTTGTTGGCTCGATATCAATCTGACAAAGCGAAAGCATCGGTCGATGTCCTGCTGACTGCAGGTTTTTGGATCATTGTTTTCGTAGTCGGTTCGGTGCTGGCGCTCCGATCAAAACCAGGGGTTAGAACTACCAGACCGCAGCGCATACTTGCCTATTTTTACGTGATCATGGCTATCTATTATCTGTGTTCTGCGTGGTCGCAGAACCAGATGGTATTTCTGATCTCGGCTTGGATTCTGGGTTGGATTGGTATCTACATTCGGCGACCTGTTTCGATTGAACTTGGAGAGGACAAGCAAGGGTTATCATTTAGATTGCTTACGCCAAGCCGCTCCGTAATCGCTCTCGGTTATTGGGCCACGTTCAGTTTGATTGCAATTCAGATTCTTACCTGGATTAAAACTGGAACACTCATGAATCCAGATCCGGTCTCCTTGCTTATTTCGTGCTTCACAGGAAATTTTCTCTACGATCCAACCAGTGCAAAAAAGGCAATCTCTCAGGGTGTAGGTATTGCCTGGATTCTTGTGTCCCTGTGGCTTTTCCGTGAAGTGACTGTCGGTGCTCCAGAAGCAGAGGTCGAGCAGGAACTTGCCTCACTCAACGAAGTGACGCCAAAAGAAGAAGTGCTTTCCTAACAACTCGCTTCCTTAAACAGTTAGTGAACTGTTTATCGGGACTGTCATGACAAGCCAGTTGCAGATAGAGTCAGGGTGTTTGATGAAATTGCCAGCTGATACTCAATGCGATGCCTTATTCGCAACGAGCTGCGCGTGGAGAGAAAGGTTGTCACTAATTTCCGACACCATTGCATTTATTGTTGGCTGTGCTGCCTCCTTTGGAATGACGGATGCTGTAACAAAGGAATTGCGAATACGCCCAAAAGATTACGGTGTTCGTGTTGAACGCAGTGTCAAATTTGCAACCAACGATGGTACGAACCTCTCTGCTGAGATCTTCCATCCAGTGGGACCGGCAAAGACACCTACGATTCTTGTTCGGGCGCCAATTTCGCAGTCGCCGGATACTTGTTTCCTGGTTGAAGTGGTCGGTAGAGTTTGGGCTGAGCGCGGCTATACAGCTGTGATACAGGGAACCAGAGGACGTTTTGGCTCTGGGGGCGATTTCTATCCAATGAAATTCGAGCGACAAGATGGCATTGAAACTCTACGCTGGCTAAGGCAGCAACCCTGGTTCAATGGGCAAGTTTTGGGCTGGGGTGGTTCAGCGTTTGGCCAGACCGAATGGTCCATCTCCGATCAAACTAATCCAAAGTTCAATGCAATGGAGATCTATTTTGCAAGTTCAAAGTTCCACGATATGTTCTATCAAGGAAATGCCTTTGCGCTTTATTCGGCTGTGGGCTGGACCTTGAGAAGTCACGGCAAAAAAGCTGATGAATCTGCGTGGCTATCAACAAATCGTATTTTGCGTGCCGCCAGCGGCTTCCCGATGAGTGATTCTGACAGGCGCGACCTTGGAGTTCACGTGACCTTTTTCCAGGACTGGATCAAGCACAAGGACGTGGATAACTATTGGCGCGAGATTGATGGCGATAATCGTGCTGCCACCACAGAAAGCCCTGCACTGTTTGTTGCCGGGTGGTATGACCCTTTCCTTAAAACGGAACTGAGCGATTTTCAACAAGTTTGTCTCAGTAAAAATATGAATGCGAGAAGGAGTCGTCTGGTGATCGGACCCTGGTCACATGCCCGTGATGTTCAACTTCCTGATTTCAAAAACAATCAAAAGTTTAGACCGCTCAGTATCGCGCTCAGTATCCCCTGGTTTGATGCCGCTATTCGTGATCAGGAGCAGGGACCTGAGGTCCAATTATTTACAATAGGGTCAAACAGATGGCGAAAGGAAAAGGAGTGGCCACTCGCGCGCACTAAATACACGAATTTCTACTTGAGCAGCGATAAACCAGCGAACAGCGCCGTCGGTGGAGGAGTGCTCTCGACTGAGCCGGCTACACGACTTCGATGCGATCGAATTGAGTATGACCCATTGCACCCTGTTCCGACTGCTGGTGGGGCGATGATTGGAGATGCAGCCGGGATGTGTCTGCAAAAAACATGCGAGGAACGACAAGATGTGCTGGTTTACACTTCTCAGCCTCTGACCGAAGACCTGGAAATTACAGGACCAGTAAAGGCGGTCCTCAATGTTTCAACAGATGTTCGTTGCACTGATTTTACAGCCAAGGTGGTCGATGTTTATCCCGATGGTCGGGCGTATAACCTTTGCGATGGAATTATTCGCCGTAGTTACGAACCAGCTCAAAGTACTGATGAAGGTGCTGTTGAAGAGATCGAAATTGATTTGACGGCGACAAGCAATGTGTTCAGAAAACGGCATCGCATCAGGCTAGACGTCTCGAGCAGCAACTTTCCCCGCTTCGATCGCAATCCAAATACCGGTCGCGATCCGGCAACAGAGACGCATCCGGTCACCGCGCATCAACGCATTTACAGCGGCAATAGATTCAATTCAAGACTGATTTTGCCTGTAATCCCGAACAATTAAATAGCGCAATTGGGTCAGCTGCACAAAGCTAGATGCCTTCGTCGTTACCTTACTGCATGCTTTGGCTACGCAGCCATATTACATGTCTTGCCGAGTCAGGAAGAACAAAGCCTTTTTTTCGCCCGGCAACGTGAAATCGAATCCGCATGCCTGAAAAAACAGATCTTCAGATGTGATCGCCATAACCTCGAAAACGCCTTGCTCTTTCGCTTTTTCTACGCAAGCGGAGACAAGTTGTTTCCCGATGCCACGACCGCCGTACTCTGGTGACACGACCAGGCTTCGCACTTCTGCCAGTTTTGGTGAATAGATTTCGAGCACCACACAACCGATGATTTCGCCATTTGCCTCTGCTACTACATATGACGGAACAAGGCTCTGCAACTCGCTAAAAGTTCTGCGCAGAATTTTTTTCTCGGCCACAAATGGCTCGATGCATTTGGCGATGGCGTCGAGATCTTGCTCTTTTGCTGCACGAATTATTACTTCGGTAGAAATCTGTTTACTCACGAGTGGCCTGCTGTTTTGCTGAATTGCGACTGCAAAACTTAGCACATTTGGAGCAGTGGCATCAAATTCTCATAACGACTCTTTACGGCTGACTGTGCTTGCCACAGTTTGGTTATGGCTTGCATCGGCCTCGCTGGAGGCACGAAATTCTCTTTTGCTCCCTTCACGATAAGTTTTGCGTCGGTCTTTGAAGACGGTTCCCAGGGTGCTCCAGTCGATAACGAGGCTGCCGCCGCTCAGTTTCATCTGTTTATCGAGGCTCATAAGCAAGTCCAGACAAGCATGGTCGATATAATCTAGCCCCTCAAGATGTACGTGCAGCTCAGTATCTGGACGAATACTTTCCAGGCAATCAGCCAGCTTGGGCATGTTCAAGAAAGTGGCTGCGCCGGTTAGCCGCAGACTGGTTCGGTTTGTTTGCTCATCGAACCCGACTTTAATTTCCAAATGCGTAAACGTATAAACAAGTTTGCATATAGACAAGGCAAGACCGGCGAGCACGCCGGTCAGCAAATCTACAGATACGATCAAAATTACAGTCGTTGCATAAATGGCTACTTCACTTTTTCCGAACTTGCTCAGATCCTTGATAGTTTTGAAATCCATGAGCTTATAACCTGTAAAAACAAGGAGAGCAGCCAGGCTCGATACAGGAATCAATTTCAAAACAGAGGGCAAAAGACAGACGAACAGCAGCAGCCATACTCCGTGCATGATATTCGAGAGACGGGTCTTGGCACCGGCAGCGACGTTGACACCGCTGCGTACCATCACTCCAGTCATCGGTAATACTCCCAGTATGCCGCAGACGAGGTTGCCCACACCTTGTGCCGTTAATTCTCTATCGTAGTTTGTGCGCTTGCCTCTATGCAGCTTATCCAGAGCTGCGGCTGTCAATAAGGTCTCGGCAGAAGCAATGAACGCTACCTCGCAGCCCGCCAAAAGAACGTTCTTATCAAGAAAATATTGAATAAAACTCGCATCCGGTAGACGAACACAAGAAAAAATGTTTGCCGGTAGGTCCACATAGCGAACCGGAAAGCTGAACATTGCTGCTATTGCGCTGACGATGGTAATCGCAACTAGAAAACTTGGTACCACTTTCAGCTTTTTAGGCGCGAACTTAGTCCAGAGCAATATTATGATAATTGTCGCCACGCCTAAAAACGCTGCTTCTTCATGGCTTTTGGCTACGTCTGGACTGATCGCTTTCATGACGGCTCCGGGAATCGACATCAAATTCGCGATGCCACTGCCTTTGGAGTTGTCGTCGACCATCAGGTGGAATTGTCCGGCGAACAGCAATACGCCGATACCGGCCAGCATGCCGTTGATAATGGCAGGAGTGACGGCGCGAAACCAGTTAGCCAGACCGAAAACACCGCCAAGTATCTGCAGGACACCGGCGACCATCACGATCGCGCCCAGCTTTTCTAACCCATGTTCTCTCAGTATGTCTGAAAGAATGACCACTAATCCAGCAGCTGGTCCGCTGACTTGCAGCGGGCAACCACCCAGAGTACCGACGACCAGCCCCCCGACGATGCCGGTGATGATACCAATCGCCGGTGAGACACCACAGGCGATGGCAATACCCATGCAAAGCGGCAATGCAACCAGAAAGACGACAAAAGACGCTAGCAAATCTTGTGTAAAAGTGTTTGGAATTGGTGTCAGTTTGTCATTTGAAATTGCGCTTTCATCGGACATCATTGCCCATTACCCCGTCCGTTCACTGCTGTCTCTGTAGTGGTTCCGGCACAGATGCTTTTCGGTCGCGAAAGCACAAGTTGCCTGTTGTGATGATGTGAAAAAGTCCCAACACATTGGAACAATGGGGTTCAGTCCTGCTGTATTTGGCTTGGAACGCTAATCCCAAGAAATCGGCAGAAGCTGCCGCAAATAGTACTAGGATTTATAATTTCACTTTAACGTGCCAACCTTTCAGTTCACTTTCAAAGATTGGCTCAATTTAATCGGCTTGGTACAATGCCAACAGTCTTGTATCACCGGGCGGTTGTTATGCGAATTCTTTTAGCTGAAGATGATGAGTTCATTGCACGCGGACTACTGCTTGCACTGGAAGAAAGCGGTTATTTCCTTGACCACGTCAGGTCAGGTAGCGACGCAGATGTTGCTATCGCCACCGATGTTTACGATCTGCTCGTGCTGGATTTAGGGCTGCCGGTGCTGGACGGTCTCGAAGTTTTAAAACGTCTGCGCTCGCGGCAACAAACGGTGCCTGTTTTAATCCTGACTGCTCGCGATGGAATTCAAGATCGAGTTCAGGGGCTAGACCTCGGCGGCAACGATTACATCACTAAACCGTTTGATCTATCAGAGTTGGAAGCGCGAATTCGTTCATTGCTGCGCAAGCAATATTGGAACAATAACACTGAGATCACTCACGGTGCCATTGTTTTTGACACAAGTTCTCGGCGTGTGAAAGTAAATGGAGAGCCTCTTGAACTTTCCGCTCGCGAGTTGGCCCTGCTGGAAATTATGTTACAACGCCGCGGCCGGGTGGTGACGAAACGACAGTTAGCTGATCATCTCTCGAATTGGGAATCTGTTCTTACAGACAATGCTATAGAGATTTTGATGCACCGGCTGCGGAAAAAACTCGAGAATTCCGGTTTTGAAGTGCGCACAATTCGCGGGCTGGGATACCTCGTTGAAAAGGCCGCATAGATCAATCCAAAAAGAGCTACTAAGTTGGCTTCTGGTGCCGATTTGTATGCTCTGGCTGGCGACAACCTTTTCTGCATACACATTCGCCGATCGCTTTGCCAACGATGCGTACGATGAAATCATGCTGAACTCGGCTGACTCGATAGTGGCCAGAATTCTTGAAACTGATCACGGACTTGTTGTTGACTTGCCTCCAGCTGCTCGAGCCATTCTCGAACACAACGATATGGACCAATTCTTCTACAAAGTCGTCACTGTGGACGGCAAACAATTATCAGCTGATGCAGATCTTCCGGTTCCACCTGAATCTGCAAAATTGCCTCACTGGAAGCCCAAGTTTACCGATGCTCGCGTCAATGGGCTCAATACTAGATTGTGTGTAATAAAAGTGCCCGTTAAGGGTTCTGAGACAGATCAGGCCATAGTCATCGTTGCCGAAACACTGAAAGCGCGAAATCACTTTGCCAACGAAATTACTTTCAGCATTGTGGTGCCACAGTTGTTCTTCATCTTACTCAGTGCGATCGCTGTGTCGGTTGGTGTGTCGCGCGCTCTGGTGCCTCTGAAAAATCTCCGCGATTCTCTTCGCAACAGATCGCAGTATGATCTGACGCCAATAACCGAAGATGACACTCCCAACGAGGTGCAACCGCTGGTAGTGGCGATCAATGAATTGATGATTAAGCTGGCGCAAGACCTGGAGGCGCAGCGCCGGTTCGTCGGCAATGCAGCCCATCAATTGCGCACACCCCTGGCTGGTCTGAAAACCTACGTCGCATTGCTAAAACGCAAAAAACAGCCTGACACGTCCGACTTGCTCGATCAGCTCGACGTTGGCATGGATCGACTGAACAAACTTGTTGGCGGTCTTCTGTCATTAGCGAAAGCAGAACCAAGCGCTAATCGATCGACCGACATGGTAACTGTCGATCTCAACGGTATCGCCGGCGATATTACCAAAGCTTTCGCAACCAAAGCCGAGGCGAAAAATGTGACTCTGGATTTGATTCGAACTCCCGAACCGGCATACGTGCAAGGTGATTCAAATCGCCTTCAGGATTTGATTTCAAACTTGATCGACAACGCCATTGTCTACTGTCCAAAAGGCAGCACTGTCAAGGTTCGTTTGGAAGGGCTGACCCAGCAAGTGCGATTGACGATCGAAGATAATGGACCAGGCATCGCTCCCGACGACCGTGACAGGGTATTCGAGAGGTTCTATAGAGTGCTTGGCACAGGTGTCGAAGGCAGCGGTCTCGGGCTTGCCATCGTCAAGGAGATTGCCATTATGCATGATGCGACCGTTTCAATTGAAGGCAACGAACCGGTCGGCACGCGCTTCATTGTCACTTTCAAGCGCAGTCTTTCACCGGTTGTCAACGGACAATCCGTCTAAACTTTTGTACAAACGCTCAGGCGTAAAGAGCCGAACGTGTACAATTATCTCTATGCCCTTGTGTCGGAACTGGTATACGAGACGCACTTAAAATGCGTTGCCCGTAAGGGATTGAGGGTCCGAATCCCTCCAAGGGCAAACTTTCCCTAGTTGACGGGCGCGTACTCTTTTACGCGCACTTTGTTTTCGAGAAGCCCAATTCCAGCAGCTTCCATTGAAACAATGTCTCCATCTTTCAACCATCCGAATTTAGCAGGCTGAATTTCCGCGCCCGTTTTTGGATCGACTTTGGCTGTGAACTCAGCTATGCATCCATTGCCAACCGTACCTGAGCCTATCAAATAACCAGCTTGTACAGGTATGTTTTGCTGGCCAAGGAAAGTCAAAACTCTCGGAAAACTCCAGGCGTGGCGTAACCCGGTCGTGGGGTGGGTGTGATAAATGGTGTTGTAGTTTGAGCGACTGCGCTCTTCACCATTCACGCGCAGTACCATCTCCATATCCATAACACCGTCTTCGTCCATTTCAAATTGTGAGACAGGCACCAGTTTGGGTCCGATGCTTTTGCCAATCACGAATTTGCTGTTGGCTGGTCCAAGCCCTTCGATGTCGCGTTTTTGAATATCGCGTGCTGACCAGTCATTTACAATGGTCAAGAAGCATTTTTCTTTAAAAAACTTGAGCGCTTCCTGTTTGGTTGTGAGCAATGCCTGCTCCGTCACATAGCAACCAAGTTCGAATTCGTAGTCTCCGGCTCGTACACATGAAGGAATAACCACTTCATCGCCCGTGCCGAAAAGTTTTTCAGGCTGCAAATCGATAATGTAATAAGCGGCGTGGTCGTACCAGCCCGTCCAGATCGAAGCGCCGCGCTTGTCACGAATCTGCACGACATGCTTTTCGAATCCAAGAAAATCAATAAACGTTCTCGGCTCAGGAACATTGGTGCCGAGAAGATTAACAGTAGTTGGAACAGTTCGAGAGTAAAGCATTTGATCGCGCCTCGCTTGCAAGCAGATTGATAGACCAGCAGACTGGACCAGGCATTATCTCACGTCTGCTCAGACCCGGAAACATTCTCAATGTTGCCGTTATAAATACGATTAAGTGCCGAGCTTGCAGTTACAATTTGGTTCTGCAGGAGGAAATCGCATGAAACACACAGAAGCGTTTGAAAAACTGGTGGCCGAGATCAAACCTCGCATTCGTGAGATTTCAATTGATGAGGTGCGCCAGAAACAGGCGAAGAATCATCACTTCAGATTTGTCGATGTGCGTGAAGACCACGAATGGGTCGAAGGGCACGCCGCAGGAGCGGAACACATCGGGCGAGGTATTCTCGAGCGTGACGTTGAAAAACACATTCCTGATTACAACGAAGAGATTGTGCTTTATTGTGGCGGCGGCTACCGATCGGCAATGGCAGCCGATAATATTCAAAAAATGGGTTATACCAACGTCTACTCCATGGCTGGCGGAATGCGGGGTTGGCGCGAATTGAATTTGCCTGAGGAAAAATAGCTTGAAAAAGTTGTTTCTCGCTTTCAGCCTGGGGCTATCCTGCAATGCAGTCTGGGCCAAAAATGCCGCTCAAGCAGTGCAAGATTTGCAGTCTGTCTCCGACACTGATCCCAACGGCTTCAAATGGATGATAGTCTGTATCGGCCTGCTTTTCCTTGTTGCCACCAGCTTGATTGTGGCGACGGTGATGTACGGAATCAAGAAGCAGAAAAAATAATGCACCGTCACTAATACCAGGCTCGATTTATCAGATCCCGTCAGGCGCACAAAAAATAGATCTTGTAAACGCCATCCGACTGTGTACAATTGGCGCAGGAGGAAGCCAAGTATTGCCATCGTAAGTGATACCACTCATAATGTCGCCGAAGCAAGCTCATCTAGAAAGAGCCTTTGATGAACACGAATCCGAAAAGAGACTATCAATCCCACGAGGACCATCTCGATCTCGACGGGTTGGAGTTGCTGTTAGATCACGCGCACATGGAAATCCCACCAGTGCCAGTGACGCCTGTTTCCGAAGCCAAACTGGTTCAAAATTTACTAGAACAGTTGCTGCGGGTGACCGAACTGGTCAAGGACACTAGCGAAAGGCTTGCCAGCGCCCACCAGCGTCTCAACCAGCTTTCGACGCTGGTGACCACGCAGGCGAAGCAGATGGAGTTGCTCGATCACTACCAGGTTCAAGCTGCCCGAGCCGCCTCTCTCGAAAATCAGCTTGCTGCCGCTAATGCCGAACTCGAGCATCACCGCCAGCCACTCTCTCGGAAGCTTCTTTTCTGGGTGAAATAGAATTCGACTAATTTAGTCTCGGATAACGTGCTCGGCGCAAGGCAGGGCACGTTTTTCGTTGGCGAAGATGCTATGCTAATTCGCCTTATGAAAAGAATCGCGTTGTCAAATTTAGTCAGCATTTGTCTGGTCGCTCTATCGTTGTCGACCGCTGCTCTGACGCCATCGGCGAGCGCGAAGACCCTGGTCGGCGAGATCGACCACAGTGAGACTTTGCAACCTCTCGACCCGTCCATTGCAGTTGGGGAAATCTTCGCTCCCTCCAAACTGCCCGCGATTGATAACCAACCCTCCAATAAGTGGTATCGAATTCCTGATTGGCTGGCGGGCACCTGGCACAAAGACAGCCAGACCGATTTTTACCGATACAACTACAAAACCAACGCCACTGACACAACGACTCGCACAGAGCCAGCCAAAGCGACTGGTACCTGGGGCACGCAGCAAGACGGCAAAGGCACGATCTGGCAGTTCGACCCGGCACCATTCACCGCCACAGTCGACAGCGGCGACGATTTCGTGGTGCAGATGGTACGCATCAGCGAACCAGTAGATGTTTCAGATCGAAAGTTTGTCAGGCGCAGCATCGATACTCAGATCCGCGTATCGAAAGTAAATGGCGTCATCAAGTCGGTTGAGTCCGGCGAGCAAATTACTACTTATAGACCTGAAGGCGAAGGTTTGATCAAACGCGAGACTTCAGCAAAGGTGTTCGACCCCGAAGGTCAGCCGATTCTGCTGGGCAAATCTTTCGCTTATGAAAACCGGGTCAGCGCTTTCGCGCCTCAGGACACTTACAAGGGTAAGGACATGAAGAAACTCTTTCAGGAGTTTCTCAAATCAGAAGATGAAACTGCCTCGGCCACACCATAGGGGAGAACGATGTTGAATAACTTGTCCGAGCGTCTCGGGCTGATTGCGCTCAGCTTCTTTTTAGTCGGCTCTAACGCGTCTTGCGCCGCCGACAAGGCGGTCAAAACAAATAAGGCTGGTAAGCCGGAGGTACCGGCAGAATATCGCCTTCCTGAGGGCGTATGCCCGAAATCCTACGACCTGTTTTTTCAGCCCGATCTAACGAAGCGTTCGTTCATCGGAAAAGAAACGATATCAATCACGGTGGCATCACCGAGAAAAGCCGTGGTGTTAAATGGGATCGAACTCAACATC
>DATNPY010000044.1:0-95303 GCA_036702955.1 Drouetiella sp. | reverse complement strand
TTGACAGTGCTTTTTTGCCCAGTGGAATTTTTTCCGTTTTTACGCTGCCATCACGACTGGTGCGGGCGAGAATGACAAATCCTTGTTTAGCAGTGTCGGTCAGTCCGCCGGCCTTGGCAATAACAGAATAGATGTCGTCATCCCCAGACATCATGACCAGTCCTGGAGATTTGAAGGCGCCCATGACGCGCACTTTGTTAGAGTTGGTGACGACTTTGCCGAAATCTGCAGAATTAAACTCTGCTCCACCCTTCGGCACGTAAACTACGTCGCCTGGTTGCAAGACGAGGTCTTCGCTGACGTCGCCGTCGAGCATCAACTTCCACAAATCGACGTCCAGGACCTGCTTGGGATGCAATCTGGTGACGTGGATGTGGCGTATGTCGGCAGTATCTTTCAAACCGCCAGCCATTTCGAGCGCAGCGGATACAGTAAAGATTGAACTTGCGGTGCTCGGTAGACTCGCAGATTTGCTCTCACCCTGACTAATATCTGAGCTAGCATCTGTGCCGCTGCCCTTGCCGCCGCCGTCGGGGCTGTAGAGACCGGGGTGCGAAATTTCGCCAAGCAAGTAGACTTGAGTCGCTCTTTGTTTTGCCAGGTTGATTACGATTTCTGGATTGACAAACCATTTCTTCGCTCTTTCATTGACCAGAGCATTGATTTGTCTGAGCGACATGCCTGCCGCTTCGATAACTCCGCAATAGTTGATAACCGCTGTGCCGTCTGGAAGCACTGGTGCCAGTACTGTTGCTGTTGGCTTATCATCGTCAGAGGAGAGGTCTGTAACTGACATGACGTCGCCGGGGCCAAGCACGTACTCCTGCGTGATGCCTGCATTCAATTTGAATGTTCTGGGCATGGGTGTGGAAGCGATCTGGCGCTGAGGCGCAGATTCGACAGTTGGTCGGGCGTCGGCGACCGGGGCTAGCTCCTTCAATGTAGGTGCTGCCGTACCTGCCATACACAAGGGAGTGCTCGTAACCGAAGCAATCGAAACTGATAGCAGCGTCGCGCTTATTTTTCTCGCCAAACCGGACATCTTTTCCCCGCCTGCGTAACTAGTTCAGAATGTCAATAAGAATACTACAGTCTCGGGGCGATACTGGTTTGTGTGGCGGTATTGCAGCCTTGAAATTCATTAACCCAGTTATCAATGGCTCCATAGTGGGCGAGGATCGTGTTAACCAGCGTTTCAATCTTGGAAACTAAATGCTACATAATGCGCTCTGTTTACATTCGTGCGCTTAATACATATCTATGGCGAAGAAATTTCGACAGGGAGATTGCGTCTAACTTGGTTTCAGTCGTACAAATTTCAACTTTTTATTCCGACCACGGCGGAGTCGAAAAATCCGTCTCTGACCTGGTCTCGGGGCTAAAGGACAATCACGACGTGCGTGTTCTGTGCACGCACAACAATGGTAAGACGGTTCGAGAAGATCGCGACGGTGTGGCTGTCACTGCTGTTGGTGCTTTGTTCGGAATACAGGGAAGACCTGTATCGGCGACGTTCCCCCTGGAGCTAGGGCGACAAAAATGTGATGTCGCTCATTATCATTTGCCTTTTCCGTTAGCCATGGCATCTCATCTTTTGTTGGCACCGCGTGCACGTCTGACAGTGGCCACATGGCACCACGATCTGGTCAGGCATGTTCGTTTCAACAAAATGATTCAGCCGTTGCTGGAATCCTTTTTAGATCGTGTCGACGTCATCATCGTTACAGCTCCAGCTTTGATCGACCATACGCCTGTGTTGGCGAAACGGCGGGAAAAGTGCAGAGTTATTCCACTAGGCATAGCTCATCAACGTTTTGAGAGCTCTGCCGACAACATCGCTGAAGATGCTGATTTCGTTCCAGATGTTCTTTTTGTTGGTCGTCTGGTGTACTACAAAGGTTGCGGCGTTTTGTTGGAAGCCATAAGCAAAACGAACGCACGCCTGGCGCTGGTTGGCGAAGGACCGTTGCGTGCCGAGTTAGAGGCAAAGGCAATCGAATTGGGTGTTGCCGATCGAGTTCGATTTCTCGGCCGCGTCTCTGACGAACGACTGGCTCAAATGTATCAATCGAGTTCAATATTTGTGTTGCCTTCGATTTACACGACTGAATGTTTTGGTCTCGTGCAAGTTGAGGCGATGCTCAACGGAAAACCGGTTATTAACACGAGTCTGCCGACAGGCGTTCCATGGGTCAGTCTCCATAATGAAACCGGTTTAACGGTGCCTCCGGGTGACGTCGATGCGCTAGCTGACGCCATCTCCACTCTCCTCAATGATGCGCAATTGAGAGAAAAGCTTGGTGCACAAGCAGCCATTCGCGCACGAGACATGTTTACTCTCGATCACCATGTTGAAGCGGTTTCTGCACTTTATTCCGAACTTCTGAATTGATCAGTAAGCTTAAAAGTAGTAAAAATGTTGTTACGCACACTAGTTCGTTTAATGGGGAATTCGGACACATTTTGCATAATCGAGGCAGTCAAAGTGAATGTTCGTTTTTTCAATGGAGTGCAGGGAGTCAATCAAGGATGAAGACTTACGTTTTAGTCGGTTTGGTCATAGCGATTCAAACAATCTTTCCAACTTCTGCATTCAGCGATAGCCAGGATGAAAGCAAATGGGCGTCCCAGAGAGATCCATTGGCCGACTTCTGTACCAACGTACAGAAATCACTTTATGGCGTTGCCAAAATGGTGACTGGAAACTCAAAATCAGGGGACACAGACACTGACGCCTGGGGCACCAAGCGCGGTGGCTGGGATATTGCTCCACCCGAACCTGCCGGATCAGCCGCCGGTATCACGATTATCGAGTCGAGCAAGAAAGTGCTGGAGAGTAAAAACGTTTTGATTCATTCTGCTGATGGTTCTCGAATGATCCGCAGGTTTGGACCTAACGATAAGTCTGTTACTGCGCCCTTGAAGAAGATGATCGATACGGGCAGCAACTCTTACGCGCTCGGTTCCTATGGGGCGCCTGGTCGTTACTATCCAATTGGAAACGGTGCGGGGGCAGGTTCGGGTGGATATAGAGGTAGCATGGGTATGGGCATGCGTAGCGCCGGGGGCTGGGGTTCTTTGAGCGAAGGCTCGTCGAGCCCTTATGGAAGCTATTCTTACGGTTTTGGACGGGCCTCGTCGTCCGGTCCAGGAGCAGCCGGTCAAGGCGGCGGCTTCGGCTCACGTTCTCTCTCGGCTAGTGGCGGCGCGGCTCCGCGAGCATTCTAGTCTGGTTATCACTTTTGAATTTTGAGGAGTTCGCGGAGCGGTTCGATTGAAGCGCTTAGTGCGGTCCGTATTAATACTTCCTGTACACCTGGCTCGTGCAGATTATTCTGCACTTACGAAAGTGCGTGGTGAATTCGGCGTGGTTGCCTGTCCTGTTTCGTTGACTACGGCGGCAGGCCCGCCAAATCGAACCTTTGGGTCAAATTTCCTCAGGTATGATTGTGATAATCGAGGAGCTGTTTAATGGCTACTAAAATCTACGACAACAGCCCCTATAGAAGGGGACCGACTGAATGGGATGATGCATTTTTTCAGTACCTCCTCATTCCAATCATCGCACCAGCCTTCATTGTCGTTGGCATCTACCTTTGCGGAAACGCCTACCTGGAATACAGACAGGTTGTAAGCTCAAGCGGCTGGTCGGTTGTTGCAGGAAACCTGGTCTCAGTGGACGCACCGTTGTTTCGAAGCTTTCCAATTGAACCCGATGTGATCTTCTTTAAGGACGCATCAATAGACTACTCATATAAGGTCAGAGGAAAAACGTACTTCAATCAACAGAAGTTAGTTCCTGGTGGTCCGCGTTTTTATTCCTCAATTGAGAATTTCAGGCAAAGTGGAGACTGCGCCAGCACCAATGACTTCAACAATCGAATCGCTCGCAGATATCCGCAAACAGCCCTTGCTAAGCCGATTCAAACACCTCTGCAATCAGCCGAACGTTTCAAACTTTCGTCCATTACCTCAAACGGTACTCTTTCAGTCAGAATAGACCCGCAGTTCCCTCAAAACTCCTGCTTGCGCGACGTCCTAACGGAACATGCCTTTCGTATTGCCGAGTGGGGACTGGGCAGCCTGGCGATCGGAATCATTATTTTCGTCAGCAGATGGCTTTTAGCAAAGACAGATGATGTGGTCGAAAGCGAAGATGCGGTCGTCGATAAAGTATACGACCAACTATTCAACTGATTCACCCAAAAACACGTTCCATTCAAATCAAAGATTTGTCGGCGAGGCTTGTCTGGAAAAGGTTTTTAAACTTTAGTGTAAAACGTTGAGTAAGCCGAACATTACGATTGCAAGCAGTGCTCCACCGGCCAACAATGCATAACAGACATGACGGCAGATCAGAAGTGCTTTAACAAAGATCCGATAGTCTAACGCTGGCGTCCAGGTTGTTTCGTACTGGTGGTTGTAACCAAAGCGCTCGAAATAAGACATTTCTTTGGTGCGGTTGACTTGCTCCAGTCCAACAAGGCCGGGTCTGGCGGTCGGGTAGAAGCCCGGATAAGTAGTCCAGATGTTCAGAGTTTTGATGATGTGGTCTGTTTCATCAACTGACAGAGGTCTTGGACCGATCAAAGACATGTCACCGTTCAAAATGTTAATAAGCTGAGGTAATTCGTCGATATTCGTTTTACGCAACAACTTTCCGCTGATCGTCAAACGACGATCTTCTTTGGCGGTCTTGAAACCGTTGCCGTCTGTACCGGCAAACATAGTACGCAGCTTGTAAATGTTGAAAATTTGACCGTTACGTCCAACTCTTTTCTGAACGTATATTGGGCTTCCAGGACTTTCGAGTGCCACCACGATGAGGAAAAACAACAGCACTGGTGCACTCAGCGTCAACCCGATAATGGCAAAGCAAATGTCAATGAATCTCTTAGCCTGATTGTCCGCGACACGTACGTGTTCGAAAAGCAGTTCGGGCGTTTCAAAACTTTCTGCGACTCGCGCGACGGTTTCCGTGGTCATTGGCATGATTCTGTAGCTGGTAAACAAGTTGTGAGATTGAGTATACAGTAGCTAGTGAGAGGTGGACTTACTGACATCTTTGATTGCGTAGTAAGATTCTTTCAACACCTGGTTTGTATCGGTTATGTTTACACTGCTTTGCTCGGTCGAAGTAAAGCAAATTGGCCGCAGTGTCATTGCTCTCGAGCACTTTTAAAAAATGGATCTGACGAAATATCTGTGCAGGCAAAGCGGGAGTTCCGGCTGGTTTTTTACACTGGCGTCTTTTCAATCCCTGAGTCTCGCTGAGCGCCTGATGGCGCAACTATTACGGCGCAGCAAGTTTGGCGAAAGTCCGCTGAATGAACAAACTGATGAGTCGCTCGCCCAATTTATGAATCTGGTCAATCAAAACGAATTAGCCGGATACATTCTCGAATCTATTTATTTACTTGGCTTGGAGTCAGTGTTTCGAGCTCGCACCATAAATGATGGCGGCTCCCCGGCGGACGTTTTCTCCCTCATTTCTCGACATGCCGCGCTCGAAGCGATCAAATTCGAAAAATTCGACAATAAATTCGTAAAATTTCTTGATTTGACAAAAGCATTGCAGGCGCAGTTGGTATGGCTGAAGGGCATTGTAACCAGTCGAACTTGTTACACAGAGCCATCGCAGCGATTATCCGGTGATTTCGATTGCTTTCTCGACAGTCAATTCGCTCATGAGTTGCACGAAATTTTGTACGAAGATGGATTTCGAATTATTGGCGCAGACAACGGATTTTGCAATCAGCTCGGAGTCGGACCAGTTGTCTCGCTGGACAACTTGTTTCTGGTGCCGGAGGATCAATTTGTGCCATCTGCAGTGATGGGCTATTTCAAAAATCGCTGTCCAATTTTAGACGTCAAATTCAATCCTCTCGACCGCGGTCTAAAAATGATCGAACTGGAGCGATTCAAGAGTGAGTGCACTTTAGTCAACTGGCGTGGGCGGCAGTTTCTGGCGCCTTCACTGATCGATCAATTGATTATTGCGCTAACTCATCTGGAGAAAGATAGATTTCTTGGTTGGAAACAACTGCTGGATATAAAACTGATAGCCGAAAAAATCAATGAAACACCTGACAGTTGGAGTGAATTCGTCAGGCGGTGCAGGGTGGAAGGTGTTTCAACAGCCTGCTGTGCGGGCTTGAGCCTCGCACAAGATCGGCTTGGTTTAAGCGGCGTGGAAAAAGTGATAGCCGAAACCAACGTTGCCGGTCAAGGAATTTCGCGCCGATTGTTTTCATTCACTGTCACGCCGCTTTTTTACTGGAACACGAGCAGCTTGCCGATGCTGTTTGCCAATGCTGCACTGGCTGATGATTCGCCCAGAAAAACAGCAGTGCTGAGGCGTTCATTTGTGCCCAGGAAAGATTTTTTGGCGAACTACTATTTTGGAAAACAGAATTTGAATCCCCTGGAATACTCATTAGGCTTACTTTTGCACTGGTTAGTATTATTTTTGCCAGGTGGCTTGATTCGACGAACATTTGGCCCGCGCCTCTGGAAAGGCAAGCAATTTGGTACGCAGAGCTGATCGAAGCGCGACGCCCGAGTTGCACCATGACTGGTGCTCGACGATATTATTTGTACCGCAGTCTAGAAAACGCTAATAGACTGGTACCAAATGTGATAGCACAACCTGGCGATGCGAGCAGCGCTTATTTGTCTTTGTCACTGCAAATTTCAAAGACGGTCAGCTCTGGCGGCGCGCAAAAGCGGAGTCTCGGAAAGTGCCCTTCCATGCCTATTCCACGATTCGTGTAAATCCAGGTGTTGCCGAGTTTTTTCAATCCTGATTCGTACTTTTTGCCCTGTTTAGACTGAGTAATCAGCGCACCGTACCAGGGTAGCGCAATCTGTCCGCCGTGCGTGTGCCCGCAGAGGTACAAGTCTACACCGGCTGTCTGCTTGTCGAGAATGATGTCTGCATCAGGGTTGTGATACATCACGATTGTTGGCAGTCCTTTTGGTGCCTGGCTCAAGGCGTATTGGCAGGACGCTCCAGAATCGGCACCGACAATACAGAAAGTAGTGTTGTCGAGCTTGACCAGTTCATAACCGTGTATAGTTTTAAATTTGCTGTCTTCAAGGATGCCGACGCCAGGAAAAGCAAAATCCCAATCGCCTTTCACGGCAAAGGTTTCTGCAACCTTTGCCACCCGCTCTGCGAATGCGTTGAAGTTATCTCGGCCCTCTAGCGAATTGACCGCATCACCTGAAAATAAAATCAACGACGGCTTTATTTTTTCAATCTCTTCTGCCACACGGTTTTCCAAACGCGGCGTTTTATCACAGTGGGTGTCAGAGATCTGGACGATTCTAATTGGCTTGGTGCCAGCCGGAAGGTCTGCAACTGGTATTTTGACGTAAGAGATATCGAGCTTGTACGGCTCTACAAAATATGCGTAAGCGATGCACACGAAACTCAAACCGGTGAGCGTCAGCACAAGTATGCCAGCGAATCCTAATCTGGGTCTGATTTGACTGGGCACAAGAAGTGGTCGAAGCAAAATGAAAGCTGCCGCAAAGTATAGTGCTACGAAACTTCCCATCACGGATAGGATAACAACCCAGTCTTCAAGCCTTGCAACGTGCATGGATAGCCTATGGAATTCCACTAGTAAAAACGGTTAACGAGCGACGCAGTGAGTGCCTTGTGCTGCTTCAATCTGCCAGCGCCGCCCATCTCCATGATAGTACTGCAATTCGTTCAGCGGTCGTGCAAATTTCACAACAACTTAGTAGAGCGTCAAGTTTTCAGTAATTATTCTGGAAATACCAGGTGCATTGTCACACCCACGGCAAGCAGTAGTGGCGTCAAAAGCGCAATCGCTAAGCCAGTTTTCGAGCCTTCCAGTCGATCTCTGAAATTTAGAATTTTGCGCTCAAAGAATTCCCAGCTCGCCGATGCAATGAGGATTGAAACGCCTGCATTGATGGGAAAGGCAAGTGGAACAAAGTGCGCCAGTTCAAATCGGTCGAGAAACCAATAAGTGATCAAACAAACTGGCATCTGCACCAGATAGACACCATAGCTGATTTGACCAATGTAAGCTAACGGCTTTAGTTTGGGTGCGTTGTTGAATCGCGAAACTGCGAGCCACACTATCAGTGCGTAGGAGGAAGCGAGGATCGGACCGTGCGGGCAACTTTTGAAAATAATTGCTACCGCCGCTAGAGTCAACGCCATTAAGACTATTGGTAGCGTTCCGAATCGATTCAAGAAGATGCTGATTCGCGAAAAATTGATCGCTAGCAGCGAACCAGTGATCAGTGCAATGAATGCCGCATTGCAGAAAAAAGGATCCCTGGCTGGAAGCAGAGCGAATGGCATCAGACAAACTGCAGTCGTTATCAAAATGACTTGTCTGGAGCGACGAAATTTGGTGGTAAGTAGTAGAAGGAGAGGAAGGAAGCAATAGAACTGCTCCTCGACAGAGATGCTCCAGAGGTGGTTTATCCCGATGCCATCACCGAGATTGTGAGTCAATGTTGCGTAATAAGGGAACTCTGAAACCGTCTGGGCGACGTAATCAGCATGGTTCTTGAGGAACCATCCAGTTTTCAAAAGGAATTCGCAGGGCAACAAAAGCGCGAAGTAAGCCGGCAAAATTCTCAGCGCACGTCGCAGTAAGAAGCGAATTGGATGAACCTGGCTAACAGATTCTTCTTCGCACAACAGTATGGATGTAATCAAGTAGCCGCTAAGAACGCAAAAGAATGCCACCCCATAGGCGCCGATGCTCCAACCGCCTGGTGTTTTGATTTTGTGGGTGTGACTGAGTATGACAACCAGGCAAGCGATAGCCCGCAGGCAGTCAAGTGATTGCACTCGAGCAGGTACTTGCTTGACTGTGGCAAGCAAAGCTTTCGGCTTGATAAGTGTAAACGTGCTCAATTTTCTGGCTGTCAAAAATAGACCACAAGTCTAGCACTTGTTTACTTGAATCGCCTGGAATCGATTTAAGTAAACAAGTGCTCTGCACTGCTGTCTGGGCAATGCAAAGCACTCAATTACTATTGAGAATGCCATGGTGAAATTGGAATACGCATTTAACTGCCAACTTCTCTCTGCAGAGATGTCATTCAGTTTTCACTCACTTTGCAAGCGAGTGTTCGAGCTTAACCCCAACCGCCGTTGTCTTCTGGCGCCGTTACCGGTGCTTGTTTCTTGTTGGTGGTGTTGCTTGGAACGGTTGTACCCGATCCGCCAACTGGAGGATTTCTCAACGGAGCGTGACTGTCGTGGAAGTGCTGCGTGCTGTTGACTGCAAGAGCAGGAGGCACGAGGAACTTATCGATGATCTTCGGTGCTGCAACAAGAGAACCAGCTAATGCGGCTTTTTGGACCAACTTAGTAAGGAATTCTTTGCGGCTAAGACTTTCGTCGCAAGCAGGTGTATTGACATCTGCTTCTTGTCTAAAATTATCAGGCATTTCGTTTATCCATTTCACTAGGAAGCATTGAACAGGTTAACTATAGTACTTCGATTTTTACTCTGCAACTATCTTTACGAGGAAGTTAGCTGCATGACAATTGGAACTTTTTGTAATCCTCTATCCATCAGTCTTTTCAGCAACTTAGATTTTAAGCATTTGTATCTGATACCAAACCACCTTGCGCAAAGTCTTTCAACAATTCGCATATCGCCGGTTGAATATCATTTTCAGTCTGGTCTTTTGTGTACGCCTTCACCTGAGCTACGATTTCGTCAACTGAGTGTTGACCATCGCAGAACTCCCACGCAATCGCCGCTAGTGGCGTGATTGTGTGAGCCCAGTCGCTTTGTTGACTGAAGATCACGACGTGCCCATCAGGCAGCATTTTTGTTTGAACATCAGGATTTCGTTTAGGTCTGATCATAGTTCCACCAGTTCAGTTATCGAGTCGAACCAGTTTACGATGTCAGCTTGACTTTAAGATGAGATGCACTAAAGCTTCTGTCTCAGTGCATCTCCTCAAGCAGCGATGCTACCTGCACTGACTTGACGTTGCCGCTGTCCCTTACTCTGGACCACACGAAACCGCGCGAGCGATGGACTGAAAATGGAAGTTCACAATTGCGGCGCACCGTGCTGAGATTGTCGATCAGTTCGACACCGTCGATGTCGACAATAAGTGATGGGATGGTGCTGGTCGACTCGAATGCCGGATGTGATACGAGTGTGAATTTCGCATATTGGCTGAGTTCTGTTTTAAGTAACTCAGTGACTTTCTGTTCGAAATGCTTTAGCTTTTCGTTCGCGATCATTCCATCGACAAAGAATTTTTTTGCATTCAAATATATGCATCCGCGCACTGGAGAGGCGCAAATTGTCTGCGCTGTATTTATGTGTGATTGTGCCGATGCCAGTGGTGCACTCGATTTTGCTCCTTTGAGTAGTGCGTATGCCTGCTGACGCAAATCATTGGTTGCGGTATTTTGCTCTGCTCGGGTAAGCAGATTTGACCTGGCAAGCAAGTCGTTGATACTGAAAACCTCTTTACAAGGCGTATGAGCAAAGGCTGAGATAAATAGATGGGTGCTGGCGCTTGCCACGATCTGACACAGAATCTGATCGAGCTTTGTCAACAATTTTGCAAGATGCGCAGAGAGGATCAAATCGTTCTGCTCTAAATAATTAGTGCCAAACAGATGGGCTAATTGGTCGAAAATGCTGACGCGAAGAGCAAAAAGCTTCCAGTTAGTTTCCTTACACAAAACTGACGCGCACTCGATTCTTGTCAATTCCGAATCAATGAAAGTCTTCGCCGCGCTCGGATCCGCCATTGCCGCGCCCATACTTATAAGTGGTCGGGGATTGTAGCTTTTAAAAGGTTCCGCAGCAGCGAGATCACCCGGACGGGCCGCAGTAACGCTGGGCGCACTGCCATCAGAAAGCCACTTTCTACCCGGGCGAAATTCAATCAAGGGCGTATTGATGAATACGTTGCATTGATCCTCTTTTATCTCTGGTATCAACACGGTGGGCACCCGCAGGTCCGCTTCGGTAAATATGCGCAGTTCGTTTAGTGAACGTCCTGGCATCGCATATCCAGAGCATCCATTTTGGTACCAGGACTTACCCGTGAGAATTTCCGCCCATATCGGTTGGGCGTCAGCGAATGGTGAGCCTTCAAATTCGAGCAAAGCATTATCGTTTAGCAATGTGTTGAGATCGGGCAGCCGCCGCAGCAATCGTTTGAATTGCCCGGCTGATAGACCGTCCAGGGATATAATGGCGGTTCGCTGCTCTTTTGCAGTCACCTGTAATTCCTCAACACAATTTGTCTGTCGAATGCTAGTTTAGACTAGTGGCTTTCAAATAGCAGGTTGCAAATGGATGACACTACAAATGGTGACGACGCGATTGCGCCTGCGACTCGTCAGGAACAAGCCGCCGAGCTGCCATTTTTCTTGCGGGCCTGGTGGCTTAGAAACTTTCTTGAAAATGAGGGTCTGGTGTGGACTAAGGACTCGGGAGTAACTTCTCCCGTGTGGTCGTTACATTCAGACCCAATGTGCGACGTCGGTTCAGTCGATCAGAGTTATTAGTAAACCAACATCATGTCGCAACAGGTTCTAATTTTATCTTCTCCCGAAGACCCGCATGCAATCAAGGTTGCAGCTCACCTGAGCGTGCTTGATACTACAGTCTCTTACTGGAAGTTCGATTCTTTTGTGCATGACGGTCAAATGTTCTTTGACCTGTCGCAAAGTAATCGCAGCTTCAGTTTGCAAGATGACGGAAAAACACTAGATGTAGCTGGCTTCGATTCAATCTGGTTTCGAAGACCAGGTACTATCAAGTCAAAGCAATTTTTTGAGCCCTGGGTGCAAACTGTTATTGAAAGCGAAGCGGAACAGGCTTTGAAAGGCATTCTTTATTCATTGCCTTGTCTGTGGGTCAACTTTCCAATGCGCCACGAAGCTTCGTCTCTCAAGCTTTTTCAATTGGAAGTGGCAAAAAATCTCGGGCTTGAGATTCCCGAAACTATCGTTACCAATGACCCTCAACAGGCATTATCGTTCTACGAAAAATATGATGGCGAGGTGATCTATAAATTGATTACCGAGAAGACCAACTTCCATTTGCCGCGTTTTGAATTTCCTCACGGGATTCCGACGCTGCCTGTCAGGAAAATGGATCTGGAGCACTTTCAACAAGTTCGCCACGCTCCGCACTTGTTTCAGCAAAAGATCGGTAAGCAGTCTGATATTCGTGTCACGGTGATCGGCAAAAAGGTATTCCCCTTCAATATCGAAAGTCAGGCTGGCGGCGGTAAGATTGATTGGCGCACCGATTACAAAGTGCCGATGCAAGCCTGCGCCTTGCCAGATCAAATCAGTCAAGGTTGTTTAAACCTGCTGCGGCGCATGGGCTTGAATTATGGTGCAATTGATTTCTGTCTCGATGCAGATGGGCGATATGTCTTTCTCGAAGTAAATTCAGCCGGACAATATCTCTGGCTGGAAGACTTGACGGAAGTGCCACTATCCAGGGAGATGGCACTTCTCCTGGCTGGTAAAAGTGAGCCTCTCGTCACCTATGAGCAGTGTGCTTTTGCTTGAGCACAAATGCCTGATGCGCGTGTTCAGTCGTTTGCTAACCGTAGATGACAAGTGTGCCGTTTTGCATCAGACCATGTCCCTGCAGTGTGATGCGCTCGTCTCCTGAACTCCAGTCTTCTGCGAAATACATCTGATGATAGTGCTTGCCATCGTGGATAGTGGCAATGCCGAGTTCGTATTTATGGTAGACAGCATTCTCTTGAGCAAGAGCAGTTGTTTGATCCATCTGTTCGTCGGTCAACCTGGTTACATTCCATATATTGAGACCGCTACCGCTTTTGGGATTGGCAATTGGCAGTGTGAATGACATGGTGCTTTCAAAATCAGCTGAACCGTGTGGATCCCAATTAAGATCCATATATTGCATGTCGACATGGATATTGTAGGAAAGCTTCAGAGGTGAGGATCCGCAATAAATGTTGAACCCGGGCAGCGCCAGGTCTTCCCGGAAATCGACAGGGCAATCGTAGTGAGCCGCTAATCCTTTGCGCAGCTTGTCGTATAGCCAGCCAAAGTGTTTCTGAAGAATCGGGTTCATGCGCTTGGCTGTAGCGTAATAGATTGCCTGCGGCTTGTAATATGAAATTCCAGCACCCAGTCGGCATCGCTCTTCGTCCCAGAGCGGCTGCAACTCGTGAATGGACCGGCGCACGGTCTCACATTCTTCTATTGTGAGGATGTTGATTTGTCTGGTCAGTTGAGCAGTCATCATTGTTCGAGCCCTGCAATTTGGTGGCTAGCACGATTGTAAATGGTAGCAGCGACTTACTTTCCAGCCAGAGAACATTTTGCGTTAAAGGTATCGATTATGAGCAGCTTTTTAGCTGTGCCGATTCGCGGGCGTCTGACAAGGTGATTTCGTGGTTGTGGTTAATCGAAGGCTGGGAAGTGTCTGTTGACAACATCAATAATTGTTAATCTGTGTGGGTTCTAATAGATTGAATCAGATAATCATGAGAGCATCATTCCATGTATCTGCGGGGTTCCGATTAGATGTTGACAGTTGAGACACCACCTCTGGTGGCAGAAGCTCGTCCATCCACAGACGTCAAAACTAAACAGCTCCCGGACCACATCCTCGCTCTGGATGGACTTCGCGGTCTCGCTATATCGCTTGTGTTGGTTACACACTGCGAAAACGGCTTGAAGTGGAATCAGTACTCAGATGTAATCGTCAAGGCTCTAAACAAAGTGGTGCGTTTTTCCACTTGTGGTGTGGATCTTTTCTTTGTTCTTTCTGGATTTTTGATCACCGGAATCTTGTTGCGATCGAAAGGGTCGAAACACTACTTCCAAAATTTTTATGCGCGTCGGGCGCTTCGCATATTCCCGCTCTATTATGGCGTTTTGTTAGTCATACTCTGTGCCACCACCTTCTTTGGTGAGCCACCGAAATCGATGATGGGCACTGCCTCCGATCGCTGGTGGTTGTGGGGGTATGGCACCAACATACTGATGACGCTGCGCAACAACTGGACTTACACATCTCTAAATCACTTCTGGTCGCTGGCAGTTGAAGAGCACTTTTATCTGGTCTGGCCGTTCCTGGTGTTTGCTTGCCGATCGAGACCGCTCATAGCTTTGTGTCTAGCCTCTGTTCCTGCTTCACTTCTGATTCGCGCGGGCTTTGTTTACTTGCTGCATAACGAGATCGGTGCCTATGTGCTGACGTGCTGTCGTGTAGACGCGCTTCTGGTCGGATGTTTCATCGCGATAGTGGCTCACATCGCCAGTCTGGAAAATCTCAGGAGCTACGCGAAAGCAATTATTTGCACTGTTGGCCTGATAATTCCCGTTTTCATCTGCGCTGTTCCGCACGCGTCAGCTACCGATAGAATTTTTGGACCCACGCTTTTCGCCTTGTTCTTCGGTGGCTTGTTAGTTTCGACACTGCTCAGCGCTTCTCTGAAGAGAACGTTTGAAAATCGCCTATTGAGAGAACTTGGCAAGTATAGCTATGGCATCTACGTATATCACTTCCTCATCATTGCCGGGCTCGAACGTTGCTGGAACTGGGCTGCGTTGCCTCCAGTTCCAAACTATTTCGCCTTTCTGGCTGTTGCGTCATCGCTTTCCATGGCAGTTGCCTGGGTCAGCTACCAGTGCTACGAAGTGCACTTCTTGAGACTGAAGCGTCTTTTCGCAAACTAGCGCGCAATTTATTTCTTTGCTATGACCAACATTACATCGCCCAACACAGGTTGGTCGCCAATTTTTTGAAGAAGCCGATCGTGCGTTAATTTGCCTGCTGTCATCACTGATGGTGCCTGCCTTATGACAGGAAGTTTTGACAGAGGCACGTATGTGTTGAATAAAATTACACGTGAAAGCAGTTTACACACCTCGCGAATTTTGTTGTTCATCTCGATTGCTGGCTGTGGATGCCAGTATCGTGGCTCCGAAAATGTAACTTCGCTGAAGCCTGCTTTTGCCATAGCAAGCCTCATCGATTTTTTGGTCCAGTAGATTGTGTGACTGACAACTATTTGTCGCCAGTTTACGCCGTAAGTTCTCGCGCAAGCGCTGCCAATATCGCAGGTTGCAATGATGATGTGTCCGCCTGGTTTGACGAGCCGATGCAGCCGCTTCAGTTCGCTGAGAGGATCCTGTAGATGTTCGAGTACATCAAACATGGCCACAATATCAAATTGACCATAGAATTCAGTTGGTACGTCTTCTGAAGTGCCTTCTACCACCGGAATTTTGTTGTGCTCAATACAAAATTTCGAGAATTTTGGAGACGCTTCCACTCCATTTACTTGCCAACCGAGTTCTTGTGCCGCTTTCAGGAACCAACCGCCAGCGCTGCCAATTTCCAGCACGCGTCCCGGTCCGCCATTGAGTGCAGTTATGCCCTGTGCCAGATCTCTGAAGGCAGCTGTGCGTTCCCGGTCCAGATAGACCTCTTTTTCCCACTCGTTTGGCTCAAACTGGCTCTTGTAAAAGGAGTGAATCTCCGCCTTTGTGGGTCGCGGTTTAGCGTATTCCAGACCGCAGTTGTTGCAACGATCAATTGTCCAGAACGGCACGCCGGGATTTTCATCGAGAGTAAATCCCTGACGAAGGGAGTGGTGTTGGTTTGGAAACGGTACCCGAAAACGTGGTTCGGAGTCCGTAGCATCACAAATTGGACATGTACAGGCTTCGGTGACAGTGGCTTCTTTCAGCACGGCTTAAACTCGAATAATAATGGAGTGACATTTCGAGATACCCGGGTAACCGTGAGATTCCAGGGCCTCAGGATATATCAGTCTTAATTGCTGAGCATTAAGAAGTCGCAATGAAAGATATTGTCGACGTTGACAATTTTGGACGCAGGGTTTCTTAGCTTTCGTCGATTATTTGATGAAGTACATCTTGTTGGGAAGCTTTTCGCAGTCGAGCGAGTAGCCTCCAGCCAGGTCGGAAAATTGATCTCCGATGTTGACGACAATTTTGAAGCCCATCTTTTCGATTTGCTGACGTACAGCCGTTTTGTATTCTTCGGCTGGTGGACCGCCGTGATGATCTCTTAAGTACAGTCCGTCGTAACTGATCTGGTCGCGCACCAGGTTTAGTATCGTCGGTTTACGATCTGACTCAGGACGTCCCGTAATGAAAAAGATTGCAAATCCCTGCTGACGAGCCCAGGTGAGAAACTCGTAGGTTGGCTTCAAGACCGGCGCTTTCGATTCCTGCACCCACTTATCGAAGACATCCCAATTTCGCACCGGATGCAGTCTGAAGTGCGGACGATTGTCGAGAACGGTTTCATCTATGTCTGAAATGATGGCGAGATTGTTTTCGTCCGGGTGTTCTTTTTTGTATTTGATGCAGAATTTTTTTGCGGACTCGACGGCATTGGCAAAGTCCTTTCGATATTGAGAAGTGCTGGTAAATTTCAAACCTTCTTCGTAGCTGGTCGCCGGAGGTGGTGACGGCACCGTTATGTCGTTGCATGGACATGCAAATGCGGTGCTGAATGAGGAGACGAGCGCGAATGAGAGAGCGATTGCGTATTTAGTCATGCGCAAGATCGTATCAAGCCGCGTCACCATTCGGGGTTGTTGTAACGAAATGCCGTTTAGCCTCTGCCCGACATGTTTACGCCACGTCCGGCTTCGTAAGTGCTGCTGCCTGCGACGATTCTTTCTTTGCGAGTAGGTTTGCGAATTTCGATCGTGCACAGTTCGCTTGGAGATTCGACCGGGCAGCCTTCATAAGCGCCCCAATAGGTCGAGCCGACTTTCTTTTTAGGACCTTTGGATTCTGGAATGAATCGATGTGGTTCAGCAACCACCATAAGCAGCGTAAATGCCACTATGCCAACGAATGCAAACAGAAAAATATCCATAATTCACCTGTCTGTGCGACAAAAGGTCCGTCACATGCTCGATCCCAACTTGAACCAGCAACGCCGACCAGATGATCGAACCCCGTATTGCCGGGTGGCGCCTGATTCGCTGGAGAAATCAAGTGATAGTAGATTAATCTATTGAATTCGGTCTGTCCATGGTGATTTCCTCACCTGAGCCAGAATTCACAAAAAAGGCACAGACCGAGCTGTGCCTTTCTAATAAGTGTTGGAATCGCGCTCAGCGCTTCATTATCTCGACGAGATCCGAATACATTCCAGCTATTTCAGCGGTGATCTTCGAGGTCAACGGATTTTCTTGCGAATGCCTCGTGAATTCCTCTGCTTTTAGTTCAAAAATGCCGATCAGGCGCTGGTTGAAGTTCTTGACGTGTTCGTTCATTAAGTTGCTTTCTAGGCAGACAGGTTGCTATTGAGAAGGGCGGCGACTCACTTGTGGAGTGAATTAATTCTGTCTCAAAAGCTCGCCAAGCTCAATAGCAAAATCGAAAAAAGTGGCTCGCAGCCTCACATTTAATCAGCGGTATATCGGACGCATGCATAAAGGGCCCCTTTCGGAGCCCTTTGCGCAATTTCTATAGTCGTTGTTGTTAGCGCTTTTTGGCTTTGGCAGCCTTACTTGCGGTCTTCTTTGCGGGAGACTTCGTTCCTGGAGCCTTGTAGCTCTTTAGTTTGGAACGACCATCAACAACGTCTTTCAGCTCCTGTCCTGCACGGAATGCAGGGACGCGGCTGGAAGGTATGCGAAGGGGGGCCAATGTTCTAGGGTTGCGACCGGTTCTGGCCTGGCGATTACGCCGTTCGAATGTGCCAAAGCCAACGAGGGTTACCTTTTCACCCTTAGCCAGTGCGCCTGTGATCGAATGCAGGATGCCGGTCAAGGTCGTTCCTACTTCGGTTTTGGGTTGTCCTGTGATTTCCGCGATTTCGCTGATTAGCTCAGCTCGGTTCATCTTGTTTCCTCCTTTGGAGACAAAAAACCACGTTATAGGGCTTCCAGGGCGGATATTATCACTGGCTAATCTCTTCTTCAAGAGTTGAGCCTGGCATTAGAACGGCTTGGCGTCAGCAATGACTTTCTTTTAACGCATTAATCAGACATCTTGAATTCTCAAACCCACCGAAAGGGGCTACTATGAAACCTCTTGATTATGGTTCAAATATGTCAGCACATCCGACACTTTGGATTCTCTGCCCCTGCTATTACGACTTCGCGTCTGTTATCGAGTTGACGAAGCGTGCGCAGCGCACGCTGGAGCAGAACTTTCCGCAATATTTCCAGATTCGCTTCGTTCCCATCGACGATTCCGGCGGTCAGGACACTGAATTCAGAACCCAAGTCACTTTTCCCATGTCCATGACGGTGCCCTACAATCTCGGGCACCAGGGCGCGCTTGTCTACGCTCTCAGGCAGATGTCGGGCGTCATCGAAGATTTCGACTACGTCGTCACGTTAGATGCTGATGGCGAAGATCGTCCTGAAGACCTTCCCGCCTTGCTTGCGCCGTTAATGCGTCAGCCGGATGAACTCTCGTTGGTGGCTCTCGCAGCGCGAACAAAGCGGCAGGAATCGCCTGTCTTCAAGCTGTGCTACCTCGTGTTCAAATCCATATTTCAACTATTGACCGGCAGCACTGTCAAAAACGGCAATTTTGCTGCTTATCGAGGTTGGACGGTAAGACATCTGCTGTTCCATCCTTTCTTCGATTATTGCTATTCGTCATCACTGCTCGCCCTTGCGCCTAACCGACGCAATGTGCCTCTGCCTCGCGGCAATCGCTATTTCGGCAAAACCAAGATGACCTGGACAAGCTTGATCGCGCACGGCTTCCGCATGATGCTGCCGTTCTCCGAACGAATCGCAGTACGCGGTATCATTCTTTCGCCTTTCCTCTTCGCCTGTGGCGCCCTCTCTGCTATCTCTACAGTGGCACTGCCTGCTAACTTGAGCGCGTTTGCCATGGCCGCGGCATTTTTGTTTTTCTCTGCGGGGTTGCTGGGACTAGCCACTGCAGGCATATTCTTCCAGGTGGTCAATCAAACAAAAGCGCTCACCATCAGAAACGTCAGTATTTCAGGGATAACCCGGGATCCATTTTGCGAGACGGTTCAAAGTTCAGATGTTGTTTCCGCTAAATTCCTGAGAGATTGAATCAAACGTCTCGCTGCCACTAGAATATTGCTAGATTGGTAGACAGTCAGCGGATCCTGATCCGATTAAAAGATGGCGAGAGACAATGCTCCACGCTCCTTTATCTCACCAACCAACGTTGCGCCAGCTCCTCAATTCTGAGGCGCTAGCTGAAGCTCAAGTATTTTCAGGCGAAGATCTGGTCGATCGTCCTATTACCCAGGTGGTGGCAGGTTTGGTGCCACCAGTGCGAGCCGGCAGTCTTGTCTTGTGTAAGATGGAAAATCTGGTGGGCTCTGAGCAATATTCAGTGAGTGGGTTGGGTGCTCTGGCGGTAATCAAGCAGGTGAGCACTGACAATCTTTCACCCGTCGCTGTATCGGGGGCACCTGCAAGTCCTGCCCCGATCAACCTCAGAGACGATGTCTGCTTGAAAAGACTTTCCAAGCTTTGCAAAGATGAGGGAATTCCGCTCATTATCGTCCCCGGGTTTGGTGAGCCAGCACAAATAATCGAAGACGTTCGTCACGCTTTTCTGCGCGAATTAAAGCTGGGCAGTGCCAGATTGCATGCCACTTTGCTCTCAACGCTTTTAGAGGAGGGCCTGGATGGTCTGGTAGAGGAAATAAGTAACAGTCTGAATCGACCCGTTGTTGTCGAAACAGCCGACTTCAAAGTGCTCGCCTGTCGAAACATGGGTGCTACGCCTGCATCCCAGCAGCGTTTCCTGTCTGAAGAAGCAGCTAAAATGATTCGACGCCGCGCAGCTGTACAGAATCAAGATGTCACTTTGATACCACTTAAAATCGGCAGAAGACTGGTGCTCCCGGTGCTGATTGGCGATTCGTTGATGGGTTTTGTTGCTGTAATGGTGCGTCCTACTGACGACGTCGATATGGTGGCAGAATATTTGCAAGCCGCAGCTCTTTCGGCCACCGTTGAATTCAATCAGCGCCGTCGCGATGGCTCAGTCTTTACTGTTACGCAACAGAGTCTTCTAAAAGACCTGCTCTCGGGCAATAATTTGTCTGCATCTGATCAGGAACGTCTTGAGCGTCACTACGGTTTCGATTTGTGCGATGGTCTCTTCGTCTTTGTAGTCGAGTCTAACGGAAATGGCAGTTTGACAAAGCATTTCTCAGAAGATGGATTTGCTTCAACCGAAATCGAAGGCATGCGTGTCTTCGTCGTGCCATTCCTGGAAAAGAATGCCACCACCTGGCAAAAAGAAGCGCAATTGTTGATCGATAAAATAAAGAAGTCAGCTGGTCTTCCGACAAATTCGAAAATTCAGGTGGGAGCGGCCAGAGCGGCTCAGACGATAGTAGATCTTCCGGAAGCCTACAGAGAGGCTCGCCAGGCTCTTATCATTGGTTCGATGGTGCATGGCGACAAAGATTTTGTGATCGGTTACGGTGAGCTTGGTATTCGTCGATTGCTCTATCTCATGATCGATCATCCTGAGTTGGAGCGGTTTTACGAAGACAATCTGGCGCCTCTGGAAGCCTATGACACAGAGTGGGAGAGTGAGTTGGTGCCAAGTTTACGGGTCTACCTGGATCAGGGCGCGAATCTGAATTCGGCTGCCAGAGCCCTCTTCATTCACCGGCACACTCTGCGGTACCGTCTCGAACAGATAGCCGACATTCTGAAAGTGGATATTGATTCACAAGAAGTGCTGCTCAATTTGCAGATCGCATTTCTCATTCGTGATATGCGAAACAACGTGCGAGGTAAAACGAGATTTTGACGATGGAAACTGGCGCCTATGTGGGCACCGAGCTGCAGCTTTTCGCACGAGCGCTTCGATGGAAGCAATATTATCGCTCGCTTTTCAGTGAGTATTTGCGTGGCGATGTGTTAGAGGTTGGTGCCGGCCTTGGTGGCACTGCTGAAGTGTTGTGCGATGGCAGTCAGCGCAGTTGGCTTTGTCTTGAGCCGGATCAGCAGATGGTCAATGAGATCAAACAAAAGGTTCGAAACCAGACTTTGCCTCGTTGCTGTGACGCCCGGGCGGGAATTACAGCCGATATCGATAGCGCCTGCAGATTCGATTGCATCTTGTACATTGACGTGTTGGAGCATATCAGCGACCACCAGTCAGAATTAGCTAAAGTTGTAACTCACCTCAGACCCGGTGGAACTCTGGTGATCATGTCACCAGCGCATCAGTATCTGTACACGCCGTTTGACAAGGCTATCGGTCACTTCAGGCGCTATTCTGCTGAAGATCTGGCAACTCTCGTTCCCAAGCAGCTTCAGCAAGTTTCGATGCGCTACTTAGACTGCGCAGGCTTTTTTGCTTCACTGGCCAACAGGCTGCTTTTAAAGCAATCTATGCCGACAGAGTCTCAAATATTGTTTTGGGATCGTGTCCTGATTCCTTTCTCGACGGTCGCAGACCGGATCTTGTCTTATCGGTTTGGTAAATCAGTATTAGGTATCTGGAAGAAGACTGGTGCTTGAACCTGTGACTATTGCCACCGCTGATAGTGTTTCAAGGAGAGCCGCAGTTGAGGTTCGAAACATCACGAAGCGGTTTGGTAATAGCCTGGCTGCTAACCAGATCAATCTCAGTATCGAGGAAGGCGAGTTTTTCAGTTTTCTGGGACCATCTGGCTGTGGTAAAACCACGCTTTTGCGCATGATCGCTGGATTTGAAACTCCCACTGAAGGTGAGGTTTTAATTGCCGGCAAAGACATGCGCGGTGTGCCGCCACACAAGCGCCCGGTCAATATGGTGTTTCAGAACTATGCGCTTTTCCCACACCTGACCATTGGAGAGAACGTTGCTTTCGGTTTGCGTTCTCACAAGAAATACAGTCACACTGAAATCGAACAGAAGGTGAAGGCGGCACTGGATCTGGTGCGCCTTGGAACGTTCATAGATCGTTTGCCGAGCCAACTTTCAGGAGGGCAGCAGCAGCGTGCGGCTCTGGCTCGGGCTGTTGTCAACGATCCGTCAGTGCTTTTGCTGGATGAGCCTTTGTCTGCTCTCGACCCGCAGATTCGGGAAGAGATGCAAGTGGAATTGGCTCGGCTGCAGCAACGGCTGAAAATGACGTTTATTATGGTTACCCACGATCAAAATGAAGCGCTGGCATTATCCAGTCGCATAGCGGTTTTTTGCCAGGGAAATCTTGAGCAACTGGGAACTCCTGAGCAGATATTCGAGCGTCCATCTACGAAATTTGTAGCCAAATTCATCGGGCAAACAAATCTTTTACCAGGAAAAATTTCTGAATGTTCGGCAAACGGCTTTGAGGTCGAACTTTTCCCGGGCGCAACACTTTCACTCGCGGCTCAGCCAGAACAGTCGCTCTCGCCCGGTTCGGAGGTGACGGTGTGGGTTAAGCCCCACGGATTGGAGTTGGTAGAAAGCAACGAATCGCCAGCAAACAATCACCTCAACGTCACAATTGTCAGTCGTATGTATCAGGGCACAACCACCGAATATCTGGCAAAGCTGCAAGATGGAATTGAACTGCGCATATCGTGCTTGAACAGCGCTTCCCTACCTAGCAAGCTTTATGACGTGGGAGACAACTTGCTTGTCTTCATTCCTCCGAACGCGTGCTCTCTTATTGTTTAGAGTGGTCTGTTGACTGGCTCTGATACAGCCTTCATGCTGCCTTCAAAGTCGTATTGCTGTCTTCAGGGTTGTATCTCTGAACTGATCAACTGTTGCAACCTGGTGGCGCCGATCTCGTTAAGATGTGCTGTATCGCTAAATTCGTCTCTCGAAAAGTCTTGCGCGCTGGCGTCTATATATCTGACGCCACCGGTCGCGGTGCACTTTTGCAGGCGATTTTTGTAGTTTTCGTAAAAGCCTTGCGGCAACATTTTTTGATTATCTTTTGAAAGCGGCATGTTCACTACAATGAGCTTGATATTTTCGTCTTTGCAAAGTTTGAATAGCCGCTGCAAGTACGCGAAACTCGTTTCGATTCTGCCCGGGTTGAGGTCTCGGTAATGTCTGCGGTACTCTTTCAGGCTGGAATTCCAGCGTTTGGCGCTGTCTGTTTCGGAAAATGACTCTTCCGGCAGTGCCGGTTTCGGCAACGCTTCGCTCGGTACCATGCGTGATACCAATTTCAGGTATTGATCCCTGGCTCTGTCTTGAATTGGTGCGCGCTGCCCGTAGAGAAAGCTCAGCCGACTGGCGATGTAGGCGCTCGCGTCGTTGAAGTCAGCCAAATACGATTGGCTGGTCCAGGGGAAGTCTGAAAGTTCGGATAAATCTTGAAACTGGTAACTGTCGCTGGGTTTGACCGGTCCTGTGTCGCTGAAGTCTCTTGGTGCTAAGCCAAGAACAATCCACTCAGGCTTGTGCTCTTTGAGCAGAAATTTATGCGTGAGAAAGTAACTGTCGGGCACCATGGCCGCATCAGTTCCCAGCCCGATCACGGCGTTCTTTTGCCCATGAAAGAAGGCATTGTCTAAAGATCTAATGTCAAACTTCCTCGTGAAGTAATCGGCATTTTTGTCACCACTCTCTTTCTGGTCAAGCAAGAAGAACGGCATAGCCATAACAGATGACCCGAGCAGCACCAGCTTCGGTTTCTCGGCCAACGACGCTAGCGTACTTGCCATCTCAATCAAGTGGCGCGATTCCTTCTGCTCAACGGTTACCGCCTGCTGGTGAGTTTTGTACAAACTAAAATATAAATAAGACAGGACGATGTCTAAAATCGCAACTATTGAGAGCGTAAGCAAACCTGTCGAGCGCCAGAATGGACGCAGCGCTTTCCGGGTTGATGTGGATTGTTCGGTCCCGGATGGTAATGTTGAGTTAACGGATGATGCAGTGCCTGCGACACCTGTGGTGCCTGCAGATCCGTTTTTGGAATCAATACTTACTGCCACCAACTGCTCCAGTTAAGCCTGCTACTTGGGGTCGCTAGCTGCTCCTCATCACTGCCTGTTTCACCACCTGCAAGTTAGCTTTAGGGCGAGCTCGACAAATTTTACCTTGGCAAGACCCGACTCAGATTATCGGGAATTCATGGCTGTTTTGCAGCGTCCCATCCCAACAGCCGTTCGATCGTGTCGACTCGCTTGTCCCAGGTTTGCTGGCTTGCCCACTCGACTCTCGCACTCGACCTGTTTTTATCCGATCTGGACTCTTTGACCGCTTCAATTACGCACTCTGCAAACTGTGTGCCGCCTTCGGCGATGTATATCAAGTCACGCAGATCTCTAAAACCAGCGCATGGCGTGGACACAATCGGCTTTCCCGTCGCCATGTATTCGTACATTTTTATCGGGTCCAGCGATTCCGTGAAAGCCGTCACTACATGCGGTGTCATACAGACGGCAAAGCCGCTCATGTATGCAGGTAATTGTCCGTAAGGTCGAGCTCCCAGCAGATGCACATTCTGCAGTTCTTCCAATACTTTCGTATTGGCCGCAGACAGTGAGTTTGGACCAATGAAGACAAAATTATAATCAAGTAGTTGCTTCGCCACTTGCACGATCAATTCCACATCAAGGCGGTCTTCATGCAGCGTGCCGATGTAGCCACAAACCGGTCCGTCAAACTTGATTTCAGACGGAACCTGAAGACTGGACAGAGACTCAGGCAAATATGGTGCCAGTTTCACGCCGTTGCGGATTAAATGAATGCTTCTGCAACGCTCTTTTTTGTTTCTCAACAAGTCATCGCTGCAGACAATTACCTCATCAGCATTTTTCAACATCCATCCGTCATCGGCTTTTATCTGCTCGAGGATATGTGGTGGCACTGATGCGTGAGACCAATCGTCAGTGATGTCATACAACAATTTGGTCGAATTCTCTGAAGGCAGAAGATGGCAGTAAGATTGGTTGTTCACCCAGGTAATGTATTTGCCCCAGCCAAGCTTTTTCAAAGCAGCTGTAAGTCCATCGACGAAAAGCTTTTCATTGAGTTTTCTGCCAAGTTTGTTAGGTAAAAGTTTAAATGGCTTGAGCGCGTACAACTTCAGCTCGTTCCCGGCTGGTCTGAACAGTGTTCCGAGCGGCGCATTGACGGATTTGATTCCATTTAGATTCCACAGGTCAGTGGGTGGACCGACCCAGAGAATCTCAGCTTGAGGATAACGAGAAAGCAGCTGCGCACAAACAATCTGGTTGCGTCGCCAGACGTTATCCCAGTGTTCCAGCGAGATAAAGAGAATTCGATGTGAGGGCTCGACAGTCATCCCCTAATTATGAACACTTTAGTTCGGTCCAGAGCTGATCGTAAACGAAAATTGTTTTTCCGATATCTCCCAGCTCTTCACACTTTGCCATTACATCTGGTGGCGGATAGAGATTCGGATCGCCGGCTACATTTTGCGGAATCAATTTGAATGCTTCTTGATTGGGTGTCGCATATCTGGTGTAGGAGGCCGTTGCTGCCGCTACTTTGGGCTCAAGCATGTAATCAATCCACTTGTACGCGTTTTCGACGTGGGGCGCTCCCGTAGGAATGCAGAGGCTATCCAGCCAGATTGAGGTTCCGTTTTGAGGAATAACGTACTTCACGTCTTTGTTTTCTCGCTGCGCCTGGTAAGCATCACCGCTGTAAACCAGTGATAACCAGCTGTCGCCGGAAGTTAGCTGAACGATCACCTGATCGGACGTGTAACACATCGTTAGCGGCTTTTGCACTATCAGCTCGCCTGCAGCTTTTTCGATCTCGCTGTTGTCTGTGGAGTTGAATGAGTGTCCCAGCCGTTTCATAGACATGCCGATCGTTTCGCGTGCATCGTCAAGAAGCGTCATTCGGCGCGCAAATTTGTTGCTCCAGAATACGTTTGTGTCGGTTGGCCAGTCAGATTTTGAGATTGCCGCGCTGTTATATCCGATGCCTGTCGTACCCCAGGTGTAAGGAATTGAATGTTCCAGTTTGGGATCGAATTTGGGATCGCGAAATCGTTCCATGATGTTGCTGAAGTTCGCGATTCTCGAGTGGTCAAGAATGGAGAGCTTATTTAGCTTTTTGAGTTGCTTAACCATATAACTGGTTGGCACGATGATGTCGTAATCAGATGCTCCGGCTTGCAGCTTAGCTAACAGAGCTTCGTTCGAGGCAAACGTGTCATAAACGACTCTAATGCCGTAACGGCGCTCGAATTCAGGAATTGTCGATGGGTGAAGATAATCTGCCCAACTGTAGATGTTGAGCTGATTCTTTTCTCTGCTTTTGCCACTTCTGCTGCAAGCGGTGAGCGAAGCACCAAATATAGTGCCGAGGGAAGTTTTTATGAACTGACGCCTGTCCATCTGTGATCGCTCTGATACGAGCACTATTTTAAGATAATAAGCTCAATTCCTGAGCTTGTTGACAAGGCTCGTTTCAGGCGCCTGAGCGCGGCGTTGTTGTTGTTTAGTCGACAAAGCCTTGATCAGGCAGCCATAGATTTCATCTTATAAGTCTGATTGACCAAAATTTTAAGGGTGACTGAGCGTTGTAAAGTCGCAATGAGTGTGACTTTCCGGCGTTCAGCTTATATCTGACATTGTTAAGGTTTCTCATTTTGGCAAGGCACTGGAACTGAATTTCTGAGGGTTCCGTCATCGAGCCTGTCGAGGAGGACCAAGTTATGCAGCAAAATATGGAACAGAAGTTCGAACCGGTAGGCGATGGGCAACAGAATATGGAAGCCAAGTCTGCTAAAAAACGGGGCGAACGAGGATTCGCCGCGATGGACCCAGCCCAGCAGAAGTCTATTGCGAGCAAAGGCGGCCAGGCCGTCAGCCAGAATCGCGATCACATGTCGCAGATCGGTCGTAAGGGCGGCGAAGCCGTAAGCCAGAATCGAGAACACATGTCAGCGATTGGACGCAAGGGCGGCGAAGCCGGCGGTAAATCAAACAATCGCTAAGACTTAACCGTCTGAGTGAAGAAGCACACGTGTTGTGTGCTTCTTTTGCGCGTCAGAGGGTTGATACTACGGGTAGTGCACTACTTGTGTAGCCATTCCTCGAAGGGGCTGCTGCGAAGTGTGTCGCTACGTCTGGGTGACTCGGTGTGCGTGTCCTGTGTGTCTTGCCGGGTGTGTATTTTCGGGCTTCTATTGATCGAAGTGCACTTCTCGAAGTGCAATGCTGAAAGCACGCTACTGGTTCTGCATTTGCTTCTTGTACACTTGCGTGCAGCGCCTCTATTTGCCAATGTGCGCGCAAACAAATCGACTGCCGGTGCCGAACTCTTCAAATTTGGTGATAGTCCAGTCGGAAAATAACTTCTCTAACTCTTTATCCGGAAAGTAACGCAGAAGCATGCCCTGACGGGCTTTGTCAGTGTAGATGTGACTGCCGTCTTCGAGTTCGAAATAGTCCCCCGGGCCGGTCCCGACTTTATCGAAGCAGCCGATAAAGCCGCCGCGCGGGGTCAGAATTGTTTTCAACTTGGCCACAGTCTCCACGGCCAGGTCATAGGTAAAGTGCTCGAAAATCGAGTTGGCGACTATGGCATCGAATGAGGCTGGTGCGTAATCCATCGTGGCTATATCACCAGCGTCAAACTTGATGTCCAAATTTTCCTGGTCAGCCCATTGCCTGCCCAGCTCCAGGGCGTGTTCAGCGACGTCAATCCCGGTTACCTTAAAACCCTGCCTGGCCAGAAATATAGAAAGCCAGCCACTTCCGCAACCCAGGTCAAGAACTCGCTCTACTTTTCGCTCCAGCAACCAGGCTGGAATTGACGGCAGGTAGGGCAAATCGGGCATCTGGGTGTATGGGGTCTTAACTCCATTCCAGGCTCGATTCCAAAACTCCAGATTATTTTTGTAGGTGTCGGACGACAATAGATCTCCGATTTTGCCTGTCACAGCTGGCGTCGCGGTATTGTCACTTGTCATCTGAATACTCTGAATGGGGCGCAGAATCCGTATCTGCAGGCGGTTGCTCATGTTAGCACGGCAAAACTATATGCTTTCAGATCGTCGCCGTCGAGGTTTACGTCTGATAAAGCGCAAATTTTGACACTAAAATTTGGATTGAAACTATGCCCGTTTGGGTATCTAAGGAATGGCGAGGGTGAAAAACACATCTTGATTAGTAGCTGTTAAGGTGGCTTATGGCGGAGCCAGGCCGAACACAACTGCAAATGATGCTGGTTCAGCAAGCCGGACAAGGCGCGCTGCCATTGAGCATTTTGACGCAGGCAAATTTCTTACCGTTCATCAGAACTGTCGAGCAATTGGCAGTTGATGAGCGTCTTGCGCCAGTCATGGTCTACTGGTCGAAAGACACCGCCGCCCGTTATGTGCCCAGTGGTCCCCGTTTTCGCGAACTTATGAAAGACGCCTTTTGCGTCGCCACCTTCTCGGAAGACCGCGATGAACCGCCAGACGAATGGTGTTTCCTGATTGAAAGTCGCGGGTTGTGCTTGATTGTTTATGGCCAGCAAACCGCCGAATCTCCAACGGCTGATAAATATCAGTGCTCTGGTTCGATGGACCCTCAAATCGTTCGCCAGGCGTTCAATTCGCTTCTGCCTACCTGGCAGCGGGTTGACCCGGCAGAGAGTAATCGCCTGGAAGATGCCCGGGTCAATCTTGGACCTTGCGGCAGCGCCATGCCCTACATGCAGCGCATGCGTACGGCCTGGCCTATCGTCAAAGCCTCGCCGATTCAGCAAAGTTTGATCCTTCAGCCTACTGATTTGAATGCCAGCAAGGACGAGGCTTATCAGAGTGCGATCAGCACTCTCTTCTCAGAGTCCGGCAAAATTCAACCGATTGCTATAGAGCCAGGTGCCATGCCTGGTTTGCAGGGGTTGAAGTACAAACCTTACAAAGACAGCCGCACGCCTTCCGCCCCGCCGATGCCGATTCAGCAAGCTCTGTCGGCTCTGCCGCAATTCGACCCTGCTGTTTCTGCTTCCACCATTCCAGCGCAAGAATTTGAGATCGACAGGACGAATGATGAGGATGAAGTAGACAACGATGGCGATGAATTGAACCGTCGCCTGCAACAATTGGTCGAAAAAGAAGATGACGCCAGCGGCGACGATCAGCAAAATCTGGCTGCTAATGCCGTTTTCCCGCCAGCCGCGCAGTCAATCATCAGCGACATCATCGGTCAGTTGAGACATTCCAACGATCTGTCTTCTATTCTGCAATTTGCAATTGAGACTTTGACCACTGTGGTGGGCGCCGAACGCGGACTGATCTGGCAGGTTGTGGGCGATCAGCTGGCTGTAACAAATGAGTTCGCCATGAGCGGTCACACGTGTTTTGCGGGTAACCAACTGGGTTCGCAAGAGTCTACCGCCATCGTTCTCGAGTTTCTGTCGCGATTCCCTGATGAATCAGGAGCAGGCGTAATCAGCATTCCTGATACGTCGCAAGATACTAATCTGCACAAGATGTCACCCACACTTTCATCGTTGATCGAGCTGGGAGACGTGCGTGCCCGCTTGATGGTTCAGTTGCGATCAAGGGGCATCTTCTCTGGATTTCTAGAATTGCAGCAATGCGGAAAAATCCGTGATTGGAGCAGACAGGATGCCGTCATTCTGCAGTGTGTGGCTGAGATGCTCTCAGTTGTAGTTCAACAGTCTTTCGACCAATCGAAAATCGAGATGGACGCGAAAGAAATGAAACTGATCAACGAGATTGCCAGCTTGTTCCGAGAATCTCGTGGTCAAACCAGCCAGGAGTCGCTCGTCAAGTCAGTTACGCTGGTGGCTGAGCACATGGGTTTTACGCACTCGCAAATCTATTTATATAGTCAGGAAGAAAAGGAACTGGTTCCTCAAATTCAGGATGGCAACAACAGCGCTGTGCCTCTGACGACCAAAGAAGACCCATTCGTGGCGGTTTTCGATTCAGGCAGAGGCAAGATCGTGAACGCCGAATTTACGAGAAAAGGCGATCCTTTCTTCGGTCATGACATGGCGCTGGTATTACCACTGGTGTCGGAAGGTGAGCGATTGGGAGTTGTTGGTCTCTGGCAACGTCTTCCAAATAAACCACAATTCAGACCGCAAGACCGAGAACTGGGTTTGACAATTGCCGGTCACCTGTCAAACGTAATTCGTGCCGATCAAGCTATTCAGCAAATTCGCGCCGATCAGTCACGCGCCGACTTGATCAACAAAGTTTCAAGCGAAATTCGTCAATCGCTCAAAGAAGTTGATCAGATTATGGGCACTCTGGTCGGTACCTTGCAAGAATATTTCGACCTCGGTAGCTGCGTGGTTTCGCTATACGACCATCAGGCGGAGCGTTTTGTGCAGTCGAAAACTGCCGGTCCACTTTCACCTCCCAAGCCCGAGAAGGAAAAGGATAAGTCTGAGCGTACCAAAGAACCTGAGAGCGAGCCGAATTTTGGTGAGCAGCTGTTCCAATCGATGAAGCAAGAATTGGCGGAAGGTCAGACGATATTCCTGACTGCGCATGAACTGCAAAATAATCTTGCTTACAAAGACATTGTTGCGCCTGCATCATTCAAATCAGCTACTCTAGTCCCTCTCGTTCATGCCGGTAATTTTAAGGCGGCACTGGCGATGGTGTCATGCGATCGGCAACGACCGATTGCTGAGAAAGATATGAAAATGGTGGCAGACCTTGCAGACAGAACCGCAGTAGTAGTCTCTCACGCTGAACTGTTCGCACAGGTCGAGCAACAAGCGGTCACAGACCCGATGACCGGCTTGTTTAACCGCCGTTATTTCCAGGAGCAGCTGGCAAAAGAAATCGATCGTTTCCAGCGATTCGGGCACGCATTCTCCTTCATCATCATCGACCTCGACTATCTTAAAAAGATCAACGATACCCTCGGTCACCACTTCGGAGACGTGGCGATCAAACACATTGCCAATGTCACCAAGCGCAGCGTGCGAGACGTAGACACTGTCGGCAGATTCGGTGGAGAAGAGTTCGTTGTGCTCCTGCCTGAAACAGATTTGCAACATGCTCGCATGGTGGCAGAAAGAATTTGCGCCGCCATTCGTGAGAAGGAGATCGATGATGTAGGCACGGTAACTGCATCTCTTGGTCTGGCAACGTTCCCGTACGATGCGCAAGACCGCGAGAAATTGTTCGAGCTGGCAGACCAGGCTCTGTTCCTGGCTAAGCACCGCGGACGCAACCAGGTCTGCTCTGTGGCGGAAGATTTGATGCCCAGTATCAAGGAGGGTCACGCGCCTGTGCTGCAGGTCGACCGCATGCCACCGGCACCAAGCGCTGATGGCGCAATGATTGACCTTGAAATGGTCGCAGAAAAGGGCATCCTGGGCGTATTTGCTCAGATTATGCGCGCTATCGAAACGAAAGACGCATATAGTGAAGAGCGGTCGCCCAGAGCTTACGGATATGCAAGCCGGATCGCTCAAGCCCTGCATCTCTCAAAGGAAGAAGCAGAGGTAGTCTCTCTGGCTGCCGTAATGAGTAATCTTGGAAAAATTGCAGTCCCGCAAGATGTTCTGCAGAAGCAGGGACCGCTTACAGACGAAGAAATGGAGATGATTAAGCGCAGTCCAGGCATCGGCGCCAAGCTGCTGGAGCCTGCCAAGCTTTTACACCGAGTTGGTCAGATTATCGAGGCTCACCATGAGCACTGGGATGGCAGTGGATATCCGAAAGGCATGCGTGAGAACGAAATACCGCCAGGTTCACGTATCATCGCTCTCGTTGACGCATATACCGCAATGACGAGCGATCGCCCATACAGACCAGCCATGACCAGAGAGGAAGCCCTGAAAGTGCTGCAGGAAGGCGCCGGAAAAGAATGGGATCCTCGACTGGTAAAGATATTCGTTTCGATTATTCAGAAAGAAAGCAATAAATCGAAATCGCCTCAGTAGAAATTTAAAACTTGATTTGACCTCTTGACCAGTTGCTAAGTGGTGGCTATGATGGTTTCAGATCGAATGGTCCGGAACCCCTTCTCCCAGCGGATGAACCTCACGGTTCCCGGGATAAGTCTCACCATGCGGGGCGAGGACACTGTGGTCTAACGGAGTCGCATATCTCTCCGTCTCGAAAGAGCAAAACCAGGAGCAGGCCCCTCTTTGCCCGGTGGGTGAACCGGAAGAGGGGCTTGATTGTATTTTCATGCGCTGAACATAGACCTGAGTTTTGTTCAGTTTATTTTGGTCCTATGGCAGGCACGCACTGTATATGGTGTCACCTTTTTTTGTCGGAATCTCAATTTCTGATCACAGATTCAAGCAATTAAGCTGTGGCAGGATGTGCGCCGACGAAGTGTTTTCCTGCCACTGCAGCATGGTTCGCCATGAATCTGCGCAACTCAGTGCCGCTAACAAGGAGAATGTCGCCGTCAGAGCCGTTAATTTCTTTCCATGCAGATTTCTCCTGAGCGTAGAGTAGCCTACACCCGCCAAAACAGACCAGATAATCCAGACAATCATGTGATAACGCGTGCGGATAACGAACATGCCGACGCCTGCGAAGTATACAGTCGAATTAGCTAAAAGCCACCAGTGTACGGTATTGCGATCGGTTCGCCGATTTTGCCAGCTGGTCCACATGAAGGCTGCTAAAAAAATGGGAATGATGAGACCGGTTCTTCCGCCATAGGGCTCTTGATTGCCAATCAGCCAGGTTGCTATTGGCGCTAACAGCATCACTCCAGTTCGTTTCAGTGAAGGGTAGCCGGCCAAATTTGGTGCGATGTTTTGAGGACAAGCCTGGTTCTGAGCCTCGGTTCCGGACCAGATTGTCTGTATCGGCAAGTCTATAGGATGCCCGATCAAACAGTAGGTATGTGCAAGCCAGAGAACGGCAATCAGACTCAGTGGTGCCAAGAAGATCGCTACAGTTTCTGGCTTCTTCCGGGCTGAATTTGGAACACCGACTAGTAGATAAGCCAGCATTACAGGGAGTACCGCCAGGGCAAACGGCGCCTTGGCCGATAGTGCCGCGCTTAAAATAATCGACGCCATCAGCGCTGTTTTCAATTTGTTGTTTGAGGCGCGCAAAGTAAATAGCGCCACCATCGCACTACATACAAAGGTCGAGGCACCCAAATCGTTCATCATAACGGATGATTGAGTTGTCACTACCGGGCAAGCTATGACCGCTGCAAGCACTGGCAGTAAGGGCGTTTGCAGCAGCCTTGCAAGAGCCACGCAATTGATCAGCAGAATCAGCCAGATCAAGAAATTGGTGAGATGCCCGCTTGTCAAATTTTGAAAGAGCGCGCCTGGTATGTAGAGTAATTCAATAAGGGATGGACCGTTCATGAATCGGTATGGCGATACGGCCCAATGATGCTGAGCAGCCCACATCAGCGGTGCCGGCCAGTGATAGGCACGCTCGTCATAACCGGTGGTCGGTCTTAGGCAGGATATTGCTGAAATAGAGGCAGTGATTGCGGCGAGTATCCAGAGCCATTTGTTTGGATGCCCCTGCCATTCGGCTTTAAAAATTTGTAGTGAGCCGCGAAGTAGAGCTGTTAGATGTTTCGCCTGCCAGGTCAGGATAAGAGATGCTACTGCAGTCGAGATCAGAAATGTTTCTCGATTCCAGGCATTGCAATAGCCAAGTGCAAACATTGCAAAACCAAATAATCCTGCTCCCGCACCACAAATGATGGCAAACGAAATTAGAGTATCTTCACTTTCAAAATTCAGGGCGCGGCAAAGCAGAAATCCGAGACAGACCATTTGCACTGCAAGCGCCGCCACTATCCCAAGCGCTTGAGCTGTGGATGAAGCAATCAACATTACGGCCAAACTCAAATCGTAAATCGGCAACTCGATCGGTGCAAGCGAAAGAAGTTGTGGCGCGAAGCTATTTCATTTGGTTTCGGGCATCTGAGCAGATCCCACGCTCAAACTTATTTTTGCGCCGCAACTAACTGGGGAAGATTCTCACGATACCAGGCGATTGTTGTATTCAAGCCTTCGATCAGATCCTTTTCTGGAGTCCAGTCAAGCAACTTTTTCGCCCGAGTGATATCCGGCAAACGGCGCTTCGGATCATCTGTAGGCAGTGGTTCGTAAACAATTTCGCTTTTGGAGCCGGTCAACTCTTTGATCAGATTGGCCAATTCGGCGACAGTGCGTTCCTGTGGATTACCCAGGTTGACTGGTTCGTGGAATTTGACTCCCATCAGGCGAACGATTCCTTCCACCAGATCTGAAACATACTGGAAGCTTCGTGTCTGTGAACCTGCACCATATATGGTGAGAGGTCTGTTTGTCAGAGCTTGATGAATGAAGTTCGATACAACTCGACCATCATTGAATCTCAGGCGCGGGCCATAGCAATTGAAGATGCGGATGATTCGCGAATCCAGGTCATGCTTGTGGTGATAGGCCATCGTGATTGCTTCTGCAAAACGTTTCGCTTCGTCATACACACCACGAGGTCCGATCGGATTTACGTGACCCCAATATGACTCCGGCTGCGGGTGCACTTCCGGGTCGCCATAACATTCAGATGTGCTGGCCAGGAAGTACTTCGCACCTTTGCTCAGTGCCAGACCAAGTGTGTTATGCGTGCCCAGTGAATTCACCTTCAATGTTTCAATCGGTAAATTCAAATAATCGATCGGGCTCGCCGGTGAGGCGAAGTGAATAACCCAATCGAGGTTGCCAGCCACATGAATGTGGTTGCTGACGTTGTGATGAATGAATTCGAATTTTGTGTTTGACGTGTGCTGGGCAATGTTTTGCAAGTTGCCTGTGACGAGATTGTCCATAGCAATAACACTGTGTCCATCGGCGATCATTCGATCGACGAGATGGGAGCCAATGAAGCCTGCACCGCCTGTGATCAGTACTCTCATTAGTGTCCAATCCCCCTGTAGAGCAAATCTGCGCCAGTAACATCAGCTTCCAGAAGCGTGTTGCGTCCGTCGATGATGAGCGGATAACGCATTACCTTAGCCAGTGCCTTCCAATCCGTGCGAATAAATTCTTCCCATTCTGTGACGAGCACTAACGCATCTGAGTTTGTGGCGAGATGAACAAGCGTGTCGCAGTAAACGAGATCAAGATCTGGATTCATGGTGCGGCAGATTTCGTTGGACACTGGATCGTAGACTTTCACTGATGCGCCCATCTTCAGGAGTTGCCTGGCGATAGTCAAGCTTGGAGCATCTCTGAGGTCATCGGTGTTGGGCTTGAATGAAAGTCCCATCAATCCTACGGTTCGTCCTTTCAAAATCTTCAGCTCTTCCTGCAGCTTTTTGATTACGACCAGGCGCTGACGTGAGTTTACTTCGCAGGTTGCTTCAAGGAGCGGCGTTGGATAGCTGTATTCACGGGCTACCTGTTGCAGCGCACCGATATCTTTGCCGAAGCAGCTTCCGCCCCAGCCAACGCCAGCACTCAAGAAGTTCGAGCCGATGCGTTTGTCTAAGCCGATTCCACGAACGATCTGACGAACATCTGCTCCGACCTTTTCGCACAAGCCGGCGATTTCATTTGCGAAGCTGATTTTGAGTGCCAGGAAAGCATTCGCTGAATATTTGATCAGCTCGGCACTTGGCACATCGGTGACAACGAAGGGAACGGAGGTGAAGTTAGCCGGACGCGGTGCGTAGTGAGGAGCTTCGAACGTCTGGCTCAAGATTGGTTTGTAGAGTTGTTTCATCTGCGTAGCGGCGTGCTCGTCGGAAGCACCGACAACGATGCGGTCAGGATAGAAAGAGTCTGCAATCGCGCTTCCTTCTCTCAAGAATTCTGGGTTGCTCACTACTGTGAATGAAGGACCGTCTGACCGTGATGAGGAAGCGCCGCGGGCAGGAACCGTCTGTACACTTTCCACACCCTGACTGACAAGCATTTCGACCCAGTTGCCTGAACCTACCGGAACTGTCGATTTGTTGACGATGATGCGTTTCTTTGATGAGTCGAGCGAGCGACCGATGGCGCGGGCGACGGCCATTACCTGTGACAGGTCTGATTCGCCGTTCGCCAGAGGCGGTGTACCGACGGCGATGAAGATCACTTCTGATTTGGCTACGGCGTTTTCGATGCTGTCTGAGAACTTCAGAAAACCCGATTCGATAGCGTCAATAAGAAATTGGTCTAATCCAGGTTCGAAGAATGGCGCCTTTCCTTGCTTAAGGCTTTCCAATTTTTCTTTGTTTGAATCAACCGCTATGACGTGGTTGCCAAGACGCGCTAGCATGGCGCTAGTTACCAATCCGACGTATCCGGCTCCGATTACAGAAATGTCCACAATGCAAATCCTATTGGTGAGTAGTCCGATCACTTTGAATGATCTATGGCAGATTACCAGAGACCGCGCGCCAATCGGTCAAATAAAGCCTAAGGCTTACTAAATATTGACTTGAAATCTGATGAAAAGCGTATCAGTTAGCCGAGGGAGTCCAGGCTTGATTCGATATCGTCGGCCCGAGAAAGTCCAAGCGACTCGATTCGATATCGTCTGCCCGGGAAAGTCCAGGCTCGATTCGATAACGTCTGGCCGAGAAAGTCAAACGACCCGATATTGCTTAACCGAGCAAGTCCAAAACTTCCTTCAGTTTGTTGTTCAGAAGGTCCTGGGTGTTGGCTTCCACGTTGATGCGCAGCAACGGTTCTGTGTTGGAGCCGCGGATATTCATCCACCAGTCGGGATACGTGATCGTGACGCCGTCCATATGGTTGAGCTCGGCGCCGCTGTGATGTGCTTCCAACCTGGCTATGGCTGCTGGAATATCGCTGACTTTTCTGTTGACCTCGCCTGATCTGAAGCGCTTATCGATGGGAGCGATGATTTCGCTCACCTTTTTGTTCGCTTCGCTGAAGACCTGCAAGCATTGCAGAAGAGCGATCATGCCGGAATCTGCATACCAGTTGTCGCGAAAGTAGAAGTGCCCGCTGTGCTCGCCACCAAATATGATGTCTTCTTCTCGCATTACTTTTTTGATCAGTGAGTGTCCCACCGGTGCTCGTCTCGGTCTGCCGCTATTGGCTGTAATCACTTCGGGCACTGTCTGACTACAGACGACGTTGTACAGCACCGTCTGTCCCGGATGGTGCTTGAGCGTATTGATTGCCACCAGGGCAGTGACGATGTCTCCCGTAACGAGATCGCCCTTCTCGTCAAGAATGAACATGCGATCAGCGTCACCATCGAATGCCACGCCGATATCACACTTGTGTTTTTTGACGGCATCTTGCAGGTCTCGAATGTTTTCAGGTTCGAGTGGGTTAGCCGGATGATTAGGAAAGCTTCCATCAAGTTCGAAAAATAAAGGCACAATCTCGCAAGGCAGGTGTTTGAACACAGGAGGAATAATTTTTCCGCCCATTCCATTGCCTGTATCGATGGCAATTTTGAACGGCTTGATTGATTTGCTGTCGATGAACGATAGGCAATGTGCGGCAAAGTCTTCCAGCACGTCTCGCTCGATTTTGTTCAATTTCGCTTCACTGCGAGCGATGCTTTTCTTGTAACTGCCAGAGGTGTTGCCACTGTCGATAATGGCATCTCGAATTTGTGCCAGACCGGTTTCAAGCGAGAGCGCTTCGGCATTCTCTTTAGTGAATTTCATGCCATTGTATTCGGCCGGATTATGCGAAGCTGTCAGCATGATGCCGCCGTCGTAGTTGTACTTCCCGACGGCAAAGTACATTGCATCGGTCGAAACCAATCCGATATCGATCACCGCTGCGCCACCGTCTGTGATGCCGGCAGCTACCGCTTCGAACAGTTGGGGACCACTGACACGCATGTCTCGGCCCAGAACGACGTTTTTGGCGTTCAAAAGTTTTACGAATTGGACCCCGATTTGATAGGCCAGATCTTCGTTCAATTCAGATGGATAAATCCCTCTGACATCGTATCTTTTAAAAACATCTTGTAGTGTCGCTGTATTCATTCTGGCTCCGTGCTTTGCACTTACTCTTCCATCAATCAGTCCGCTTTCTGCTGTCGTTCTTTACCGGTTTACTTCGAATCCTTTTTCTTGTCGGTGATTTCTCTGGCGAAGTCCTCAATCCAGGCTCGGTCCCCGAAGTCAGACCTCCAGACAATCACTGTCAACTGCTCCGCGTTCGCCTCTGAGTTGCTGCTCAATTTCAGCTCTGCGCTTCTGGGCACGGCGACATGGCGAAATTCAGTTTTATGTTCCGGTGTCTCAGGTCGATGAGCTTTTTCATCCAGCGCATGAAAAGATATCTCCTCAATTCGCTTTGACGCCTCATCTCGCTTAATCTCTACATTCGGCAGTGCCGATGTTGCAGACCAGCGTCCGTTGTCAGCTTCCAGTTGCTGCGCTACAGAATCGAGAAATTCAGGAGTCTGGCGCTCCAACCTGTAAAGTTCCTGAAACAAGACATCCGCTTCCGCCTTGCCGTCAAGAACTTCCCACGCTTTGCGCTTCAATTCAAGAGCTTTCAGCTCGATATCATTCATGCCGAATTCGCCTGAGGAGTTGGTAACAGTATAGCGGTCTGATACCCTTAGGTTGTCGCTGACCCGATCATTACGTGCTTCTGTGTTTACGAGTCAGCATGCCGGGCGCGCCTCGCAGATTTTTACGATTCGTAGTCATATTGGACAGGTTTTAGGATGGACGAGCCAGGACTCAGGCAACCAAGCAAACTTGAAGTCGCCCTCCCGTACTTCTTTTCGCTTGTTTTGTTGACTGTGGTTGGCGTTTTGCTGTCCGCGCCGCATTTAGCGCTCAAAGACATGCCCGAATTTTACGCTCCCGGGCGAATGCTGCTTGCGGGAACGCCGTCAGATGTTTACAAGCCGGAGGTTTTTCAACCGCTGGTGCGCACTTTGTTTCCGGAGCATGAAGCGCCGATCCTTTACATTCCACCTTACGGACTGCCGTTGCTGGCTCCGCTTGGATTTTTGCCGCCGTCAGTGGCTGACATCGTTTGGTTTATTTTTCTGATTGCGTGCGTTTTTGTTTCAATCATTGTTCTTAAAAAGACTCTTGGATTGCAGCATAAACACGTGATGCGAATCACTGGATTGCTTTGTCTGAGCGGACCGGAGTGGGAAGCGATACGGCACGGACAGCTCACTCCGCCTCTGCTTTTGTCACTGTGTCTTGCTCTCCTTTCATTCTCTCGCACCTCCTCTGTGCTAAATGCACCCAAATTGAAGCAGAAATTTTTCGATCAAAGCGCAGCCAGCGCTCTGGCTTTGACACCACTATTATTGAAGCCTCAGTTGGCAATTCCAGTCATTGTTTTTCTGATAGGTGCGGCACGGTACAAAGTGATCGCGTTGCTCGCTGCTCTGGGTGCGCTTCTGAATGTGGTATCGCTGGCGGTGTTCGGCTCCAGCACTTTCACTGCCTATTTCGAGCTTCTTAAACGAGTCAAAGAAAATCGAGTCTGGCAGGCGCCAGAGGTGACTCCCACTATTCGCGGGCAACTTCTGCGCTTCTTCCCTGATGCTGACTCTGCCGTTATGCTCGCTTCCGTTGCGGCGTTATGCATCGCGATGATTTGCGTTTATCTAATCGGTAGGAAATTCAGGAAGAGCCCGTACTGGTATGAATATCTCGCTCTGGGTGCCCTGCCGATCGGCTTGTTTACGGCGCTTCATTGCCACAACTATGACTTGCTGCTTTTACTTCCCACGATTGCTGTTTTTGTGTTTGGAGCAAGCACCAGAGACCTGTCCAGTAAACGCAAAATGGCATGGTTACTGGCGATTGTTCTCTTCATTATGCCTATCTATAACAAGGTGCATTATGAGTATTTGCTTGTCGGCGCACCGGTCAATTTGCTGTTCATCGACCTGGGCGTAGTGGCGCTGGCATCGGTAATCTGGTTGCTGCGGCGCCCTGCAGCTGAATCTGAGTAGCTTCGCTGAACAAAGGTCTCTCCGCTGAACAAAGCAGCTCCGCATTGAAGCGAGTTCGAACTGAATAAAGCAGTATCGAATTGAAGTCAGGCAGGTTCGGACTGAATTGAAGCAGCATCGAACAACTGTCAGGCGTTCAGTGCGTATTCTAATTCAGGCTCGAGCCCGAGTTCTGTCGTGACTTCGAGCAATATTTGCTCCGCCACTATTTCGCTCTCGACAGGCTCGAGGTCAGGCTCACGTTCGATGGGCAGCAGCGCTTCAGTTCTGCCGACGAGGGCGCGTCGCTCTTCGTCTGTGAGTTTATCGTAAGCGCGAAATTGACTGGCCGTGGGCTTCCAGAATGACTCGCTGTTTTTCATTACGCTCAGACGCATGGCGCTGTCTAGAACGATTTGATGAAAAAATAGAAATTCACCTTTGCAGTTTTGGAATCTAGCATCGCGCTCGACTGCGATGGCGAACCTGATGGCGGAAATATAGGCAGTGCGCTGCAAGTTGACATAACGCAGCTCTCTTTCGAGAAGAATCATGTCACGATCTGTTTTATATGCAGGCTGTTCGTCGAGCTCATAATCAGCAAAAAAATCGCTTGATCCTTCCATTGCTGAGTCTGCCTGCATTTGTGCTCTCGACTGAGCCAGTTGTTTCAACATCACCTCTACCAGTTCGTCTCCTGGTATCTCCATTTGTTCTCTATGAATGACGCGAGCCGTTAACAGCGTGAGAAGCAAAAATCCACCCAGTGCCGTGATGCAAATGGTTTCTTGTGAATAACTGGCAGCGATCGGGTGTTGCGAAGAGAGCAGCATCAGCGCACAGTGCCATAGTGATAAGGCTACAGCTGCCACCAGGGCAACCATGCCCTTTTTTCTTGGAGCTATTTCAACTGCAGTCAACAGAGCGAATGCAGTACTGCACCAATCGCTTACCGCCCATAATGCCAGCGCCGGAAGCAGTGTTGGTTTAATCAAGCTGACGAGTACAGAAAATAGCTCTTGACTAGCGATAAACGCTGCCAGAGCTCCGAGTGGGGCTATCAACCAACGTATGGGAGCTAGTGAGTTCTGATTCAAGCTAATTCCGAGGTCCAGTCTTGGGTAGCGTGGATATCAAGAATAGTAGCATCAAATATGTAAATGGTCGTGACTAGAGGCTAAAGCTGCTAGCGTGGTTAAATCCATTCTGAGGCGGCAAATTGGTGCCGGTGATACGAGTTTTAATTCTTCCTATGCTGAGCTTCAGCTTATCTGATTCACGATTACGGTCCATTTTGTCGTAAATTTCAGCTAGCTTTTCCATGCTTTCCGTCAGTCTCGGGTCGTGTTCACCGAAGTATTCAGCGATCTTCATCGCCGTGTACCAACATGCTTCAGCCTCGCGAAAATTGCCGGCACTGAAGGCGGCATCTCCCTCTTTCGCGTATTTTTCGTAAATGGTCATCTCAGCCATATCTCCCCCCGGCGATGCTAAAAGTCTGGCGCTGCGCTCAGACAACGGTTGAAATCGCACTACTTAGAAAGACAAGCAAGAGTTGCGTGGGGTTCCAATTAGAATGTAAGGACTTAGTTAGGTATTAACTCGATAGGCGGTACAGTCGAGCGCTGTGGGGCGTTCCGGCTTCAGGCAGTCGGTGGCGTTGTTGAATTTGCAATCTTCACAAAGGAACTTCTTTTCGCCGATCCAGTGCCTGGCGTTGTACGCCGTCATCACAAGTGCAGTTACCGCTATTGCACCAGTTATCGCCCAGTAGAGAATTGATGTTTCCATTATCGTCCTTGCATTTTCGGGTCGAGGACGTCGCGCAGAACGTCACCGACGTTATTGAAGCAGAGAATCGTCAAAAATATAAGAAAGCCCGGAGCCAGCAACCATGGTTGGTCTACAAGTTCGCTGGCATTATCCAGCGCTGCTTTGAGCATGTTGCCCCAACTCGCATCCGGCTGCTGAATGCCTAATCCTATAAAGCTCAAACCGCTCTCAGAGAGGATGAAACTGGGCACCTGCAAAGTTGCTGCAACGATAATGAAACTTGCTGTTTGAGGAATGACATGTTTGATGACGTTGTTGAATTCGGGTAATCCGGCGGCTCGAGCTGCTTGCACGAATTCCTCTTCGCGAATCGAAAGGACCATACCGCGAACAACCCTGGCTAAGCCCGCCCAGCCTATGAATGACAGGATCACCGTAATCAGTGCAAAGCGCTGCGAGCTGGTCATCTCGGGAGGCAAAAGAGCCGCCAGCCCTATCAATAAATAGAAGCTTGGAATGGACATCACTGCTTCTGCGAATCGCATCATTATATTGTCGATGGTGCCGCCGACGAAACCTGACATGCCACCATAAATGATACCGATCGGAAAAGCGATGAACAGTCCCAGGAAGCCGATTGTCAGGCTCTTCTGGGCGCCAAAGAATAAGCGAGAGAAGTTGTCGCGCCCGTTAATATCGGAACCGAGCAAAAACAGGCGACCCGGTTCAGACACCCCGAATAAATGAATGTCACCAGCAATGATGCCGAAAATTTTGTAAGGCTCACCCTTGATGAATAGCTTGATCGGATATCCGTCACCCGGAATTTCGGTGTATGTCTGCTCGTAAGTTTCGTGATTGAAAGTGCGGTCTACCTGCAAAACGTAGGGGGCGACAACATCTCCCCGAACGTTGTGCCAGTGGATTATGCTTGGTGGCGCATTAGCCACTTCCGAATCATTGAAATCCATGCTGTAGGGAGTGAGCGGATCTGCAAATGCGGCGCAAAAATACAAAATGCCCAGGATAATTAGCGAAAAGCGCGCCAATTTGTCTTCCCACAGGCGGTCCCATGGCGTCTTTCTCAACGGCTCCTTCACCGCGACTGGTTCAATTGTTGCTACTGCAGATTCCATATCATTCCAGGGTGATGCGAGGGTCGACAAACTTGAGCAGAACATCTGCAAGCAGATTTCCGGCAATCAGCATGACCGCTCCAAGCATGAGCGATGCCATCACTAGATTCATATCCTTTGTAAGCACGCCTTCAAGCGTCAACCTGCCCAGTCCAGGATACGCAAGTACCGTTTCGGTCAAAGCTGCGCCACTGAGGAGTGACGCGAATTCAAATCCCAGAAGGGTAATCAGTGGATTGATGGCATTGCGAAGCGCATGGTGATAAATGACAGTGTGTTCCGGCAGCCCCTTTGCTCTCGCGGTGCGCACATATTCGGCGCGCAATACGTCAAGCAGGTTTGCCCGCATCTGCCGCTGGATACCGGCCAGTGAGACAAACGTTAGGACTGTGACAGGAATAATTAGATGTGTCAGCTCGTCCAGAACCTGTTGCCCGAAACTCAGCTCGTAATAGTTCGAGCTAGTCAAACCGCCAATTGGCAGAAGATGCGTTGCCAGTGCAAACATCAGCAGAAGCAGAGCGAATAAGAATGTTGGCATTGACATTCCAACTGAAGTGAGAATGCCAAACAGTTTGTCAGATAGTTTGCCACGATTTACCGCTGCCACCACTCCAGCCGGTATGGCGATCAGCCAGGTGAACAAGATGCTCAAGGCGCTCAATTTGAGCGTGTTGCCAGCGCGCTGCATGAGCAAGTCGAAAACGTTTGCACCGGAAGTCGAGATGCCTAAATCGCCTCTCAACAAGTTTGAAATCCAGATCCCGTACTGAACCACTTCTGGCTTATCCAGCCCGAGTCGTTTTTCTTCCGCCTTGATAGCAGCCAGTGAAATTGCCGGGTTGGCTCGCAGGTGCGCCAGTGGATCGATTGGCGCCAGTTTCATCATTGTGAAACTCATCACTGAAACTATGAACAGCAATGGCAGTGCTTGCAAAATTCTTTTGAAAATATAGACAGGCACCGACATCAGTGACCTTCCTTTTTGATGTAAATCTCTTCGATGTTATGCAAGCTTCCCTTGGGCGTATACCAGATGCCCAGCGGCGTTGGCATATAGTTGCCGATTTTGTTCTTCATCGCCGTGATGTCCAGCGTTGAGTAGAGATAGATGAAGGGCTGTTGTTCAAACGCGATTTGTTGATAGGCGTCGAAAAATTTCTTTCGCTTTGACGGTTCGAATGTGGTGGCACCTCTGTCGAAACAAGTGTCAATTACGTCTTCGAAATCTCGAGCGTCGGTGACTTTCACTTTCCCATCGGGTCCAGCCAGGCGCTGATTGAACATGTGCAGGCGTCCATCGCTTTTCCAGATGTTTGCTCCGTTGTATGGCTCTAATTTGTCGCCGGTGAGACCCATGACTACGGCTTGCCAGTCAAGACTGTTTTCAACTTTGTCGATCATAATGTTGAAATCGATAGGTTGAAAATTCGCTTTGATTCCCAGTTTTTTCAGCTCGTTGACTATCATGACGCAGACGGCTTCGCGCGTGGAATTTCCTGCATTGGTGATTAGCGTAAATTCGACTTTGTGCCCATCTTTGTCGTAGAGCCATTCGCCTTTTTTCTTGAATCCATCCAGCTCGAGCAATTCTGCTGCGAGCGTCAGGTCTTGCGGAAAGCCTTCCAGATTTTTATCGAAATACACTGAAGCGGGTGACTCGGCGGTGTAGAGAGGTAAACCGACACCACGCAAAACGTTACTGATGATCGCTTTTCGATTGATCGCGTGACTGACGGCTTGCCTGAAAGTTTTACTGTCAAACCATTTCTGTTTGATCGGGTCGACGTACCATTTTCCGTTCTTGTCCTTGCGATTGTTCATATTGAACATCAGGAACATGGTGCCGTCGTCGGGACCAAGGTTGTACATTTTGTAGCCGCCCTCACTCTCCTTTTTCTTCATAGTGGCTGCATCTGAGCCGCGCACTGAGCGAATGTCGAGGAAATCGATTTCGTTGCCGTAAAACTTCAGAATTTCGGTGTTCTGTTCAGGGACGATAACAACGTCGAATTTGTCGAGATAAGGCAGGCGTCGCCCCTCTTTATCGACCATAGCGTAGTAAGGATTGCGCGTCAGCTCAACGCGCTGAGCCGCCAGGTAGCGAGACAGTTTGAACGGTCCGCTGACAACCAGTTTTGACGGGTCGGTATTCACGTCCCAGAATTTGCCAAATTCATCGATTGGCCGTTGGCATACCTTTTCCAGTACATGTTTTGGTGCAATTGCTACGCGCAGACCGTTCAAGATGGGAGCGAAAGGCACGGATGTGCGGATTTTGACCGTCAGATCGTCGACTTTGATTACGTCTGGAAATTTCCCTTTTACTGATAGAACATCGCGATAACTCGAGTTTCCATAGCCCTTTCGCACGATAGTGTTGAAGGTGAAGACAACATCGTCAGCTGTGAGAGGATGCCCATCTGACCACTTCAGTCCCTTTCTCAAAACAAATGTAATTTCCTTTTTGTCGGGACTGAGGGCAAAACTTTTGGCAAGCCGGGGATAGTAGTTGCCTGTCCAGGGGTCGGGCGCGAGAAGGTCTTCATACATCAGCTGTCCGATGCCGTCGCTCTCTGCGTCAGCCGATGCCCATTTATTGAAAGTCTTCGGACCTTGACCGAAGGCTCCAACGTGGAAAGTGCCACCAAATTCACCAGGTTGCCCACGAGCCTGCCAGAACTCCACAATCGGCTTGCCAATCGCTGGAGCTATTACCTTGTCGGTCGTATCTGCTGCTGCTGTGACCAGCGCGAAGGCTGGTGGTTCGGGCGTTTTTGCGATGTGCGACATTGCCGCTTCCACGGTATTGCTCGGTATTACGCCAGTGCGACTTCCTTCTTTGTTTTCGCTCGAGGGCTGGGCTTTATCGGCACCAGATTTGTCAGGCGTTGCATTGGCAGAAGGAGATGGCTGTACAGGTTTGATGGCACCGCAGCCTGTCAGAGCTGTCATTACAACCATTAGCGATGCCAGCCATAGCAGCAGCTCCTGCGATTTAGTCCAGCCTTTAACAACACCTGGTGCCGGCATTGTTGGCACCACATGCGATGCCGGCAGTGTCCGCACCACATGCGATGTCGGCAGTGTCGGCTCCAAGTGCCATGCTCTGGTGTTGTGCTGCTGCTGTTCGCTCACTCTGGTGACTTCCAGACCTCTTCGACGTTGTGCACACCGCTTGTGTACTGCGACAGAGTTGTAGGGGTGTAATTTTTCAGCGTGTCCCGCGCTGCTACAATAGTTGATGGCGTGACAAGATACACGTATGGCGCTTCGTCATAAACGATTTGTTGATACTGATCGTAGAGCTGGTGACGCTTTGCTTTATCGAGTGTTTGCGCACCTTGATTGAAGATTTCGTCGATTTTCTTTTCCCAGGGTCTCGCATCCGTAGCGACTATATTGCCTGCGTCGTCTGGTTGTCGTTGATCGAAGAAATGTAAGCGACCGTCAGATTTCCAGACATTAGCGCCATCGTTGGGTTCGAGTGCGTCGCCTGGTGAAAGAGCCTCCAGACAAACCTCCCAATCGCCAGAGTTGACCTTGTCGTTCAACACGTTGAAATCTAACGGTGAAATATTTACTGTGATTCCCAACTTCTTCATATCTGTGATCATCATGTTTCCGATGAAATCGAATAGCGAGCTTCCCGCAGCCGAGAGCATGTTGAATTCCACTTTGTTGCCATCTTTGTCATACAAAAGTCCGTCAGACTTTTTCTGAAATCCCGATTTTCGTAAAAGCGACATGGCATAATCTGGGTCAGTTTTAAATGGCTTCAGTTTTGCGTTGAAATACGGACTTGCTGTAGGTTCTGCTGTGAAGAGCGTGTCGCCTATGCCCTTGAAGTAGCTGTTCACGATTTCTTGACGGTTGACGGCATGATTTATCGCTTGTCTGAAATTGGTGTCATTGAACCACTTCGATTTAATGGGATCGACATAGGGTTTGTGCGTTTTGGGATTTTCCCTGCGGTTCATATTCATCATGACAAAAGTGGTCCCGATCGAAGGACCGAGATTGTACAGTTTGAAATTTCCGCTTTTTTGCTCCGACAGCAACTTGGATACGTCACGTGCTCGTACCTGAGTTAAGTCTATTTCGTTGCCTCTAAATTTGAGCAGGTTTGTATTCGGGTCCGGCACGATCAAAAACATCAAATTATTCAAATAGGGTAACGGTTCGCCATCCTTGTTCACCATGTAAAAATTTCTGGTTGCTCGAAGTTCGACACGTTGAGCCGGAACGAATCGCGAGAGCGTGTAAGGTCCGCTGGTGACAAGGGTTTTGGGGTCGAGGTCTGTAGACCACAGGTGCTGAAATGCGGCTCTACCATCTGCTTTTTTCAAGATTGGCTCGATTACATGTTGCGGGGCAATGGGTATGCCGATTTGTCTTAAAAAAGGAGCAAATGGTTTTGGCGTGACGAATTTATTTGTACGCTCGTCTACAACAGTCACTGTCGGTAACTTACCGTCGACGCTCACAACATCGCGCATCGATGAGTTTCCGTAGCCACCTGCTATTAATTTATTCCAGGTGAACGCAACATCTGCAGAAGTGATTGGTTTGCCATCGGACCATTCCAATCCTTTGCGCAACGTGGTTGTATATGTGACACCATCGGGAGCAACCGTGAAGCTCTCCGCCATGTCTGGAATTACCGCTCCAGTCCAGGGATCGACGGTTACAAGACCACTAAACAGGTGGCTGGCAAGGAGGGTGGAACTTGTATCTTCGGCTGCCCAGTAGTTAAAAGTTTTTGGATCTGAGGAAATTATCGAGCGCACCAGTGAACCACCAGGTTTGCCGATCGGAAAGCGTCCAACGCGCATCTCTTTGCCGTTAACTAGTTTGGTTGTATACGGACCTGGATCGGGCGGTGAAACGATGGATAGAGCATTCTTCGCAGTAGATGATGATGTTGTTGTCGATGTGCTCGCATCACCAGACGCCGCGGTTGTGGTGCCGCCGGTGGTGCTGGCCGGAATCTTGTCCGCCCCACAGCCTGCCATCATGGGCGCAACCACTATCACAGATAAAAGTGTAACTGTGAGCGCTTGAAAACGCTTGAGGTTATTGGTCATCGGTCACCCCTGAATTTAGTGCGAAACTCAACTGCTCTGTTGAAAACCCGCCTGATGATGCCCAATTTTAAAACATCTGGGGACTTTTATCCTTGAAATCCGCGCTCGCTTGACTGCGTCTTCAGACTCGAGGCTTCTTCAGCAAATCCAGGTTGAACGGATGCAAGAGTCCATCCCATATTCGTTTGGCGTTTCTGTGCATCTCGTAGTAGGCGAGCAGGTCATGCTGCTGAAGTTGTACGTCACTGAGATTGAACATCACTTTGGCAGCGGCTTCGGCTTCGTTGTTGGCTATAAATTTTTGCAGCGCAGCGGTGAAATTATCCGCAGCGAGCGGCAAATTTCCTTGCTTTTGCTCAATCAGACCAAGCTTGTTGTAGATTACACCTTCGTTGTAAGCAGCGATTCTCAGAACCGTTCTTTTACGCTGGAGCTGCTCCCATGCTTTAAGCGCGCCGTCAAGCATCTCTTCCGTAATAGTTTGTGTCGGCTTCAAAGGCAGGGTCATCGTGCTTCGACTTTCATCCCAGGTTGGCATGCGAAGTTCCTTGATGCCGTTTGCCTCACAGCTTTCAGTAAACTGAGCTGCTTGATAATATACTTTTGCTTTCACGCTCGGCGGAATACTCTGCAAATTAGCCAGATCTATCAAAAATGCCGATCCGCGCTGAAGCCGTTCAGGACTGCTTGAGCAGAGTTCCAGAAGGTTGCCGAGGTTTGTAATGGCCATCGGATTGGTTTTGACGTTACTATCTTGAAAGCCGTTATAGGCGAGTAATGCGAAGTTGTAGGCTTTAACGGACGCACTGCCGCTGTCTGCGAGAGATTTGTCTAGCTTCGTCCCGTCACCGCTGGAGATCAGGCATTCAGCTATGGACGCCTGGAGTGGCGCGTTTTCCAGTGGTAACGCGAACTTACCCCGCACAGACGTTTCGATCGCTTTTTCAAACGCGTCGATGGCCTCGCCGTAGTCGCCTGTCTTCATGAAGTAGAATCCATAGCGACGTAATTGCTGGTAGAACTCTTCCGGCGAATACTTCTTGTACGATTTGAGCAGCAGATCGTAAAGCATGATATTGGAGTCGTGAGCTTGCTCGGTTTGACCAAGAATGTTCAGGCTTTTTGTCAGTACTTCCGGTGATGACAGGCACTGTTCCGTTGTTTTGTTGGCCATTTTTTCTGCCATGTCAGAGCCGGAAATATTTCTTATCGGCAATAATTCTCTGTCAGCTGGCGACGGGTCGTTTGCCGTACTCAACCAGTAATAGCCAATTGATATGACAACAGTTCCCAGCACTGCAAGTAGTGGCGCGGCAATCCAGAACAATTTTTTTGAGGAGATACCGGCTAGTTTGTTGTCAAACTTTCTGCCTTTGTCTGCCGCATTCATTCCCAGCTGCGCCGCTATTTTCAGACCTTTCTGAGTAGAACCGCTCACCTCCGTGAGGTCATCTCTGAGCTCGTTCATGCTCTGATAACGTTGGTCTGGTACTTTCGCCATGCATTTTTGCAAGATTTGATCCAGTCTGAACTTAAGACGCGGATCTGCATCGATCTCTGTCAGAGCCGGAACGGCAAGATTGGTATGCATATACATCGTTTCGAGCACGTTCTTGCCTTCGTGTGGAACGCGACCTGTCAGCGCTTCGTACATCAGACATCCCATCGAGTAAATGTCGGATCTGGCGTCGAGTTGATTGCCCATACATTGCTCTGGGCTCATGTAATAGGGACTGCCGAAGACATCGCCAGTCGCTGTTAGCTTCAGCGATTCGCTACCTTCCCTCAATATCTTGGCGATGCCGAAATCAACGACTTTGACGAAATCCGGATCGTCGTCGACCTGAATCAGCATTACGTTACTTGGTTTCAAATCGCGATGAACAATGCTCTGCTCGTGCGCATGAGCAATAGCGGCACAAACTTGCAAAAAGATATGAATGCAGCGCTTCGGCTCGATTTTGCCGCAGTCTGCGATCTCCCTGGCAAGCGAACGACCCTCGAGGAAATCCATAGTAAGGAATGGCTCATCGTCGCTGGTAACGCCCATGTCCAGAACCGATATGGCATTTATGTGGTGCAGGCGACTGGCGGCTTTAGCCTCCTGTTGAAAGCGTCGCACCGCGTTTTCGTCGGTCAGCAGGTGAGCATGCATCAGTTTAAGCGCAACGATTCGCTGTGTAAGCAGGTGCCTGGAGCGATAGACGGCGCTCATCCCACCTTTGCCTGCCAGCGACAAAATCTCGTACCTGTTGGCGATCGTAGTGCCCACAAACCGATCGGGCGCGAGAGTGGAATCAGCAACCAGCGGCTCTTCTGACAGAGCGGTTGGCTGAACGTACCGGTTTTGTTCTTCTTTATCTTTCGGAAATTGCTTCTGGTGCACAGTTTGACCTTAATCTAGGCTACCAGCAAATGAGTCCTTTGCCCATACTATCAGAGCTGGGTGGCTTCTCGCAGACATTAACATGCCCAATTTGGGGCTAAAGTAAGCATCGTGGATTGACTGAATTAGTCAATGGGGGCGGCTTAATCGACCCAGACTTGGTGATTTATTACGGATTGATTACAAGGTACCGTAGGATTCGAAGTGACATATATAGTGGAACTAAGAAAAGATAGAAAGCAAAAAGAAAAAGTAAGCAAAGAAAACAAAAAACGAACATGAACGCCGAAGGAAACTGCGATAGTCGCAACACAACACCACCGTGATCCTGAAACAGTGATTTGGTTCGTAAATACAACAGACCGGGAGATGCGAGGGCATCGAGGTCAAAGACTTAATTTAAAACTGAACAAAAGGAGCGCGCAATGCAATTGCCTAGATTGTTTGTGTCAATAGTTTGTATCACATCACTGTCTGCCTGTACGGTTATCGAACCGGGTCAGCGTGGAGTCAAGGTTTCGCTGGGTCAAATGGATCGTAATTTGCTCAACTCCGGATTGCAGTTTTTCAATCCGGCTACTGACAGAATCACTGAATATAGTGTCAAGCAAGATACGAAGGATGGTCAAGCCGACCCTCTGACTTCAGACCAGCAGCCGATCAACATCAGCTACAAAGTCTTGTATCGCATTCCAGAGGGACAAGTTCTTGTGCTGTATGAGAAATATGCTGGAGACCCGTTCGATCGTCTTGTTGCACCCCAGGTGCAAGAAGCGTTCAGACAAGTTGTCTCTCAGTATAAAGCTGACGCTGCCACCAAAAACGTCAACGTAATTAAGAACCAGGTACTAGCAATGGTTCGCGAGAACGTAAAGGGTCTGGTTGAGGTTGTCGACATCCCAATAACACATGTAGGGCTGCCGGAAGTGTTGCAGCAAGCCATTGCGCAAAAGCAAGTCATGGAACAGCAAGCTTTGCAAAAATCGTATGAGTTGGACAAAGCCAAGAAGGAAGCTGAAATCACTGTTGCCAACGCCCAGGCTCAAGCTAAGTCGATCGAGCTGCAGAGCCAGGCTTTGCAAAAATCGCCAACACTTATCGAGTGGGAACGCGTGAAAAAGTGGGACGGCGTCTTGCCTGACACAATGATTGTTTCTGGCGGCTCTTCCGGTGGTTTTGCAACGATGTTGCAGATGCAAATGCCCAAGCCAAAAGATGATGACGGTCGTCGTCCCAAACAAGAAAAGTAGACGCTAAAGAAGATGAGTAATAATGAGAGCATAGAGTAGAGGAGCGCAGCAATGATAGTCATAGAACTGCTGGTTGGAATCTTGATCGCAGTGGTCGTCGTGACCGGAATCATGAAGGTTGCGGCCCCCATAGCAGATGCATTTTCAGAAAGATTGAGACTGAAGTTTCAGGAGTTAGGTCCAGAGCAAGAGCGCCAGTTTCGCCTGCGTATCGAAACTCTGGAGGAGCAAGTGCGCCAGTTGCAATCGCAAGTAGCAAATCTGCAAGACGTCGCTAATTTCAACGCCACCATCAATACTTCCACCCTGAACGAAGAGAACACAATCAAGAACGCCTCGGCTGCCCAGCAACGTCGCCACTAATTCCTGGCCGGGCATTTAATCTTCAAAGGCCGATTTTCATGCCTGTCGAACGGGCCAGGATCGATTTTGTGACAGGGCATTCTCATACTGGTGGTTCCCAAGCGGATTTGGTGCATACTCATCTAACTGACGCGTTCTCATCGAACGCGAAGGTGCTCCTCTTGCCCAAACTAATTTGCCGGTGTCTCTGCCCCCCACTTCAAGGAGGCTTCGATGAGCCACATCCATGTGCCAACTCTGAACGAGATTGCCTCAGACCTGGACGTTTGTGATATTTTGGAAATCTCCACCCGTGAGCTAAAGTTTCTCGGGCTGAGTATCGAGCCTTTCACAGATTGCATTACATGCAATCTGGCTCTGGTAAAAGCCGTGGTGATTTGCATCCTGGCCGGAATTCCATCGCCTGCCACCGAAAGCTAAAGAGCGACAACGCTTCTCATGCCGTCCTTCCCGATTAAGCTAGACCCCGAACTCCCGGCGCCGCTCTATCGGCAGTTGGCCGAGGCGTTCCGCGAAGCTGTGTCTTCGGGGCTGCTCAAGCAGGGTGACGCCGTACCGACAACAAGGAAGTTGTCCGAAACGCTCGGTGTATCGAGGCAGACTGTCATAAGTGCGTATGAGCTTCTGGTTTCACAGAACGTCCTGCAGACCAGTTCCAGCCGGACCACCGTGCTTACTGCGCCTGATGTTCAGATCATAAGTCAGCCGCAAGTACCGCCTGTGCAGCTTTCTAAGCGAATTTCGCTTTTCGCTCAGCGGGCTTGCCAACTTGGTGAGCCCAGTGAGTTGGAAGATTTTTCGACTGGCGCTCCGCCGATATCCCAATTCCCAATTAAACTCTGGAGGCGGCATCTGGCTAAGCACGCCTTGCGGAATAGCGAACTTCTGCAACCAGCCCAAGATTCTTTCGGATTGCGTCCATTGCGTGATGCGATAGCGAAATATCTCGGGCGCACCCAGGGCATCGCCTGCAGTGGCGAACAGATTTCGATTCACTCCGGCGGTCATCCGACCCTGGAGTTCATCGTTAAACTTCTCATTGATCCAGGCGACAGAGTTGTGGTCGAAGACCCTGGCAATGCCGGTTCCCGTCGCATATTTTCCGCGCATCAGGCGGAGCTGATTCCGGTTCCAGTTGATTCAGACGGAATTATTGTGGAAAATTTATTCGCCATTGAAGAGAAGATAAAGTTGCTTTTCATCAGTCCTTCCCACCAGCAACCAACGGGTGCGGTGCTGTCGCCATCGCGTCGAGAGGCTCTATTGCAGTGGGCGAGCGATCGCGATGTGATTATCGTCGAGAATCACTATGACAGCGAGTTTCGATACACCTCTCGCCCCATGCCCGCTCTGCTCGGCAGCGACAACCAGCGCGTCATCTACATGTCGACTTTCTGGAAAGTGCTGGGTCCCGTTGTTCGCAATGGCTTCACCGTGTTGCCGCAGGATCTGTTGCCTGTCGCAAAGGCGTTGCGACAGGTTGCCGAGCGTGATGCCCTGTCGTTAATCGAACAACACGCGATGGCAGATTTTATTGACGACGGAGATCTTGAACGTACAATTAAGAGGAACAAAATCGTTTATCTGGAACGTCGCAATTTGTTGATTGCGGCACTTGGCGGAAGATTGGCCAGGCACGTTTATTTTTCGAAGGAAGCTGCGGGTTTGCATCAGTACATAAGATTTGATAACTACAAAAGTCAGGCGCAGATTCTGGAACTGGCTCGTAATGCTGCGCTGCCTATCATACCTATCGATAACTATTACTTGAATCCGAAAATTTCCAACGAGTATGTAGTTCCGTTTGCGCAGATGACACCGCAAGAAATCAATGATTCGGTTCAAGCTTTCACTGAAGGTTTCTTTAGTTGAGTAAAATTTTGTCTGCTCAGTTTCTGACAGAAATTAGAGAGCGCTTTGCCTCTGATTTCATGACTTGTGAATCGGATGACCTGCATACTTATGGGCGAGACTGGACTCGTGTCTACGATCCCGCACCCTCAGCGGTGGTATTTCCTCGAACGACTGAAGACGTCGCTGCTTTTTTACAACTTTGCAGTAAGCACCTCGTTTCTGTCGTTCCCTCAGGTGGTAGAACCGGTCTTTCTGGAGGCGCTGTCGCTGCCAACGGCGAGGTTGTCTTGTCACTGGCGCGAATGAATAAAATATTTCCGATCGATTTGCTCTCATCTACTGTGCGAGTGCAAGCCGGAGCGATCACTCAGTCTGTGCACGAACATTGTCAGCCCGCTGGTCTGACGTGGCCAATCGACTTCTCGTCAAAAGGTTCCAGTCAGGTGGGTGGAAATATCTCCACAAACGCTGGTGGGCAGAGAGTTATTCGTTATGGACTGACTCGCAACTGGGTTAACGGATTGCAAGTTGTCACCATGGGCGGTGAAGTTCTGGAGCTAAACGGTACTCTGCAGAAGAACAATACCGGCATGGACCTCTGTCAACTTTTTATTGGAACGGAAGGCACACTGGGCGTCATCACCGAAGCCACTCTCCGGCTCACGCCTTTGCCCGGGCACACCGAACTTTTCTTTTTTGCCACAGGTAGTTTGGCTGCCTCGCTTGAGTTGCTTAAACACACCAGGTTGAAAGGACCGTTTTCGATCCTCACATTTGAATACCTGACCAACGATTGCCTCGAAAGCGTAATCAAGATGGGCAAGCATAAAAGCCCATTCGAAGCCGCCTCTGATAGTTACGTTCTTTTGGAAGTGGAATGCAGTAAGACCTACGAGCAAAAAGATCTACTTGATGAGTGGATGAGTGCTGCGCTAGAGAATGACTTGATCACCGACGGCGTATTGGCTCGATCGCACGAAGAGCGCAATGAACTCTGGGCACTGCGTGAGGTGGTGAGCGAAAGTTTGAGCGCTCAGGGAATGGTGCACAAAAACGACATCGCCCTGCCGATTGCCAGATTAGACGAATTCGCAAGTGAGATGCAGCGGCTCCTCTTAAGCAACTATCCTCACTTGAAACTTTTCCTGTTTGGACATCTGGGTGATGGAAATTTTCACGTGAATTTTCTCAAGCCGCCTGAGATGGATAAATCCAAATTTTTGGAGATATGTCATGCTGCGGATTCCGAGATGTTTGAAGCTGTGCGCAAATTTGGCGGCAGTGTCTCGGCTGAGCATGGAATTGGACTGATCAAAAAGCGCGCTCTACCTTACAGCCGCACAGCCGCAGAATTAGCTATATTTCGTCAGATAAAGCAGGCGCTAGATCCACAAAACTTGCTCAATCCCGGCAAAATTTTCGATTGAGTTCTGCTCGGGACAAATATTTTTACTCTTTCTGTTCAGCTCATTTCTTCCGAATTTATGTTCTGCCATTTCACTTTCCCAGGTGATGTGTCTGGAGGGTGGTTTTTGCAGGCGAATCCTGAGACTCCAGATGGTGGTATTGACAACCGCCGGGATTCTGTTACACTGCTTCTGCCCACAATATATCTCCCGCTTTACAGCAGCTCGTAGTGATCGCGTTGCAGGTTCTCTGTATCGCTTTGCCGGTTGCAAGACACTCGTCTCCAGGTTTCATGGAGGCGTCGAGTTTGCTGCGCATTTAGCCACCCTGCGAGATCGAGCAATTTACTATGCCACCATCACCATCCGATTCTGCGGACCGCGTTCACCAGACTGTTAGCCGCATCGAGAGCGACAGCAAAAACGGTCCGCTCAATGCAGAGCAACTGCACCATGAATTGTTTGAGTTGCGCAAGCAAGATTCAAGCAATGGTAAGGTCGATAAAGAGACTTTCAAAAACGACCTCGCTGCGGTCACAAAGCAGTTGCACGCAGATGGAATTCTGCCAAATCTGGATATTGTAGAAACCGGCGATACACATGTCGCATTTCGTGGTGTGAGCACTCCAGGAACCTCACCCGTTGACGGCAGCGCCAGTCTGGTAACGAAGGCTCATGGCACCACTTTCACATACGACGCTCAGAATCACGTTCAATCATGGACCACAAAAAGCGGCGACACCTGGAAATATGATGCTAACGACGGCAAATATCATGAACTGCAGAATGGCAAAGAGACTAGCAAATCAACTTCTGATGTAGTCACAGTCAGCGGCAGAGGACGTGAGACGGTCACACATGCGGACGGAAGCACCACTGTCACAGCACCCTGGGGTGGCACAATCGAGCGCGATGCCAGTGGCTTAATGACAAAAGAAACGTCTGGAAAGTTCGTCAAAACTTTTAAATATGATGGAGGACAACTTTCTTCCATGACTGTCGAGACCGATGGAAAGACAGTTTCGTATTCGAAAGCGGCCGATGGCAAATTTTACTCTTCCACTGACAGCGATCACAAAAATCCCTTAGACATTGCCGTTGATCCGAAGGTCGAGGGCTCGGTTCGTGTCACTGACAAAAATGGAAATACTACAGCTGAGGGTTGGGGCGGCACTCGCGTTCACTGGGATAAGGACCAACATCTAACATCAATCGACTATCACAACGGCAATAAAGCCAGCGATTTTTCCTACGATTCAAACGGACAGTTGACGGGCTTTTCGATGACCGGCAAGGACGGAAAGTCACATACATATAAATCAGAAAATGGAATGGTGTCGTTCGACGGTGCCGCACCAGTTCAAGGCACCTTGACCGCCTCTGATGCTGGTCGTCTCCTCGTTACTCAAACAGGTGATGGCTCCGATTCGCAATTCAAGTCGATAGCTTTCAACATGGGTGGCAGTGAAGTGGTGTCGGCCAAATTTGGCGATAAAACTATGCCCACTGAAATCACCAGTGACAGTGGCAAAATCAGTCGTTTCAAATACGATCAAAATGGTGCTTTGACCGAAATCGATGCGCGAGGATATCAACTGCACAAAGATAATGGGCAGTGGCTCGACGGCAACAACAAGCCTGCCGATGTGGTGCCGATGGTGGAATCGAACGGCACCCTCAGTATCATCCATGGAGATGGAAGTTTTGAGCAGTGGACAGCCGGCGGTGTGCGCACTGAGTCGATTCCTGATACGCCTGACGCGATTGCTAAAGAAGCAAAAGCCGTCGATGATAGCATCGCTGCCACTGCATCTGGTGACTCTAACTCCACCGCCAATGGTGATTCGCAACTAGCCTCGGTGAAGGGTGACCCGACATTCGCCGCCACTATTTGCCGTGATGCGACGATTGTCGCCAGGCGCATGCATTCGCATGGATTGTGTCTGAAAGGAGTTGCAACCGCGCTGGATATGGCTGGAGCCAATAATATTCATGGCGGATCGGCATATATGGCTGCTGACAGGCTGGCCAGGGATAATCAATTTCAAGAGATACCAGAGAGCAGCAAACTGCAACCCGGTGACATAGTCGTGCATGGCACGACTCAAACAAATCCTGACGGACATATACTTGTTTATCTTGGAAATGGGATGGAGGCAAGCGATAGTATCGCGCCTCTGACGAATATGAACTATGGAAGTTTTACTCGTGTTTTCAGACCGGTAGGTTGAGACCTTGATGCCCTGTAATCGTTAGTGGGTGCGGTTCTTCGTCTTCGTTCCGGCGTTCATCCTTAGGGATGATACGGCTTGTATGACGTTGAATTAGACTACAAGTACAGAGGCGAGACACCAAACCTCCAAAGTTGAACCAATTGGCCGTGCCAGGCGCAGCTCTCCTAAGAGTTTTAATTTGGACACGGCCGTTGGTTTTTTCGTTTACTCTAGATTGAGGGCGTCCAAATGCGTGTCATCGTAGCGGTTGATGGAACTGCGGCGAGCAAAGAAACGGTTGCTGCAGTTGTAAGTAAGCGTTGGGCGCCCGATACCAGTTTCAAAATTTTGGCAGTAATTCCTTATCACCTGGTTGATGATGACGACCTCGATGATGATCAGTGCGAAGAAGCAGAGCGGATATTTCGCAGGCGTACAGAACTTGTTACAGCCAGATGCAGGCAGTACCAGCAGCTTCTGGAGCAGGAGTTGCCAGGCGCTGCCGTTCAAATTCAGATAAAAAACGGCAACCCTTCGCCAGAAATCATAAAAGCCGCTGCTGAGTGGGGCGCGGACGAACTGGTGATTGGCCGCTATCAAACAGACACGTGCCAACGTTGCGTTTGGGGCTCTGTGTCGAGGGCTGTCGCTTTGCGCGCTGCCTGCAAGGTCGAAATCGTTGCGGGACCACAGGATCACTTCAACACCAGAACCGCTTGTTAACATGGGAAATGACATATGCATGACGAAGATTGTTTTGATACTTTCACGATTTTAGGAATCTCGGGAATTTTTGTTGTTGTATTCGAAAATGTTGTTTGGGCTGAGTTCGAAGAATTTCAGGACGCTCTTGATTGCGCGGTAGAAGGCGCTGCTAAGCGCTACGCTTCCATCAGAATCGCTCCCAGCGCCGTGCAAACACAAGCAGTTATAGAATTGACGCAGAGAGCTATTGCTTAGGCAGCCTTCTGCAGTTGTTTAACGAATGCAACTTAACATCAGTCGACAGCGATTGATTGATCCCGCCGCTGCAAAGCTTCTTTCTCTGCGCGACGTTTTGGTGCGTCCAGCTTGCGATGCGCGTAATCTTCCAGTCGTCGTCTCGCTACGAAAAATGCGTCACGAATAGCGACGTATACGTCCTGGTATTCAGCACGACTAGCAGCATCTGTTTCTACGCACAAAGTCTTGCCTGGCACGGCTATGTCGATGCGGACCTGAAACGCATTGTCTTTCTGATGATGTTTGTGAGGCATACCGATCGCCACCGTAACACTGGTGATGCGAGGGTAAAAGCGCGCCAGGTTCTCATTCTGTTGATGAACAAAGTGTTCGACGGCTTCTGAACTTTGCGTGTTCAGAAACGATATTTGAATTGGATACGACATTTTCTGCTCCGGACCAGAGGACATCTGACCAGTTTGTCAGATATAAGATGCATTCTCCTCATCCTAAAGATTGATCTCTGATCTTGACCATGTGTGTGGCGCAGGTGTTGCAAGGGTCATAAGCGCGCACCAGCGTTTCGAGCGTTGTGCGCATTTGTTCTGCCGATGTTTTACATTCGAGTTCAGCGACCGTTCGGATGTCGAGTTCGATATGGGCGCTGTTTTGCACAGAAGGCGTGATCATGTCAGCCGCGAGAACAACTCCCTTTTCGTCGAGCTTATAACTGTGGTATAGAGTGCCGCGTGGACATTCGACCGCGCCCACCCCTTGTCCAGCCCGAATCGTCGGTTTAACCCCAGAGAACTTTCGTGTCTCTTCGCCGTTGTTCAGCAGTGTGTGGATGATTGAAATGGCTCGTTCTATTGCTTCGACGATTTCGATCGCCTGGGCAAAATTATTCCACAAGGTATTCGCGCTTTTACTGGCCAACGGGCTTCCTTCGAAAAGCGCTCTTGCGGTTGCGCCGAGTCGCTCTGAGAAGAAAAAGAGTCTCGCCATCGCACCTACCATGAATGGTTTTGAATCTACCAGAGTGCGTTTTGAGTGGCTGTATCCAACAGCGCGTTCAGAAAGATATTTCTTATACTCGGAGATCGGTTCTCTCCAGCCGGCGCTTGATATCACTTCTTTGCCGAAATATCCATAGGACTCTCCATCTGGCACGAGGGCAAGAAAGCACGGCGTGACGTTGGAAGCCTCCGGCAGGTTAAAACCTTCCAGTAATTTGCACAGATTGACTGCGTCATCTGCGCATCGATCCAATTTAGTCAAAAGCGGCTGCAACTCGGCTTTTGATGGATAGTGTGACAAGCCACCAACATGCAAATTGACGGGATGGAATGGACGACCACCGACCACAGTTTGAATGGATGCGCCAAGCTCTCGCAACCTTGTCCAGAGTGCGAATTCGGATTGATGTTTAGTAGCGAATTCGACCAGGTCTGGTGTGTGCAGAAAATCAGGCAATGCCAGTGCGCAAATGTGTGTTGCGTGCGATTCAATGATCATGCCCAGATGCATCAATTCTCGAAATTGCTGCTCCACCGCTGGTGGCACGTAATTGCAAATTTCTTCCAGTGCTCTTATGGAAGCCAGCACGTGACCCGTCGAGCAAATTGCACAAATGCGCGATGTGACATGCGGCATCTCATCGAATTGGTGCCCGACGACAATTCGCTCAAAAAAGCGAAAGCCTTCGAAGACCTCGAGCTTGACGTCGACTACCTTGCCGTTTTCCATATCCACGGTCACTGCCGAATGTCCTTCAACACGGCAGATTTCTGGAATTTCAATCTCGGTTCTTTCTCTACCACTCATATGCTTCTTTCACTTTTCATTCTGCTGAATAATTCGCTGGGGGCACCAAATGTTTGCAATCTTGATAGCACGTCGTTAAGCTCGTAGCCCTTTTCTTGCAGTATTGTTGCCATCGCATCCATCTGCGGCTCCTGACACGGACCCCAGCAGCCATAGCAAGCCGCACCGGCTCGCGGGCAGAGCGCACCGCAACCGGCCGCGGTGACTGGTCCAAGACAGGGAAGGTTTTTTTCGATCAATACGCACGCCGTCTCCTTCAGCTTGCACTCCAGGCAGACAGGCTTGTGCGTGACGAATGGCAGTTGATCTTTCAGGAGATTGGCAGTGACTGCCAGAAACTGTGTTGGATTAATTGGGCATCCAGAGAGACGAACATCAACTATGACGAAGTCTTCCAGCGGCCGCGCCGGCATCGCCTCGAAAGTACAATCGTCTCCGTATACAGCCGTCATCATATCTTGCACATGGCATCGCTTGCAGGCGCTGCCCTGAACGCAGCCCCAGACCGCGCAATTGCCTATGGCAACAAGCCAACGTGTTTTGGCTCGGATCGTTTCCAGTTTAATTTGATCGTGGGGCTGACTGACGCTGCCTTCGACGAATGCAATGTCAGTTCGACCATCTTCATTTCTGCTTTGAGCGAACGGAAAACTCGAGATGTGGACGAACGGCAAGAGCTTCTCCAGATTCTCCAGAATTATGAGAAGTTCGCCGGCGCAGCCAGTCAGGCTTTCGACGGCAATTTTGGGAAGTGGCTTGGCATGGCTATTATTTTGCATCTCTGGCAGCTCCAAAATCGCATTCGATCACCTCTTCCATAAATTGCAATTCTGTCAGGGGGAATACAGGCCCAGCCTGACAGGTTGATCGTCCGCCGATGAAGCAATGACCACATTTGCCGATGCCACACTTCATCTGGCGTTCGAGCGACAACCAGATGTTTTCGTCGGGAATGTTTTTTTGTTTCAGCTCATTGATGACGTATTTATACATGACAGGTGGCCCGCACATTGCCGCCTGGCAGGTGGGACTCAAAGGTGCGCTTTTGAGCAGGTCGGTGACGCGTCCCAGCTGCACCGAGAGTGGTGGCAGCCCGGGTCCGACGAGTTCTTCTGCCGCTATGTAGACATCGATGTCTCGTCGCCTCATTAAAAGTTGAAATTCCTTTTTGAAAAGTAACTCGTCTGAATGGCGCATCCCGTAAATCAATGTCAGGTGACCGTAATCTTCTCTGTGGTCGAGAACGAATTGCCACAGTGATCTTACTGGTGCCACTCCCAGACCACCTGCCACCATGCACAAATCAGTTTTTTTGTATTTGTCAATTGGAAAGCCGTGCCCGTATGGACCTCTCAATCCTACCCAATCGCCCTCGCGCATGCGAAACAGCGCGTCGGTAACTCGTCCGACCCGGCGCACCATCAGCTGAATGCTGTCTCCAACACGACCGGAACATACGGAAATTGGACATTCTCCAACGCCTGGCACCCACAACTCGACGAACTGCCCGGGCCGGCAATCTTCGAGCTTTGTACCGGACGCGGTGAACTCAAAAAGCCAATTGTCGTCAGTCATTGGCTCAACCGAACGAATCGTTGCTTTGGTTGGCAGTAGTGGCGTACTACACGGCATTTTCGTCTCCTTTTTCTGTTGCGTTCGCTTGCAACGCTTTCACTACAGAAACGATATCGTCGATGCCTGCTGGGCAGGATTCAGTGCATCTGCCGCAGCCAACGCAGGTTTTAAATCCGTAGGGATCGTCGAACCCGTGCAGTTTGTGCTGATACCAATATTTCAGCCGATCAACCGGTCCTGGTCTGAAATTGAAATTGTTTCCAACCTGGGCAAATGATACAAACTGGCAGCTATCCCACTGCCTGTGTCGCTCTCCCGACTCGCCATCGAGACTGGCGATGTCCAGTAGATCAAAGCAGTAGCAAGTTGGGCAAACTGGCGTGCAATTTCCACAACTCAAACAGCGCTTGGCCATATCATCCCAGATGGAGTTATTCCACTCCATCTCCATTACCGACCTGAGGTTGCTTTCTGTAAATCCGTTGGTGAATGATTCGGCTCGTCGATTCCAAAATTCTTTGTATTGCGTGCGATCGCTTTCTGACGCTGTTGTGAGATGCTGCATTGCCGGTTTGATGGCATCCATGCCCTTAATTGTTTCCACATCTATGAAAAGTGCATCACCGATATCTGTCAGAAAAAGGTCGTAACCTTTCTGGGGATTGTCGCAGCCCATCGATTGACAAAAACAGTGCTTATCGGGCATGCAAGACAAGCCCACAATTAAACTCGCTTCGCGTTTGATTGAGTAGTGACTGTCTGCTGGACCAGCTTCGAAAATCGTATCCATAATCCCAAGCCCCGCGAGATCGCAAGGATGAACTCCGAGGAGCACCTGAAATTCTATGTTTTCGTGGTGCTCGTAGATATGACCTTTGTAATAAGTGATTAGCGTTTCTTCGGCCGGGTAGAAGAATTTTTTCGGTGGCAATATTGTTCTGATTGCCTCGAAACAGACTTCCTCAGCAGCTTCTACCTGTCGGAAGGCATAGGATTTCTCAGATACTTTTACTGGTGCAAAGACTTTTCCCAGGGCACGCAAAGCTGAGAACAAATGCGGATAGAATCGTTTGGGAAGGACATAATGTTTGTTCACGGTGTCACCTGTTTTTCAGATCAGTTCGTTGATTGACGAGCCAGGTCAGCCAATCGTCAATACCTTGCCCCGTTACCGCCGAGGTGGCAAAGCAAGTGACATCCGCATTCAAATCGGTTACGTATTTTGTGGCGCGCTCGATGTTGAAGTTGACGTAGGGTAACAAATCGCATTTCGTGAATATTACTGCATCACACCGATGAAAGATGACCGGGTATTTTATTGGTTTGTCGTCACCTTCCGTGACTGAGAGGAGCACGACTCGCTTGTGCTCGCCCAGCGGGAATTCAGCTGGGCAGACGAGATTGCCGACGTTTTCGATAAACAGAAAGTCGACTCCGGAGAATGCTTTTGCGTGAAGTACGCGCGCCACCATTTGCGCATCTAAGTGGCAGCTTCGTCCGGTAGAAATTTGCGAAACGTCTACACCTTTGTGCCGTAATCTGTCTGCGTCCAGCTCACCAACCATATCTCCTTCGATCACTGAACATTGAAATTCGTTTGTCAGACTTGCCAATGACCGTTCCAGCAGAGTGGTTTTCCCTGCACCGGGTGCGCTCATCAAGTTAATAGCGAGCACGCCGAGGTCATCGAAGTGCTCGCGATTGTGCTGAGCGAGCTCCTCGTTGCTGCTAAGTATTCTTTCCAGGTGGTGCTCGTCTACCGTGTCGTGCATTGCTTGGCTCCTTCAGGTAAGTGAGTTTCGAGGCGCATATTGATGATATTCAGCTCTTCACCACGCAATAATTTGCCTATGCCGCTGCCGCAGATTGTGCAGCAGAACGCATGTTCGAAATCTGGACGATAGAGGTGATTGTGATTTTGACAGATTGCCTGAGCTTGAATTGCATCGATCTGCAGTTCGCACGCAGATGCACCCTGGAACAGCTCCCGCATATTGTCGAATGCAAATTGCAGAGACTCTGAATCGACATTGCTAAATTCTCCGACCTCAATCTGAACCAACTTCAGTTGCACCGCATTTGGTGTGCTATTCAGTTTACTTGTCGCTGATTGCAAAATTGCTCTGGCTATACTAGCTTCGTGCATTGGTCTCAGCCGGTTGTGCGATGCTGTCGATCAAAGCTGTCAGCAAGTTTGCCAGTTCAGGCAACATGATTTCGAGCTCGGTGCTCAGATTGTTGCTCCAGTCAACCGACTTCGCTTCAACACCAAAGAAGAAAAATGGGCTGGGTAGTCTGGTGTCCTTGCTGTAGACACGCAGTTCGTCCAGAAAGGAGAATCCATGAGATGAGCTGACTCGCACTTGCTTTTTTCCACTGAGAATCTCTGACATATCTAGCACCGTTATGGTGCCCGGTGCGGTGCCGTTTTCTGTCGCGTCGACGACAATGGCAGCTCTGTGTTTGCGCAAACATTCACCGAGAAAGCTCGTGTAAGTACCCAGGTCGTATCGGCACACTGAATTCAGGGCTGAAGCAGGTAGTGCATCGCAAACTCGGGCGGCGATGTTGTCATCGCTTCGAAATGCATTACCTATGGTTGCCAGACCAACCGGGTAGCGCTCGGCCAGTCGTTTTTGCAGAATGACCAGGTCGTCTGATGTTGCTGCGTTATCCATTTTTCTCAGTTGCACCTGCTGCGACAGTGAGCTTGTCTGTTGTCTTAGATATTTTCGCGACCAGCACAGAGCACGGCGCATGAGAAAGAACCGCTAGAGATGTGCTGCCCAGGAACAGACGCTCGAGGTTATTACGACCGTGAGAACCCATAACGATGAGGTCAGCATTCCATTCTGTGGCCAGCTCGAGGATTTTTATTTTAGGATCGCCATCCAACACAACGTCTTCTACTGTAATTTGTGGAATAAGCTGCGCTATCTGGCTACTGACGCCAAGCACCAGACTTTTAGCGGCACGCCGACGTTCTTCTTGCACCTCTACGAATCGCGTATCGGCAACGCCGGTCGTTGTAGGAATTCGATATCGCAGCGGTGGTACGCAACTGAGAACTTTGAACTCTGGTTTTTTCTCCCAGGTCAACGAGCTTATGCAATCAATGACCGCTTGAGCATAAGTTTTGTCGTCCACGGCAACAAGAATTTTCATTGCGCTGTTCCTTATCGAATTACCCGACTATCATGACAAACAAAAAATTTAGCATCATCAATCGGAAGACAGATGTCGGCGTCGTCCGAAAGGATGATAGGTGCAGTTGCGTTACCAGCGGACGGAGACTGTTTGCTGTTCCTACGTAGCAGTTGCGACGCAAGTATCCTTGTGCTTTTCAGACGACGTCTTCCGGGGCAGTCTGAGAACAAACACTGAACACGGTGCAAGTGCTACCACTGCTGATGAAACACTGCCCAGTGCAAATTTCGTAAATCCAGTTCGTCCATGCGAGCCGAGTAGCATCATGTCAGCATGCCAATCGCGAGCGATTTCTACCAGGCAACCACAGGCGTGCCCTTCAATTACTTCTGTAATTATTGTTGGTGAGTCAAGGTGCGAAACCTTTATAAGGTTTGCCATGTTTTGAACTAGTTCGTGCGACTCGCGTTTTTCGCTGTCTACCAGTTCGTTCAGGAGTGGTAAAAAGCTTATCTCCGATTCATCGAGCAAAGCTGGTTCGATTACATGAACGATTCGAAAAGTTGTACGAGGCTTCCAATTGTGTGAATTGATAAATTCAGCGGTTACCTTGTTGAAATCAAAACTATCAACACCGATTAGAACTTTCATTTCTATACTCCTGGTCAAAATTCGAATCTAGGTCGAACGACATGCCGCATGTGAAAAGCGACTCTACACCCCTTCTGTCGGTTCTTAAGAGAATCCTGCCTGGGTGAGGTCGCTTTTCTTTCGTCTATAAACTATGCTTCTAAGCTCCTTGCCATCCCGTTTGGCGCCTTTCCTTTACACTTCGAGTTTAGATCTTCGCGTCGCGGCAAGCATCATCTTTTGGGATGACCGGTCGGCTACCTGGTTCATTCGTGCGCTGCGATATTTGCACTTAAATGAGTAATCGCGGCAAAGTAAGTAGTCACCGCGGACGATGCTGCCGGGCTCTCTCTTTGCGAAAATTTCAGGGTACACCACGAGAGGCGCGACGATGAAAATTTTGATTGCTTTAGATGATTCTGAGTGTTCTGATCTTGCCTTCCATACATTATTAGAACGGACCTGGCCCGAAGGCGCCGAATTTCGTATCCTCACTGTTGTAGAGCCAATATACATGCAACCCAGTTTCGGCGGAATGTACATGGAACCAGCCGTTAATGCACAAATCGAGTTTGAGAAACTGTGCAAAATGCGGGTGAAAGAAAAAGTCAACCAGATGCATGAAGCATTTCCAAATTATGTCGTCGAAGGCGAAACGATGCTCGGTCCTGTAGCCGAATCGATCATCGATGAAGCCAGGTCGTGGCCGGCAGATCTGGTTGTAGTTGGATCTCATGGTAGACGGGGTTTCAGCAGATTCTTTCTCGGTAGTGTTGCTGAAAGAGTGGCTGGTCATGCCCCTTGTTCCGTGGAGATTATCAAGCACAAAGTCACTGGCACAGAAAAATGCGTTGTACATGACAAGCAAGAAAAGTCGGCTGAGCCTGTATCTACGGGGGCGAAAAACTAGAATGAAAGTGATAGTTGCGATAGACCAAACCGAGTCTGCCGATCAAGTTTTGGAGACAGTATGCGCAGCGTACTGGACGCCTGACACTCAATTCAAAGTTCTGACAGTTATTCAGCCATTGCAGTGGGAATCGGTGCCTTGCATCGAGTGGAACAAGGAAGCTGCGAAGTTTTTCGAGGAGCGGCGAAAATTTGCAGAGGAAACAGTTCGGCGCGCTAAAAAGCAAATTCAAAATGCCTGCCCGCACTGCAAAGTAAAGGTGGAGGTTCGATGCGGCGATCCTAAGGAGGAAATTACAGAGGCTGCAGTTGAATGGATGGCTGACCGAATGATTCTAGGCGCTCACGGTAACTCACCAAATCGCTTTTTTAGAGGCAGTGTTGCACGTTCTGTTTCACAGTATTGCGCGTGCTCTGTACAGCTGGTGCGTTTGAAGCCTGTACCAGTCAAGGAGCAAGTAAGCTCGCACAAGCATGGTGTTGCTGTCACTTCCCACTAGCTTTTAGCTTGCTCCGGGATTCCAGCTTGCTGCGGGATTTAAGCTTGCTCCGGGATTTAAGCTTGCCCGCGGCTGTCACTTTCGACTAGTCGTTTTGTTTCGGTTTGTACTGAGACCTGGCGTTGTCGATCAAACCATCGCGTAACGCCTTTACCGCGGCTTGTGTTCTATCGGTAACCATAAGTTTTTCCAACAGACGCCGGACGTGTGTCTTGATGGTCTGGGTGCTTAACTGCAATTGCTTTGCGATCTCTTGATTTGACAAGCCATTGACGATTAATTCGAGAATTTCGTTTTCTCGTTTTGAAAGCGTCACTTTGTCTGGTGTCGGAGTTTCGTCTTCCGTAACGCGCAGGCGAGACATGTATCTGAGTATCTGCTTTGCTATGAGTGGGTCGAGCCAACCAGCCCCAAGAGAGACTGCGCGCACTGCAGACACGATCTGATTGCGGTCGCTGTCCTTGAGACAGTAGCCGTCAACACCGGCGCTGAGTGCGGCAAAAATTACGTCTTCGTCGTCGCGCCCCGTCAACATCAAAATTCGCTGCTCCGGTAAGCTCTTTTTGAGCTCGATTGCAGTATCAATTCCGCTCATTCCGGGTAGCATGAAATCCAGCACCACTACATCTGGTTTAAGTGAAGCGGCTAGCGATAGCGCTTCCGAGCCGGTTTCGGCCTCTGAAATTGTCATGTCTTCATTATGTTCTAGAATGATTTTCAGTCCGAATCGAGTCGCATAATGGTCATCAACTATTAGGACTGATAAGCGTGGGTCTGTCATTGCGATGCCTGAAATTTTGACTCGTCGGCATGAAAAGTGTCTTCAGTTGCCGTCGCTGGTCTCGTCTGCATTTTACCCTCGTGCTCGTTCTCTGAACAGGTCTTGCTGAGCACTAATGTATGATTATAGCTAAATAGCCCATATTGACACAATTTCAGTCGGCTTTGCGGCTTTTGAAGTGCTACTTAAAATAGACATTGGAGAATTGGCTCGATTGAATTTCGATGATTTCGGAAAAATTGTGTTGCTTGCTCACTCGAAGGAGTGAAGTCATACTGTCCCTAAAGGGGATAGAAGCAGCCCTGTGGAAGTCAAGCAGGGGTGGCAGCCGAGTTCGTCAGTACTAGAAATAGTCGCGCCGCAGTAGTTTTGAGAGGCAGGACAGGCTAAAATTGGCATCAAGCAAAGCAAATGATACGAATTTCCAGGACAAAACGAGACCTGATTGAGATGCCGACGAAGAAAAAGAATTCAGGAAAAAATGATTCAACAGCTGAGCATCGCGAGAAATTAGTTGAATTCAAGGCGGATTTTTTTAAAGCTCTAGCAAATCCACTGCGAATCAGGATTCTCGATGAGTTGAGAACCGAGGAGCTGACGGTATCAGAGATTCGCGACAGACTTGATGTGGAAATGCCAAACGTGTCTCAGCAACTGGCAGTGCTGAAGAATAAGCAATTGGTCATCGCGCGGAAACAGGGTAATAACATTTACTATTCTTGCGTCGATGACACCGTTTTTGAACTGCTGGATGTAGCGAAGAAGGTGTTCCAAAATCATCTAACGACCATTCAAAACGCTCTGAAGCAACTTTGATATCTGCTCTGAATTAGCTCTGCCAGACACTCTAATACGTCGATTTATACCCGCAAAGATACTGTTTAATACCCCGGCTCAGCGCAAGTTTTCTTGTACTTGTTTGGCCGCACTGTACTTGTGATTGACTTTCAAGACGCTTATGTAATTTTCTTTGATTACCTGTTGCAACTTCAGGTTGCCCGGATTCTTCCGCAGAATTTCTAGCGCTTCTTTGAGAAACGGCTCTGCGCGTATAAAATCGTTTCGCTGGATATACAAATCGCCAAGAGAATTAGCCAGCATGCCGACAAGAAGATGTGTTTTGCCCAGTTTTTCTTTCGCCAGCTTCATGCTTTCGTTGAGGCTTGCTTCCGCTCGATTCAGTCGGTGTTCCTGCATATCCAGCCAGGCTTCGTTATGTAGTGCGACTGCCAACTCCACAGCATAGTCGCTAGAATTGCGGCGCAAGATGGAAACCGCTTTGTAATTAGCTTTTCGAGCCATTGCGTGCTCTCCCAGAGCGGCATAGTGTCCAGCTAGTTGCTCGTAAGCAACTCCGATGTCTGGATCGCAACTGGGAAAAGCGCTCTCGAGGAAGCGTATAGCCAACAGATATGCCAGCTCTGCATTCAGTGTTTTCTTGTCAGCGTCATATGTGTTGGCTAACTGCTGGAAGCCCCTTGCCAGGCGCCGAACGTCTTCGCTTGTTTTACAGTGGTTGTACATGTACTCAAGCTTTTCTTCAGGTGTGCCACGCAGCTGATCACCGTCAGTGTCGATGAAAGGCTCTGACAATCCCGTAGCCGGTCCCGAGACGATTACCAGCGATGTTAGAAAATTAAGAAGGGCATTCGGCATCGGGTTTTACCTGAATTTCGAAGTTACGCATCCATTTTAGTTTTGCGATAACTGTGACAGCATCATTCAATCGGTTGACTTCTTACATATAGCTTGGATGCCCAACAAAACGCTGACAAGATCCTCCCGCAGAAGGAGGCTACTTAACGTTCACCCGACTAGCATCGAGGTGTAGTGTTAGGTTTGAGGAATAAAGTCGTGACAAATATCCTGGTGCCTGTTGATGGTTCCTCTTACGCCAAGGTGATCATGGATTTTCTGGTCAACCACAGGTGGACTGCAAATACGCATTTGCGGTTTATACATGTTATAGAGCCGCTCGCAGACGATGTATATCCAGAAGTACTCTGGGAGAAAGCAGTTCAAGCCGCAGCTGAAAAATTACTGACGGGAATGTGTGAAAGGGTCGGTGGCTCGCTGCCATCGATAACGGTTTCACAAATAATAAGGTGGGGCGATCCTCAAGACGAGATTTTGGATGAGGCCGCTAATTGGCCCGCCGATTTGATAGTGCTCGGATCTCACAGCCATCATGATCCACATAAGACGCACATTGGCAGCGTTGCGCTGTCGATTCTCGGAAATACGAAATCAACTGTTATCATTGTGCGTGTGCCGCCTGAAAAGATAAAAGAGTTGTCGTTACAAGCTGACAGGGAAAATCTGCGGGCGCGATTCAAATTCTGCGATACCCATGCGTCTTAGCCGTTCGTCATCAAATTCGAGTATTGAATGAAACCTGATAGTTCAAAGCACTTTTCTTCGGTCTTGACTCTCTCTGTTGTGTTCGTTTTAGCGATTCTCTCGACTGAAGCCGAAGGAAAGAAATCAGTTCCGGCCAAGAAGACGGATCGGGGCGCAACTCTCTACATGGCCAGTTGTGAACCGTGCCACCAGACAGGCGGAAACATGATCAATCCCGATAAGAAGATCGTCAACTCCGATAAAATCGCTTCCGAGGCTGTGTTCAAAGCTTTTCTTAGCGGTCAACATGCTCAGATGCCGCCATGGAAAACGATAGTTCGCAGAGATTCGGATTTGAAGGCGCTTTACGCTTACGTTCGCCAGCTCAAATGATTCAGGCGATGCGATGGAAGAACGATGCAAAAACTGCAAAAGGATATGCAAGTGGCTTGACGCCGCAGACAAGCCAGAGATCTACTATCTTAAATTCCTTGATGCAGAGATAATTTTGCGAACCATCGAGCAGACCCTCAAGCAGTACAAATTCAAGACATTAGCAGCGCGGGAATTCGCCTACAGCCAGGGTAATCAGCTCGCCGTCACGTTTACTGCTCCACTGGAGCGATTGCGCGATTCAACGATCGTTCTTGTAGCACAATGTGAGCCACTCGAGGCAGGTGTCAATCTGTGGTTCCGTTTCGGAGTCGACGAGGAGTTTTGCGAATTTACATCGATCATGGACGAGTTTCATCACGCCGTAAGTTCTGCTGTCGCAATTGTATATTGCGATTCACTGATCAAAGAGGGCTACACACCCGAGCAACAGCACTAAAGTGAGTTGTAGTCTTTCGATTTTTCACCCTTCTTCGGTACTGGCTTTTTTAGCGTCTGCAAATAAGTAACAATCAGATCAACTTCCTTTGGCGAGAGATCTGGATTCGTCATAAGATTCGGTTCTGAATTGAATGCTTTCTTGTTTTTTTCTACGTGCTTGTCTGGGTCGATCAATTGTTGTTTCAGAAAATCAGCATCTCGGCGCAATCCAACGCTGCTCAAACTGACCCCTTCGGTGCAACCCTGACCATTGATGGAATGGCAATCCATGCAGCCATTGGCTAGAAATAATGCTTTTCCCCTGGCTACATTCGAGGTCGGTTTTTGCGTTGTCTTAGATTTGTTTGCCGACGATGGAGTTATGCTTGACGAATGTACGAGAAGTAACAGCCCGATAAGCGCGCTTATTCGCTTCACCGAAACCTCCTGTGATACCATCCTGCCACCTCCTGTTTTGCCACATGATTTCGACTGATCTATTTTAGGTTCACAACCATAACATCGCAAGAGTGTTGAATGATAAGTTCGCGTCTTATTCCAGTTCTACTGTTTCGAGAGACTTTGGTTTTATCGCGGTCAACCAAATGTTTTTTTGATTTCGTATGCGAGTTGATCGATAGAGTGGCTCTCGCCATGCATAAGTGCGACGGTTGGTCGGCTGGATACCATGGGTTTCAGCCATCTCAAAAGGTCTGCCTGATCGGCATGAGCGCTGAATCCGTCCAGGTTCTCGATGGCAGCGCGCACCCGAATAGTTTCTCCTAGAATTTTGATTTCCTTTTCGCCGTCAATCAGTTGCCTTCCAAGTGACCCTTTCGCTTGATAGCCCACAATCAGCAATGTTGTATTAGCATCGTTCAGGCAGTGTCGCATATGGTGCAATATTCTACCCGCGTCGCACATGCCGGCACCCGCTAAAATAATGCAGGGACCTTGAATATTATTAAGTGCCTTAGACTCTTCTGCCGTTTCGCAAGTTACGAACGACACCAGGTCCCGCTCTAGTTGACCAGTAAAAGCAAGTTGATCTTTGCACGTGTTTAGCTCTTTCCAGTGGCGCGAGTAAAGTTCAGTCGCCTCTATGGACATCGGACTGTCCAGATATACGGGTATCTGGGCGATTCTGCCTGTCTTCATCATATGTGCGAGATGAAATAGAATCTCCTGTGCTCTGCCCACGGCAAAAGTGGGAATCAAGACTTTGCCGCCGCGGCGAATCGTTTGGGCAAGAATCTTTTCGAACTCAGTCAAAGTTGTATCGAGCGATTGACGTTGTCTGTCTCCATAGGTTGATTCCATAAAGACTAAATCGGCTTTCTTGATCCGCGCCGGGTCGTGCATGATGGGATCATGACCGTGTCCTATGTCTCCGGAAAAGACGACTGTTCGCACGCTATCTGCTTCGGTGCGAATTTGAACTTCGATACAAGCAGAACCGAGAATGTGCCCAGCCTCAACAAATCGGGCTGTAATTCCATCTGCCACTTCGATCTTCTGACCATAATTAACCGCTTCAAACAGCGCACTTACACCAGTCACATCCTGGCTCCTGAATAGCGGTTTTGTCAGCTTTTGTCGGTTGCGTTTTCGTTTTTCATTTTCTCGCTCAGCGTCATCCTCAGCGATTCTGGCCGCATCCTGCAATATCAGTTCGGCTATCTCTATTGTTCCTTGTGTTGCATATATTGGACCGCTGTAGCCGCACTTGATTAAAAGCGGTAACCGCCCGCAATGATCCAGGTGTCCATGTGTTAATAAAACGGCATCGAGAGGTTTGGAGAGAAGTTGTGCCGGCATGCGGTTCTGTCGCTCCAAGCGCTCAGAGCCTTGAAACATTCCGAAGTCTATTAGAATCCTCGCATTTGTAGTTTCGAGCAAGTAACAAGAGCCGGTGACCTCTTGCGCCGCCCCATGCAAAGTTACTTTCAACACTGCCTTGCTGTCGGCTTTAGCTGTCCCGGCGTAAAACGTCACTTGCTGAACCTCATGCAACAGCCCGTCCTGGCAATCAAAAGTGATTGTTCCCGCGTCGCCCCTGATTAATTGAAACATACTCCGTAAGATATTCAGACAATATCATCCGACCGAATGAGCAGGGGAATGATTCCATGCTAAATAATCCGCTTGATGGATGAGGATTTGAGCAGGCGCTGCCAATCTAGGAACAGCACTGGAGGAATAGCCATGAAAACGAAATCCATATTGCTGGCATTGAGCGGCTCGGAACAATCTTGTCAGGCGGCTCATGTCGCGCGGAATTTGGCGGAAAAAACTGGCGCGAAGATGGTGGCAACACATGTCGTGGACGTTCGGAAGTCGTGGTCTCTTTTCGGATGCGAGCGGGCTGGTTTGATTGGTAGCGGCATGTATGTATCCGCGTATGAAACAATTTGTCGGTCATTGCGAGACCTGGGTTCTAAGTTGGCTGAAAAATTCGAGACTGTGTTTCCGACAGCAGAGTGTGTAGTTGTTGAAGGCGATCCGCTGGACGAATTATGCAAACGCTCACACGATTTCGATCTGGTTGTTGTTGGTCACAGACCGACGGTCCCAGATGAGGACGCGGGGAGCCATGAGTCCGCATTCCGTTATTCGCTGGCAGAGCACCTTTCCACAGTATGCAGCAAACCTTTATTGGTTGTGCAGCGTGAATGCAAACCATGGACTAAGCTGAAAATTCTGGTATCAGTAGATCATTTAAACTTTCGGTTTATCGATGAGTCTTTAAACCTTGCTAGCACTCTTGGTTTGGAGCCGAAGCTCGTATGTCTTGCAAGTGGCGGACACGAAGAACCGGCAGGAAAATTATTGCCTGATCTACGTTCCGCGCATCCTGAACTGGCAAATCTCGAGATCGATTTGATTGGTGTCGGTGGTGCTGTCGAAGAGCACCTTTCTGCCGCCAAAGCTAAGGCACCTTGCCCTGAAATCGCAGCTTCCGAAAATGACCTGTTTGTCTTGCCGACTGAGCAGCTAGGTGAAGCGCGCATCTCGGTGCTGGGAATTCCGGCAGATACGTTTTTAAAGACCTGGACCCTGCCAAATGTTCTGTTCTATCCGGAAGAGAATCTGGAGGATGTCTCAGGCGAGGTGAAGAAGAAATCTCAATTCTCACTTGATCAGGAAATCATTGCCTCTCATTCACGCTGATTTGTATGAGCAAGAAAAAGAATCTAGTCTGGAAAATTGCGCTGAAACTGCTAGAGGCGAAAGTGGGCGTAGCGTCCCGCTATCAATTGAATCTGCAACAGCAAGACGAGATTCGGAAGGTTGTGCAGGTGGGAGACGTTTTGCTTGACAGCAATAGCGCCTTCCCCTGTTCACAGCTAATGGCCAGAGTCTTTTTCAACACGAGCTGGATACATTCCGGAATTTACATTGGCGATGGTATCGTCGTTGATTCCGGGCGAAAACCGCATGTAGCAAAAATCAATTTGACTGATTTTTTGCAGACCACAGACCTTGCCGTGTACAGGCCGGAATATCAGGACGCGAGCGATTGCGAAGCTGCGGTGGAATTTGCCAGAAAAGCGGTGGGCAAGCCATTTAACGTGACATTTGACGAGAAGAACGGCAAGGCGTTCTACTGCACACAGCTTGTTGCAGAAGCTCTGGCATCAATGCCGCATCCGATTCATCTGGAGCGACGCTCTTTTTTTTGGAAGAAGGTTTTTCCGCCAGCTTCGGTGGCAACTTGTTCTCAAATTAAGTGTGTCTGGAGCAGTCATCCATCACCGTTAAAAGCGGCGCGCTGTCACACTCCAATTTTTGCCGGAGCCGTGACAGGTGGGGTGGCAGCGTTAGTTTTAACCGGTTCCAATATCTGGTTAGGTGCCCTGGCTGGCTCTTTTCTGACTTCTCGTTTGATTCGAGATGCTAAACGGGTGAGTTGAATTTGAAATGCTAAAGAGTGAACTACCTGGAGCGTTTCGATTGTTTCGGTTTTGTTTTTGCTTTTGCCTTTGCTTCTGAGGGCGCTGATTTTTCGCTTTGTCCGCACTGCGTGTGGTCGCACTGCTTATCTTCACACTGCGCTTTCACTGCAAGCTTTGCAATTACCCTTGCCAACATACACTCGGAAAAGTTGCCTTCTTCAATATCGAAGCCGTCAGATTTTGATTTTGACGAGCTTTTAGATGAATCATTGACAGTCATAAAACTAACTCCAGACGATGTTGATACTAGTAAATGCCAAAGTCGCTACCCGCACAACGTCACAAGGGATGAGAATTTGAGGTTCGTCCCTTCGATTTTCCTCCTATCATCCGATCGGAGGACAACCATAGATGGTCCATTCACTAAACTGGAATGGATTGTTCCGTTTACAGTGGATATCCGGCGAAAAAAATGGTGCTTGAAAAAACGACGATTTTGAAGAACTGGCAGGCGGAGTATGCGGCAAAGTTAACGACCGCAAGTGAGGCTGTCAAACTAATAAGCTCTGATGACACTGTTTACGTGCAGTCGCATGCTGCAGCTCCTGAGCCCCTGATCAACGCTATGGTCGAGCGCGCTCCTGACCTTTCCAACGTAAAGATTGTGCAGATTATGACTCTTGGAGATGCGGCGTATTCGCATCGCGAGTACAGTTCTGCCTTTAAAGTGCAAGCGCTTTTCATCGGTTCGAATGTGCGGGAAGCTGTAAACGCTGGCCGCGCCGACTATATACCTATTTTTCTGTACGACATTCCTTCACTGTTCGGCAGCGGCGGTCTGCCACTTGATGTCTGTCTGGTGCAAGTCTCTCCGCCTGATTCGCATGGATTTTGCAGCTATGGTGTGTCTGTCGATTGCACCATCGCGGCCCGTAAAGCGGCACGCATTGTAATTGCCGAGGTCAACCGACAGATGCCTCGCACTTACGGTCGCTCTTTCGTGCACGTCAGTAAATTCGACCGAATCATTGAAACCGACCGCGCTCTTCCAGAATTGTCTTGCGCACATCCGTCACTGGCGGAAAACGCTATCGGCAAAAACGTTGCATCACTGGTGGAGGATGGCGCGACGATTCAGCTTGGCATTGGCGCAGTTCCCAACGCAGTACTCAAATATTTAGTCGATCGCAAAGACCTTGGCGTTCACAGCGAGATGCTCTCCGACGGCATCATCGATCTAATCGAATCTGGAGTGGTGACAAACAACAAGAAGACCGTGTTACCAGGAAAGACAGCCGTTAGCTTTGTAATGGGTTCCAAGCGGCTCTATGACTTCGTTGATAACAATCCGGCCATGGAATTTCAGCCGTCAGATTTTATAAACGATCCATTCACCATTTCGCAAAATTATAAGATGACTGCGATTAATTCAGCCATTCAAGTCGATTTGAGCGGACAAGTTGGCGCTGATTCGATGGGCACTTATTTGTACAGCGGCTTCGGGGGTCAAGTTGACTTCATTCGAGGGGCTTCGCACGCCAAAGATGGACGGGCAATTATCGCCATGCCATCTACTGCAAAAAATGGCACTGTCTCCCGCATTGCACCGGTTCTGCCTCCAGGCAGCGGCGTCGTTACGTCCAGGGCTGATGTTCATTACGTAGTGACTGAATACGGCATTGCGCAGCTATTTGGTAAAACCATCAAGCAGAGAATGCGTGCACTCATCGATATTGCACATCCCAAATTTCGTGAAGAGCTGGAGAAGGGATTCGCAAAACACTACGCAAATTTGTAGGACAAAGAACAATGAGATTATCGATTCACGATTTAAAAGAGGCTCTCTACATTGCGCAGACAATGTTCGGGTTTATGTTGCTGGCAATTGGTATCTACATGCTTCAATCCAGCGGTAGTTCCACTGATTTTGCCACTTCATTGATAACCGGAGTGATCCTTTCAGTTGTAGGAATTGGCAGTTTGTTCTTTGGGCTTGAGACTTATATCCTCAAAGACGAGGACGATATCTGGCGTTAGGCAACAGTCCGCATGTCGGAAGCCGCTTACGACTAATCAACTTTATCGAGACGATTGAAGAATACATCGTCGATGACAACGATCGAGAGCGGAATCAGCCACATCAGCAGAAGCGCGATAAGCGCTAGTATTTCCATAACTAGGCGCTGAGCGTGTGAATAGCGGTTGCGCCGATTTCGTTCATAACACGTTCAACTGAAGGCTCGATATCAGCGGGAACGTCGGCAGTAATTGTGTACACCGCAGGCTCATCCACATTCAATCGGTCGTCCAGGCTTCCGTTGAACACCACATCGGATAGACCTGCTACCAATTGACCGGCAGCTGCACCGAAGATGCCGTATGATACGGACGCGAGAACCATGGCGACAGCGCCTGCAGGATGCAGAAACTGCACGGCATAACCAACTCCGATGAGCGTGCCCAACGCCATCCAGGCTGAAAAAAGCTTCAACAAATAGTTTTGATCGGTGTATTCGTAACGCTCAGCTACATTGGTTTGCACAGTAATGGCAGAGGCGGGAATGTGAAAACTGCGCTGCGTCAAGTCTGCAATCAGGCTCTGCGCATCTTCAGGGTTACTGAGATTGCCTGCAACTTTGTTATTAAACATGACCTCGCACCTCGTTTGCAGCATTCAACTGCCTCTATTCTTATATGGTGAGCAAGTCAGAGCATCGACCGATCGGACCAAACGCATCGATCAGCCTTTCGGCTGATGCGCACAATTGAGACCTGGCACATGGTTGAAATGGGTACTTTCCTTCATTGCTGCAATTACCTCGGCATTGCTGACTTGCGTAAAGTCTATATAGTGCTGTCCTACAGCCTCTAATCTATCCGGGACGTAGGCGTGTATGATTGCGTCGCAGTATTGGGCAAGTTCCTTAATGCTTTCCCTGCTCATAACAGGGGCCGCTAACAGCACCGCTTTCGCCGACCTTAAACGTGCCGTTTTGAGTGCTGCTGCCGCCGTCATTCCAGTAGCTATGCCGTCGTCCACGATGATGACTGTTTTGTTTTCGAGCCGCGACGGACTGTAACCTGCTTGTTCGTAAAACTCGTTTTCCAGATTTCGAGAGAATTCAAGCAACTCGACGTGTTGCTGATTTATGTAGTGCTGCCACTGCAAATTGTGGGGAATGTCTGGATTGAGCACGATTACGTCGTCGGACGATACGGCGCCGATGGCAAAATCTGGCTGACCCGGATATGCAATTTTTTTTGAAACGATCACGTCGACCTGGCGATGAAATAGTCTCGACACTTCGAGCGCCACTATGACGCCGCCCCTCGGCAGTCCTGCCACTACAACATCGTCTGCTTTAGCTTGTGTAGCGGAAAAGTGCTCTTCGATTTTGGCCGCTAATTGTTGTCCAGCTTGTTTTCGGTTTTTAAATAGCATATTGATTGCCTCGATGCTATGCAGTCGGTACTGTCGTCCATTTCCTTGATTAGTTCCTTGAGTCGAATAGTTTTTTGAAGAATGCAGTCAACACCAGCGCCCCCAGAGAGCTGGCGACAACTAGCAACCATGCAGATGGGCTGAGTGTGGTCGTATTGAGTATTTCTTGAACCGGACGCAGAGATGTTCCTGCCAGCAGCATCGCCAATCCAAGTGCCGTGCATATTTGCATTGGCGCATTAAAAACATAGAAGCGGATATCAAACACTCGTTTAATTGCGAGCCAGGACCATGACTGCATCAGCAGGGAAAGAGACATTGATGCGAGGGCGATCGTCTGCAATTGCACTGCCGTTGAGCCATGGTTCATGCCAATTGTTAGCAAACTGACCATTGCAACGCACAATCCACGAATTATTATTTGCCTCCAAACTGCAGCGTCGAGCAGTTTTTGATTTCGGCCCCTGGGTTTTTCGAGCATTATGCCTTCATACGATTTTTGAAGAGCCAGTCCGAGACCAGGAAAGATATGCATTATCAAATTGAGCCAGAGCAACTGGATAGGCGACATAGGCAAGGGCATGTTAGCGGCTGAGGCGCCGGCTACAAAAAATACCGATGCCAGGCTGGCTGTTAAGAGGTAAGCTATTGAACAACGAATGTTAGCGTATATTGTTCTACCCTGTTCAATGGCACTAACAAGCACACCAAAGTTGTCGTCTGTCAGCACCATATCCGATGCCTCACGGGCAAGCGATGCACCGCCCTGACCCATGGCGATGCCTATGTCGGCTTGCTTGAGTGCAGCAGCATCGTTGACGCCGTCGCCAGTCATTGCAACTATTTTTCCGGCTGACTGTAATGCCCTGATGATGCGAAACTTTCCTTCAGGCTGAACTCTTGCCAGGACTGAAATTTTGTTGAGGCGATCAGCATCGTCGTGCCAATTCGCGTTGTCTACATCGCCGCTCGAAACAACATCCTTTATTTCAGTATCAGGATTGACAATCCCTATTTCCTTCGCGATGGCACAAGCTGTTGTCGGATGATCCCCGGTAACCATGATTATTTTGATGCCAGCATTCGTGCATTCGGCTATGGATTTTTCTATACCGACTTTTGCTTTGTCAGACATGCCTATCAGTCCCAGAAAGATCATTTTTGATTCGACTGATTGTTGGTCTAGTTTGTTCAGCTCAGTGAAAGTTGCATCTGGCTGGCTTGCAGCAGTCAGATTGGGAAGTGTCATTTGTTTGCGGGCAAACGCTAATACTCGAAGTCCTCTCCTGGCCAGCAATTCGTTTTGTTCTCTAATCCACAATTTTGTCTGGTTGTCCAGTGGGCTTACGCCGGTTTGAGTTTCGAAATAAGTGCACGTGTCCAGCACAGATTCCGGCGCGCCCTTTGAGTAAGCTGACAGTGAGCTGCCCTGTGCATGCAGCGTGGTCATCCTCTTTCTCTGCAAATCGAAGGCAAATTCTTTGACGCGTGGACTGGATTTTTCCGCTGTTGCCTTCTCAATGCCAGCTTTCATAGATACTGTTAACAGCGCTCCCTCTGTGGGATCCCCATGTATATGCCAGTCACATTCGTCGTGTGATTCCAACTTCGCGTCATTGCATAGAGCAGCTACGAGCAACAACTGATGTAGCTGAGGTGACACTTGCCAATCCACCTCGTTGCCGACTTGATCGAAAAAAGACCCATCCGGCATATGACCACTTCCAGAGACGCTGTAGAAGTTCTTTCCGGCGATGATAGCGGAGACCATTAATTCATTGGTTGTCAGTGTTCCTGTTTTATCTGTACAAATAATTTCTGTGCAACCGAGTGTTTCCACTGCGCTCAGTCTGCGTGTCAATGCGCCGAGTTTCGCCATTTTGCGAGTGCCCTCTGCAAGGGTCAATGTGGCAATGACTGGCAGTCCCTCGGGAATTGCTGCGATCGCCAGGGCTATTGATGTTTGCAGCATCTGCCAGGAATTTTCGCCTTTCATAAGCCCAATTCCGAACAAAACGGCGCATATAATCACAATTACCAGGCTCAATTGCCTACCAAGCTGTTCAAGTTCATCTTGTAGCGGCGTGGATCTCGATGTCAGTTCTGTCAGTGTGCGCCCCAGTTTGCCAAGCATGGTGTCTGTGCCGGTAGCGACAACAATTGCCTTGGTTTTGCCCGCTGCTACTATGGATCCTTGAAGGAGAACTGAACTGTTTGGCTCGTTGTCTATTCCTTCGCAGCTTTTGAAAACCGGCACCGATTCTCCGGTCAGCGCTGATTCATCAACTGATAGATTGCTCGAGCTAACTAGCCGCGCGTCTGCAGGGACCCGGTCTCCCTCAATCAGGAGGATAATATCGCCTGGTACCAGGTCTGTTACTGCAACATTTTTGTCGACTCCGTCTCGTCTGACGCGAGCCAGAGGACCGGAGAGTTTTTCGAGTTCCGCCAGTGAAATTTGAGATCTGTATTCCGTCAGGAACCCCACGATACTGTTGATAACAACGGCTATTGCGATGCCCGCTGCTTGTGTGTATTCTCTTGCGACGACGGATGCCCCTGTTGCAATTAGAAGTACGACTACAACAGTCGATCTGTATTGATCGATGAATAGCTTGAATGCATTTGGAGCTTTTGATTGTAGATGATGCTGTGCGTTTACGAGCGCCAGCCGCTTCTGAACATCTGCTGTGGTCAAGCCTTTTGAAACATCGCTTTTCAATTTCTGAACGACCGAAGTTGCTTCCTGCGTCCCGGCAGTTTCCACGGGCAACAGACTGCGATCGGATAGTTCATCAGATTGAGGCAATTTGTCTAGATTTGCCAGTGTCATAACCTTAGTCTGCGTGCATTTACTGTCGAGAGCGAGAATCTCAAGGGGCGCCGAGAAAACGTACTCCTATTTAAATGCGCTACGCGCGTTGTTGCTTCCATCGGGAGGACTAATGTGCATTGCAGAAGCGCAATTGTCTTCCTTTTCTAGAGTCTGGATTCTCATCAGAGGCTTAAGAATCGAAAGGATGATTGTTTCCGTGTCACGATCGACACTTCGAGCGATGCTCTGCGCAAACGATAATGAGATTATTGAAACGATACTTTCGGTTCGCCACATGTTAGAGACAAGAAAGCAGATGTCAGTTCAAGATTTGTCGGCGCTTCCTGAGCATTGGGAATCTCTCGGGCATGCATTTTTGCATCAAGCACGCACCCGTCCTCACGCTATTGCGATAAGAGATTCCTCTGGGATTTCGATGACTTATCATGACACTCTTTTACGGTCGATTGCGCTGGCTAATATTTTGCATAAACGGTTGGGAAAAACCGAGATGGTTGGAGTTCTGCTGCCGCCATCTGCAGGCGCTGCGCTCGTCAATATTGCCCTCACTTTGCTGGGGAAAGTGCCCGTCAATTTAAACTACACATCCAGTCAGAGTACGTTTAATCAATATTTGAGTTTGTGCGATTTCGACCATATCGTCACGAGCCGCCGCATCATGGAACGTTTTCCGTTTGACTCGACTGCCAGATATTTGCCTATAGAAAGATTGAGGCAAGATGCTTCTCTCCTGTTAAAAGCTGTCTCCTGGTCTGAGGCTGATCTGGTGCCCGAGGATATGCTTGGACACATGCTGGCTGGGCTGAAGAAGTCAGAGGGGAAGTTAGACGAAACCGCCACGTTGCTGTTCACAGCTGGCTCGACAGGAGATGCCAAAGGCGTGCTTCTTTCACACCGCAATATCTTGTCTAACATTCATGCTATTCAACAGCAAGCGAGATTGTCAGATCGTGAAGTGGTACTGGGTGTAGTGCCATTCTTTCATTCTTTCGGTTTTACTCTTACGCTCTGGGCTGTTCTTGCCCTTGGACACACTGCTGTTTATCACTACGATCCGCGTGATTGTAGACGCATAGGCAATCTATGCGAACGATTCAAACCAAGTGTCATGTTCTGCACCCCTACTATTATGCGAGCTTATTTGAAACGCAGCAAAAAGGAACAGTTTGAGAGTATAAAAATTTGTATTTTGGGTGGAGAAAAAGTCAAACCTGCTCTGGCTCAGGACATTGAACATGAGCTTGGAATCACTGCGACAGAGGGCTATGGACTTACTGAGACGGCTCCGGTTATTGCATGCAATATACCAGGCAAGGTGGTTTTGAAAGACGGAAGCGAAATAAATGGAACCAAAGTTGGCACGGTTGGTTTGCCGCTACCGGGTACGACCGTTCGCATCGTTGGTCTGGATAACGGTTCCGAAAAGCAGGCGTTTGAAGAAGGTTCAATCGAAGTGAAGGGACCTCAAGTCATGAAGGGTTATTTTCATAACGAGGAAGCCACTCGCGCGGTAATCCACGATGGCTGGTTCAAAACTGGCGATCTTGGATTTCTCGACGATGATGGATTTTTGACAATCTCAGGGCGGATGAGCCAGTTTTCGAAGATTGGTGGCGAGATGGTTCCGCATTTGCAAGTCGAAAGAGAAATTGTGCATATAGCCGGGTGCGGAGAGCAAAACATTTCTGTCACATCTATACCGGATGAAAATCGTGGTGAAAAACTGGTTGTCTTGCATACGAAATTGGAAAAGTCACCTGACGACATAGTTGCGGAATTGAAAAACGAAAAGGTGATTCCAGCGCTGTGGATACCTGATGCTAAAGATTTCGTCGAAGTTGATGAATTGCCGGTTCTCACAACTGGGAAACTCGATCTATGTCAGATCAGAAAAATTGCCGGTAGCAGAATGTTTTGCACTTAAGATTGTTTTGTTTGACTCGTCCTTTAGAATGATAGAAATGTCTATCGGGCACCTCTATGATTTGATCACACCACCGCAAAAATAGTTTGCACGAGGGTAAAAATGCGTCAGCTAAAAATTTGGTTTGCTTTCATCTTTTTGTCATCGGCTTTGACTTCCGCGATTGCAAAGGAAGCACCCGAAAAAACGCATCATAGCGAATCATCAAATTCTGCCGAAGCAAAATATTTCAGCGAGAACTGCAGCACATGCCATAGCGTTGGTTCTACTGGCGGTTGCCTGGGACCGGTGCTTTCTGGAGAAGGACAGCGTCGCACCAGAGATTTTATTGAGTCCAGAATCAGTAGTGACCCGGCAAAGATAGCGGCGTTCAAGCGCTCTTATGGTCATGCTGAATTAATGCCGCACAAGCGCATTGCACCTGCCGATGCAAAAAAAATGGCGGAATACATCATGTCTTTGCCGGGGTCTGATAAAGGCTACACAGTGAAAGGGCATCTGCCTTCCGATACAAAAACGCAGCCGAATGCAAAACCAACAACCAAATTACCGGCATCCGGAATCGCAGCGATTATACATGGCAAGCAATTAGTCTACGAGAAAGGTTGTTTGCAATGCCATTCCTACGGCGGGGTCGGTGGACAGTTTGCACCATTGTTCGACGGTATTGGAAGCCGGCACAAAGCAACCTATATAACCGACAGAATCAATGCAGCAGAATTGCTTTATACCAACACAGACAGAGAATACAACGAGCGTGGAATCGACATGCCACCACTCGGTCTGACTCAGAAAGAAATTTCCGAAATTACAGCTTATTTGACAAGTCTGAAGTAATACCTTCGTTATTTTGCCCAGCCTGAAATTAGCGGTACATTCGTTTCCGGCTCTAACGAGAGAGTCAGTTCCAGTACTCCAGCTGTGTGAATCTTGCTTGAAAACGGCAATCCACTGTGTTTGAAAACATCGAGCATCTTCAAGTTGTCTGCAAGCAAGATTGCTTTGAATCGCTTCAGACCACTGTTTCTTGCAATAATTGCAAGATGCTTGAGGAGAAGGGTTGCAATTCCGCGGTGCTGAAATTCATCTTCGACGACGAAGGCAAGTTCCGCGCAGTCAGGCTCTTTTTCAGAATCCATGAGAACATATCTGCCGATGCCGGCTGGATACTCTTTTCCATCGACTCTGACAAGTGCCAGTAGTGCTACATGATTGTGGAAATCGAGTTCGGTGAAGAACTGCAATTCTCTGGCTGTCAATTCGCGTTTCGGCGTGAGGAAACGGTAATAGGATGACTCCGCACTAAGATGCTTCATTCCTTCAACAAGAATGGGTTTGTCGGTGGGTCGCACGGCTCGCACCAACAGGCTACGGCCGTCCAATAATTTCTCTTCCACTGTGTATAATCCAGGTGTGCTCATGGCTTTGACCCCAGCCTAATCAATCCTTCTAATAATCTTCCGTCTCTCTTCTAGAGCAGGAGTTGACTCAGTAGCACAACGAGGTGCTTGCTTGAATCCTGTTTTTCGCTTTTACGCGAACCGGTTTGCATTTTATAATTTGCACCGAGCAAGGAGCGTGATTCAGCAAATAACGTGCATTGTTGCCCAGTACCATGTCTTGCATACCTTTGTTTTCGTGATCTCCAACGACGAGCAGGTCAGGCTTCCACTCAGCGATTTCGGCAAGGACCTCATCGCAGACATGACCGGTACGCACTTTCTCCTCGATGAAACTTCCACCGTCCATTAAAACTTTGATCCGGCTTGCGTAGCGGCTGACCAGATCTGCAGCTTTCGCTTGCAGACCTTGCAGAACTGTATCTTCAACTCCCAGACCCCAGTCTGTCCACTTCTGGTTGTCGACGCTTGCGACCACAGTCATGAGCTTGAACTGAGTTTCGGCACGCCACGGGCGTTTGGCTATCTGCTCAATGACATTTCTGCTTTCTTTGGAATCATTGACCGCGATTAAAACTTTCATTTGTACCACCAGTAGTTTCGCTATGGGTTCACCTATTCAGTCTCGCTTAAGTAAAGAAGGTGCACATCCTTCTTTCGAACCAGAGCAGTCTTGTTTTAGACCAGCTTATAAGTTGCGGTTCCATCTTTTGAATGATGTCGGTGGTGCGAAGGAGTGCGAGTATTGGTTTGTTCAATCCGCAGCCTGGAGCAAAGGAGCCCGTCATGCAAACAGTAACTTCAATTATCTCGAACAGCCAATTGCCTTCAGCAGACGGATTCCACAGCCGCGTCGAACTGCCGATGGAAAGGAATTTCGCACTCTGGATGCTGGTTGGTACCATCTGCGGTGGAATCGCTGCCGCCATGAATTTTACCGATCACATGCAATTGTCGACAACAACATGGGCTGTGGTTTCATACGCCACGGTCGGAGCTATTTCTGGATGGCTGGTCTACGGACTCTATGATGTTATCGCCAATGGACGCATGGAAATTGATGCCGATTTGCCGGAATAGACGCTCCATCATCGCGAAGGCTTAAATAATGCAAAATCTACTTGTCGAGATGCTCGCTGCAGCGACTCTTTTTTCCGCTCCGGCAATCAGTCCGGCGTTGACGGTACCCACGCTCGAGTCGAAGCAGCTGCATTCTCACAAGGTGATGATTGTTGGAAAGCCTGAAGAGAAATTGCAGACTTTGCTTGACCAGTGCACAACTCCTGACGACGTCGAGAGGCTGGCAAAAAGCTTTGATGCAGTTGCCAAAATATATGAAGACAAGTCTGATCACAATAACGCCGAAGTCTGCTATCTAATGGCAATTCGACTCAAGAGAATGTATTTGCCTAAAACTTCACCCGAGCTGGCTGCGGAGTATGAGCGGTTGGCGGCTCATTACAGCTTAGTCGATCAAGGCGACAAGGCTCGCAATGCCAATCTCAAAGCGTTGCAAATTTATAAAGCCAACGGCAACCAGTTTGCTGTTGAACTTGCAGTGATCGAGCATAATCAGGCATGGCTTGAGCTTTATTCTGGAAGAAATAATGCCGCTGAACATTATCTCAAGCATTGTTTGAAGTTATTGAAGAGCGCGCTTGGTCAAAATCATGAGCTCGTTGGTCTCATATCAAGCAGTTTGGGCGAACTGTACATGTGCGATGGAAATCTTGCCGGTGCCGAGAAACTGTTTCGGACCGCGTTAGAAATACTTCCGCGAACTCCCGAAGCAGATGAAGTTAGTGACTACGTCCGCAATAACTATGCATTGGTCCAGGAGCGACTGGGCAAGAAGAGCGAGCAGATTGTCCACGGTCAGATTAAGTAGGTGGACAGAAAATCAAATCGCTGTCCTGCAACTGGGCAGCGCATGTGAGGCTATCACCGCAGCTGGTATCGTAGTTATGCACGGTTCCGTCTAAGGAATGATGCCGCCGACCCGTCATCAAAATTAAAATAGAATTGCCTGGAGGGGCGATTACCTCCGGGGCAAACCAATCGGCCGTGCCGGGCAAGACTATCGCGGATAGCTCACATGCAGACACGGCCATTGGTACCGAGCGTGTTGTAAGAGATGGTGAAACGTAGTCGCTATTGTTCGCTGGTCAGCTATTGAATTGATTGAAAAGAAAAGGTGATGGCATGAAAGTATTAATCGCTCTGGAAGGACTGGATAACATTTCAAGAAACGCACTGGGTGCAGTTCTTGACCGAAGCTGGAACACCTGGTCAAAGTTTCGCGTTGTTTCAGTCTTTGCACCTTCTGACACGGTAACGGCGTACACGCCTGCACTTTATTCTCCATCAGCTTATGATGCGATCGCAAAAGCGGAGCATGAAGAATTCACTGAGCGTCAGTCCCAAGTGGCCGATGTGGTCGAGTTGCTCAAAAAGAATTTGGTCGCGGCTGAAATCACGGGTGCTGTCCTTACCGGTGACGTCAGCGATAAAATCCTGGAAGAGGCGGATGAATGGGGCGCTGATTTGATCGTATGCGGAACGCACGGTCGACAGGGTATCGCGAAATTCTTTTGCGGAAGCATTGCAGAGAAGATAGCCACTCAAGCAAAGTGCTCGGTTGAAGTGGTTAAAATGATGACAACAGACGCTGCGTAATATACTTCGTTTGGTTTTACTTCTTCTGTATTGAAAGCAAATATTCGATGATTGCTCTTTGGTCGTCGCGAGTCAAATGTCTGGTTTTGAAATCCATCTCCGGCTCATCGGCGCCTCCGTGAATTTCTTCGGATAACTGCAGCTGATTGGCGTGCTTTCCGAGCTTGTCTAGAGCTGGTCCGTAAGTGCCTCCGCGCTTGTCGGTGGAGTGGCAACTTTTGCAGTTGTTGGCATTGTAGAGGCGTCTACCGCGCTCAATTAATTTCGCCTGCTCTTTTTGTTTTGACAGCTTGTCCTTAGATTTCGGACTTGAATTTGATGTCGATGCCGAAGCAGAAGCTGAACCCGGAGCCGAATTCGATTTCGAGCTTGATGCAGTTGACTCGGAGCCTGAAGCACCCGATTTACTGGCTAATGCGATTGTTATCGCTGCCGTGCTGAATGTCGAAACAAGAATAATGAGTATGAGTGATTTCATCGATTCCATCCGAAAGTAAGCCTTTTAAATTCTGCTCTCAATTTGTCGTTCTGTAATCTACCTGTAAGTTAAATCGCTTCAATCCATGTGGCTGTGATCATCCTTTGGGCTTAGTGGTCGAGCGCAAAACGATACTCAATTTGACTGAGGTGCGGCGCCCTTGCGCATGCGACATTTATGGGGATAGCGCCTGGAATTGCATGTGCCTGAGAATCCAAACGATAGCAAAGTCAAAACGCCCGAGCCATTCATTTTTGCGTGGCGAGTTTTCATAGCTTTCCTAATTATATCGACGCTGACGAATATAATGCAGGCTGCCATGACGGAAACCGTTCCCTACAGTCGGTTCATCGTGCTTGCTGCGGACAAGAAGTTGACCAACGTGAGTGTTGGCAAGCAAGAAATCACAGGCACACTTACTGAAAATGGAAAGGTCAAGAAATTTAGAACATTTCGCATTGATGATCCTCTGTTGCTGAATCGACTGATTGACAAAATGTCCAGCTTTGAAGGAGCTCCTGAAGTTGGTTTTTGGGAAGCCAATTTACCCTGGATTATTTTTGGTCTTTTCGTTTTGCTCGGCACAATCGGTTCAATCGTGAGTGCGAAAGGCTCTCTTGGTACCGGACTTTTATCGATTGAGAGGAACAAGGCGAAGGTCTATAGCGAGAGCAATATTCGCACCACCTTTGATGATGTCGCCGGTGTCGACGAAGCCAAAAACGAATTGCAAGAGATAATTGGTTTCTTAAAAGAGCCTGCTCGTTATTCTCGTCTGGGCGGACACATGCCGAAGGGTATTTTACTTGTCGGACCGCCAGGAACCGGCAAAACTTTGTTGGCGCGCGCTGTAGCCGGAGAGGCAAAGGTTCCGTTCTTCAGCATCAGTGGATCTGAATTTGTCGAGATGTTTGTCGGTGTAGGCGCGGCTCGTGTTCGAGACTTATTTTCGCAAGCGCAAAAAAGTGCCCCATGCATTATCTTCATTGACGAATTAGATGCACTGGGGCGGGCTCGTGGCTTGACCTCGATTGCTGGTGGACCCGACGAAAAGGAGCAGACGCTAAATCAATTGCTCGTTGAGATGGATGGTTTCGATCCGCGCCAGGGGGTGGTGTTGCTGGCTGCCACCAATCGCCCGGAGATATTGGATGGAGCATTGTTGAGGGCGGGTCGGTTCGACCGTCAGATTCTTGTCGACAGACCAGACAAGATCGGTCGAGAGCAGATTTTGAAAGTGCATTTGCGCGGCATCAAAGCTGACGGAAGTGTAAAAATCGAAGAGATCGCTGGTTCGACTCCTGGATTTACGGGGGCGGACCTTGCAAATCTCGTCAACGAGGCGGTCATGTTAGCCACCAGACGTGGTGCAGAAAATGTTGAGCCAGTGGATTTTACCAACGCGCTGGAACGTATTGTTGCAGGGCTTGAAAAGAAAAACAGACTGCTCAATCCCCGGGAGCGCGAAATAGTTGCTTACCACGAGTCTGGTCACGCGCTTGTCTCGATGTCGCTAGCAGAAGCCGATCCGGTGCAAAAAGTGTCTATCATTCCACGTGGCATCGGTGCTCTGGGTTACACAATGCAGCGTCCAACCGAAGACCGGTTCCTCATGTCTAAAACTGAGTTAGAGGCGAAACTGTCAGCATTGATGGGTGGGCGCGCTGCAGAAATGCTTGTTTTTGAGGAACTTTCGACTGGTGCGGCCGATGATTTAACCAAGGCAACGGATATCGCCCGCGCTATGGTCAGTACATACGGCATGTCTAAACTTCTAGGTCCAGTGACTTACACCAACGAGTCGCCCATGAACTCGGTCAATGGGCGAATGCTCTCTGAGGGCAGATATCACAGCGAACAAACTTCCCGTGAGATCGATTGCGCTGTAAAACTGCTGGTGACAGAAGCATTTGAACGTTCTATGTTCATTCTTAAAGGAAAGCGGTCTATTCTAAATAAGATAGCGCAAAAGCTGTTGGAAAACGAAACTCTGACGGCTTCAGAGCTGCAAAAAATCGTTGCTGATGAGACTGTTTCTCGCACCAAAGTTGCTTGCGATAAAGAGGCTGTGTCTTAATAAAGACTCGTGAAGGCAATCCGCTCTTTCAGGATAACTTCCTTTGGGATAAAACTGCTTTAGACCAAACCGCGTCGCATCGCGTGAACAGCGGCCTGGGTACGATCGTCGACTGCCAACTTGTTGAGAATATTTCTGACATGTGTTTTTGTAGTCGGCAAAGAGATAATCAATTTGTCGGAAATCTGTTGATTTGATAGCCCGTCGACTATAAGCGTCAGCACCTCAAGTTCTCTGGGCGAGAGCGGTTCTGCGTAAGGGCGGTCTAGTGACGGCGGCGATTTCGGTGCGCTGGCAGCAGCCGAACGTGGGTTCTCATGCTCCGCGTGTTCAGCCGTTGTCTCTTTGCTCTGACTGACAGCATGTTCACCGTCGACAAATCGATTGACATGATGTGAAATTTGCTCCTTGTCGGCATCGACATGTTCGGAGCTTGTTTGGTTTGTGTTCAGCAACTGTGCCTTGCTTTGTAACTTCAGCACTTTGCTTGCAATTGACGAATCGAGCCATGCGTCACCGGCATGCACTGTTCTGATCGCCATGAAAAGTCGCGACTCTTCGACGTCTTTGAGGCAATAGCCGGATGCGCCGGCAGAGAATGAAGCGAGAATATCCTGGTCGTTGTCATGCTGTGTCAGCATGATTATTTTTGCGGAATTACCGTTATCGATAATTTGTTTTGCAGATTGTATGCCATCCATTATCGGCATGCCGACGTCCATAAGAATCACGTCTGGTTTCAGCTTCTCTGCTTGCGCGACAGCCTCCTCTCCGTTGGCGGCTTCGCCTACGACTTGCAGGTCAGATTCGCGTTTTAAGACGGTTTTGATTCCAACTCTTGTCAGTGCGTGATCTTCTACAAGCAGAATTCGAATCGGTTGACCAACTTGGCTCTTGTCTTCACTCATCATGTCCTACTCGTTTACCAGAAAACGCTAATGATACAAATGATAGCTCGTACCTATTTGAGATAATTATATATATACTTTCTTGGAAAATGGTTTGAGATATAAAAGACAGCGAAGCAGCGATCAAGCTGTTCTCTTGTTGTCAGGCGAGGCTGAATGACTCATAAAGACCCGGTCGTGCCCGAATTTATGGAGCCGATGACCGAAAAAGAAATATCGACACGAAAAAAATGGTTGGAATTTGAAAAAATCCAAACTTCTGAACTTGAAACCATCGATCGTCTTTTGCAGAGTGGCGCCGATGATTTGATGGAAGCGATGTACGAGCACTTTCTCAGTTTCGAGGAAACGCGTGATTTTTTCCCCACCCAACATGTCATTGAGCGGGCAAAGCATGCTCAGAAGCAATATTTTTTGCGACTTGCCCATAATGCACATGATCAAGCCTATGTAGCCGATCGACTAAAGGTAGGCTTGACTCATCATCGTATAGAACTCGAGCCCAAGTGGTATATCGGAGCGTATAACAAGGCTGTATCCTGGCTGCTGCCGAAGTTGTTGCAGTCAAATGATCAGACGACTGAATGTGACACGATCACGACGATGATGCGTTTGATATTTTTCGATATGAGCCTTGCGATCGAGAGTTACATCAAATCTAAAGAGTTTGCGCTACTGGTTCATCGCGACGCCATCCGAGAACTTGAGACAGAAAAACGCGTAACGAAAAGTATTTTGGAAAGTGCTCCGATCGGCATTGTAAATGTGGACGAGCAATATATCTGTCTTGAATGCAATGAGGAGTTTGCGACCCTGTTGGGTTGCGACAGTAGCAGAGAAGTGATTGGAAAATCATTTTTAGAACTTTCGCCTTTCGTTCCACAAAAAGTTTTTGATGAGGTTCTGGCTTCTGGGTCTCCGGCTCGGTTTTCGGCTAATGCACTGAATTTGTCGCGTGAAAAAACTCTCGAAGTCGCTTATTACGATTGGGCGGTGTGGCCTGTTAAAGATGCACATGGCTCAACAACCGGTTTGGTCGCCATGTTCGCCAGCGCCACCGATCGCGTTCAACTTCAGCAGCAACGAGAAGATTTTGTTGCCACTCTCACTCACGATTTGAAAACGCCTGTTTCCGCGACTAATCGTGCTGTTAAGTTGCTGCTCGACGGCGATTTTGGAGAGTTGAACTCTGAACAGCGAGAAATTTTGTCCACTCTTTTGCAGAGCAACACCACCCTTTACAGTCTGGTGCAGACATTGCTTGATGTGTATCGATTCGACAGCGGTGTCAAAGAAATGCAAATGATGCCGTGCGACTTGTCCTCACTGGTGGCGCAGTTCGTGACGGAGGTTATGCCTCTTGCACAAGAGAGAAAAATAGAACTGATCACAGTTTTGCCTGAAACGACTCGGGAAATATCATGCGATCGTGAGGAGATTCGACGAGTAGTCCAAAACTTGATCGATAACTCTCTCAAATTTACACCCAGTGGTGGCAAAATCAAAGTTGAACTATCGCAAAATCCTGATACCACAACTCTCACTGTGTCCGACACAGGCCGTGGAATTCCACCAGAAAATATGGCGAAACTGTTCCAGCGGTTCTGGCAAGCTGGTTCAAGCGGTCGGTACTATGCCAGCACCGGGTTGGGACTTTATCTTTCTCGCAAAATTGTAGAGGGGCACGGCGGCCAAATTTGGTGTGAAAGCCAGGCTGGTAAGGGCAGCCAGTTTACGGTCGAATTGCCTTCGAGTTAGGTCATTCGGTTTTTCCTTTTTGCTGTTCTCTCCGGGAGATGTGATTCATGGATGGTCCCCAGTTAGAAGCTCATTATTTACCGCATCTGGTAGATATCACATCTTCTGCGCAGATTCCCGCTCGCTGGCACGGAACCCCGATTGAGGCTTTCATCCAGTGCCAGAATTTAGGCTATCCACTCTATCCTCAGGAGAAGCCGCAAATACTTATCTCAGCCTGTATGGAGTTTCGATTCGCTCTTCCTGTTCCAGCAAGATATGCCTATGTCATTCGAACACCGGGAGGGCGTTTACTCGGTGCTGAGCTGGCAGTGGGATACGCTATTTCTCGCGGTGTTAACTGCATTCTTCTGATGGCGCACAACGATTGCGGAATGTGCCGTCTGGCCACGCTCAAGCCGCAGATAATCGACGCATTTGTATCACAGGGTTGGAGTCGTGCCATGGCAGAAAAATACTTCAACGTTCGTGAGGCTCGGTATTCAATTCCTAATGAACTGGAAGCATTGCGTGGTGAATATTTTCGGCTTAAAAAGCTGTTTTTAAACGTTCACGTCGCGCCGGTGTTTTTGACTCTGGCGGATAAAAGAGTTTACCTGCCGGCCTGGTATCAAGAACATATTTCACACGCGGAGCCAAACGAAATCAAACAGGTTGCTGACGAAGACATCCTGTCATTGAGCTGATTTCGACTGATGTTTCACCGATCCTGGCAAGTTGCTGTCGATAAACCGAATGCAATTTTGTCCTTGAGCCAAATCGATAGCACTGTGTGCCTCTATGGATACCTGTGCACTTCTTGCAATAAGTAATCAAAGATAACCGGCGCATGCTGCGAGCATAGCGAGCAACTTGGTTTGTCCTGAGCTTCCGAGTTGCATGAACCGCTGCATGCGGCTCCGCTCAAGCGCTTGCTCGAGCGTTCTTGTACATTTTCCCAGCATCTTTCAAATGCATCGGTCGGGCAACTGTCATTTTTGTCGAAGTACTTTTTCAAAATTAGTTTTGCGGTCTGCGAACAACCGCAAAGATCACTTTGTGCTGCAGCTTGTCCGTGCACTGTTTCCATGTCTACTGCGCTCATCAAACCGAGTTCACAGGCGCCGACGGCGAGCGCGTCTTGCCCACTCATTTTTCTTTCCGCGATGAGACTGTGTATCAGCAGTCGTGCGTTAGGAAATTTGAGCAATTTCGTCACCGGGGTTTTGGGAAAGCCGTCGTTTTCTGAGTCCATGACTCTCGCCTCAGGTATCAAAACCTGCTTTAGTTTCGCAAATCATCTGGATTGCGTTCTCCTGACCAAAAGAACTGCCAGTGTCAATGCCATCGACGATTGTTATGAGATGTTTATCGCGCAGGCAGAAAAAGTGATGAATGAACGGGCGTAATTCACGTATACGATCGGCGTTGTGCTTGATGAACATGTTCATCTCGCATGAAATCAAGCCGTCGGCATGTTCGAGCGCATCAAATGCTGCCTGCAATCCAAATGATGGCTGGTCACCGACATCAGTGAACACATCGGCAATCTTGTAGGAATGTTCCTGGCAGTAGCGATTGATTTCCTTGATGTAGCCCTCGACATCCGCATCTTTTGCCGCTCGTACGTAAGCGATCAATGATTCTCCTTTGGGTTTGCCTCGATACCAATCTGCTTTTGGTGCATTAACGCAGAGGCAACCGCCTTCACGAGGACGAGGATCGTAGACTTTTCGGGTGTCATAGAATGTTGACCTCAGCGACTCATTTTTATTGTCAGTGCTACTCACAAGTTCCTCCTTTGAAAACGGCAAAAGCAGTGAGCCGTTATCCTGCTTGACCCTCGAAGTCGATACGAGCTGGTATTACACATTTGAACATCTGAGACACATACAGACATCCTTCGTTCGGATTAAACCGACAAATCGAATTTGTCTGGCATTATGCTGCACGCATCCGTCTACAGAGAATCATCCCTTGGGATGAGTGCTGCCCCCGTTCCGCCTATGCCGCACAGGCTGGCGTTCGTCCTGCTGGCTGAAGATTTCAGTTAAGAACAGTGCCATGATTAATCTGGCTGCTTTAATCGAAAGCCACAAGTTGAATGAACGCCGGTATTCCACCTTAATCGTAATGTCTTCGAATCCGCTACTATCAGTGAAAGAGGCTCAGACTGCGCCGCTCAGCCCGGGGCTGACGACCGAACGTGCTGCATTTCTTCTTGAGCAGTGGGGACACAACAGTTTCGACAAGAAAACCAGGTCGAGTTTGATTGGCGGAATTGCCGATCGCTTGAAAAATCCGCTTGTCTGCATTCTTCTAGCTGCTGGTTTCATTTCCGCTCTGACTGGAGAGACTGGAAGTTTCGTTATTATCCTGATTGTTGTTTCTATCAGCATCGCAATGGATATTTGTCAGCAGAGAAAGGCTGATAACGCTGTCGAAAAACTGTCTGCAAGCGTGTCGCTTACGGCGACTGTTCTTCGCGATGGTATAAATTGCCAGATTCCCAGCGAAAATATCGTTCCGGGAGATGTCGTAGTGCTTGCTGCCGGAGACCTGGTGCCGGCTGATGGAATCGTAATTGAAGCCAGGCATTTGTTTGTCGATCAATCAACGCTCTCGGGCGAATCGTATCCAGTCGAAAAGCGCGTCTCGTCTACCGATTGTGAACAAACATCAGCCAAATCTTCAGATTTGAGCCTGGAAAATAAGTGCTTTGCTGGCAGTTCAGTCAGCAGCGGCAACGCAAAGTTGCTGATTTGTGATACAGGCTCGCGCACCATATTTGGTGAACTGAGTATGAGCCTGGCGCAAAAGCGTGCCGCCACTTCGTTCGACAAAGAGTTGCGCAGCTTCGGCAAGCTTATTGTGCGCTTCACAATCATCCTTGTTACTTTTGCTTTCATAATCAATATTTCCTTTCATCGACCGCTGCTGGAATCTTTGTTGTTCAGTGTCGCTCTGGCAGTTGGGTTGACGCCGGAATTGCTGCCGATGATCGTGACTGTCACGCTCGCTCGCGGTGCTTTACTCATGGCGAAAGCAAAGGTGATCGTAAAGAGGCTGTCGGCTGTCCAGGACCTGGGAGCGATGGACGTGCTTTGCACTGACAAAACCGGCTCCCTTTATGCACAAAATTTGTTTGCCGTTTTTTTCCAGCAGTACGGAAACACGTCTTCTTTCAAAGTCGAAGGGAATATTGATTATGAAAGCAAAAGTAACAAGGATGATTGTGAAGCGC
>DATNPY010000023.1:0-34833 GCA_036702955.1 Drouetiella sp. | reverse complement strand
TTAGAAATTATCCGAGAGTCTGTCGACAGATATGCACGCTGCTTTTCGCGAAGCGAACAATGCAGCGACAGCATTGATGCGCGTTTCAGCATTCCCGATAAATCAATGATTCTAAAGGAGTGTTCAGCATGAGTAGTAGATTGCGGATCGGCGTTTCGTTCATCGGGCTAATGCTACTCATTCTGCACCACTCCGTCTATGAACCAGCGGGCGCATCAACACGGCAGAAAATCGATACATATTCATTTTCCGACTGGTCACACTTCGACTATAAGTCAACTCAAAATCCCGGAAGAAATTCGTCATTCCAAAGGGTTTTAACACCGGAAACCTACCTGACCGCTATCAGCACAGACAAACCGATCTATCGGACGAATGAAAAACTGTACGCTCGCGGAGTGGTACTTAGTGCATACAATCACAAACCCTTCAACCATGACGAGAACACAGCTGCACACATACGCATACGTGGTCCTAAAGGCGAGATAGCTGCGTCGGGGCAATCGTCTACAGTTAACAGTGTATGGACCTTCGAGTGGAACATTCCAACAGGAATGAACGGTGGTGAATACAAAGTTGAAGCAAGCTACGAAGCAAAAGACTGCCTGCCTGCCGAAAGAAAGTTTGAGTTGCATGCTTTCCGCGAACCGCGCTTGAGTTCACTGATCACATTCGCTCGGAATGCGTACGGACCCGGCGAAAACGTTACGGCTTCATTGAAAGTAAAGCGCACCGAGGGTGGTTACCCGGCAGGTGCCAGAGTTTCAGTCGATGCACGTGTCGACGGCACCGCAGTCGGTGTCGAACCATGCACAGTGGATGCAAAAGGAGAGTGCACAGTCTCATTCAAATTGCCCGCCAGGATTTCGCACGGACAGGGCACTCTGGCTATGACAATTCAAGATGGTGGTATCGTCGAGACTACATCAAAAACAATTCCTCTGGTAGTGCAAACCATGACCATCGACACGTACCCCGAGGGCGGCGAACTTATTGCTGACTGCAAGAATCGCGTCTACGTGCAGGCGTTTCGCCATGATGGAAAACCAGCAGATCTGGTCGCAAACGTCGTAAGCAAAAACGATGGAAAGTCAGGGCAGACTGTTACCCAATTCCGCACGGAGCACGAAGGGCGCGGAAGATTCGAATTTATCCCCAAAAAAGGTACGACATATGCTCTCAAGATTTTGAAACCGGAAGGGATTCATGTGACTTTTCCGATTCAGTCAGTCAAGGCAGACGGAGCAGTAATTCATAATACTCGTGATGTCTACAAAACGACTGAGCCAGTCGCCTTTTTAATCAGTTCGACGCACAAAAAACTAAATCTGATTATATCCAAACGTCAGCGTAAGCTGGTGACGCGAACTATCGACTTCGAGTTATCGAAGTTCAAAACCCTGGCACAGAAACTGGTCAAAGTAACGATCCCAACAGAGGCAGATGGAGTTTTGATCGCAACGATCACTGATGAGAATGGTAGACCGATTGCAGAACGTCTGGTCTTTCGCGAAGCAGCTAACCCGCTCATCGTCAAGATCAAACCAGACAAGCCCGTTTATGGTCCACGAAACACCGTCAAGTTGATCGTAAAAACGACAGACAATAAAGGCAAACCAGTCGCAGCGACCGTGGGTGTGACCGTAACCGATGAAAGCGTACTCAAGCTAGTAGACAAGCGTGAACGCGCTCCAAGGCTTCCTGTAATGATGTATCTCGAACCGGAGGTACGAGATCTAGCGGCAGCCTCTTTCTATTTCGATCGAAACAATCCGAAGGCACCACTAGCCATCGACCTGCTTTTAGGCACACAGGGCTGGCGCAGATTCGCGATCTTCGACATGAGCAAGTTCATTCGTGAAAACGGAGACAGCGCCAGGCGCGCTATTTCATTCGAGCACGATGTCATAAACGGGAACACACCAGCAAACGCTTCATTGGGGCGATTCAGGGCCTGGTTCGGCACTCCATTGCGGTCGATCAATCCAAACTATAGGACCGATAACCTGCGATCTGGGGTCGCTGGACGGCTTATGACGCCGCCACATCGACCTGACACAGAAAGGAATTTTTCAAGCGCTGCCAAGCCGATCGATGCGTGGGTTCAAGCACCAATTCAGCCACCACCTGATGCAGGGTACGAGCCAACCGAGGCTCGCCGTCCATCGGCAAGGTGGGATTTTGCGCCCAACATCTGGAAGAAGGAAAGTAGTCCATTAAGTACTGGCTACAACCAACTGAGCTCTGCAGATCAGCGTGCAAGTTGGCTCAGGTCGACGAGTCATCAAGAAAACTTATCGGGACGTGGAAACTTGTTTCATGCTCCAATCAGACGAAGACTCACTCCAGACGAACCGGTTAACGTCCCGAGTGACTTCCAGATAGTGCGAATATATGCGCACAAACAAGCACCAGGAAACTCAAATCAAGAGCGAAACGATTTCCAAGATACGATCTATTGGAACGCCGGCGTCAGAACCGATGCCAAAACCGGCACTGCGGTACTTAGTTTTAGTCTTAATGATAGCGTCACGACGTTTCAAGCTTTCGCCGATGGCTTCACCGATAGCGGCTCGCTTGGTGATACAGCTGCCGAAGTGAAATCGCACCGCGCATTCTACACTGAAGCGAAGTTTCCTACGCAAGTTTCCAGCGGAGACAAAATCAAACTTCCCGTCAATATCATAAATGAAAGCGGCACCGCACTTGGTGGTGTGCGTCTAACCGCGGACCTGCCAACGGCTATGAAAGAGGCTGTGTCGATAACAATTCCTCGAAACCTGAAGAACGGTGAACGGTTGCGCCAAATTTTGCCTATCATCATTGGTTTCAATCAAAAGCTTGCGCAGTTCAGCCTGAATGTCAGCAGCGGTGCATATCACGACAAAATAGTCCGTCAACTGCGGATAAAGCCAACCGGTTTTCCTGTTGAAAAAACTTTTGGCGGTCTCGTAACACCGGGCAAGGTCTGCAGACTCAAAGTCAACATTGAAAAAAATGTCTTGCCCGCGAGCATTGAGACTCACATTCAGCTACTCACATCGCCTCTGGCAAAGTTAACCGCTGCGCTCGAACGAATGATTCAGGAGCCATGCGGATGTTTCGAGCAGACTGCGGCGACCAGCTATCCACTGACGATGGCGCAACAATACTTCCTGACGCACACCGACATCGATCCGACCCTGGTAAAACGCTCAAAAGAAAACCTTGAAATCGGATACAAGAAGTTGCTCGGCTATCGTTGCTCGGACGGCGGATTCGAATGTTTCGGAAAAGCTCCTGGCAACACGGTTTTAACCGCGTACGGACTTCTTCATTTTACGGACATGGCAAAGGTCATGGAAGTCGATGAAGAGATGATCAGTGCCACACGAAAGTGGTTAATGGACAAGAGAGATGGTCGGGGTGGATTTGTTTTAGAGCATCATTCCGCACACGCATGGAGCGCCGATCAAGACTGTTCGAACGCTTACATCGTCTGGGCATTACTGGAGTCGGGTGAACCTGCGTCTAAACTCCAAAACGAACTCAACAGGTTAAAAAATGTCGCGGAGTCCAGTCAAAATGCATATGTGGTCGCCCTTGCTGCCAACGCATTTTCACTCGCAGGACAAAATGAAATCGCTGCTTCATTCATGGACCGCCTGGCGGCGCAGCAATTGGACAATGGTAGCATCAGCGGTATCACCAACTCTATCGTAGGCAGCGCTGGTGACGCTTTAAATATCGAGGGAACGAGCCTGGCAACATTGGCATGGTTTCACAATCCAACTTACCTGGGAAATGTTCAAAAGAGCATCAAATTCCTGACAGACACGTGCCAGGGCGGGCGTTATGGATCAACCCAGGCAACAGTGCTGGCACTGAGATGTATTGTCGCCTACGACAAATTGGATACTCGCATCAAACTGCCGGGACGAATACGACTCTCCGTCGACGGAGAACCAACCGCTAACTGGGTCGCATTTGACAGCAACGATCATGAAGCGATAGAGCTACCCGACTTGAGCAAAATGCTAAGCAGCGGTGAACATACAATCGATTTACGCATGGAAAACGGAAACGAACTTCCTTTCACTGCTGCAATAAAATACAACAAGGCAACGCCTGACAGTGATAAAAAGTGCCAGATCGACTTATCAGTGCGACTGAGTCAGAACAGGCTAACAGAAGGTAAATCGACAGAGGCAAATGTCGTTGTCACCAATTTGACTGATAGTACGGTTGCCAGTCCTATCGCCATCATAGGAATTCCGGGAGGACTGGAACCGCGACACGACCAGCTTAAGGAACTCGTCAAATCGGGCCAGATAGCCGCTTACGAAGTTAAGGGAAATGACGTAGTACTTTACTGGCGCGACCTGTCAGCAAAAGGTATTGCTCGAATTTCCTTGAGCCTGATTGCCAGTTTTCCGGGGTCTTATACTGGAACCGCAAGCAGTGCTTATTTATACTATGTAGATGAACATAAAAAATGGGTTGATGGTTTGCACGCGGAAATTGCAGCGAGATAGAAAACATTTTTTGAATGGCAGCTAACATTTCTTATAAAAATAACCAGCTCAAAGAAAGACGGTTTTGATAAGGGAACAGTCCAATCATTTAAGTCGGTTCGATAAGCTTCTTGCTCATCTTCACGCATTTCATCATTCTGCCTGTTTTTTAGCTCGTGCTCACTGTCACCATCATTTTGGTAGCCATTATCGGCATAAAATTTTGCGGCGGTGAGCGATGAATCCAACCATAAAAATTTGACGTGGTGCTGACGCGCGATTGATTCGATTTCATTCAAGAGCGCTTTGCCAACGCCCTGCCTACCAGCAGAAGGGGATACATAAACAGCCCGCAGTTCATTTTTTGACGGCACTATCTCGCCAAATCCAACCACCTTTCCGTCTAGCTCAGCTACAACCATAACCGTCCTGTCAGGATTATCTAGTATGTGAGCCCTGAGCAAATCTACGCGATTCACCGCATTTGATGACCATTCGTCCAAAATCGCTTGATCGTAGTCTTTCGAAGCAGTGATGTGGACGGCCTCACGGTGAACCTCATAAATTGCCAGCGCATCGGACTCGACGGCGTCTCGAATTTTCAGCATATAACCAGTCTCCGGCGGGGTTGGTTCACGCGCTTTTGGATCTGGAAGCTTACCACGCCGTCCCAACGGTTCGCGTAGTAAAATACAGGCTGATCGTGACGTTCCAAATACGATTTCATGAGGTAAAACATGATCTCAAACTGCCCAATATGCAAAGAAAGCAAATTCTCATTGCGCGAACTCGATTCGAACCTGCACGCCAACGAATGTGGCAAATGCAACGGCGTCTTTATTGGAGCGATGCAATACGATCAGTGGTTAAGCAAGCACGGTGCAAATCTACCGGAAAAAGCACCCGACAAGGATGTCACTCTGGTGTCTGAAGAATCGCACAGCGCTAAGTTGTGTCCCGAGTGCAAGTACATTCTAATCAAATACAAAGTTGGGCATGAGACGGGATTTTCAATCAACCGCTGCGGTCACTGTGGTGGCATGTGGCTTGATAAAAACGAATGGGAAGCTCTCAAAGCGCGCAACCTGCATGACGACATCAATCTCATGTTCTCGGACACATGGCAAACTAAAGTGCGAGCTGAAGAGCACGAAAAAGCCCTAGATGAGATCATACGCGGTCAGCTTGGTGCGAGTGACTATGAAGAAATTCGCCGCATCAAGTCCTGGATGCAAAAACACCCCAAGTCAAACGAGCTCTATGCCTATTTGCTGCGTTCACGCGGCGGGAAATAGACAACTTCGCCGGCGGAAATCAGCTCCATAAGTTTTTCACAAGTAGCGGGTTAGTATAAACCCCAGCTTTGAACCACTTCGTAATTGGCTGGCAGTGCAGCATCTGCAACCGTGGTGATCAGCTGAATCACTACTTGGCGACTGTTACATATGCAGAAGTTGAAACCAGCAATTCTCGTGCTCAACGCTTTAGCTGTGGCGGCGACTCAATCGATTATTGCGCCACAGCCTAAAGCTGAGGCAAAAGACTCCACGCCCACAGTTTTAGAACTGTTCACATCTGAAGGTTGTTCAAGCTGCCCGTCGGCAGACGCGTTGTTGTCAGCACTGGCACGCCGTAATTCGAACAATATGATTGTGCTCTCGGAGCATGTTGACTATTGGAATTATTTGGGCTGGAAGGATCCCCATTCGTCACCGGTTTTTTCCGAGAGACAAAAGCATTACGTCAGCGCGCTTCATTCGAGTTCAGTGTATACACCCCAGTTGGTAATCAACGGTTCAGTAGAATCGGTCGGCAACAATCCAGAGGCGGTTGAACAGGCGCTGACAAGCCAGAGCAAATCTCAGTTGAGCACATTAAACATAAACGCGATCGCAAACTCTACCGATCAAAATGTGACTGTAGAATTTGATTCTATTCCTGAAATGAAAAAATCACCATTCGTTGTGAACATCGCCTTTGTTAGAGACTTCACTTCGTCGAGAGTGACTCGCGGTGAAAATCAGGGGAGAACGTTGACTCACACCAATGTCGTAACAAAACTGATTTCTCTCAATTGCGCTCCGACAGCCAGACGAATGAAGCTTTCGGTTTCCGGCGATTTATCGAAAGAGCGCATGATAGTATTTCTTCAAAAGCCTCAATACGGTCAAATCTTTGCAGTCGGAGTGAAGCCTTCCGTACGAATCAGCGAACAAAAGACTTAAATCATGTACAGCCAGACAACTCATAACACGGTGCGTTTTACAGTCGCGCAAATGGAAGACGCGCATCAACTGCAGCCTATGGTGGCAGGTCTGTATCAGGAAGACGCAAATCCAGAATCGCCAAAACTTACTGCCCCTCAAATAAATCGCACACTGGCAGAGCTGCACAGCAAGCCGGATAAGGGCAAAGTTGTAGCGATGTGGTCAAACAACGAGCTGGCTGGTTACGCAATCATCATCTATTTCTGGAGCAACGAATATGGCGGAAACGTAATAGAAATCGACGAACTTTATGTGGCACCGAATCATCGAAGCAAGGGCCTCGGAAAATCATTTTTCGAATGGCTATTCACAGAATATGAAAACTCTAGTGGATTCGCATTGCAGGTCTCCAGAACCAATGATCGTGCCCGCAAACTCTACGAAGCGGTAGGATTTACAAAATCAAGCAGCAGTTACATGCTCAAAATAAAGTAAAGCAGCATCCCGACTCGCATCCGCTCATTAGAATCAAATTTGTAGAAAGCCACTTTGTCTGTCATGATATTTCTCGGAGAGCATTTATGACAGCAGCCAAACCAATCCAGGCATTTGCAGCAACCGCACTCTGCGCAAATTTATTCTCAGGCACCTCTGTTTACGCCGAGGGCGGCGCGACTTACACGCCGGGCACAGACCAACACCTGGACATGCAACATCAGATCGGCGCGAAGACTTTCACTGACTGCGGACGAGCAGCCGAGGCTGACTTGCGTTTGCAAAACAGCAGCAAAGATTGGAAGCCATCAAAAGAAATTACAGAGTTTATCGGCACTCCAGCTCCCGAATTCGGCAATGATCTGCAATGGGTGAATAGCAAGCCGCTGACGATGGCTAAGCTCCGCGGAAGACCAGTGTTTATCAGGTTCTGGTATCGCAATTGTGCGATGTGCGACATGAGCGCACCGATGATGAACGAGTTGCAAAACAAATACGGCAAAAATGGATTGGTTGTGATCGGCATTCATCATTCGAAAACAACTAAAGGCGACACGCCGGAAGAAGTGGCGAAAGCTGCAGAACGACTCGGATACAAATTTCCGATAGCTATCGATAACTCATGGAACACCATAGGCAGATTCTGGATTCACTCGGCTCAACGAGCCTATTCATCTGCTTCTTTTCTTATAGATCCAAACGGCACGATCGTCTGGGGACATGATTTAGGCAAACTGGAAAGTGGAACTTCTGCAGCTAATTCATTGCATCAAGCGGTTGATAAAGTGCTTGCTGAAAGCAAGTGACATCGCTGCGACTACATCGCTGAGATGACTCGCCTGAGGCATTCCACCTGCACACTTACACTGCTATTTCTTTTTCTTACCTTTGATCAGTTTGGTCAAAAATATCGAGAAAGCTACGAGAAGCACGATTGGCAAGCACAATCCCACAATGTATCCGACGCGGCGACCTTCCTCAAATGGTGTGTCTGTGGCCGCGGCACCTTGAGGGTCGACAAGTCCGCCGTAAGTGTTGTCACCGGCGGCAGGTTTGGGAATGTGCACGACAAAGGAATCTAGAAACTCTTTGCTTTTAGAGTCTGTCGAAGATGCATTAGTAACGAGGGTATAACCCAACGGCGCCTCGGTTGCATGCGCCACCAGATAACAAAATTTCATCGCCCCTTTTCGGGCTTCAATCAGTGAGCCGGTCCATCCAGCGCCGGTTGCGTCAGTGGTGCTGACTATGTCCGCCTTTTCATCTTTGATGCTGTCTTTGATGCCATCCACAAAACCATCGAAAGATTGTTTGTCCGAACCAACAGTGATAGCGCTGATCACATAATTGCGATCTCCACTCATTGCTTTGTAGAACCGGGACTTCAGACCAGCAGCTTCTTTTACCTGGCTGTCAACGGGCGCAGGCATTTGCACCTCGAAGTCTCTGGTGGCAGGGGAATACTTCGCCCAGTCACCGGGGTTCGCCAGAACTCCATTACAGGTCAAAAACCAGGTAACCATTACAACTGCCAATTGCAAAGACTTTCGCATAAAGGCGCCTCGCTGTTACTCGCTACTATGAACCCCAAATCTTACACGACTCAAAAATTTAAATCAGATACTTCGGTTAGAATTTAGCGAGCGTTACACAGGGAGAAACAACGTGACTTCTGATGGCGAAAGGTTACCAGTATTGATTGTGGGCGCCGGTCCCGTTGGATTGACGATGGCGTTGGCTCTGTCTATCGCCGGGATTAAATTCAGGATAGTAGACAAAGCACCACAACGTTCAGACAAATCGAAAGCGCTTGGCATACACGCGCGAACTTTAGAACTCCTGGAATCACTTGGTGTCGTCGACAGATTTTTGCAAATCGGAAAAGTAGTGCATGCCACCACTATTTATCACGGTACGAAAAAGCTCGTACATTTTTCACTCGATGAAATTCACTCACCCTATAACTTTGCACTGATGGTGCCGCAAAGTGAGACCGAAAGAATACTTGCAGAAGAATTGTCTAAACGCGGAATCGAAATCGAGCGCGAAGCAGAAGTGACGAATTTCGCTCAAGATGATGAATTGGTCACAACTATCGTGAAACATGCAGATGGCAAAGAAGAGCAGATTGAATCAAGCTGGTTGGTAGGATGCGATGGTGCTCACAGCGTAGTGCGCCATATTCTTAAACTCGAATTTGAAGGCTCGACATACGACGAAGGCTTCGCAACCATTGATTGTCACGTTGACTGGAACCAGCCGGAAGATGAACTGCAAGGTTTCGTCAGCGATGACGGCATCGTATTTTTCTTTCCGATGGGCGACCATCGCTATCGAGTCATTGCGACCGGTCCCAAGCATGCGGCAGCAGACATTTTGACGCTGGAAGAAATGCAAGCAATCGTAAACAAACGCTGTGAACAATCGATTCCACTCAGCAATCCAATATGGCTGACCTGGTTTACAGTCAACCGCCGCAGCGTTCGTCAGTACAAAACGGGCAGAGCATTCGTCTGTGGCGATGCGGCCCATGAGCACAGCCCTGTAATGGGACAGGGCATGAACACAGGCATGCAAGATGCACTTAATCTCGCCTGGAAGATCGAGCTGGTTGAAAAAGGTATAGCTGCGCCCGAGCTCCTGGAAAGTTATCAAAATGAGCGGCATCCGATCGGTCAAAGCTTGCTTAAAAACACCGATGCGATGACAAAGTTAGTGATGATCCGAAATCCGATCGCTCAGCAAGTGCGAAACCATCTAATGCCCCTTCTTGTAAATCATGAAGTGCTTCAAGAACGAGCCTGTCAGAAGCTTTCCATGGTTGGACTCAACTATCGACACAGCGCAATCGTTGGCGAATATAGGGAACCTATCAATAAGCCTCTTGCACATCCAATTGCAGAAATTCCTGCCTGGCTGGATTTCTCTCACGGACCATCTCCAGGAGATCGTGCTCCAGACGGCGAAGTGCGCACCTCAGGGAGTTCAGAAACGTCGACACTTTTTGAACAAACTCGCGGATTCGAGCATTTTGCTTTGCTGTTTTCTGGAATTCAACCCGGTGCTCATCCGCCAACGCAGCTATCGGATTTCGAAAAGCTGCTTGACCAACTGAGAGAACGCTACTCGGACTTTGTTCGCGCTCTAGTAGTGTGCGCGGGGGGATTGATTCCACCAGTTCCGCTCGAATCTATTACTTTGCTGGATAAAGACAATGTCTTGCATCACAAATATGGTGCTGCGCACAGCTGCTTATATTTGATTCGCCCAGATGGCTATGTAGGATTTCGTTCGCAACCTATAGACCTGGAGCAGTTACAAAATTATTTCGAGCGGGCGTACGATTTTCGCCCACTGGCTGCGCAATCCAAGCTTTAATGTGAAACCTGCGCAAATATATTGACAATCTCGTTCGCTCTGTTAAACTTGGAATCGCCCACAAGTAATTAGTAATCACAGACGTGCATTGGCGCAGATGCTCTAGCGCAGATGCCTCACCGCATGTTTGTTGAGGATACCGACCGATGCCACCACGCGCAGCACAGCTGGACGCGCCGCAATCTGGCGCCCTTGATACGTCCAACGCTTCATCTCTCTCTGCTTACGTGCACACGAACTTGATGTCAGACGCTCGACCACAAGCGGCGACAGTCAAAGCACTGCCAACGTCGCTGACCTTCACGGACGACATTTATCCATCGCAGAGCACAAAATCCGCGATTTTGAATGCCAATCCAAGCAAGATCAGCTTCACAACGCCAGCAGAAGATGCGAAAAGCGGCAGACAACCAGACTATTACCTGAACACGGAAGGCAAACTGGTCAAAAATCCTAAAGCGCAACCAAGCGCTGACGGCTCCGTAAAAATCGAAGTGGAGGGCAACAACACCGCTAAAGACGCCAAACAATATGCAGACAAATTACAAAAACAAGCAATTAGTGAATTGATCTCTCAATTCAAGCAAGCACATCCAGGCGAAAAAGTGCCGGAGATGTGGCAAGCAATCGTTGATGCCCAGCCGGATACAAACTATCCAAACGGCGGCGACAACATGAACAACAACACAGTCACACCACAACAGGAGCAAATTTACGACTCGGGTTCGAGTCAGCCCGCACCACCGAGCGACAATACACCAACACCACAGCCGCAACCCTCCGACTCAAGCTCGGGTGGAGGTGGAGGCGGCTCTTCCGCTGGAAGCGATTCCGGCGGAGGCGGTGGTGGTGGATCCGGTGGTGGCGGCGGCGGTGGCAGTGGCGGCGGCGGTGGAGGCGACTCCGGCGCAGGCGGCGGTGGCGGTAGCTCCGGCGGCGGTGGCGGTGGCGGCAGTTCAGACGCAACACCAGCAAGCGGAGGAACAAGTTACGACGGAGCCTCGACCAGCGTAGACCAAAAAACTTTACTAGAAAACGTCAAAATCGTAGCTGAAATCGCCAAGAAAGATGGAGTAGATCCAGCCACCGCTGTTGCGGATATGCTCGTAGAAAGTGGTGGTAACAACAAAGCAATCGGAGACAATGGACACAGTGTCGGACTTTTCCAATTGAATGATCAGGGAGAAGGCGCAGGCATGTCGGTTGCTGAAAGACAGGATCCTACTCGCAACGCAGAAATCGCTCTGTCACACTTCGCTAAAGCTAATTCCGGTGAAGATCCAGGCGTAGTTGCTTACAACGCCGAGCGTCCTGCAGATCGTGCGGCATACGTCGGAAAAGTTGATGCCAGCCTCGGTGAAGCACGCACGCTGCTGAAACAAGCAGGCGAAGCTTAGCATATATCGGCACTGCACTTATCGCGCACTGGATTTGGTCGCGCAGTGGATCTAATCGCGCAGTGGATCTAATCGCGCACTGGATCTAATCGCGCACTGGATCTAATCGAGCACTGGATCTAATCGAGCACGGGATTTGATCGCATACGAATTAACGTGTACTGAATTGACGTGTACTGAATTAACGTGTACTGAATTAACGTGTACTGAATTAACGCTGAGGTTTATTCACTTCACCACTTTTGACGTGTCTTGTGCGCGCCAGCGTGTGAACCATAAATGCGCAGTCGATTTCTTCGCCATCACGAACAACAGAGACTGTTGCCTCAGCTACGACAAGACTTTTCCCAACTTTGATGATGCCACCACGTCCGATCAACTTCTCACCATTTGCTGGATATAAGAAATTGATCTTGAATTCGGCAGACAAACACTCTTCATCCGGATGCAATATAGTGTAGGTAGCAAATCCTGACGCGGTGTCTGCAACCATCGCCACCATCCCGCCGTGGAAGAATCCGTGCTGCTGAGCCAGACCTTTGGAAAACGGCACATGAACTTCAACTTCACCCAGACCGACATGCACGAGTTGGCCGTTGAACACTTGCATCACGCCCTGGTGAGCGAAGCTATCCCGAACCTTCTGCTCATAATTGGGGTCGAGCACCTTCAAGCCTTTGCCGCGCACTTTCGTTTGAATGGTCATATCGGACTCCCTTAATGAATGCGAAAAGTGTACTTCAGCATAGTCTTAATTTGCTGTTTCACCGGCAAAACAGCAAGCATTCTTAGTGTTTTGACAACCACAGGCTCCAGTGCACCTGATAAACTGAGCCATCAAGAGCAATCGTTCGGCCGCAGCAAAGAGGACGCGCCTTGGACGCAAAATCACTTTTCGTTCATGTGTTGGACAAATACAAAACCTGCAAAACATATGCAGACGAAGGCGAGGTATTGACCACCTCGACCGATCAATCAAAGCAACCGCCGCAACAAATTACGTTCAAAACTTATTTTGTCAGACCGAACTACTTTCGTTTCTTCTGGCAAGATGGCTACGGCGATGGCAATACAGTTTGGTGCGATGGCAGAAAATCACATCTGTACTTTCTTGGAAAGATGGACGAGCAAGAGCATCTCAGTGCTGCTATTGCTGGAGCTACGGGTGTCTCGAGTGGTTCCGCCCATACGATTCCGCGCCTCTTAATGCCCGACCAAATTGCTGGTCGCAGTCTTTCGGAATTTTCATCGATTGAATTAGTTAAAGAACAACTTGATGGAACAGGCGAATTAATCCACCTTCGAGGAATCTGGGGCACGCAAAAGCAAGATATCTGGCTCGATCGCAACAAGATGGATATTGTTCGACTGGAATACACAAGACACATTCAGCCTGTCACGATTTCGCCGCACGAACTGCAGTTGTTCAAGGCAAAATTCACTCCTGAACAAGTGGCAGACCTCGTCAAAATTCAGAGTCAAATGAAAGATTATGACGTCAAAGTAACCTGCAGATACAACAAAGTGAAATTCAATCAGACAATTCCTCTTGAAATGTTCGACTACAAGCCAACACCAAAAGTCTAATTCACGCCGCATTTCACTGACGACCGCTGCTGTTTTAAGTGTCAGCGGAACTATTTGCAGGTCACGTCCATCTTCATCATATCGAGACGATTCGAGTAACGAACGCTTCGACAAGCCGCTGAAGACGGGCATCCCGGACTATGACAGATCAAAAAAACGAAGACACGACATCAGATGAATGCAAGCAACATGCTTCCGAAAAGAAGCACTGGCAGTACCAACTCGCGTTGCAGGTCGAGCAGCTCAAAGAAGCGAACGAAGAACTCAAGGCAGCGCGCGATCAAGCGATCGAAGCGAATAATATGAAGTCTCAATTTGTGGCCAATATCAGCCACGAGATTCGCACTCCAATGAGCGGAGTGCTCGGCACACTCGATTTGTTGTTGAGCGAACCGTCTCTGTCACGCAAGGAGACGCGAGAGCTAATAGAACTGGCTTTCCAAGCCGCAAGCAACTTGATGGAAGTCGTTAACGATCTGCTCGATTTCTCTAAATTGGAAGCTGGGCGCACTCAAATCGCTGAAACACAAATCGATTTAATCGCAATCTTAGAGGAAGTTATCCAAACCATCTCACCATCAGCCAAGAAAAAAGAGCTGGAGATCACAAACGAGGTCGACTATGAACTTCGAGAGCTGAAGCTGATCGCAGACGGTCGGTTGATCAAACAAATGTTATTGAACTTTGCGCACAACGCCGTAAAATTCACGAACACTGGCTCTGTTCACTTTCAGGTACAGCAGCTTGAACTGAATCAACAGGAACAAACTTTAACGGTGAAATTTTTAGTAACCGATACCGGCATTGGTATCGAACACAAAGCAAAGAGCAAACTATGTCAGCCTTTTGTACAAGCTGACGGATCAACCACCAGAAAATTTGGCGGCACCGGCCTGGGACTATCACTCTGTCGCGGCTATGCAAAGTTAATGGGCGGAGAAATGGGCTTCGATAGCGAAGTGAACAAAGGCAGCACCTTCTGGTTCTCTGTTCCCACCAAGCTTTGCAAAGCTGCTTCCTAACCTGCTGCTGACGACGATGACACCAAAAATGGTGCCCGCGCAGCAGGCACCATCTGGTTCAGCTATTGTGATCCCAATGCGATCAGCTCGCTTTCTTTCTCTCCATACATTGCTCACAATTACTTATGAGTCGCGTATATCGCATTTTCAGACCAGTAGCGATGCTAGCCACGGTGCCGAAGCTTGGGTTTCGTTTACCCCGTTCCACGCTACTTAGAAATGAACGGTCCACACCTGAAGCTTCCGACAGTTCTTCCTGTGAAAGTCCCATGCGTTTGCGTCTCAGGGCGATTACCTCGCCCAAACAGCGATAGAGTTCTTGATGTGAGTGTTTTTTATTAGGCATTGTCGAGATCCTCCAGTGAGCTAGACGAACTCGCAGTTGTTCGGTTGCAACTTCTCATAATCGCGAAATTGTAGATATAGCTGCTTTCAGACAACAAAACCCATCCGTTTCGAAGTGCTCGATCACCTTAACTCATGAGCTTTTGCAGACTTTTTTCCAACTCCCGCATAAAAATTGGCGAACATAATGAGAAGATTAAATGAGAGATTTTTTTACTCTTGAAAGCAACTTCTGCTGGTTCGGCAAAATTCAATCTATTAATAGAAGCAAATGCACATAATTCTACTAGCGCTGGCGCCCAGCCTGCTTTGGCTCTGGTGGTTCTGGTCAACGGGCGGAAAACGCCAGCCCCTTGATGCTCTCGCGCGCGCTTTTGTATACGGAGCCATCCTGGTGGTGCCTGCCTACAGGATAGAAACCTATGGCACCACTTTTATGACGCACAACTTCATGTTGTCCGATTTCTTGGTGATCGGACCAACTGAGGAATCATTCAAGTTCCTAGCCACTTTGATCGCGCTGCAAACATCAACCCCCGTCAAGGAAACGTCTAACCGCATTGTGGTCGCGGCCGCCGCCGCACTTGGTTTCGCATTCGCCGAAAACATCGGATTCTTTGTACGGATGGATCCCAGCACCATAATTTTGCGCATGCTCGCGACTGTTCCGGCCCACGTTCTGCTGTCGGTGCCGTGGGCAATTGCAATCGGTCGCACGCGGCGTTTCACACCAGCGGCATGTGCGCTGATTGTGGTGGGCTTATCCCTTTCGAGCTTTCTGCACGGAGCTTATGATGCTTTGACGTACAGCCTGGGCTCATCTCCGTTTCTGCTCCTGATTTTGCTTGCTCTATTGAGCGCTGTGCTTCTGCTTCTTTACCGCCAATATATGGCTGAAGGAACGGTTCACAGCTTCCACATTCAGCTTTCAGATTTCAAAAAGCCGCTCCAGTGGAACTGGGTGGGATTCATATTCATGCTCGGTCTGGTAATCTCGCTAACGCTTGCTTTGCTTGCGCTTGTCGACATCCCGGGTCGACAAAGTGAATATTCTAATTACACCCTCGGCGCAGGGATTATCATTGGACTATTTTTCACCGGATTTATTGCGCCATTCTGTGCTCCAAAAGCGAATGTCTCGATGCGAGAATCTGCCGTAGGTTTGAGCTTACTCGGCGTGTTCGTTGGTTTTCTGCTGGGCAAGGACAGCCCTATATTCTTGAAGTGGTCTCTGGGACTCGCTGTAATCGGAGCGCTGGGTGGCTGGCTTGGGGAGATGCTGCGCCCCAGCAGCCCTATAGATAAATAGATGTGTCCGGAAATCTCGAACCACAACAGGGACCGGGCTTGGCGTCACTGCAATAGCCAACTGCTCTCAATTTTTGCCTGTTATCTGAATGTTACTTAAGCCAAGCATACTCTGCACATCCCTCAAGAAAACCCGGTTGCAGCAAATGTGCTGAACAACTGACAGGCTCTTCCTCTGGAGTTTCTAAAATGCCCAACACAGAAGCAGACGCGATCGTTCAGAAAGTGCAAACCCAATTAGACACTCACGGTCGCAATGCCGAGGCTCATGCCTACACAACTTTGGTTGACGAATTGCGTGACTACAAAAGCACACACTGCGTGGCAGAAACTAACGCGTTGAATAAGCAGCTCGAATCGTCTGGAATTTTGCCGCAAGTAGCGGTGGGCTGGCTGCAAAACGATTTCGACAAAATCAACGTCAACCGAGATGACTTCGGCATAACTAGAGACGAAATAGCAACCTACAAACAAGGCGGCGGCTCAACGAAATCTGACCTCGATGCCATGTTGGCGAATCAACTGCTTTCACCAGGAGACAGAGGACAATCACAATATGACGACCTGGCAAGAAGAAATTGGCTCGGCGCAGACCCCGAAACCATCGAAAAGGCGGATCTGAGAGCTTACGACAGACAGGAAACACGACACCGAAATAGAGAAGAGCGTCACGAAAATGTGCGCGATGTGGCGGCACAGCTATTTGTCGGGTCACCACCTTTGATGGCAGTGCTTGATGCTTCGCATGACGGCACTTGCGATGGACGCGTCAGTGAGCGGGATATGCGCCGATTCCTGACAGCGTATGAAGTGAACAACACAACTGAAAATGCTGGCACGGGGCCTTACACTCCAGAAAATGCACAGTACGTAAGCGACCTTTTGAATGGAAAATATCCTGAGCTGACCGGAGAAAACTTCACAGGTTTCAGCGCACGTGCCCTGGCTCGCAGAGCAGGTCTAGACCATGTAAGAATCAACTCAATGGAAGACTATGACCAACTTGTGTCGGTTTATGCCGATAAAGTTGCACAGAAGCAAGCTCCGGAAGAACCGGTACAACCTGATTGCAACAAAGCGGAATTAGCTGCAGCTGCTGATGCAACTGTTGAACAAGCATCCAAACCAGTAGATCACTCGGAAGCCTATGCCCAAATCGACGACCTGTCACACTATCGTAAAGGCGAAGGTCAATGGCATGTGGCAAAACGACTGCTCAATGCAGGTAATGAAGAAGGTGACGCCAGAGCCACAAACAAAGACATCTGGCAATTGACGATGGGTATCATGTCGGTCGACGGCACAAAAGCTCTAGACACCCATGGTCGATCGCATCCAATAGTGCATCCAGGAGACGATGCGCCAGTGGTTCAAAACATCGATAAGCTGACATCGCAAAATCCGAAGCTGGCGGAATCAATCGAGAAATTGGAGAAGAAAAACGCCGCGAAGGCTGCCGCAGCCAAAGCAGAAAACTCGTACTACGAGGAAATGTGCGGAGACTGAGCGGTTAATTGTACAAAGGTACGGGTCGGTAAATGGAGAAGGAGGGCGCAGGTCGCCCTCCTTTTTTATTGAAAAAAACAGACGATGTTGCCACCGCTCAGAAATTCTAGTCGCTCATTCCCTTAGATCAAAAGCATTAACTACATGACAAAGAAAAATTTCGAGAATAAATCTCGAAACGCGCACTGGAACTGAGAAAACAGGCATAGCACGAGGGATAAAAAGGGTGCAATTAGTTAATGTTTTGGATCTAAGGGGTTATGAACCCACTCAAGATTCCACAGCCCGTGCGAGCCTTAAGCACCCGTATACGCGAGCCTTAAGCACCTGTATACGCGAGCCTTAAGCACCTGTATACAGCCACTTCTTTACTGAGTCAAATCCGCCAGATGGCGAGACATCATCATCTTTCCTCAATACATTCCCTGGGAGTTGCTCGACAGCACGATTGAGTCTCAAAGAAAATCTATCGAGATTCGGTTTGATCGTTCACACCCTGAGACTGATATGGAATAGCCCATACCGGCACTTCAGTGTGATTTTTGCGAATCAAATCTGGAACCTGTTTAAGACCACGTGCAACAAAGTGTTGATTGTTCTCTTTATTGACGACATCGATCATCTTGCTGATGTTGACTGAGCCCCATCCGGTGGTGGCATCCCAACCTGGTCCGGCGCTGTAGCCTTTGACGCCTTCGTCTGTGTTGTTGCCGACAGTCACGTCGCGATAAACTTCAGGATTCGATTTGCCCAGACGATAAAGCAACGGATTCCAGAAACCAGTTGGTTTGCCGGTTGCCTGACTGATGATGGCAGCAGCCACTGTCTCAGCCGGTGCAGAGGCGCTCGTGCCTCCAATTGCTTGTATGCCGTCGTCAGTGAATGTGTTCCATCCGCTTCTGGGGTCGCCGTTGGCAGCGATATCTGGAACGCCACGTCCTTCGAATTTTGGATTGTTCATGTTAGGCGGCATCTTAACGCCTTCTTGATAGTCCGGTACCGGAGTCTTCAATGAGCGACCACCGCCGGTGGCGCCATTTCCAGACCAAACTTTTTCAGAGCCAAATGAACCATCTGGTTTGAGAATTAGTTGTGTGCCACCAACTCCGGTGAAGTATTTGAGACCTGAAGGCTGGTCGACGACTTGTTTCTTGCCCTTCCATCCGTCACCAGCGCCGTTATCACCGGCAGCAACCGTGATTGTGATGCCCTTGAGCGCAGCTCTCTTACCAGCGTCTTCCATGGCAGCCAACGCCTGATCGGTCCAACCGGGCTCGTACATGCCCCAGCTGATGCTGGCGTGCGAAATCTGACTTTCACCGTTTTTAGGGAAGGTCATGCGGTCGATACCATTTGGCATACCGGTATCGTCGTTCGGAGCCTGAATCATTACAGTCTTGGCTTTAGGCAAGCCTTCTTTATGGATAACGCCGTCAAGTGCGTTCTCCCCATTGGCACCGCGCGGGTCTGGAGTCGGTGCTTCTTTGGCGATATTGATTGTTTCGAATGTCTTCGGATCAATTCCCTTCGATGAAAGGTAGTCATTCCAGCCTTCCGGCATAGTGCCACCAAGTGAAAGGAAGCCTGTCGTCATGCCCTTTCCATCGAATTTTGGATCAGCGCCATAAGCCTTGAGCACTTCTTGTGTGTCCAGTGGTCTGGCACCGCTCGCATTCGGCTTCGGAGCCGCTTCTGATGCAACCAGGCCTGTACCTTGTGTTCCTCCCAACTCAGGCGGCAAGTCGGAAAGTCTGACATAGTTTGTGTGGAACTGAGGTCTGTTGTCTAAGCCCAATACTCCTCGGATGTGCGGTGCTACATCAGTCGGAACCGACAATGTGCCGCTTCTGCCTCGGAACAACTCGCCGTTTTCGCCCTGGAATTGTTGCAATGTCGTGCCGAATGCTCGCTGCATTTTGTCGGCAGAGCCTTCGAGAACAAAACGTCCTGAAGCGTTGGTTTGATCTGTAATCGTCAAATTGTGGTCAGCCGCGAACTTTTTGACGGCTTCCGCAGCGACAGGGTCGGTTCCAAACTTGGCTTCGATTTGAGCATCAGTTAACGGCGCGGCACCATTAGCGATGCGCTGCAAATAGCGGTCCATCAAGAACTCAGAACCTTTGGTCTTAGCCAAAAGCGTGACTGCGATATTGTCCGCCTCGTTTACATCACCAACCAGACTGGCTTTAGGGGCTGTACGATCGGTATAGAGCAGGTTTGCTCTCTCGCCTTCTACCTTGATATTAGAGGCGAGGTTGATGCTTCGGGCGCCGAATCTTTCAAATGATGTGCCATCGACTGCAGCAGCTGCGGCGGCACCAGCTTCGGTGCTGAGCCCGGGAACCCTGAACGATGTAAGTTTACTGTTAACGCCGTTCCAGAAGTTATTTTTAGCTTCCGCAAAACCATCCATGCGCTCAGTCATCAACACCTTGTTGGCAAGTCCAGCACCGAGACGATAACCGCCCATGCTAATTGCAGAATTGGTGAGAAATGCACCACCGGCGTCGCCAAGTTCGTGTCCAGCTGCGTTCAAATCACCCATTGTTTTGGCGTTGCCAGCTTTTGAATACGCATCGCCAATTGGTTTTCCTGCCTCATATAAGAAGTAGCCACCGATTGCAGCCCCAGCTATCAACCCGGCCGGTCCCCCTTTGGGCAAAATGGTCTTCAATACAGCGCCCATGACGGCAGATTCGCCAACCATCATCGCTGTGTCTACTGGATGTGCGAAGGCATCTGCTCCGGCTCTCAACACACCCTCAGGTAGATTGTCCACACCTTTGGCAGTGACGGCAACGTATCGCGAAAATTTGTCCGATGGAGCCGCGGCATTATCAGGATTAAATGCTTGCTGTCCCAGAGCCTCTCTGGCTGGGTCGATCTGGGCTACTGTGCTCTTGTCGTTTGGGTTATCGCCAGGCATTTGCATTCCTCATTCCAAAGACGCGTGAAAGCAGGCAAACCCGTCCTGGGTTCTTCCTTTTCTGTTACGCGAGAGAGTTTGTACCGCTGATTAGAGAATAGATGTTAGTGGTCTTTATGTAATTGGGGGAAATACGTAAAGCCACCAGCTCCAGAACCGGAAAAGCCCACAGGCTGCTGACTCCTTCCTTAAATCTACGATTTAATCTTGACAGCCTTATTCACAACTGAGACGGCGGCTCAGCCGTTAATTTGAAGACAGCGCAGCGAACTACTGCCTCCACGAGGTCAGGTTTCAGCGATGATCTGGCTACTAATCTTCGAGACACGCGACTTTCTATCTACATTCCAAGCCGCGCAGGTTTTAGCCATTCCCTCTTCAAAAGGGATGCGCTCGACATAAGTCCAGATCTCGTTCGGCTTTGGCTATATTAAATCCCTGATTGTAGCCAGCCAGCCTCAGCGCGGGTCTCGAATACTGGCACAACACATTTTTCAGTGGACCGGGCGAAACCGACGCTATTAAACAGGCACTATCAACTAGAACGTGCGCGAGCCACTCCGGAATGTAGATTGAGCAGCGTGGTAACTCCAATTCATCTGCAATGGTGTCGAACAACTTGCGCTTGCTGACCTTTTGCCCATCGGTAAGATTGTAGATTTCTCCATACGCCTTTTCGCGCAAGATAGACGACAGTATCGCCTTGCACAAATTGCCGACATAGATGACGTTTGTGTCCGCCTCACCGTTGCCCACAAGCATCGCCCTGCGCCCTTTCAACATGCCTATTACTCTAGGCATCCAGGCCCGTTCGTTAGGTCCATAAATAAACCCGGGACGCAAAACGGTAACATGGATTTTTGATGCGATTTCAGGTGATAAAACAAGCTGCTCGGCGGCAATTTTGGAATTGGCGTAAGCTTCTTTAGACTGCATGTAGGGAGCGTCTTCATCAGCATCGTATATGTGCGTTGCTCCCATGATCACCGACAAGCTGCTGATGTGGATAAATTGTTTTACACCAGCAATGGTGGCAGCCTGCGCAACAGACCTGGTGCCTTCCACGTTTATGGTGTTCAATTTTTCGAGCGTAGCCATCGGCGCAATGGAGGCAGCAGTGTGTATGACAACCGATGCTCCTCTCATCGCCGGTATCAATTTGTTCTGATCATTTAACTCAGAGCTGATTATTTCTAAGTTAGAAAATTTCGCTTGTAACTCAAATAAGCGGGCCTGTTGACTACTCGGTCTGACCATCCCCACAACCTCATAACCTGCCAAGAGGAGCTGTTCAACGAGGTGGGCACCTACCAACCCCGTTGCACCCGTAACAAAAATTCTGGTTGGTGGAGAAGTGATCACGAGAAACCTTGAGCGAAAAAGGATTATTTATTGCTGCTTGTTGGAATATTACTAATGAGCGGCCATACTGTAGGACTTTAAACTACAGTCTGCAAAGTGATCAATAGGAACTTTCTGAGATGACTTCGGTCATCTTGGTCAGGTTGATCGCAAAGTCCTCCAGCTGCGTTTTGGGGATAATGACGTGAGATCAGGAGAGGAGAAATCCGTTATGCGCTTTCGAAGAAAGCTCGGCTACCTATTGGCAACCCTGGCCGCTGCAGTCTCGCCTGCGGTCGCCGCACCAACTTGCAGTCTCGAGAACGAGGCAGCTGAGAAACTTAACTTACCAATCTACGAATGGTCTGATCCGACAGTTCCGAACAAAGGAACTATTGTTGCAATTCACGGTTTAACATTTTACGCCGCGGCTTATGATGACTTTGCTAAGCACTTAGCTGAAGAAGGATATCGGGTGTATGCCGCAGACATGCGCGGTTTCGGACGCTGGAAAGAAGAGTGCAAAAAGTACGGCGGCGATGACAAAATTCATTTCACCCAAAGTACCGAAGACGTAGTTAAGCTTCTTACTTTCCTACACAATCGCTCAGGCGAGAAATCGATTTGTCTCGGAGAAAGCCTGGGAGCGAACCTGGCGTTGACCGTAGCGGCCGAGCATCCGGACCTTGTGCAATCAGCGATCGTAAGCGCACCCTGTGTTAAAACTTGCGTTCATCCGTCACCACGCTGGGCAATTGATTTCTGGAAAGGCTTATCCAATCCATCCAAACCGATGAATCTCGAGAAATATATCGAGCCTTACCTTTCGAACAATAAAGAACTGACAAAGTCATGCATGGCCGACAAGAAAATTTGCAGAAGCATGAGCCCCGTTGAGCTAATCAAAGCTGATAAAACAAACAAAATGGCAATTGCGAAGATCGACTCTCTACCTGAAACCATGCCCTTGTTGGTAATGGCAGGCAAGGAAGACCAGGTCGTGAAGGCTAGCGCTCTGCCGAAAATGGTGGCACGTCTGAAGACTAAAGACAAAACTTTGCACGTCATTCCGAAACACGGACACTTGATGATCGAGCATCAAAAAGTCGACAACGTTGTAGCTGAAGTCATCGACACCTGGCTTGAACAGCGTCAAGCTCCCATCGTTGCAGTTTCCGAAAGGCTCTAATTCGAGCAAATGCGATCTCCACTGCCAACTCGCTTGGCTAGCACCTTTGGGTTTCGGCGCGGTAAAATCGCGTCGATCGCGCGAGAGGTCTTTCAAGAATTTCTCGACCACGAAATTCTGACTCGTAGTGCCGCGATAGCATTTTACGCCATGCTGGCGCTCGTTCCGCTGTTGGCTGTGCTTCTAGCAATCTCGGTGCAACTTTATTACGTTTCGTCTTTCTTGCCCCACGAGCTTCGCTGGTTAGAGGTACAGACGATCAATGAATTAAAGCATGGACTGAGCACCATTTTTCCAGCTGACGCTTACGAAGTCGTGCAGTCACAAATAGAAAGAATGCGTGCGGCGCACCCCGTCACCGTTCTATCCGTTGGCTCGATATTATCTCTGTGGGTTGCCTCTTCGCTTTTTATGTCAGTCATGGATGCGCTCAATCGCATCTATGGACATAAAGAAAGCAGGTCGTACTGGCAACGCCGAGCTGTGTCTATGGTTATGACCGTAGTTCAATCCATTTTCGTTCTCGGCTGTCTGGCGTCGATTGTCGCCTGGCCTCAGTTCATCGCCAAACTTGGCTTGAAAGGCGTCGCCTCGTTTTCGCTGTCGGCATTACACCTGGTGGCAGAATTTTTGTTCACACTCGTAAGCTTCGCTCTTACATTCCAGATCGGCCCACCCTCGAAGCAACGCGTATTCTGGATTACGCCCGGCAGCCTCTTCGGAGCACTTATCTTCATCGCCATCTCCCTTGGTTTCAGAATGTACGTGCAGAACTTTGGCGCTTACGACCGTGTTTATGGATCGCTTGGAGGCGTTGTGGTTCTGTTGCTCTGGTTTTATCTGACCAGCGCAGTAATCCTGGGAGCCGCAGCAACCAACAAAGTGCTGGAGATGATGCATGAACGTGGCGAGTAATAAACCTCACGAAAACATGTTCGTATCCCGCTGAACACCAAGCAGCCAATCAACCATGCTCGGTATCGCAACAGCCGCAAGAAGCAACACCGACCCAACCAGCAACTTTTTACAGGCCGACGAACGGGTGCCGGGAAGAAAAAATCCCTGAATCAGATTGACCAGTCCAGCTATCGCACACACAGCCTGGAGTGCGCAAGTGAACAGGTTCAGCGCAACTTCGAGGTTAGCCAGATTGTTCACCCGTACCGTGCCGGCGGTGTTGACGCCAGTTATCACTGTCGCATCTGCTCCAGGAACGCCCTCGGCACCTTCAGCCGCGCTCGCATCGGGGCGAGGTCCAATCGTGCCGTTTATGGCGCCCTGCAATTGTGGTGCTGACATTGCACCATCGGTAGCTGCTTTCTGTTCAGGTGCCGGTCTTGAGTCGTCGAACGAATCTTCCAATCGCGCTGCCGGTCTCGACTCCATTTGTGGAGCGGCACTGGCGCGCATGAATTCAGCTCTGGGAGCAGCTGATGGCATTCTCCTGTCTGTGACAAACGAAGTATCGGAAAAATCCGAACCACCAGAGCCGGCTCTGGGTGCCTTTTCTTTGTTGCTGACGACGCTGTAGAAATTGCGCTGCAAATCTTGATAAGCATAGTCACTTTCCAGTTCCATAACGACGGCACCAGTCGCCGGAGTGACGACACGATAAGCGGTGCCCAGAGTGACAGCGGTGTCTATTTGACCCAACTCAGCGCATCGTCGCGCCTCATCAGCCGCCCAGACAGTCGACAAACGACTGGCGACCGGGAAATCGTAGCTTGTCGCAGCAGCATGCCGGTTATCAACTTTGTTCCGAACAACCTCATAGGTGGAACCACTGACAGTGGCACCGTTGAAAAAGTTAGTCAGGTCTTCTGCGACTGAGCCACCCTGCTCGATAGATATGAACAGTGGGCTGGCTTCACGACTCCAGGTAGCCAACTGAGTTTTGACGGCATTATCTTGATCATCCAGTTGAAGTTCGTTGATTTTGAGACGGTGCTCTCCAGAAGCTAACAACTCCTGAAGAAACTTCTGATCAGCAGGAAATATTGCCTGAGCACCATGAACCCAGACGATCGCCGCATGGGTATCTCGCCCGATAAACTTTCTGGCAGCGGCCAGAGCTCTGACATCATCGACACCGCCACAGAATTCGACATTTTTGAGACGAGCGATAGCTTCGTTGACCGCCAGCGATTCAACGTCATCACGATGATCCGCGATAAAAACCTTTGTAGAAACACTTTCAGGAATGCTTGCCAGTGCTTTTGCGATCTCATCGCGCTTGCTTGCCACCACAGCCGATGCATCAACGACGATAGCCAGACGCTTGATAGAATCGGATGATTTAACTAGCTTTTCTTCGATGATCATGTCTTCTTTCGAGTGAGTTGCTCGCGCGGAGAATTTATTAAAGTCGCTATCACGGTGCGCTACAAACTGATAACTGTGGGCTCCACCTGGTTCAATCTGGCCTGTGTAAACCGGCTTACCATCGACCATTCGCACTTTGCTTTGACTGGCATTGGAAGTGATCGGGGCGTTACTCTCTAGCTTGACAAAAGTTTTTGCATCAGCAATTCCAAAATTCGACGAAATTATATGCGGTGCAATAAAACTGAAGTCTCGCTTCGACCTTGGATCAAGCCCAGAGGTGATGCCGATTCGAACTTTCATCTCACCATATTTCGGCACCGGATAAGCCTGCAAATTGATCACTCCACGAGAAGGTTCGGTGATTAGCAATGGGTCGCGATGACGTTCTGTGATCCACTGATAAGCTTGAGTGACACGCTCGGTAGAGTTAAATGCAGCCTCTTGCGGCTTGCCGTTTACCCACAGCGTAACCCGCGACACAGCAGAATTTGGTGGCAATGAAATCTTTGCTTGAGCCTCTTGCAGATTCGCAGTGTTGTTGCCGAACACCATCGTCCAGTAAGTGACAGATGTCAATGAATTCGCATCGACATGCCCGGTGATGGTAGATTCGACAAGTGATAAGCCCTCTACTTTCGCATTTGGATCTGCGACCCTGATGTTTTGGAAGCTACCGATCGTCGCAGTCGGTTGTTTGCGAGTTTTTCCTGAAACAAAGAAGTACATCTTCGCGGCTTGCTCAGAGTCAATTGCAGAAAACGATGCCGCGAATGTGCTCGGGCGCTCAGGAGAGTCATGCAAGGCGATCGATGCCAACTCAGGAGCAGCATTCAAGCCTCCCAGAATTTTGTAGCCAATATCGACCACCTTTGTATCTGAGGATATAGCCAGCTTTTCGCCCAGTGCCAGAGCGAGGCCGCGCAACTCAGGTGCCATCACGACTGAAAACGAAGCCACAGCTCCAAGACAAGCCGTGCAAAATACAGGAAGGGATATATTCCGCTCTACTTTGAGCAAGAGCTGTTTTGTCATTTGAAGCGAATAGACCGCAAGCAAACCAGCCGTGGGAAGCATGATCCATGGATCGAAATGCTTATCTCCAGTGGACATCTGCACAGCAAACAGAGCAAAAATCGACAGTGCCAAACCAGTTGTCAGACCACTGAGAAAACCCACAAATTTTGGTCGATTGATTTTCTTCACCAGGGCACCAGCGACATAAGCACAGCAAAAAACGCTGGACGCACCGAGGAAGACCCACTTATTTACTGCTGCCTCATCGAGCACGTCTCGAGCCAGAACAACGCAGAGGCACGCTGTCATCGCCAGAGGTATGGCAATGCCCCACAAAGTGGTGCTCTTAGGCAGAGGAAGTTGGAAACCGACGATCGCATTATTATCCAAAACATATTGTTTCCGGCCTTGCTGATAAATGGAATGAACGCAGTAAAGAAGCAAAATTCCCCAGGCGGCAAACAACCCGAGGAACGAAGCGGGCCAGACAACCGCCGCACCAATGATCATAAGCGCTGCAATGGCGAGAAAGCGACTCACTTGCAGACTTTCATCAACAGTTTGATAATCAGCCTGGTCAAATGGATTTTTCCAGGAGCCTTCTTGCTTCGACCTCTCAGCCTGTTTTCGAAGAGCCTGGTCTCTCAAATTCGCCAGATCCTCAGGCGTTATTCCAGACTCGTTCTCACTGGTGATCATGTTCTTCTCCTCAAAGTAGATTTGCGCGCAAAAGCAAAGCCGATCGCGCCGGAAAGAGGCGCGAGCAAACCTGCTCACCGATGTGGTTGTGGTTGGTAAAACTGGTGGAGGCAGTCAAATTCGACTACTACTTGACTTTAGCCCGCCGCGAAGCCCAAGTCAACGCGGGTTTTCACTAGTTCGTTAGCAGCAAAAGACCTGTGACAGTCGCTGGTGCTGCGATTGCGAACATGCTGAGCGGACAAGACATGCAAACATGAGGTAATATTGCGCATATAGTTTTTGGTGAGACATGAGCGCAATAAAAGACGAAATTGAATCAGATATAAGTGGTGCCAATACCTATGAACTGGCTGAACTAGTGTCTGACAAAATTATGGGTCATACGATGCCGCCTGTGCAGCACGATAAGCTGTGGCACAAATGGGAGAAAAATTTGCTTTCCGCGCTGGTACTGCACTGTGCGCTGTCAGTGGAAGACGATCGTCCCGTTTTTGAGAAGCTGCATCAGTTTCTGTTGTCACCAGAGTTCGGACGCGACGAAATTATCAACGCCCTCACTAAACCTGAAGAAGCCGCCGCAGTCGAGAAATTCGAGGCGAGTCTGGCTCTCTCTCCTGCCAAACCTCATGCACCCATCACCAAGTTGATGCTCAACCGCTGGTCAGGCACCATTTCTGGATTGCAAAACAGAATCAATAAACTTAGATTCGAAGATTCACAATAAAAATCACTTGCGCAAAAAATCAGCGGATCACTACTGACGCATTCTCACACTCAAACGACACGTCCGTCTCCATGAACAGCATCTTCAGCAAATCCCTGTAGAAGCCGTAGAGTGGAATGCGGCGGGCAACCTCGTCACGCATCGAATCTCTGTTCAATTTGAATGATTGATGTGACGGACCCGCCATGTGATCGATTTCCAGATAGTAGTTATTGAGCGGCTGCACCTGAATCTCGAACAACCGATCGTGCCATCTCACCACGCTTTTAATTGCACGCCATCCGGTTTTCTTGCGCTCAGACGGTTCACAGGTGAGATAGTTTTTCGTTTCGACAAACTCGAGCAGCTTATCAGTGGGCGAGCGACCATTTGCAGGAAGCGCTACGAAGGCAAGCTCGTCGAGCTTTTCCCAATCTCTTCCGGCGACCGTTACCGTCAGCAGCTTCTCGTGGACTTTCAGACAGGTGTCATCGTCATCGCAAACTATTTTGATACCGAAAATATCTTTGACAAATTTGCTGTACTGTCGCAAGTGCTTGTCGCGGGAAACAAGTTGATCGATCATGAACAATTCGTCCGTGACCTTGTTCCACAGCTCTTCTTCAGCCTTGACTCTACTGGTGAGCCGGTTTACTCCGGCATCGAGTCGGCCTGATGGAAGGTATTCGATGAAGTTCGCGGATAGCTCCAGCGGCACCCAATCCATGCCGCGCCTGTAGCGAAAGTTATCCAGCATCTGATTGCCCAGATCGATGTCCATCACTGAAAAAAGTGTCTCGCGCGTGATGCGTTCCCGAATCAGAAAAGGTCGATCGTCTTCGTCGCCTGGCAGCACACCGATGACGTTGCTGTGCAGCTCGAACTCGCCCTGCAGAACGACCGAAGAAAGCAAGTGAGACAAGATGTGCAGGTGGCGCTCGCCATCCAGAATATTCTGTCTGAACGACTCACGCACGCTCAATATCAGATCGCGGTCCAGCTCGATTTTGAGATGCTTTCCCGGATTGGCTTCTTGTTCGGCTTTCTTTTCAGCTAGAAAAGCTATGAAGCGATGCAAGACAGGATCATGCATCGCCATCATTAGAGGTGAATGAACTTGATGCATCTTTGCTCCGAATTGCTCAGCCAAGGCTAGTCTATTCCGATCTAGAGAAATAGTCGAAGCTTTAGACGCTGATGTTTACGCAACGTGACTGTAAATTAACGAGGCTGACTGGAAGATTGATTGGAAAGTTGACCGGACGACGGACCGCAAGATGTCGTATTGATGCCGCTTTCCCTGACCGCATGGCGCTGGCGCATGGCGGCGGATACCGAATCTGAGACTGGAGGCGCTGGCTTCTGTAGCTGAACAGGGCTGTTAATCAGACGAATGACAGCGACAACGCAGATGACGATGCCCATCCAGAGAAAAGATTTGAGACCGAAAGCCAGAAGCAGCGGCAAAGGCAAGAAGGTGACAACGCAGAGAGTGGTGACGATTGTGTTGAGATGGTCGGTTTTTCGCTCGATTGTTGGAAGCTTACTGGTGTCTGGACGTAGGTTCGTATCCGGTTGTGGGACAGGCGATTGTGAATTAGCAGCCAGAAAATTAGCCGGTTGTGAAATACCCGGTTGTGCATTCGCCGGTTGCATATTCGCTGCCGATCCAGTCTCCGTAACGCTGCCCTGGGCGACATTTTGACTTTCCACAGATCTTCCTCTTTGAAAGCTCCTAAAGCATATATCCGATCCGCCTGAAAATGAATGAGATAAATACGAATTAGTCTATTAACCCGCAAAAGCCGCATCAGCGCCGAAACCATGTGACGGAAGCGTAAAGATGACAGGGGCTTAATAGGCTTTGCGATGAAAACGTTTATCCTAATGACATTTGCCGTAAACCCGAGAACCCAAATATGCACGCCTTGTACATTCTCATATCGGTCCTCCTGTTGGTGAGCAGCGGCGCTGCCGCCTTTGCCGAGCAATACACAAACGAAGAGCTGGGCATCGTCGGCGGCGAACATAAACCGCTAACGTCCATTCAGGCTTGGTCTGAGCTACCGAAAGGTAACGCCAGCTCAATGATGATGAGCGCGGAATACTCGACTCGCATGGGCTACACGGACCAGGCGATAAAAATGAGCCGTCGCGCACTGCAACGCGACCCAGACGACATCGACTTGCACATGGCGCTGGCCGAAGCTCTGGAAAACAAAATCAAGGCGCAAGACGATCGCGATCCATATCTGTATAACGAATGCGTGAAGGAATGGCTCATGGTTCTGCGCAACGAAGTCGGCGACGAATCGGGTTTGACCTGGCACGGCATCGGACTACCGAAAATGCAGACTCTTTATCAAGACAGTGCCCGCGGTGGAGTTGCGAAGCAACACATACTCGACCTTACAGGTTCAATGCCGAAGGCGTGGGAAACAAACGCCAAGTATTTGAAGAGAATCGCCAAGGACGCTGATTCCCAGGTAGCTGGAAAAGTTCTGGCTAAACCAAAAACTTCAGCCCACGTAACACCAGCCAGCGAAACTCACTAAAGCGTCAGACTTTCTGAAACAACTCGAGCTGGTCGAACTTATCGCCCAGAACCTGCTTGCTGTCAGCGCCTAACCAGCGGTCAAGCACGGTAGCATAGACGTTGCGGAAATCCATTTTGTATTTCAGATCGCCGTCTTCCAGATTCGTCAGACTCGGTGCATCACCTATGACACCGCCCTTGATGCCACTTCCGAGCACCAGCATTGGTGCGGCTGTGCCATGGTCTGTGCCTCTGCCACCATTTTCGGCTACTCTCCTGCCGAACTCGGAGAACGTCATCACAACGACATCCTGGTCTTTGCTGTGCGCTTCCAGATCTTGCTGAAATGCGCTCAGACCGCTGGAAAGTTTGCGCAGGAGCTGATCGTGATTCCGTCCTTCATTTGTATGCGTATCGAAGCCACCAAGGGTAATGTTGTAGATTCTGCAATTGACGCCGCCTGAAATCATCTGGGCGATGAACTTGAGCCCTTTGCCAAACCCGTCGTTTGGATAACTCGCAGTCGATTTGTAGTTCTGCACAATTTTGTTGAGATAAGCCGAAGCTGCAGTCGTATCCATTCCAACGGCGCGCAGTTGATCGGCATAATGTCGGTCAAGTTTGAAGTCTCTGTAGATACTGTTGAACGCTTCTATCTGTGCCAGACGATCAGCTTCGTTTTTTGGATCTGCTTTGAACTGAAAATCAGCAACGTTGTTGACGGAAGGCACAATCACTTTCTGCGCCGACAATGTCTTTGGCAAGATCGGATCAACGTTGATAGCAGGGAAAAAAGTGTCAGATGCGCTAGCTTTCGTTGGAGCGTTCAAGTCAAGATAGCGTCCCAACCAGCCAGTATCCTTTACCTTGCGAGGCTCTGCGGTCTGCCAGATTTCAATCGAGCGAAAGTGCGATCGGCTCGGCTCTGGATAACCCACACCTTGAATCACAGCCAATTTGCCTTTCTTGAACAACTCTGAAAGTTCAGGCATGCCATTATGCAAACCAACGTTTTGATCCAACTGCAAAACATCTTTTTGCTTGATGCCAATCGTCGGTCGAGCTTTGTAGTAAGCATCTTCGGCGTATGGCACGACCATGTTCAAACCATCGTTTCCGCCAGCCAGTTGCACGACCACAAGGATTTTAGATGCACTCGGGCGAGACCCGGCTTGCGCCCCCAATGTCAACAACTCGCCCATTGAAAGCGACGCGTAGAGCCCGATGCCGCCTTTCAAAAAACTGCGTCTTGAAATTCCCATAGATTCTCCTAAGCAAGTTGATAAGACGGAAGAGTCATGATCAAATGAATAAGCCCCCGCATTTTAACATCAAGAGCTGCTCCGGTTGGCACCGCGTCTGTTTCTTTTCCGGCATTATCGGTGCCAACATACGTCAATAGTTTCTTGCGCGTGTTTTTCGGCACGTCACCATCAACCAGAGCCACCAGTAATTGATCGACCATATCGGATGCCGTATTAACGTTATAGCTTTTCGCCAGTCTCTTCGGATTAATGTAACCGTCGACGGTATCAAACTTTTGCGTGCTGATTCTGGCAGCATAGTTGAAGCGCTCCATCATCGTATCCGTAGCGATCCAGGCCATGCCTCCATCCCAACCTTTGACATTGGGCGGTTCAAAGAGATTCTGACCCATTCTCGCCATGAGCGCAGACAGGTCGCCATCAAGCTTTTGCACTTGCAGCGACTTTACAGTTCCAACTACCAGTTCAACTGGGCTCTTAATTTTGCCATGATAAGTTTTGTTTGTTCTGAACGACTTATCCAGCAGAATAGCCTTCACAACTGCCCGAATATTGCGGTCATTCTTCAAGTAGACATCTGAAATTCTCTCGACCGTATCGTCATCGGGATCGTCGTAGGAAAAAAACGATATCAACTTTCTGGACATATATTTTGCCGTAGCGGGCTTGTTCGCAAGTATTGCGCAAATATCCTCACCGTTGAAGGCGCCCTTTTGACCGAGAAATGTCTTGTCGCCGGCGTCATGCTGTTTCTTATTGAAGTAAAAACCAGACGGAGCCGCCCAGCCCGTGAAGGCACGAGCCGCTTCCTTGATATCAGCCTCGGTGTAGTTGCCGATACCCATAGTGAATAATTCCATGATCTCGCGCGCATAATTTTCGTTTGGCTTACCTTTGCGATTCTGCTGATTGTCCAGCCAAATTATCATCGCCGGGTCTTTCGAGACTTCCACAAGCATTTGCTGAAAGTCGCCGAGAGCATTGCGCCGAAACAGCTCATTTTGCTGATACATGAGATAAGGATTGCCGACCTTGGCATTAGACGTGGCAAAATGACCATGCCAGAAGAGCGTCATCTTTTCCTCGAGCGGGCGCTTCGTGTAAGCCATGCGATAAATCCACCAGCGCTTTGCGTCGCCCAGGTCAGTGAAATCGAAATCCTGCTTACTGAGGATATCGTCGAGCTTATCGTTTTTAATCTTCTCGGGACTGGTCAGTTCGTCGACGGCGCCCTCAAAACCCAGCCCCTTGTAATATTTCAGCTCTTCGGGTGTGGCGCCGAAACTGGCGCGCCTGAGCAGATGCTCAACCCAGTAATCGTCAGTCTTTGCGTGCATAACGGAATCTCCGGACGATTCACTTTCTCAGACTAGCAATCGCACGTGGATCTTTAATGAAGTCTGCTCATTAATACCCGTCGTTGGCAGCTGGATAACGGACTGTGCACAGATATAAAGTCAATTGCGCGGATATCTCAACCGCAGACATATAAATCCCTACCCAACAGATGTAAGTCGCGGCGAAATAGTACAATCCGAGACGATATTGAGAGGAAGCCCATGATCATCGATTGCAAAGAAACGCCAAAACAGGATTTGTACAAAATTCTGATCGGTTCGATTATTCCGAGACCTATCGCCTGGGTCTCTACGATAAGCCCTGACGGATTAACTAATCTTGCGCCCTTCTCGTTCTTTAATTGCTTTGGCGTAGACCCGCCGATGATTGGCTTTTCACCAGCTTACAAATCCATCGTCAAAGATGGCGAACAGTTGATCCGAGAGCCGAAGGATACTCTGCGTAACATCGTCGACACAAAGGAATTTGTCGTCAACATCGCGAGCAAAAATCTAAGTGAGAAGATGAACCAGACTAGCGCTGAATTCGCACCCGATGTAAGCGAATTCGATCAAGTCGGTTTGACGGCGGCACAATCCAAAATGATCAAGGCGCCGCGCGTCGCCGAAGCGCCCGTCAACCTGGAATGCAAATTGATTCAGTATCTGCAACACGGCAACAACAATCTTGTGCTTGGAGAAATTGTCTGTATACATTTAGACGACCGCATCGTAGACGCTCGCGGACACATCAAGAGTGATGTATTGCAAGCGGTTGGGCGCATGGCGGGAAACTGGTACACGACAACGACAGACGGCAATTTCGAACACAAACGTCCGTTCTAAAACGACGACACACCATGTTCAGCACTTGTCGTCAGACACAGTTTTGAAAACATTCTCACTCACTATAAGCTCAGTGAATGAGAATGAGGGCATCTGTCATGACTACCGAACTGTTTCGCTCAAGCGACTTCAACAGGGATTCAGCAAGCACCACTGCAACTTTCGACTTTGCAAATGTTATGTCTGGCGCGCCGCAATTGCGTAAACTCGAAGGCTCAGGAAACGGCTTGAACGGTCAAGACAAGCTGGACTTTTCGGATCGATCGCTATTTCTGTGTGCTGATGACAAAAGCGCCAAACCAAAGGACCCCAACGAGGATATACATGCGAAAGCCGGCTACAAGGCATTTCTAGAGGGCAAGTATGGCGACGCAGAAACTGCATACAAATCACTTCTGGACGTCAGTCAAAAAAGCTACGGCAAAGACAGTAAGGAAGTGGCGTTCGCCTATGCGCTGTTGGGCGAAACTTGCGAGAAGGACAAAAGATATGAGGATGCCAGAGCCTACTATAAGAAGGGCGTCGAGGTAAGCAGCAAGGCTTCCGGTAAAGATCACATCGAGACGGGCATGCTCTGGCACAACGTCGCCCAGATGGACCACCAGCTCAAGAACTGGAAGGATGCAGCGGCAGCATACAAAAGCGCCGTCGATATTCTGGCGGCAGAAAAGAATGGACCGTCCTCAGAAAACGCCAGAATGAACGAATCTACCAAAGCTCTAAAAGGCTACGCGGACGTGCTGAATCAGCAGGGCGACAAAAAGGGTGCCGACGAACAATTGAAGCGCGCAAAGGAAATCGAAAAGAATTATCTGACGCAGCCGCAAAAGGGGATTATCTACTACTGAGCGCTCAACTTCGTCACAAGTAAAGGCTGGCTTACCTTCGCGGCTTTTCCTGTGTCGTTCGTG